>JBKDAN010000052.1:0-124427 GCA_046316615.1 Phycisphaerae bacterium
TTCAGCGAACTCGGCGATCAGCCCTTCCGCGATATCGCTCGCTTCAACGGCTCCACATGGACACGCCTTGACCCCCCAGGCGACATCAACAGCGGCTCGGTCCTCGACATCGAAGAAGTCAACGGCCAGATCTTCATGTCCATGAGCGCGTATCGCATCAACGGCGTCGATCAAGGCCCGCAGGTCTTTCGACTCATCGGCACCACGTGGGTCAGCACCGGTTTCACATTCGCCAACGCCAGTTCCCTGCAGGCCTTCCAAGGTGCGCTCTACGCCGGCACCTTCAATGGCCTCTATCGCTACAACAACTCCGTCTGGACCTTCCTCGGTTCCGGCAGCATCAGCGAAATTTCACCCCAGCCCGACAACTCCCTCTTGCTGCATGGCGGCTTTGGCAACTCCGACACGATTCGCTTCCGCGCCAATCCCGACACCTTCACCGCCGGTCCCCAAGTCGGCGGCTTCGGCTCCTTCACCTCCGCCACCTTCGAAGGTCGCACCTTCGTCGGACGCGACTCGGGCATGTACACACTCGACGGCACGCGCTTCGTGCCCGCTTTCACACGCTCGCCCAGTTGGCGCGTCAACGCACTGCTCCGCGACAATGACCGCATCGTCGTCGCGGGCGACTTCAACGCCTTCGCCGGACGCTCCTGCGACATGATCGCTTCCGTCCCTCTGAATTCCACCGCGGCACAAGGCCCTCTGGCTCGCCCCAGCAGTCAGGACTCCGGCTCGCAATTTGGTTACGCCCTGGCAACCACACCCGCAGGCATCTACCTCGGCGGTATCTTCAGCTCCGTTGACGGCGTCCCCGCCTCGCATATCGCCTTGCTCGACCGCGTCACCAACACCTGGCGCGCGCTGGGCACCGGCCTCTCCGCTCCAGCCCTCGCCATCACACCGTTCCAATCAGGCGTCGTCGTGGGCGGCCAGTTCCTCTCGGCAGGCGGCGCACCGGCTAACCGCGTCGCCTACTGGGATGAGCCCACACAAACATGGTCACCCTTGGGCAACGGCGTCGGCTCTCCCGGCGCGCCCTCCCTCGCTGTCAGTTCACTGCATGTGCGCGAAGGCACCCTCTACGCAGGAGGCAACTTTCCTCTCGCGCGCTGGACCGGCACGACGTGGGAGCCTGCGGGTCCATCCAACGTCGCAACCATGGTCACCTTCCAAGGCAAACTCATCATCGGCGGCTCCTTCGCAACTGTGAATGAATTCAACCAGCGCCTTGGAGGCGTCGCCATCCTCGAAAACGGCGTGTGGCGACCGCTCGGCCGAGGCTTGGGCAACTCCGTCTTTGCACTCACCACTGCGTTCTCCTGTTCCGATGTGCTCGTCGCCGGCGGAGTCTTCCAACGCACGGGATGGGTTTTCGAATCACCAACGCCCGAAGATGTCAACCTTCCGGGAGGCGTCGCAGTCTGGGATGGTCAGCAGTGGCTGCCCGTCTCCAACGCCCCAGACGTCTTCTCGCGTGCCGACGTGAGGGCCCTTGCCACCTCCGGCTACAACATTCTCGCAGGCGGCGACTTCAACGGCTATCTCGCGTGGCTCGAGGTGGAGCCCACCTGCGACAGCATCGACTTCAACAACGACGACATCTTCCCCGACGACCAAGATGTCGCCGACTTCTTCAGCGTGCTCGCGGGCGACACGCCCTCCACCTGCAACCCCGTGCGGGGCTGTAACGACATCGACTTCAACAACGATGCCGTATTCCCCGACGAAAACGACATCATCTCCTTCTTCAACGTCCTCGCTGGCGGCGCATGCCGGTAACAGCGCTGCTGCGCTCGTACGCTCCAGCCCCATGCGCATCCTCCTGACCAACGACGACGGCATCCGCGCCCCCGGCATCATCGCCCTGCACGACGCTCTCATGCACGACACGCCCCAGTACCCCGGCGCGCTGGGCGGGCCCAAATCTGAGTGCCTCGTCGTCGCGCCGCTCACCGTCCAAAGCGCCACCTCGCACGGCATCACCTTTCACGAACCGCTGATGGTGCGCGAAGAGCGCCTCCGCGGCACAGGCAGCGCCCCCAGCGCATCTGGCGTCGCCGTCGATGGTCGCCCCGCCGACTGCGTCAAGCTCGCGGTTTCGTCCATCTGGCCATCGCGCATGCAAGGCAAGCCCGATGTCGTCATCAGCGGCATGAACGCCGGCGCCAATTGCGGCATCAACGTGATTTACTCCGGCACCGTCGCCGCCGCGATCGAAGGCGCGTTCCTGGGCATCCCCAGCATCGCCGTCAGCCTCCGCCTCGGTCGCGGCAAGCCCCGCTTCGATCTCGCCGCGCACCGCGCCCGCCACGTGCTCGAGCAGATCTTCCGCAAAGGCGACCTCGAAGCCGGCGAGATTCTCAGCATCAACATCCCCACAACCGAAGAAGCGTGGGCCGATGGCGAAGAGCCCAAGGTTGATCGCATCGAACTCGCCAGCACGCACAGCAAGCCGCAGCTCACCAACGCCGTGCCCGCGCCGACAATGATGCCCGCCATCCACGTCTGCCCCATGAACGTGCACGGCCTCATCGACAAATACGAACAGCGCATGAGCCCGCTGGGCGACACCTACTACTGGGCTGCTGGCCATGGCCTGGACTTCCACGCCACCGAAGAAGGCAGCGATGTCGACCTGCTCATGAAGCACCAGATCACGGTGACGCCCCTGAAGTTTGATTTGACGCGGCACGAGCGGATGAGCAAGTGGCGCGGGGTGCTGGGGTGAGGTGGGTACCGCCACGCTTCGCGTGACGCGAATGCTGCATCAATGCACCGTCTTCGCCACGCCCGAGAGCAGCTTTTTGACGATCAGAATGAACACACCCGTCATCACCAGGTTCAGCGCCAGCGACAGCATGGCGATGACCACGATGGGCCCGCCAATGCCGTAACTCAGGCTGATGACAAGCACGCCCGCACCCACTTCACCGCGGGGCCACATGCCAATGGCAACAGCAAGCCGCTCGCGCAGCGTCGCTTCACGCCGGTAGCACAGCGCGGGGAACATCTTGCCGAGGTTCGCCAGCGCCGTCACTGCGAGCACATGCATCGCGATAGTGCCCCAGCCCATCGCAGGCGTCATGGTCGAGAGTGCGTGCTTGATGAGCCCCGCGCCTTCCTTGGCAGCTTCGCCGTCCACGGGCGTCGCGCCGCCGCGCAGGCTCTCCACCACGCTCGGCATCGACAACCCCACCAACAGCATGAATGCGGCCGACACAATCGTGCCGACGCGCTCGTGCGCGTGCTCTTCGTGATCGAGGATTGCGTCGCCGTTTTTGTCCAGCTTGCGATCAGGCAGCTTCATCACGCAGCCGAGCACAAACGCCGGCAGCAGCACCTCGATGTGAATCGGCACCATCGGATCAAGCCGTAGCGAAAACTTGTGAATCAGCGTGACGATGCCGACCATGACAATGCTGTATAGCAGCGTCATCTTCCATCCGCTAGGGATGCGCAACTGGTGCAGCCACTTATACGCGATCCACAGCATGATCGCCATGAAGATCACAACCACACCAAGCTGCCACTTCATGCCCACCATCGCCATCTTCAGCGGAATCATGAGCAGAATGGTGTCAAGATCGTCAAAGATCGCGAGAATGCGTGCCTTCTTGAACACCCATGTCGCCGCAAGCCCCGCCGCCGCCAACATGCTGAACAGCACACCTGCACTCGTCGGTGCCGCAAAGCGCGAAGCCAGCAACGTTTCCTTCCACGCAGGCCAACTCGTCCAAGCCTCAGGCGGCAGGATCACATAAATGAAGTACAGGCAGCAGAAGATCCACGGAAACGCCGCCGCCGTCGCGCCAACCACATAGTCCCAGCCGTACTGCTTCAGATTGCTCTTGTCAATCTCAAACTCGCGCCCCACACCGATCATGATGTAACTCAGCGCCACCATCGTCAGCGCCTGAATCCACGGCATGAACGCGTCATACGACGGGCCCACTGTCGAAGGCAGCAACTGCGAGCCCACCAGTCCCGCGATCAGCAGCATGGAGTAGATCAGAACCTTCTTCATATGAAACAGTTGTAGTCCTCGTCCGAACAACGCCGCATGACATCTCTTTTCGCCACTTTTGTCTCGGTTTCGCTTGCCACATTCGCTCTCGCGAATCCCGTCAACTGGAAAGGCGATATCGATGTCATGGGCCAGAAGCTCGGCGTGATCGTCCACGTCGAAGCTGCTGATGCCGCCAAGCTCTCCATCCCCGCGCAAAACCTCGACAAAGCCCCGCTGAAAGACGTGAAGATTGACGACACGTCCATGGCTTTCGTGCTCCAGGTGCCGCCCATGACCGACGCCAGCAAGGCGTCGTTCACGCTCAAAGTCGATCAAGCCGCCGGCACCGCCACTGGCGTCATGACGCAGGGCGGCATGGAACTGCCCATCACGCTCAAGCGCCTGGCAGAAGGCGAAAGCACCGCGCTCGTCCGCCCGCAAGACAGCCTGCTCGACCCCTCGCAGTACACCAACGAAGATGTCACCTTCATCAACCCCGCCACGAAGGGCACACTCGCCGGCACCCTCACCATCCCGCAGTCGCACTTCGCGAAAGACAATCGCCACGCCGCCGTCGTGCTCATCTCAGGCAGCGGCCCGCAAGACCGCGACTGCACACTCATGGGTCACAAGCCCTTTCGCCTGCTCGCCGACACGATCAGTCGCGCGGGCGTCGCCGTGCTGCGCGTAGACGACCCCGGCACCGGCAAGAGCGACAAAGCACTCGGGAACAACGCCACCAGCCTCGATTACGCAGCCGATGTCGCCGCCGCCGTCGCGTATCTGCGCACGCGCGCTGATATCGATCCCGCGCGCGTCGGGCTGATCGGCCACAGCGAAGGCGGTCTCATCGCGCCGCTTGTCGCAAGCAAGGATCCCACGATCGCCTTTGTCGCGCTGCTCGCTGGTCCAGGCGTCACAGGCCGCGAAGTCCTCGAAAGGCAGTTGGTCGCCATCATGCGCGCTGGCGGCGCACCCGAGGCGGACATCGAGTCTGCGAGTCTCGTGCAGCGCGATGTCCTCGCGATTCTCGCCAGCGACACGTCAACGCAAGACGCGCTTGCGCAGATCGACGAAGTGCTGACGAAGCACAACATCACCAACGCTGCCGAACGCGAGGAGTACTCCAACGCCGGCATCACCGGCAAGTGGATGCGCTGGTTCCTCCGCCACGATCCGCGCGGCCCACTCGCGCAAATGAAGCAGCCGGTACTCATCGCCAACGGCGAGATTGACACCCAAGTGCTCGTTGACCAGAACGTGCCCGAGATCCAGAAAGCCCTGCACACCGCGGGAAACACCAACGTCACGACGATCATCGCCCCCAAGCTCAACCACCTCTTCCAACCCGCCACCACGGGTGGCGTGGGCGAATACGCGACCATCGAAACGACCATCGATCCCGCGTTCCTCAAGCAGCTGACCGACTGGATCGTGCAGCAGGCCAAGCCTGCGGCAAAGTGATGATGAGGTGATACGACTCCGCGCCGGGCACATCGCCACGTGATCAGCGCATGTCTTCCATGGGTCGTAGATTCATCGCTGTGTCCGCCGACAGCTTCTCAATCTTGGTGATGACCATGCGAGGGTCGGTCTTGTAGCGCACTTCAAAGGTCATGCTCACCTTGTCGCCGATGGCAAACTCGTCGAGTTTCACATCGGGAATGGCATTGGGCATGTCCATGATCATCTCTTTCATGCCTGTCTTCTCGCCGGCTTTGTTGACAAACTCAGGAATCTCCTCGTGGTGCACCTGCACGTACAGCGTGCCGCGACCGGGCAACCCGGTGATCACGCCGCGCGTGGTATAGGTGTACTCAGGAGCGGTGAGTGGTCGCAGAAATGTCATGCGTCCTTCACTCAGCGGCGGCGGAGGCGGCGTGCGATTGCAGCCAGCGAGCGCGACAGCGGCGAGCACAGAAACTGCGATGAGGCGGTTCATGGCAAGACTGTACGTGTGTCACACCACGTCTCGTTCGTCGCCCGGGCCGCGCACGCGCACGTTGCGGCGGCCGTCGAGCGCGCCGTTGGGGGCGCGAAGCTTGACGCACCAGATACGGAACCGAATCCACGCGACAAGCAGCGCGAGCAGCACCGCGCCGATGACGACCGCAACCAGCGCGACCGGCAGCAACACCGCGACAACCGCGACGATCGCCGCAAGCAAGAGCAGAAAGATGACAAAGCCGATAATGCGCGCGCCAAGCCCGCCGCGCACGATAGTGACGCTCCCCGTCAGTTCTGGTGGACGCTCAAACTGGCTCACACGGAATGGTATCGAGCAAGCGGACACGTGTTACGCTTCACGCCTCATGTCCGCTCTCGCCTCGCCCGCGTCATCTCCCTGGCTTGCGCTGCGTCTGATCGCCGCCGACATCAAGCTCGCGCACTCGATCTTCGCACTGCCGTTCGCGATTCTTGCGACCTTTCTGGCATCTCCCTATGCGGGCTACACGCCGCTTGATGCAGACGGACTGCTGAGCACCTGGACGGACACGCAGCGCTTCTGGGCGCAGCTCGGACTGATTGTGGTGTGCATGGTGCTCGCCCGCACGTGGGCCATGCTCGTCAATCGATTGGTGGATCGCGACATCGACGCGCGTAATGCACGCACACAGCGGCGCGTGTTCGCACGCGGCGCGCTGACTGTGAAACAGGGCTGGTTCGCGGCCGGCTCCTGCGCCGCAGGATTCATCGGCGTGTGCGGCCTGTTTGGCCTGTTGTTCGGCAATGTGTGGCCGCTCGCACTCAGTGTGCCGGTGCTCGCCTGGATCGCGTTCTACAGCTTCACGAAGCGCTTCACGGCGTGGTGTCACATCTTTCTGGGTGGCGCGTTGGCAGTGAGTCCGCTGGCGGCGGTGATTGCAATTGATCCCGCCGCGCTGCAGGCACTGCCTGTGGTGTGGTGGCTCGCCGGGTTCGTGCTGCTGTGGGTCGCGGGGTTTGATGTGGTATACGCGTTGCAGGACCGGGACTTTGATCGCGCGAACAAGCTGTCGAGTGTGCCCGCGAAGCTTGGCACGCGCGGCGCTCTGTGGGTGAGCCGCCTGCTGCACATGCTGGCGTTTGCCGCGCTCATCATGGCGTGGCGCAGCGAGCCGCGATTTGGGATGTTGTTTGTCATAGCGATGGGCGCGGTCGCGACACTGCTGCTGGTGGAGCATGGCGTCGTGACCAAGCTCGCACGCAAGTCGCTTACGCCAAATCCAGACGGCAGCGACAACCCGCCGCCCGCACTGAATATGGCGTTCTTCACGCTCAACGGCGTGGTGAGCTGCGTGGTGGGAGCGGTGGGGGTGCTCGAGGTTTTTGTGTGAGGAGTGGGAAGTAGGCAGAGGCGATGGGGATCAATGCAGGAACGGCAAGGCGAAACCGTGGCCGCGGTAGCGGCTTGGGTGCTTCTCAGGGGTTGAGCAGGCTGCCAAATTCCGCGTGCGTGGGATGATCGTCCACACTCGGTTCCGAAGACCCGAGTGGGAAAGCGGCTTGCGCACCGGAATCGGCGGGCTTGGGCTTACTTCGCTTGCGCGAAGCATCGTGGCATGGTCCACGAGAGATCAGTGAGTGGTTTGCTCCCTTACCCCAGCGTTGGCAGTTCTGTCGATACTGCCAACGACCCCAAGACCGCTGGTGGATGGTTCGATTTTCATCAAGTCCGTGTCCGCGAGATCATCGGGCGCGTGGGGCGCTTCGTCGCCATCGACTTGGCTACCCGACTGCCGCCGCTTTCGCGGACAGAGGAACTTGGTGAGTCCGTGACGGTCCACCAGATGCGCATTGTCGCAGAAGTCATTTTGCGATGCAAGTGCGATCTGCATGGTGGACATGGATTGAGCGCACAAACCATGTCCACTCTCTCCACATTTCCACAGAGAGGTCCGCTAGAGCAGGTTCCGTATCCTGGTACTGCATGGCGTCCGTGGATGCATCACGTTTGCAGGGGTTGTCGGGTCGGGCGTATTACGCGGCTCGCATTGGCGACTTTTGTGCGCAGCACGATGACACCGTGCTGGCGGCCCTCACCACGTCGTCGGCCTTTGCGATTGAGACAGCACAGCGTGATGCATGGCGGGAGCAGATCGTCGTCATGCGTGAGGCGCTGATTGGCGTGGACGCGGACGGGCTTGTTGCCTTCGAGTTTGCGGTGCCGCGGATGGGCAAGCGGATTGATGTGCTGGTGGTCGTGCGCGGCGTGGTGGTGGTGATCGAGTTCAAGGTGGGCGAGCGCGAGTTCACGTCGGATGCGATGAACCAAGTGTGGGACTATGGGCTGGACATGAAGAACTTTCACGCCGGCACGCACGCGGCTCCAGTGGTGCCCATTGTGGTGGCGACGCACGCCGTCGCGGCGCGTGTGCACACCGTGATGGAGAGTGACCGCGACGGGGTGATGCGGCCGCTGCGGGCCACGCCCACAACGCTCGGCGAGGTGCTCCGCACGGCCGCGGCGTGGTGTGGCGCGCCCGCGCTGGATGTGGAGGCGTGGGCCCGCTCGGCGTACAAGCCCACGCCCTCGATCATCGAAGCCGCCATGGCGCTCTACGGCGGCCACAAGGTGGAGGAGATTTCGCGGCGCGAAGCGGAGGCGATCAACCTCACGCAGACATCGGCCACCGTGGAGGCGATCATCGCGGAGGCTCGCGAGCATAAGCACAAAGCCATTTGTTTTGTGACGGGAGTGCCCGGCGCGGGCAAGACGCTGGTGGGGCTGAACGTCGCAACCACGCACCAAGACAAACAGAGCGAGTTGCACAGTGTTTTCCTGTCGGGCAATGGCCCCTTGGTCAAGATTCTCTGTGAAGCGCTGGCGCGGGACAAGGTGGCCCGGGCGGCGAGCGCTGGCAGGGTCGAGAAGATTGGCGCGGTCCGCAGCGAGGTCAAAGCATTCATTCAGAACGTGCACCACTTTCGCGATGAATGCCTCGTCGATGTGAATCAGCCACCGTGCGACCACGTGGCTGTGTTCGATGAAGCCCAGCGGGCGTGGAATCTCGATCAGACCGCCAAGTTCATGCAGCAGAAGAAGGGCCGCGCCAACTTCGCGATGTCCGAACCCGCCTTCTTGATCTCGTGCATGGATCGGCACATCGACTGGGCCGTGGTGGTGTGCCTTGTGGGAGGCGGGCAGGAGATCAACACAGGCGAAGCCGGCATCGGCGAGTGGCTGCGGGCAATTCGCAGCGACTTTGCGCATTGGCACGTGCATCTGTCGCCACACCTGACCGACTCGGAGTACGAAGCGGGAACGGCGCTGGCGATGCTGGAAGGCCATGCACACGTCACCACGCACGAGAGTTTGCATCTCGCGGTGTCGATGCGTTCGTTCAGGGCTGAGCACGTGTCGGGCTGGGTGAAGGCGGTGCTGGATGCCGACCGCACGGCGGCGTTGGCCGCGTGGGAGAAGATCGCGGCTCGCTATCCGATCGTGCTGACGCGGGATGTGAAAGCCGCGAAGGCGTGGCTGCGCGAGCGGGCCCGCGGCAATGAACGCTACGGGCTGGTGGTGTCGTCGCAGGCCCAGCGGCTCAAGCCCGAGGCCATCGACGTGCGCGTCGACATTGACCCGGTGCACTGGTTCCTCCATCCCAAGACCGATGTGCGGAGCTCGTACTACTTGGAAGACGCGGCGACGGAGTTCCACGTGCAGGGCTTAGAGCTGGATTGGGCGTGCGTGGTGTGGGATGCTGACTTGCGATTCGCGCCTCCGGGCTGGGAACACTGGGGCTTCCGCGGCGACAAGTGGCAACGCAGCCGCAAGAGCGAACGGCAGGCCCATTTGAAGAACGCGTACCGCGTGTTGCTCACGCGGGCGCGGCAAGGCATGGTGCTCGTGGTTCCGGCGGGGGATGTGAATGATCCGACGCGTTCGCCAGCGCTGTATGACGGGACGTTTGCGTACTTGCGAGAGCTGGGCGTGCCAGTACTGCGGTGATCTGCGAATTTCCGCGGCGGGCGAGTGTTCAAGGGAGCACGATTCTGCTGCTCGAGTGAGATGTTGATGGACGTTCTTGTGCCCCTCCGGGGCACGAGATTTGGGCGCGTCTCTCCACGGGTTGCGCTCGTGGCTACAGGCCGTGGCCCCTTCGGGGCCAGGAAAGCTCGGACGGTTGATGCAGCGTGAGGCTCAATCCGCGGGAGACTGCTGTTTCTCACAGAGCTCACACACGGAGACTTGCCGCCAACCCGAGCCATCGGATACCCACACGTATCCTGCGGCGAGATCAGCGTCGATGCGGACACGGGGGGAATCGCTCGCCGGATCAAGCAGCGTGACGCTCTGTGCGAGCTCCCGCTTTTGCAGGGGATACTCAAGCACCTGCAGAGTGAGTGCGACCGCCGAGAGTGACACGGCTGCAACGGCAAGCACGCAGGCGAGTCCGGCCAAGACTGTGGGATGACGAGAGGCTGGTTGCATGGTCCATTATGTGGCGTGTGGAGGGCCACTTGACGGGAGAGTCGGGTGGGTCATAGGCTTGTGGTGCATCCAGAGTGTCAGGACTTGATCCTGACCGGCAACCGAGCTGGGCTCCGGGCTTCGATGAGAAGTTTCAGGGGCAATAACAGTCGCGGTGCCGAGCGTTGTCCGGGAAGGACAGGCGATGCGGCGGGTTTGGTGTGCGAGGCACACTCGAACTTTGCAAAAAGCCACGGAATCCGCGTGAGATTCCATTCCTTCCCAAACGCACCTCTCGGTATGCTGTGGAGCAGTCCCATGGCACGTCGTCGCGTTTCAACTTCGGTTCGTTCCTCCAAGGAGGGGGCAGCATCACTCGCACGTGAGGCAGCGGCGCATCGCGCGGAGCCGAGTAAGCGAGGGGGGTTGGTGGCTGGGCGAGCGGGGATTGCGACGGTGGCGATTCGCGGGGGGCGCGGGGCGTGTGGAGCGACGGGGGCGCTGGTGGCGCCAATTGTGCAAAGCACGACATACTTGCACGAAGCGGTGGGGGAGCACAAGGGGCACACCTACAGCCGGGCGAGCAACCCGACGGTGAGTGCGCTGGAAGATGCGCTGGCTGCGCTGGAGTCGCGTGACGATTCGCCGGCCTTTGCAACGACATACTCGACGGGCATGGCGGCGATCAGTGCGCTGTTTTTGAGCGTGCTGCGCGCGGGTGACCATGCGGTGCTGGGGCGCGTGCTGTATGGCGGCACGGTGCGGCTGGTGGAACAGGTGCTGCGGCCGCTGGGCATTGACGTGACGTTTGTGGATACGCGCGATGCGGCGAACGTGGAGCGCGCGATCACGGCGAAGACGAAGATCGTGTTCATTGAGACGCCTGCGAACCCGACGCTGGTGCTGAGCGATGTGGAAGCGATTGCACGCGTGACGCGGGCGAAGGGTGTGCTGCTGGCGGTGGACAACACCTTCCTGACGCCTGTGATTTTGCAGCCGCTGGAGCTGGGCGCGGATGTGAGCGTGTACTCGACGACGAAGTACATCGAGGGGCACAACGTGACGGTGGGCGGCTCGCTGGTGACGCGCGATTCGAAGCTGCATGACCGCTTCAAGCTGATTCGCAAGACGGTGGGGAGCATTCAGGCTCCGCTGGATGCGTGGCTGACGCTGAAGGGACTCAAGACGCTGCCTTTGCGGCTGCGCCAGCACTGCGTGAATGCGCAGCGCGTGGCGGAGTTTCTGGAAAGTCACCCGGCGGTCAAGAGCGTGTGGTATCCGGGGCTGGCGAGCTTTGCGCAGCATGAGCTGGCACTGAAGCAGCATGCGTGCGCGGATGGTGAGACGCTGCATGGCGGCATCATCGCGTTTGAAGTGCATGGCGGCACCGCCGCGGGCATCGCGGTGATGAACAGTGTGAAGCTGTGCAGCCTGGCGGAGAATCTGGGCGCGACGGAGACGCTAATCACGCATCCGGTGAGCATGACGCATGGCGATGTGCCCAAGGCGCAGCGCGAGGCGACGGGCATTACTGATGGTCTGATTCGACTGAGTGTGGGGCTGGAAGATGCGCGGGACATCATTGCGGACTTGGAGCAGGCGCTGATGAAGTCTCAGCGCGGCGTGAAGGCGAGTACGGCTCGCGCTCGCGGCGCTGAAGGCAAGATTGTGGAAAGCAAGATCGTGACGGGGACGAGTGCGAAGAGCACGCGTCGCGGCACGCGCACGCTGACGACGACCACGACGGGTACGACGCGCGGCGCGCGCGTACACACCCTTCCATCTTCCGCCGTCGCTTGATTTGTCCGCGAGACTCGCTCGCGGGCGAGTCTTGAACCTTCTGAAACGAGATTGATGTGTGAACCGCGAACTGCGGCGTGCGTGGTGCGATGTGATTGCACTCGTTGGCACGACAGCGGCGGATACACCGGACTGCAAGCACAGGTTTTCTCGCGCGGCACCGCTGCGCGCTCATGGAAGTGAGTTGGATCATGTCGTGTATCGTTCTGAAGTTTGGTTCTTCGATTTTGCCGGATGAGTCGCACCTGCCGCACGCGATTCATGAGATTTATCGCCACGTGCGCGAGGGCAAGAAAGTTGTGGCGGTGGTGAGCGCGTTTGCGGGCGAGACGGATCGGCTGCTGAGCAAGGCGCGGTCGTTTGGTGAGAGCGTGGATGAACACGCAGTGGCCGCGTTGGCGGCCACGGGCGAGGCGCATGCGGCAGCGCTGTTGGCGCTCGCGCTGGACCGGGCGGGTGTGCCGGCGAACAGCGTTGATCCAGGCGCGATTGCGCTGCGGACGCATGGTGCGCCGCTGGATAGCGATCCGATCGCGATTCATACCAGCGCAATTGAACGCCTGCTGGCAGACAAGAGTGTGCTGGTGGTCCCGGGGTTTATTGGGCGCGACCATTTGAATCGCGCGGCGCTGCTGGGGCGCGGCGGGAGCGACTTCAGCGCGTTGTACATCGCGGCGGCGCTGAAGTGTCCGTGCGTGCTGCTGAAGGATGTGGATGCGATTTATGACGCGGACCCGGCGAGCAATCACAACGCGCGGCGGTTTGTGCAGGCGAACTACGACGATGTGCTGAAGTTGCCCGAGGGCATTGTGCAGCACAAGGCGGTGCGCTTTGCGAAGCAGCATGGCGTGAGCGTGCACATTGGCGCGATCGGGCGACCTGTGGGGACGATGATTGCGGGGCATGCGTCGCAGTTGGGCGCGAGTGTGCGGGACGGCGTGCGGCCGCCCTTGCGTGTTGCGCTGCTGGGGCTGGGCACGGTGGGTCGCGGGGTGTATGAGCACGCGTTAAAGCTGCCGCATTTGCTGAGCGTGAGCGCGATTGCGGTGCGAGACGCGAGCAAGCATGATGTACCGACGCGGCTGGTGAATGGCGATGTACTGGCAGTTGCGAGCAGCGGAGCAGACATTGTGGTGGAGACGATGGGCGGGCTGCACCCGGCGCGCGAAGCGATTCTTGCTGCGCTTGAGCGCGGATCGCACGTTGTGACGGCGAACAAGGCGGTGGTGTCGCGCTATGGCGATGAGTTTGCGGCGGCGAGTGCGCGCAGCGGTGCGAAGCTGTTGTGTGGCGCGGCGGTGGGCGGCGCGGTGCCGGTGCTGGAGGTTTTGGCAGGGAAGGATGTCGTGCGCGTGGAGGCGGTGATCAACGGGACGACGAACTTCATTCTTGATCGGCTGCGAGAGGGCGTGCCGTTTGCGCAGGCTGTCGCCAAGGCGCAGGCGGCGGGGTTTGCTGAGGCTGATCCGAGTGCGGACTTGGATGGTGTTGATGCGGCGCACAAGCTGACGCTGATTGCGCAGCGCGTGCTGGGTGTTGCGTTGACGCTGGATGACATTGATCGCGCGGGGATTCGCGGGCTGGACGTTGCGGATGCGCAGCAGGCGGCGAGCGAGGGGCGGGCGATTCGGCTCGTTGCTTCGCTGGAGCGTGAAGGGTCGCGCGTGCGGGCGAGCATTGCGCCACAGCGGCTGGATGACTCGCACCCGCTTGCGCAGGCCCGCAATGAGCAGAACTGCATTGTCGCGACGCTGGCAAGCGGTGAGGTGCTCACGCTGAAAGGCCGCGGCGCGGGGCGGTGGCCCACGGCGGAAGCGGTGCTGGGTGACGTGATTGAACTCGCGCACGCAGCGGCGCGCGAGGCTTCAGGGGCGGGGCAACTGGTCAAGTAAGTAACTGACGAAAGGACGACACATGATTCCTCATCATCACACGATTGCTGTGGTTGGAGCGACGGGCGCGGTGGGCCGCGAGGCGCTGGCGATTCTGCAGGAGCGCGGGCATCCAGCGCACAAGATCATCGCGCTGGCGTCGGCGCGTTCTGCGGGCACTTTTCTGCCATATGGCGAGACGCGACTGGTTGTGCAGGAGCTGACGCATGATGCGTTCAAGGGCGTGCATGTCGCGCTGTTCTGCGCAAGCAGTGATGTCGCGAAGTTGTATGCGAACGATGCGATCGCGGCGGGTGCGCTGGTGGTGGACAACTCAAGCGCGTTCCGGGCTGATCCGAAGGTGCCGCTGGTGGTGCCCGAGATCAATGGCGATGCGATCGGCGCGGCGCGGCTGATTGCGAATCCGAACTGCTCGACGATCATCATGCTGCTTGCGCTACAGCCGCTGCATGAGCGGTTTGGCGTGTCACGCATTGTGGTGTCGACGTATCAGGCGGTGAGCGGCGCGGGCGCGAGCGCGATGGAAGAGCTGCGCGAGCAGGCGGGCCGCGTGCTGGCGGGCGGCAAGGCCGAGCCGAAGGTGTTCCGCGAGCAGACGGCGTTCAACGTGTTCAGTCATAACAGCAGTGTGAATCTGGAAACGGGCCTCAATGGCGAAGAGGCGAAGATGATCAGCGAGAGCCGGAAGATCTGGGGCTTGCCGCAACTGCCGGTGAGTCCGACGTGCGTGCGTGTGCCGGTGTTCCGGGCGCACACGCAGGCGATTACGGTGGAGCTGGGGTCGCCGGCGTCGCTGAGCGCGGTGCGCGCGGCGTATGCGCATGCGGCGGGCGTGCGCGTGATTGATGATCGCGCGGCAAATGAGTTTCCGACGCCGCTCAAGGCGAGCGGACGGGATGAGGTGCTAGTGGGGCGGCTGCGCGAGGATCCGGGCGAGGTGCCTGGTGCAGCCAAGCGGTTCTGCCTGTTGGTCGCTGGGGACCAGCTTCGCAAGGGGGCTGCGCTCAACGCGATTCAGATCGCGGATGCAGTCGCGGCGCGGCGGAAGGAGGCTGCGTAGCGTGGCGGGTACAGTGACTTATGGCCAAGCGTCCTGAACTGAGCAGTTATCAGCGGAAGATTGTGGACCGGTACTACCAGCACCAGGACACGATCTACGCGACGAAGCTGGCGGAACTGGCGACGGAGATCGCTCTCGCAACGGATGCGAAGAAGAGCGACGCGCTGTGGAAGCGCGCGCGTGAGTACATGCTCAAGTGTGGTGGTGACGAAGCGACGGTCGCGAAGATCTGCGATGGACGCGACATGAAGCTGCTTGGGCAGGCGGTGACTGCTGTGGCGGCGGGGAAGCCGGTGCCGAAGTATTTGTAGGGGGTGGGGACGGAGTACAGAGAACAGAGAACGGAGAACGCGGGGATACGTTCGCTGTTGGGTGCCTTCACTGTTGGGTGTTTATGCAGCCAGTCGCGCGCGTTCGGCTTCGACGGCTTTGGCGGATTCGGGCAGCGTGAAGGATTCGCGGGTGTCGCACTCAGTGGCGAGCTCGCGGCGAATGTCGTCGAAGCGCTTGTGGATGCGGAGGAAGGCATCGACGATGCGCTCGTCAAAGTGTGTGCCGCGACTGTCGACGATGATCTTCTTGGCTTCGTCGTGCGTCATGGCGGCTTTGTAGACGCGCTTGCTGGTGAGGGCGTCGTACATGTCGGCGAGGGCGACGATGCGGGCGCTGAGGGGAATCTGATCGGCGACGAGACCGAACGGATAGCCCTTGCCGTCCCAGCGTTCGTGGTGACTGAGCGTCACTTGAATGCCCATGTTCATGAGTTCATCATCACCCACGCGACGTCGGATGCTGACGAGCGTGTCGGCGCCGATCACGGGGTGGGTTTCCATGATCTTGCGTTCGTCAGGCGTAAAGCGACCGGGCTTGAGCAGAATGGCATCGGGAATACCAACCTTGCCGATGTCGTGCATCGACGCGGCGAGCTTGATGCGCTCGATCCACGCGGGCGTGATCTCCGCAAACTCTTCGCGCAGAGCTTCAGCGAGCACGCCGCTGTAGCTGCAGATGCGCTCAAGATGGCGACCAGTGTCGGTGTCGCGGTAGTCGGCAAGTTTGGCGAGACCGAAGATGAGGCCGTTGCGAATGACCAGGCTCTGGCGGCTGCGGCGTTCAACTTCGTGACCGAGCTGCTTGTTCATGCGCACGAGTACGTTGTCGTACTTGCGAATGACGATGCTGGTGCCCACGAGCGAAAGGCCCAGAAGAACGACGCCGCTGGCGGTGGCCCAGACGATGGCTTCGTGCGTCAAGGCGTGGGCGGAAGCGGTGTCGCCCGAGGCGCTTTGGCGCAGACCCGCTTCCACACCTTGTTTGGCGGCACCCAGCGTGAGGTAGCCGCCCACACCCAGCACACCGGCTTGCAGCACAAGCATCGCGGCGATGAGGCCGCCGCCTTGGCGAAGCGCGAGTTTGCGGGTGATGGCGGTGAAGAGTGACAAGGTGCATGAAGCATCGGCTCCCATGCGATTGGCGAGGATGATTGTCAAGCGAAAGAGGGGTACGCGGACGCTGGGAGGGCGATGCGGGCGACGTGTGCGGCGCAGGCGGGCGGCAGTGCGTCCGCGTAGTGCTGCAAACCACCTTGGCAGGGCACGCGCCGCGAACGCCCCAGAACGTCAGCGCTGGACGATGTGTTGGGCGTGCTCACCTGCGCGGGCGAGGGCATCGAGATCGACGCGAGTGGTATGGCCCGCAGCATGAATGGTGCGCACGAGGAGGGCTGTATCGATATTGCCGGGTGCGCGGCGCTGGGGCGTACTGGCGTAAGGGCAGCCGCCTAGACCAGCGACAGAACTATCGAAGCTGGTGACACCTGTATCGAGGGCGACGCGGACGCAATCGGCGGCGTGGCCGAAGGTGTCGTGCAGGTGCAGTGTGAGTGGGACTGATGTGCCCAGCTCACGCGTGTACTGGGTGAGCAAGGTGCGTGTCGTGTCGGGCGTGGCGGCGCCGATCGTGTCGCCCAGATCGATTTCGTCGACGCCCAAGGCGATGAAGCGACGGGCAACGTCGATGACGGCGGCGGGAGCGATGGAACCTTCAAACGGACACGCGATGACGCAGGAGATGTAGCCACGCACCAGCACGCGCTGCGGCAGTGCGCGAATGCGACGCATCACGGGCTCGAAGCGCTCGAGTACCTGCGCGATCGGGGCGTTCGTGTTCTTCTGGCTGAAGGTCTCACTGGCGGCGGCGAAGAGGCTGAGCTTGCCGAGTGCGGCGGGGCCGGTGAGGAATGTGAGCGCCGAGTCGAGACCCTTTTCGTTCGGCACGAGCGCAGAGAAGAGCGGACGCGGCGTGGCGAGCGGCGTGGCGGCGAGGTCGGCGAGCACGTGTGCGGCGTCGCCCAGTTGCGGCACCCACTTGGGACTGACGAAGCTGGTGACTTCGATTTCATCGACGTGCGCATCGGCGAGCAGGCGCACGAGCGTGGCCTTGTCGGAAGCGGTGATGATGGCCTTCTCGTTCTGCAGGCCATCGCGCGGGGAGACGTCGGTAATGCGGATGGTGGTCATGGCGGGGGAGCGTAGAGATGGTCAGCGGACGCGCCAGACGAAGATGTCGTCCGTTGATCGCGGCTGTTGCGGACTGTGGGGAAGCGGATCAACGGAACGCAAACTGCGAGCGAGCACGTGAGTCGGCGAAGCGATGAGGGAAGTGGGATAGAAGTGACGATCCGCAGGAGAAAGCAGGCGCTGGATGCCACGTTCCGCGAGCGCAATCTCAGCGATGCCGCTCTTGGTTCCAGCGTACAGCATTGTTTCGTCGGGAGAGAGCGCGAGCAGTTCGTGGGGTGAACGCGCAACGGAGATGTTCCAACGCACCTGTACCTCGCCACGGGTAAGCGCATCGAGATCAAAGGCACGCAGTTCTTCCGCTTCGCCGCCCAACCTGCGATTGCCGGTCGCCAGGACGAGCACGTTGTCACGAAGACTTATGACTCCCGCCTGCTGGGGACTCATGTTGCCCCCCAGATCGACCATGTGCGTGCGCTGAAACTGCGACAACGCGTGCGCCCGCGTGTAAACATGGACAGGGTACTGCTTGCCTTGGTCGACTTCGGTAAACGAAGGCAACGCAAGTACAAACCGTCGTGTGGCATCACCCTTGGTGATGAAACGGCGGGGGCTTGTATTTGCGGGGTCACCTTCGGTGGGAAGATTGTCCGCGATCACCTGCAACTTTTCCGATTGCGGGTTCCATGAGGCCAGAATGCTGCGCAACATCGCAGGAGACCACGCCTGCCACGAGGTGAAGACCGTGCCGGTCACGGGGTCGTGATCGATCGCAAGCGGAGACTCTCGATTGGCAATGGTGACTTCATCGGCGGACGGGACGCGCGCACGCATGCGTCCGGTCTTCGGATCAACGAGCGTGATCTGGTCGCGGCCAGCTTGCAGGTAGATGTCACCCGTGACAGGATTGGTTCCGATCTCGCAGAACGTGGCACCGTCAAAATCTTTAATGAGAACGACTTCGCCCGTCGTGATGTCACAACGGTACAGGCTTTGACGAAGGGTCAAACCCCACCTCCGCCAGTCACTCTTGTTGGGATCGAGCCTTTGGCCCAACGCAGTGGAATGCCAATCAAGATGGCGGAAGATGCCCGACGTCATGCTGAGTTTGGTAGCGACAACCCACACGAGCACGGTCGGGAAAAGGAACGTGAAGGCAATGGTGAGGACGCGACGGTTTGAGGACTTCCCAACGATGGGCTTTCGTTTCGCGAGATCGACACCACACTCTGAACACGTCGGGAGTGTGCCGCCATCGTGGGTAACGCAGTAGTTGCAGGCGGGGCAATAGCGCTTGCCAACTTCACGCGGCGTGCGCACGACGGCGAACATGCGTAAACATGCGATGATTGCCAGCGGGAGGCAGATCACGCCCAGCCAGACATGCAGCGACTGATCAAGCAAGATCCCAAAGTGGAACGTGACTTCCCTGGTCAAAGCAAAGATTGCTTTGCCATCACTAGAAAAGACGGCCCCGGCGAGGTCAGGATCACCCGGGAGGGAGAAGACGCGCTCTGGAAAGATGCTCACCCCTGCGTACATGGCAAGAGGGTACGGATGCGGGCCTGAGACGCGTGGGGAACGTAGAGATGGTCAGCGGACGCGCCAGACGAAGATGTCGCTGGTGAAGTTTGAGTGTTGGCCTCGCGCGTTGGGCGGACCGACGGGGCGGGAAGATTCGACGAGGACGTGCGTGCTGGAAGCCGCGATGGTGCGTGGTTGAAAGTGAGCATCACCCGGAGCGAGCAGACGCTGCATGCCGCGCTGGGCGATGTCGATCTCGGCGATGCCGCCGGTGGTATTGGCGTACATGGTGGATTCGTCGGGCGTGAGGGCGAGCATCGAGCCCGTTGGTTCAGCGAGACCGATGGTCCAGCGGCGGACCATTTCGCCGCGTTGCAGCGCGTCGAGATCGAAGGCGATGAGATCGGAGCGACGCTCCTGAGGAGCGGTTGTTGTGAGGATGAGGGCGTTCTCGCGCAGACTAATGAGGTTGGGTTGTTCGGGGTTGAAGTCCGGGCCGAGGTTGATGGAATGCGTGCGCTGGTAGGTCTTGCCGTCCTGAGCGGGCGCGTAGACGTGGAGGAGATACGACTTGCTCTGGAAGATCTCGGAGAATGACGGCACGGCGAAGACGAAGCGCCGGTTGGCGTCGCCTTTCGTAATGAAGGTGCGTTCGTAGGTGTTGGTTGGTGCGCCGTCGGCGGGGTCATTGCGCGCGAGATTGACGGCATTGCGATCGGTGAGTCGCCAGGAGGCGAAGACGGAATAACCGGCGGTGGGGTCCCAGCGTTGCCACTCCGTGAAAACGGTCTGGCCATCGGGGCTCACGTCGAGTAGCATGTGGCTTTCGAGCGAGGAGTGGTCGAGGTAATGCAGGTCGAGGCGGCGGCGGATGTCGCCCGTAACGGGGTCGATGAGGGTGATGTGGTTGTTATCCGCCTCGAGCGCTATGTCGCCCGTGATGGGGTGAACCGAGATCTGGCGGAAGGTTGCACCGGACAAGTGCTCCATGCGATCGATGCGGCCGGTGGCGATGTCGGCGCGGTAGATGATTTGGCTGAAGTCCTGTCCCCAGCGCCAGTGGAGGGTTGTGCTGTGCGCCTTTAGGAATTCGCCGATGGTGATGGAGTGCCAGTTAAAGTGTCTGAAGATGCCGAAGAAGAAGACGGCGAGCAGGGCGAGGCTGTAGACGAAGATGGGCGGCGCAATCAGCGTGGCGAAACTGGTGAGCACGCGGCGGCGCACGGTCTTGCCGAGCACAGGCACGCGCTTGGCGAGGTCTTGGCCGCACTCGGAGCAGGTGGTCAGGGTGCCTGTGTCGTGGGTCACGCAGTAGTTGCACTTGGGGCAGTAGCGTTTGCCGGGATCGCGCGGTCGGCGGAACGCTTTGGTGGCGCGAATGACGCCCCACAGGAAGAACGGGATGCAGAGGCAGGCAAGCCAGATGGCGAGCGTGGCATCAAGAAACTCGCCGATGTGGAAGGAGTCGAAGTGGGCGAGGATGTAGACGCTCGCGCCATCGAGCGAGAAGGCGGCGCTGGAGACATCGGGATCACCCGGAAGAGAAAAGACGTGCTCTGGAAGTAGTTTCACCCCTGCGTACATGGCGAGAGGGTACGGATGTGTGCGGGGACGCTCTGACAATTTGGCAGGGGCGGGGCTGGGTGGCGATGGGTGGCGCGGCGGGAGGAGGGCACCAAGGGGCGCATTGGCAACGATTTACGGGCGCGGCGTGACGGTTTGGCGGTCTGGGGCCAGTTGTTCACACGTTTCCCCTTCCTTTGGTCGATATTGGCTGTCGACGAAGTTGCTGTGCGCCCGGCACGGCAGTTGCAACGTATCGTGCAACGGTCTTTGACGGGCAACATCAAAGGTCTGCGGCGCGTGCAGCGTCGCTGACTTTCACGGAGTGTGAACATGGCCTCAGCAGGCGTTTCCTATCAGCGCACACGCGAGATGACCATCGATGAACTGCTGCTCGAGAATCGGGTGGTGTTTCTGATCGGTGAGATCAATCAGGCGTCGGCGGCGCGCGTCATGATGCAGATGCTGTACCTCGAGAACACCGGGCGCGGCAAGGACATCAACTTCTACATCAACAGTCCCGGCGGCGCGGTGGACGACACGCTCGCGCTGTTTGACACCATGCGGTTCATGACCAGCCCGGTCAACACGTACTGCATCGGCCGCGCGTATAGCGGCGGCGCAGTGCTGATGGCCGCGGGCCAGAAGGGCAAGCGCTTCATGCTGCCGCACGCGAAGGTGATGATCCACCAGCCTTATGGCGGCATCACGGGTCAGGCGGAAGACATTCGCATTCAGGCCGAGCAGATCATCAAGATGAAGCGCGAGCTGAACAAGATTCTCTCGGAATGCACGGGCCGCAGCGTGGATGAGATTCAGCGCGACGGCGAGCGCGACAAGTACTTCAGCGCGGAAGAAGCTGTGGCGTATGGCCTCGCGGATGAAGTGTTGAAGACGCCGGTGAAGTGAAGTAGAAGGCACTAGGGACTAGGCATTAGGCACTGGTGCAAGGCAAAGACAACCACTCGCACAACGAAGCAAGGAGATTGGCACAAAGGACGCAGAAACGGAACGGCATTGACCCTGATGCCTAGTCCCCAGTCCCGAGTGCCTTTTCATATGAGCGGCTACCTCGTCCCCATCGTCATCGAAAAGACTTCCCGCGGCGAGCGTTCGTACGACATTTACTCGCGCTTGCTCAAGGATCGCATCATTTTCCTGGGCGGCCCTGTCAATGACGACATCGCCAATCTGATCGTCGCGCAGATGTTGTTTCTCGCGAACGAAGACCCCAAGCAGGACATTCACCTCTATGTGAACAGCCCGGGCGGCTCGGTGAGCGCGGGGCTGGGCATCATCGACACCATGCGCTTCATCAACTGTGATGTCGCGACGTACATCATCGGCCAGGCGGCCAGCATGGGCAGCCTCATCAGCGTGAGCGGCACCAAGGGCAAGCGTTTCAGCCTGCAGAACGCCCGCAACCTCATGCACCAGCCGCTGCTGGGCGGCGTGATGGAAGGTCAGGCGACCGACATCGAGATCGAAGCACGCGAAATGCTGCGTATTCGTGAGCGTCTGTACAGCATCTACAGCGAAGCCACCGGGCAGACCGTGGAAAGGATCGCTCGCGACTGCGACCGCAACAAGTGGCTGGACGAAAAGGAAATGCTCGAGTACGGGCTGATTGACAGCGTGCTGGATCGCATGCCGATGAACACTCGTAAGAGCAAGAGTGATGATGAGTAAGTGACAGCGGCTCAACACGAGCAACTGCAACACGATTGACGAGAACCGCCGAGTGATCGGCGGTTTTTTGCTTGAGTACGGCGACACATGCGGCGCAGAAGAAGACGTGAAGCCGCAGGATTAGAAGTCCGGTGGGCAACTGAAGTGCACTGGCGTGTTGGTGACGGGGTGAGTAAACGAGAGCTCCGCGGCGTGCAGCAGCATGCGGGGGGCGAGCGCGGCGTCGCCATAGAGCGGGTCGCCCACGATGGGCGCGTGCAAGCCGCTGGCGCAGTGCACGCGGAGTTGGTGAGTACGGCCTGTGACAGGGATGAGACGCAGACGCGTGCGATGTGCGTCACGAGAGAGGACTGTGAAGCGCGTGGTGGAGGGCTTGCCGTGCGTGAAGTCGACGATCTGGCGGGGGCGGTTGTCGATGTCGGTGCGGATGGGGAGTGCCACTTCGCCTTCGTCGCGGGTGATCACTCCGGCGACGACTGCGATGTAGGCCTTGCTGGTCAGGCGCTGTTCAAACTGGCGTGAGAGTTCGCGCTGCGCGTGGGGCGTGAGACCCAGGACCAGCAAACCACTGGTATCCATGTCGAGGCGATGGACGATGAGCGGGCCGGAAGCTGTGGGGAAGCACTCGTGGGCGCGCGATGCCACGCAGTCTTGGTTGGCGGGGCCTTTGCCGGGCACACTGAGGAGGCGAGGCGGCTTGTTGATGACAGCGAGATGCTCGTCGGCGAAGACGATGTCGAGGCGCGGGCCGGGGGGTGGGCCGGGGGGCGAGTTGGTGAGAGGAGCGGTCATGCGGCGGGGGACACTGGAAACGCAGCGTACGGATGATGCGGAACTTCGAGGGAAATCTGGTGATTTTGGTGGCAAGGCTGTGAATCGGTGGCATGTTTGGATCGTCCGGTCATGCGGCGCTGGCCGCAGCACGGGCTGAGATGGAACGTCCGGAAAGGTGGCAGTTATGCGTGGTTGCGTGGGTGGTTTGCGTGGCATGGGCAGTGTGATGGCGGCGGGTGCGGTGCTGGCGTGCGGCGGTGTGGCGCGCGCCGATGACTCGGCGCTTTATCAGTTCAACTTTGTGCCTAGCCAGAGCGGGCTGAGCGCAACTGCCAGCAACTCGCTGAGCGCGAGCGGCACGCTGATTGGCAACTACGACGCGGTGAACAACCCGACGGGCACACGGACCAAGCCCGGGCTCTTTGGCACATTTGGCGCGACGGAAAATGTCGCGGTGAACGTGAACAACCTGGGCGTGAGTTTGTCGGGACCGATCAACACCGACACGACGGGCAGCTTCGGGCTGACGGTGGACACGACGAACGGCACGATCAGCATGAGTGGTTATTCGGCCAACTTTCTGGGCAACGGGCCGGCGAGTCTGCCTGTGAATCTGAACTTGAGCACGGAGACGTTTCGCACGCGAAACCCGACGTTTTTGTATCCGGGGCTGCCCATCAGTCTGCCGATCGGCAATGCAACGATCTCGACGTTCAACGTGACGCAGGTGGGCGCAAGCATCGGAACACTCACGCCCACGGGTGCGAACACGTTCAGCTTTGTGGTCACGCCTCTGGTGAACCTTGATCTTGCACTGAGCGTGCTGGGTAATGACTTTGCGGTGCCTGGGCAGGCTCCGCTGCCGTTTGCGTTGACGGGGACTCTGACGCTGAACGGCAATAGCGCGACGATCAGCGGTGTGACGCCCATTGACATTGCACAGAGCACGCAGCCGAATCAGGCGTTGCCTGAGTTTCCGCTCGCGCTGCCGACGACGAGTGACCCGGCGAATGTGCTGCTGAACTTGACGCTGTCGGATCTGGGGATTGGCTTTAGCGGCACGGCGAACACGTTCGCGACGGGCGTGCTTGTGCCTTCACCCGGTGCAGTGAGTGTTGCAGTGATGGCGGCGAGCGCGATGGGCATGCGTCGGCGGCGAGAAGTGCGCGAAGTGAAAAAGTGAACAGGCCGAGCGCGGTGTTTGTGTATCGCGTACACCAAAATTGGTTGCGCGTCCCATAGAAAAGGTGAAAATTCAGCGATAACGGGCTTGCGTGAGACGTGGGCGCGCGTTTATGTTGGTGTGCATCTCTGACTTTCTGGAGGTGTACGCATGACTCTCGTGGGTTCTGGATTGACGAAGCGTTTGGCGGTTGCCGCAATCGCGCTGATGGCGTGCGCGGGTAGTTTGTGGGCGCAGGCATCGACGCGTCCGGGCATGGGCGCGGTGCCTTACAGCGGCGGGGTGACGTTCCGCGTGTGGGCTCCGAATGCCAGCGCGGTGCGCGTGGCTGGCACGTTCAACTCGTTCAGCGCGACGGCAACGCCGCTGTTTGCCGAGGCTGGCGGCAACTGGTCGGTGGATGTGCCGGGCGCGACGGAAGGGCAGCAGTACAAGTTCGTGCTGGTGAATGGCGCGAACACGATTTGGAAGAAGGACCCACGCGGGCGCGAAGTCGTCAACAGCGTGGGCAACTCGATCATTCGCGGTGACACGTTTGACTGGTCGGTGTATGGACCGACGGTGACGCTGTTCAGTGATGGCTTTGAGAGCGGTACCGCGCTGGGCGCGGGGTGGACAGCCGGCGGCACGGGGCCATGGCGCGTGGTGACATCGACCACGTACAGAGCTGCGGGCACGCGCGGCGTGGCGTTTGACAGCAGCACGAGCGGCACATTCGCGACGAGCCAACTGACGCTGACGATCAATGCGAGCAACCACAGCAAGCTGAGCCTGACGTACAAGATTCGCAACGTGGGCGATGAAACGCACACGCAAGACGGCATCTACATCTCGGGGAACGGCACGACGTGGACCAAGGTGCAGAACTTCCCCGCGATTGGCGCGTCGTTTGTCACGCAGACGATTGATTTGTCGGCTGCCGCAGCGACGGCGGGCATCACGCCTGGCGCGACGTTCCGCGTGCGCTGGCAGCAGTATGACAACTCGCCGCTCGCGAGCGATGGTGTTGCGATTGATGACGTGAGCGTGACGGGGCGGGTCAAGAGCCCGACGTTTACGACGCCGCCTTGGAACGAGACGGTGATCTATCAGATGCACGTCGGGACGTTCAATGACACGGCGGGCGGCACGCCGGGGAACTTCAACAGCGCGATCGCGCGGCTGGACCAGGTACAGGCGCTGGGCGCAAACGCGGTGCAGGTGCTGCCCATCAACGAGTTCGCGGGTGACTTCTCATGGGGCTACAACCCGGCGGACCCGTACAGCGTCGAGAGCATCTACGGCGGGATGAACGAGTACAAGCGTTTCATCAACGAGGCGCATGCACGCGGGCTGGCGGTCATTCAAGATGTGGTGCACAATCACTACGGGCCCAGCGATCTGGAGATGTGGCAGTTTGACGGCTGGCAGCAGAACAACAAGGGCGGCATTTTCTTCTACCAGGATTTCCGCAGCAGCACGCCCTGGGGCGACACGCGGCCTGACTACGGGCGCGGCGAAGTGCGCACGTTCATCCGCGACAACATCATGAGCTGGCTGCAGGAGTTCCGGGTCGACGGTCTGCGCTGGGACTCGACGGTGAACATTCGCAACACCAACAACGGCATGGGCAGCGATATTCCCGACGGCTGGAGCCTGATGCAGTACTGCAACAACGAGATCGACGCGAGCCAGGGCTGGAAGATCTCGATCGCGGAAGACCTGCAGAACAACGACTTCATCACCAGAACAACAGGTGCGGGCGGCGCGGGCTTTGACAGCCAGTGGGATGCGCGATTCGTGCACCCGATTCGTGATGCGATCATCACAGGCACCGACAGCAATCGCAACATGTTCAGCGTGCGCGATGCGATCAGTGCGTACTACAACGGCAGCGCGACACAGCGCGTGATCTACACCGAGAGCCATGACGAAGTGGCGAATGGCAAGAGCCGCGTGCCGGAAGAGATCTGGCCGGGCAATGCGGGCAGCTGGGCGAGCAAGAAGCGCAGCACGCTGGGCGCAGGGCTGGTCATGACGTCGCCGGGCATTCCGATGATCTTCCAGGGTCAGGAAGTGCTGGAGGACGGGTTCTTCGCGGATACGGACCCGGTGGACTGGACCAAGGCGACGACGTACGCGGGCATTCAGACGATGTACCGCGATCTGATTCGGCTGCGTCGCAACTGGTTTGACACCACGCGCGGGCTGCGAGGCAACAACACAAACGTGCATCACATCAACAACAAAGTCATTGCGTACCACCGCTGGCAGAACGGCGGGGCGAGAGACGACGTGATCATCGTCGCGAACTTCGGCAACGCAAGCTACAACAGCTACAACATCGGCTTCCCGCGGGCGGGCACATGGCGCGTTCGCTTCAACAGCGACTGGAACGGCTACAGCAGTGACTTCGCGAACACCAACAGCTACGACACGACGGCGTTCAGCGGCGCGAAAGATGGCATGGGCTTCAATGGCAATATCGGCATTGGGCCTTACTCGATCATCATCATGTCGCAAGACAACTAAGTTCACCAACGCCGGGTTCACCGCGGAGACGCGAAGGACGCGGAGATAAGACGGAACTGTCAAGACCGGCTGCGTGGGCAGCCGGTTTTTTGTGCGCCCTTTCGCACCGACGTCGCGTGACGCGGGAACGATTGTGTATGTTGTCACTATTGAGAAAGTTGCTTGGCTTCTCCACCGACACACCAGCGACACAGTCATCGCGAGCGGCGGCGATGCCGACTCGTCAGGCTGAACAAACCACACGAGACAACAGCAATACGAACTCGCATCATTTTGATAAGGCGCGTGAAGACAAAGCATCTCGCATAGCAGGTCGCATGATTGAGGATGAGCCAAGTTTCTCGCTTGTGTTCATACCAGGTGATGCGAGTGCCCACATGGGCCCTCTTATGGATGGACTGGGATACGCGCCCAAGCGGGGCACTCGCATGCAAGCGAGTTTTGCCGACGTGTGGGACTTTCTTCTCGACACACCCTCTCATGAACCTGATGTCGTGCGCAAAGCGTGGTATCGCACAGACAAGCACACAGTGCTCATCGATCCGGAGATGGCGACGCATCTGCAACTCGACGTGTGGAAGCAGTTGGCCGCGATACAGGGCGGAACAGTGGTGATGGTGATATGGGAACGAATGTCTCGCACGGTGCTGCTGGCTGAAGTGAGTGACGCAGGATTGGTGCGGCGCACCTCGCGCGTGGATGACGACCCGATCACGACGGAGGAGGTCAACCCGCATCCTGAAGTTGTGGCGAGCGCTGATGCGGACGGGCTGCGCCCGGCGCTCGCGTCAATGGGGATTCTGGTAGACGCGGGCTGGAACTCAATGCTTGCAGAAGTGATTGAAATGCAACCGAAGTGAGTCAATCGAAGTGACTCAGTTGCTCGCAACGATCGTGACGATCATCTTTGTGCGGAACTTCGGCAGTTTCCTGCCGTCTGCGATCCACTCAGGGGTCATGCGGTCGGTGTCGGGGTGGTACATCGCGGTCCATGCGATGGTCTCGCCGCCGAACGCGGTGAGACCGACGATGGTGCCGTCCATGTCGGCGGCGTAGATGTTGTCGACAAAGCGCGAGCCTGCGAAGACGAGGTGATCAGGCGAAGTAGCGCCGGCGCGAACATATGTCGCGAGCGACTTGTCGTTGGCGATGTTGGTCACGAAGTCGGCGATGGGCTTGTTGGCGCTGGCGGGCTGGCCAGCTTCGCGCAGGAAGACTTCGACGCGCGGACCCATGGGCGCGACGGGCGTGAGGTTGGTGCCATCAAAGTCCCAGCGGGGCGGCGTGCCTTCCTTGAGACCCATGAGCAGCAGCGTGGCGTGGATGTGTGAGGGCTTGACCTTCGTGACGACGAGCGTTTCGTGCTCGCGCGTGTTGGGCGTGCAGACGAGTACCTCGAGATACACACGCTCGCCTTGGGCGTCGATAGGCACTTCGGCATCGAACTCGAGAACCCTGTTGGCGACATCGACACGCAGGCCCGGAAAGGTTTCGCGCAGCGTGATGGCAGGCGCCGCTGGCGGAGCGGGAGGTGCCGGCGGCGTGACGACAGTTGCTTGCGAGGGCGCTGGGGGTGGCGTTGCAGGAACTACTGCGTCAGCCTTTGCTGGTGCGGGCTGTGTGGGGTGGGTAGGGTGAGTGGGCTTGGTGGGGACACACGCTGCGAGCGCGGCGGTCATGATCGCAACGCACACACAACACGGCAGAGAGCGCGAGAGCTTCATGATGCACCTTCCACGAGTTGCTTGAACTGTTCGCCTCGCTGTTCGAAGTTGTCGAACTGGCCCCAGCTTGCGCAGCCGGGGCTGAGGAGGACGACATCACCCGGCTTGACGCGCTGCTTGATCTCGATGAATGCGTGGGCGAGTGTGCCGCAGTCCTTGGCTTTGCCCGCGCTCTCTTGCACGATGATGGGCGCGGTGGCGCCGATGGCGTAGACGCCTGCGACTTTGTGGGCGAGGTCGGCGAGATCGCGCAGGCTGACTTTCTTGTCATAGCCACCGGCGATGAGATGTACGCGGGCAAGCGGCGTGGCCGCGCCGATGGCGGCGAGGGCGGTGAGAGTCGCGCCGGGCGTGGTGCTCTTGCTGTCGTTGTAGTACTTCACGCCGGCGACTTCGCGCACGAACTCGAGGCGGTGTTCAAGGCCCGGGTAGGTACGGAGTGAATCGCGGATGCGATCTGCCGCCAGCGTGGGAACGGCGGCGGTGCACGCAGCGAGTGCGGCGGCGGCGTTGGCGCGGTTGTGATCACCCGGCAGGATCATGTCGCCCGTGATGTCTGCGATCTGCGGGCGAATGACGCGTACACCCTGCTGCACGCTGGGCAGCCAGTCGTCGAGCTCGCGGGCGATGATGGCGATATCACCTGCGCGCTGGTGACGCAGGATGTGGCGCTTGCTTTCGCGGTAGTGCGTGAGATCGCCGTGCCAGTCGAGGTGATTCTCGGCGAAGGCGGTGACAACAGCGATGCGCGGCGAGAAGGGCGTGGTGGTTTCGATCCAGTGGAGCTGCGCGCTGGAAAGCTCGAGCACGATCCATGTGTCGGGCGTGATCGTGGTGAGATCGTTGAGCAAGGAGCCGCCGAGATTCCCGCCGACTTTGGTGTCGATGCCTGCGTGGCGCAGAGCGTGAGCGATCATGGCAGTGGTGGTGCTTTTGCCGACGCTGCCTGTGATGGCGATGGTGCGGGTTTGGCGGGTGTGAAGCGGAAGGTTCTCGACGAGCAGGGAGATCTCGGTGGTGACGAGAATGCCGGCAGCCTGCGCGGCGCGGAGGTAGCGGTTGTTCCACGGCGTGGACACGGCAGCATTGGCGACGATGAGATCGCACGTGGTGAAGTCGCTCACGTTGTGCTCACCCAGTCGCAACGTGACTTGGCCAGAGCGTGTGAGGGGCGCGAGGGTGGCGAGTTCTTCTGTGAACGTCTCGGCGGGCTTCATGTCGGTCACGAGTACCTGCGCGCCGCGGGCGGCGAGCCACTGAGTAACACCCAGACCGCCGCCGAAGCGGCCCAGACCCATGACGGTGACACGAGCGTTGTCGAGCGATCGCATGGCAGAAGGTAGCGGGGAGCGGGAGCATGTGCGTGGGAAGGGATGCCGCGGAGATTTTCGTGAATCGCAGAAACCCGGCGAAACCAGCGAGCATCAGACAACCACACACGGTGGACTTTTATCTCGAACTTACGGAAAGGGACGGCATCATGGCACGTTTCAATGGTCGTACTGCGCTTATCACGGGTGGCACGAGCGGCATTGGCCGAGTGACGGCACTGGCGTTCGCGAAGGAAGGCGGCAATGTCGTCATTACCGGCCGGCGCGAGGCGGAAGGGGCGAAGGTTGTCGCGGAGATTCTCGCGGCGGGCAAGGAGCATGGTGTCAAGGCACAGTTCGTGCAGGGCGACATCACGAATGAAGCGAGCGTCGAGAAAGCTGTCAAGGCTGCGGCGGCGATCACTGGCACGCTGGACTTTGCGTTCAACAACGCGGGCATTGAACTGGGCAATGTGCCGCTCGCGGAATCGACGGTGGAGCAGTACAAGCAAGTATTTGACATCAACGTGCTGGGCGTGATGCTGAGCCTGAAGCATGAAGTTCGCGCGATGACCGCAAAGGGCAAGGGTTCGATCGTGAACAATGCGAGCATCGCGGGCAGCATTGGCATGGCGAACACCGGGACGTACATCGCCAGCAAGCACGCGGTACTGGGTTACACCAAGAGCGCGGCGCTGGAAGTCGCGAAGAGCGGCATTCGCGTGAACGCGGTGAGCCCGGGCGGCATTGACACGGACATGCTGGATCGCTTCACGGGCGGTCGCAACCCTGACGCGCTGGCGTGGATGAACAGCATGCACCCGATCGGGCGTGTGGGCAAGCCCGAAGAGATCGCCAAGGCGGTGCTCTTCCTGTGGAGCGACGACAGCAGCTTTGTGACGGGCCACGACCTGAAGGTGGACGGCGGCTTTACGGTGCCGTAAGCGAACGAGAGAAGAACAAACCGGAAGTGCCCTCCCCGGCCCGTGTTGCGTGACGCAAGAAAGTCACGCAACGCGGGCCGGTTTGTCGATAGGGAGCAATTGCGGGCGAATGTCGCGCCCGAGTATGGCCGCTCGCGCGGAGCGAATCACGCGGGTACGGAGAGGTGTGGCAGCATGGGTCGCAAGGAAGCAAACTCCGAGCCTTTTAACTGGTCGTCGTTCTTCACGGCGCTGACGAGCTTCGGGCTTGTGGTGCTGGTGCTGGGCGTGGGCGCCGGTATTGTGCTGGGCATGCGGCCTTTGGAGCAACGCGCGTCGCAACTGCCGGGCACGCGAGCGACTTTGATTGATATTCGCTGGCCCACGGTGCAGACGAGCACGGGCGAGCAGGTGACCTGGGTGCCCAAGGCAGAGCGCGATGCGCTGAGCGAAATGGCGCAGGCCGCCTTGGCAGGTGACAATGAGCGATTCACAGGCGAAAGCCTGGAGCGCGTTGGCAAGGCGATGGCCAGCAGCGGGTGGTTCACCCATACGCCGACGATCAAGCGGATGACGGGCGGGCGGATTGAAATCAATGGAAACTGGCGCGCACCGGCGGCGGTGGTGCGGCGTGACGGCGTGGATCAACTGATCAGTTGGGACGGGTTTCCGATGCCCGTGACGGCGAACGTGGGCGCCACGCGCTTTCCGGTGATTGACTCGCCCGCACTGCCAGCGCCGAAGCTGGCGGGCGGCGCAGTTGTTGATTACAACACGGCGTGGCAGGGAGAGGACATCGCAGCAAGCCTGGAGTTGCTTGCGGTGCTCCTCCGCCAGCCGTGGGGCAGTCAGGTGGGCGGCGTGGATGCGAAGGAGTTCGCGAGCACGCGGGCGATGGTGGTGACGACGACGTTTGGCACGCGCATCTACTGGGGCGGCCGCTACACCAAGCCTGCGCTGGGTGAAGTGAGCAGCGAACAGAAACTGGCGCACCTGACGGATCTGTTCAGCAAGCACAACCGCATTGATGCGGGCTATCCGATGATCTATGTGAACAACACGAAGCTGCAGTTCAATATCAGCGCGACGGCAGAGGCGCTGGCGGCGCGGATGGAAGCGATGCGGGCCGAGGGCGAGTGAGCCACACTCGCACAACGCGGGCATGAAAAAACGGCTCCGCGGGGATGCCGTTTTTCATTATGCGGGTTGTCAGGCGAGTCACTTGGCCATTTGGCTGATGAACTCGTCGGCTTCCTTGATGCTGGCCTCCATCTCGGAGATGAGGCGGCCCACGTCGTTCTGGACTTGTGAGACGTTGTTCTGCAGGCCGCGGATGGCTTGGGCGTTGAGGCTGTGCTTGAGGTACAGCGTGAGGTCCTTGAAGTTGGCGAGGACGGGGTCCATCTTCGCGCTGGCGTTCTTCATGGCGGTGATCATCTGGTCATATTGACGCTGGGTGTCGCGCAGCATGCGTTCGCTGTCGGCGCGGCGCTGGGCGTTGGTGTACTGGCTGAGCTCACTGTTCCATTCGCTGAAGAGCTTGCCAGCGACGACTTCGACCGTGTTGATGTCGCTGCGGACTGCTTTCGCGGCGTCTTCGCAGCGGTCATACTCCTTCTGGAACTTGCGATACTGCTTTTCGAGCTCGCCGCCGTCTTGCTTGGTCATGACGAGGAATTCGTCGAGCGCGGTGGCGAACTGCTGCTTGGCTTCTTCCTGCTCTTCGCGGGCGTCCTTGACGCGGTCGACGAGCTGGTCGCGCTTGGCTTGGCCGAAGACGCTTTCACGGATGGAAACGCCCGCGCTGGTGCAGCCGGAGAGGGCGGGAAGCGCGGCGGTGACGGCGAGAGCGAGGATGACGGAGCGAGCGGCGATCTTCATGCGGGAAGTTTACGCTGGGCGTGTGAAGGATGTGTGAACGTTGCCAGCGGGGAGATTGGGGGCGTAGCATGGCGCGTGCGGCGACTATCGCTTTCAACGCATGACGTGGTGACGCTGTGCCTGATCGGCGCGCCACTGGTGACGGCGGGCACATGCGCCATGGTGCGCGTGGACGCGACGTGGCTGATCTCGCTGACGGGGCTGGTTGCGCTGGGCAGCATGTGGGTGTATCTGGCGTTCATCGCGACGCGGCGGGCGCAGTGGCTTTGCGATCTCGAGGATGTGGCACAGTCGCTGTGGCGAGCGTCGGACCAGCGGCCCAGCGAGAGCGGGGATGACATGAGTCGGCCGGCGCGCGTGACGCAGTCGCTGCGTGATGTGCGCGGACCGGTGATCGCGAAGCTGGAGAGCGCGCGAGCTGATCTGGCGACGATGCGGGCGTTGTATGACGCGATGCAGAGCCCGGTGCTCGCGACGGATGCGCAGGGTGTGGTGGTTGCGGCGAATGCCGCGGCGCGGGAGTTCTTTGCGAGCGGCGGAGTGATGGGGCGCGGGATTGATGAGCTGTTCACGCAGGCGCAGATCATCGGGCAGCACAGCGCGTCGCTGGCGGGAGTGAAGCGGACGAGCGAGTTTCGTGTCACACGCGATGGTGCGCTGCGGGTGTATCAGGTCTTCACCGCGCCCATCACGCTGACGGGCGCGGCGGACACTCGCGGCGTGATGATGACTCTCCGCGATGTGACGGAGCTGGCGCAGGCGATTTATCTCAAGACGGACTTTGTGGCCAACGCGAGCCACGAGCTGCGCACGCCGCTGAGCAGTATTCGTGCGGCCACGGAGACGCTGGCGGACGGGGCGTGGGAAGACGCGCCGATGCGCGAGCGGCTGACGAGTGTGATCGCGGGGAACGTGCAGCGACTGGAAGAGATGGTGCGCGATCTGCTGGATCTGTCGCGGCTGGACTCGCCTGATGCGCCGGTGGCGCGAGAAGAAGTGAGTCTGGTGGAACTCGTGGAGGCGATGCGCGAGACATTCACGGGTGTGTGCGCGGAGCGCAAGCTGACGCTGGAGACCCGGCTGGGCGTTGGGCTTGATGTGATCGTGAGTGATCGCAAGCTGCTGACGACGATCGTGCGGAATCTGATCGACAATGCGACGAAGTTCGCGTATGAGCAGACGACGGTGAACGTGACGATTGAACGCGCGGGGAGCGTGGTGCGCATTGCGGTGAGCGATCAGGGCGTGGGCATTCCGCTGGGGCACCAGCAACGCATCTTTGAGCGGTTCTATCAAGTGGATCCGAGCCGCGCAGGGTTCGCGGTGCGACGCGGAACGGGGCTGGGGCTGGCGATCGTGAAGCACGCAGTGAAGGCGCTGGGTGGCACGATCGGGGTGGAAAGCGTGTGGAAACAGGGGACGACGATGACGGTGGAAGTGCCCGGCGGTCCAGACGGGGGATAAAGACCTGCATATTTCATATACGTGTTGGGTTTTCTTGCAGAATCACTTCTGCGGGCCTTGCGTTTTTGCGGACCGCGCGGTATGTTGCGGATCGCTTCCTTAGGGGGAAGTGTCTTCGTGTTGGAGGGTCATCATGAAACGAATCGAGAGTCTGCGGTGGCGCAGCCTTCTGGCTGCGGGTCTTTCTACGTGCGCGTTGGCGGCTGGAGCGTCAGGACAGACGCTTCCGGTGGACCCCAACGAGCTTGTGCACACGTTGTCGGCGATGAACGATCTGGATCCGTCGCCCGAGCTTGATGATCCTGTTGTGCTGCTGTTCAACGTGAACAACCCGGCAGGTCAGGGCGCAATTCAAGATCAGAACTGGTCGGCGGGCAGGTTCTGGAACAACGGTGCGGGCGTGGACGAGTGGACGGCGCGCAACCTTGGCAACGTCTTCGGCGTGTGCCTTGATCGCGCGGCGAATCCGAACATCTATGTGTCGGCCGCCAACTACAGCGTGATGAACTTCGCGCAGAACCAGTCTGTGGCGTTTGGTCCCGGCGGTTCTGGCGCGGTGTATCGACTGGATGGCACGACGGGCCAGATCTGTCTGGTGGCGCAGCTCACCAACACGGGACCCGGGCTGGGCGATGTGGCCCACGGCGTCCGCGGCAACGTGCTGTATGTGTCGAACTTTGAAGACGGCAACATCTATCGCGTGCCGCTGCCTGTGAACTGTCCGCAGCAGCCGTTCCGTCCGGCACTGCCCCTCAATCCGCAACTGGTGTGGGATCACGGGATGGGCGCGCTCAGCGCGTCAGTGCCGGATGACGGACTGGACGGACTGACGAGCCTGCGTCGGCGCGTGTGGGGTCTGGCGGTGAACGAGGCGGAAAGCCGGCTGTACTACGGCACATGGCTTGAAGATTCGGCATCGCCCAATGTCTCGACCAACAACCAGATCTGGTCGGTCGCGCTGGACGCGAGCGGTCAGTTCATCGCGGGCAGCGCAGTGCTGGAAGCGACAACGCCCACGCTGACGACGTTCAGCCAGGCGCAGACGTACACGGCGCCGATTGCGGATGTGACGTTCGGGCCAACGGGCAACATGTTCATTGCAGAACGCAGCGTGAACAGCGTGCACTATTCGCGCGTGCTGGAACTGGCAGGCGCGAGTGGCGCGTGGGCTTTCCAGCCGCAGAACAAGTGGCGCATCGGGCGATATCCCGCGCCATTCCAAACGCCGGACGGACAGAATGCGACGGGTGGCGTTGGCGTTGACTGTGACGGCAACGTGTGGGCGGTCGGCGACGCACTGATTCTGGATCAGACCGGCGCGGTGTATGGGCTGCATCGCGTGAACACCGGCGGCAACGCTGCGGATTCTTCGCCCACGGTAAACGGCTTCCTGATTGACAGCGACAATGACATCGTGGGTGGTGACAAGACGTTCCTGGGCTCGCTGACGCTGCGGCGCGGCGATTGCCAGAACTGCGGCACGATCCGTGAAGAGCGAGTCATCTGCAAGCAGCCAGGTGCTGACGGCACGCCGTGCTACACGTACACCTTCACGCTGACGAACCTGTCCGGTCAGGCGATCAATCAAGTGAACATCGCTAGCCCGCTGGTGTCGCCCAATCCGATCATCTTCAATCCGCCGCTGGCGAACAACGCCTCGCAGACGATCACCCTGACGATCTGCGGCCCGGCGGGTGGCACGAGCATTGACCTGCCGTTCATTCTGTTCAATCAGCAGGGCCAGTTGTGCTGCAACTTCCGGCATCGGGTGACGCTGCCTGACTGCGACTGCTTCACGCTTGAAGGCGGCCTGCCGCCGCGTGTTGAGTGCACGGGACCGGGCCAATTCAACGTGCAGTTCTTCCTGCAGCCGACGAGCTATGGCATCGGTCACATCTTCATCAGCCCGACGGGTGTGCCCGCAGGCTCAACGACGGTGACGCCCAGCTACATCGCTCAGAACATTCCGCTGTGGGGCGCTGGCAACGTGTCATTCAGCGTGAACTCGACGCTTGCGCCGGGCACGCAGATCTGCTTCACGATCGTGGTGCACAAGCCCGACTTCAGCGAGTGCTGCTCGAAGGATGTGTGCGTGACGGTGCCTGACTGCAGGCCCGGCGGCGATCCGTGTGACATTGACTTCAACAACAACGGTGTCTTCCCTGAAGACCAGGACGTGACGGACTTCTTCAACGTGCTGGCGGGCGGGCCTTGCAGCACGCTGACGTGCGACAGCATCGACTTCAACGGCAATGGCGTCTTCCCTGAGGATCAGGACGTCATGGACTTCTTCGCGGTTCTCGCCGGCGCGCCGTGCCCGTAAGGGTGAGCGCGACGGAAACAACTGACACACGAGCGGCCGCGACGAAAGTTGCGGCCGCTTTTCCTATCGTGCGTGAAGTAGCTTCACTTGCCGGTAGCCCACGCAGTCCACATGGTGCGCAGGGCCGACTCGAAGCGGCGTGCGAACGCGGGCTGATCGCAGAGCGGGCTGGCAAGCAGTCGCTGTCGCAGCAAACTGCGCAAGGCGGCGAGGCCGGCAGTATCCGCAGCGGCGCGGGCGGCGATGCTGACGTAGTCGTCGGGAGTGTGCGCGATCCAGTCGTGCAAACCTGTATTTGCGAGCAGGCTAACGCCAACACGAGCGGCGTGTGTGTGGCCTGCGAGTGTGATAACGGGCACGCCCATCCACAGTGATTCGCAGGTGGTCGTGGTGCCGTGGTAGGGATAGGTATCCAGAGCGATGTCGACCTGTGCGTACTGGGCGAGGTGTTCACACGCTGATTGCGGCGCGGGCAGAACATCGATCCGATCAATCGGCAGACCGAAGCTCTGCAACTGCTGGCGTGCGAAGGCGAGCGAAGCGGGCTCGGTGAAGTTGATGCTCTTGATGGCCAAGCGTGAGTTGGGCACGCGTTCAAGCACGCGCCGCCACAGATCGCCGACGCGGACGTTGAACTTGCGTTGCGCGTTGAATGAGCCGAACGTGATGTGGCCTCTGTGCTGCGCGGGCAGGGGTGCGACGTCGGGAGCATCGACCTCGGGGCGATAGCAGAGGAAGCAGGGGTCAAGACGCAACAGATGCTCGGTGGCAAAGGCTTCGGCGCCAGCGGGATCGGTGTGGCTATCGATAATGCGCCAACCGACGCGCGAGCTGCCTGTGGTGTTGGGATAGCCGCAGTAGGTTGCGAGCACAGGAGCAGGACGCGCAGAGAGCACCGTGATGCCGTGCACCTGTGTATAACCAGCAAGATCGATAAGGATGTCGACCTGGTCGTTTGCGATGATCTTCGCGAGCGCGGCGGGCTGCTCTTGCTTCACATGGCGGAAGGTGTGAACAAGCTTCTCCAAGCGATCAGTCACATGATCTCGCTGACGATTGGTGTGGTAGACGAAGAGCTTGAACTGTGAGCGATCGATGTGCTCGAACAGTCCTTCGATGAAGTATGTCACGCTGTGGCGGAAGAAGTCGGGGCCGATGAAGCCGATATTGAGCGGACGATGTGCATCGCGATTGCGTGACGCCCAGAGCGATGACATATCGGGGGCCATGTCGAGATACGCGCCGCACGCCTTGTGAGCGGCGAAGAGCATGTCTGCGTCGGCATCGGACAGGTAGTTGAGGGCGTAGGCGCGCTCGAGATAGAAGAACGCCATCTGCGGCATGGCGCGAATGAGCGCGTCGTAAAGGGGCAGTGCGCGTTCATACTCGCCGGTGCGGAGAAACTCGCTGGCTTGCGCGAACGTGAGGCCCACTTCGCCCGGGCTGTGCTTCAGGCCGCGGGTGATCCACTCGCGCGACTCCATGTAGCGCTGGCGATCTTTGAGCATTTGGCTGGCTTCGGTATAGAGCTGGGGCGACGCGGGGTTTGCGGCGAGCAATGCGGAGAGCTCAGCGAGAGCGGCGTCGGTGTCGCCTGATTCGTGGAACGCTTTGGCGAGGTTCAGTCGCAGGCTTGCGTCGGCCGGGCGCAGGGCGACGGCGCGGCGCATGTAGATGACGGTTGCCGGCACATCTCCAGCGGCGTGCGAGGTGAGTACGGCGGCGCGGATGCAGGCGAAGTCACTCGGGTTGGCGTCGGCCAGTGAGCGAGCGATCGCGAAGGCATCGGCGGCGCGGCCCGCGCGGGCGAGCGTGTCGATGTGCTGCAACTGGGCCACGACAGGATTGATTGGCTGCGACATGCGCGAAACTCCTATCGCGACAGGGTCCGGCGAACGTGCTCGCGCGCGAGCGATTCGGCGTGGTGCACGTCGGCGAGTGAGGTGACGGGGGTGGGTGCGATATCGCTCATCGCGGCGGCGACAAGACGAGCAATGGCGCCGAACGCAAGGCCGCCTTGCATGAACGCGGCAACCGCTTCTTCGTTCGCGGCGTTCATGATCGCGCCTGCAGTGCCTTGGGCATGCATGACGCGATGGGCGAAGGTGATGGCGGGGAATCGACTTTCGTCGGGCGGTTCAAAGTCCAGACGGGCAAGCGTGCGCCAGTCGACACGCTCGCACGATGCCTCGCTTGTGTGCGCGAAGGCGTCGCGGTAGTGCAGTGCGCGGTGGATGGGCAGACGCATGTCGGGCTTGGCGAACTGCACGGTGGCCGATGCGTCAGTCCATTCCGCGATCGCATGAACGATGGACTGGGGATGCACGATGGCTTGCAGTTTGTCGGCAGGGATACCGAAGAGCCAGTGAGCCTCGATGAGTTCGAGCGACTTGTTCATGAGGCCCGCGCTGTCGATGGTGACTTTGGCGCCCATGCTCCATGTGGGGTGCTTGATCGCTTGCGCGGGCGTGGCTTGCTCGATCTGATCGCGCGACCAGGTGCGGAAGGGGCCGCCACTTGCGGTGAGGATGACGCGTGCAAGCTGCGTGTGCACCGGATCGGTCGGCGAGGTGGGGGGAACGCCTTGTGTGCGAAGCAACTGGAAGAGCGCGGCGTGTTCGCTGTCGACCGGCAGCAGCGCGGAGCCGCGGGCGTGAGCGCGCTGCACGACGAGCTCGCCCGCGGCGACCAGCGTTTCTTTGTTGGCGAGCGCGATCGTGCGGCCTTGCTCGACCGCTTCGAGCGTCGCGGCGAGGCCCGCGCTGCCCACGATCGCGGCGACCACGGTGTCGCACGGCACGTGGTGTACGAGTTGGCTCGCAGCATCTGGACCTGTGTACACGCGGGTGCCCGTTGGCAGCGCGTGCGCCGCCGGCGGTTCGCCTGCGCAGGCGAGCGTGCGCACGTTCCACTCGCGCGCTTGCGCGGCGAGCAGAGCCGTGTTGTTGCCTGCGGCAAGGCCGACAACCTCGAAGAACGGCAGCGATTGGCGCGCGGAGTCGCTCGCTGCGTCATGCCGCGCGTTGGCGGCGCGAATGACATCGAGCGTTTGCGTGCCGATCGAGCCCGTGGACCCGAGGATGATGACGCGGCGGCGCACGATCAGTCATCCTTGGGGCGGTTCTTGAGTTCACCGGGCGTGAGCTTGCGACGAACTGCGCCGTAGAGCGTGCGCGGCGGGGGCTTGGGCGCACCGGGCGCGGGCGCTGCCGGCTTGGGTTCACGCACTTCAGGGCGCGGCTCGGGACGCGGCTGCGGACGCGCCTCGCTTCGCGGCGCTTCGCGTTGCGTGTTGCGCGCGGGCTCGCGCGGTTCATCGCGACGCTCGCGCGGCTGGTCGGAGCGCGGAGCGGCGTCGCCCGGGCGCGGGGCGCCGTCACGATCACCGCCGCGACCGCGACCGCGACGACGGCGGCGACGGCGACGGCGGCCGCCTTCACCTTGGTTGTCATCGCTGCGCTGTGTGTCGCCCGTTTCGGCAACGTCACCTGCATCATCGCGCTCGCCTTCGTCAGGTCCACCCGTCGCTTCGACTTCGCTATCGCCTGCGTCGCCCGCGGGCGCACCAGCATCCTCACTGTCGTCGCCAGTGTCCGTGTCGGCGTTATCGCGCGGGTTGTCAGCGGGTCCGGTGGACTGGCCTTCGGGTTGCCCGTCCAACTGGCCTTCGCCACGACCGCGACCGCGGCGGCGACGACGGCGACGCTTGCGACGACCGCCTTCGCCCGGCTCACCATCGCTGGGCGGCAGCGCGTCGCCATCAACCGGGCCTTCGGGCGGAAGCGCGGCGTTCACGCGCTCATCACTGAGCGGCGCGTCATCTTCTACGGGGCGAGGCGAGCCAGCGGGCGCGGGTTCACCCCACTCCGCGTCGTCGTTGAAGCGTGAGCGACCTTGCGAGCGGTTGTCATCGCGCGGTTGATCGCGACGCTCGGGGCGGCGATTGTCGCGACGTGGTTCTTCACGGCGCGATTCTTCGCGGCGCGGCTCTTCACGACGGGGTTCATCGCGACGGGGTTCATCGCGGCGCGGTGGGTTAGGGCGATCATCGCGACGGTCATCGCGGCGGGGTTCGCTGCGAGCAGCTTCGCGCGGGCGATCGTCGCGGCGGTCGTCACGACCGCGACCACGACGGCGGCGGCCGCGGCGATCTCGGTCGCCACGATCGGTCCGATCTCCACGATCACCTCGCGAGTCACGATCCTCGAATTCTCCTGCGCGGCCGCGGCGACCGCCTGAGGCGGCGATTTCGGCGTCGACTTCATCGTCGGGCAGTTCGATCTCGATGGGATGCACGTCGGCATCGTCGTGGGTCGCGGCTTCTTCGGCTTCGGCGCGGCGTGCTTCTTCGGCTTCCGCGTTGAGGTCGGGCGCCCAGTCGGCTTCGGTGCCGGCGTCGGGATCGATCCACTCGGGCAGTTCGCGCGGCTTGCGCGGCATGGGCACGTTGGACAGGTCGATATCGCTGCCGCTTTCGTCGTAGGCGTAGAAGGCAATGCGATCGACCGGCACGCTTTCGCTCACTCGCACGTCAACGTGCTTGCCATAGGTGCGCTCAATGCGAGAGAGCAACTGGCGCTTGGTGCTGAGCAGATCACCCGCAACGCGCGGGGCAACGACCATTTCAACCTTCGCGACCCGCTGAAGGTCGAGGATTGCGGAGAGCTCGCGCAAAGCGTCACCAGCGACGCTGTCGGGCTTCTGCAACATGCCGCGGCCGCGACAGGTCGGGCAGTCGGTGAAGTGCACGCTCTCGTGGCTAGCGCGCATGCGCTGGCGAGTCATCTGCAGAATGCCGAACTCGCTGATCTGCAGAACCGTGCTCTTGGCGCGGTCGCGCTTCATGCGTTCCTTGAAGCGATTCTCGATGTCCTTGCGGTGCGAGATGCTGCGCATGTCGATCAAGTCGTTGATGACGATGCCGCCCATGTCGCGCAGGCGAAGCTGGCGACAGATTTCGTCCACCGCTTCGATGTTGGTCTGGTACGCGTTGGTTTCGCTGTCGCGGCTGTCGCGGCTGCGACCGCTGTTGACGTCGATGGCGACGAGAGCTTCGGTCTGATCGATGACCAGCCGACCGCCGCTGGGGAGCGGCACTTCGCGCGCGTGGATCAGCGAGATCTGCTTCTCGACACTGAAGGCGTAGAACATCGGCGCCTTCTGGTTGTAGTGGAGAAGCTTGGTGCTGGTGCGCGGAGCGACGATCTTGAGGAACTTGGCGCCGCGCTTGAGGGCCATCTCGTTGTCGATGATGATCTCGTGCGTGTCGTTGGTCAGAATGTCACGCAGCGCGCGCACGAGCAGATCGCTCTCGCTGTAGAGGAGGCGGGCCTTGGGACCGCCGCCGCCGCCTGCGCGATCGCGACGCTTTTCCATGTCCTTCCAGAGGCGCATGAGGTATGCGAGGTCGCGCTTGAGCTCGGCCTTGGTGCGGCTCATGCCTGCGGTGCGGAGGATAAAGCCGAAGCCCTCGGGCAGATCGAGCTGATCGAGAATCTCTCGCATCGCGCGGCGTTCTTCTTCGTCTTCCACCTTGCGCGAGACGCCCACTTTGTCCATGTTGGGCATCATGACGAGGAAGCGGCCCGGAATGCTCAGATAGCTGGTGAGCGTGGGGCCCTTGGTGCCCACGCCTTCCTTGAGCACCTGCACGATGATCTCGTCGCCCTTGCGGAGCGCGGTCTGAATCGGCGGGCGTTCGCGGCGAGGTGTCTTGAGGCCCACGCGTTCGGTTGCGCTGTCATCTTCACCGGGGAAGTAGCGCGGGTGAAGGTCCGTGACGTGCAGGAAGCCATTTTCACCCACGCCGAAGTCAACGAACGCGGCCTGAATGGCTGGCTCAACGTTCATGACCTTACCGACGTAGATGTTGCCCACGCGGCTTGCGCTGGCAAAGCGTTCGACATGCAGTTCTTCGAGCTTGCCATCTTCCATGATGGCGACGCGGCACTCTTCGCCCGGCACGTAGTTGATGAGCATCTGCGTGAAGGGCGCGTTGGAGGGGTTGTCGCTCTTTTCGCGGCGATCAGGGCGCTCGCTGCGAGCTTCGTCGCGTGAGCGGCGATCACGCGAGCGGCGCTCGCGGGGCTTGCGAGCGGTCTCTTCTTCGGGCGATTCATCGCTGTCGTTGCCGGCTTCGACATCGGCGGCGAGTTCGTCGGTCTCTTCGTTCGCTTCGCGCGAGTCAGCTTCGTCGCTGTCGTCGGCGCGGTCTTCGCTCACAGCTTCGCGCGAGTCGGTGGGCGCCTGCTCGGTTTCGTCGCTGGCTTCGTCCGCGCTTTCGGCTTCAGCGGACTCTTCGCCTTCGCCTGTTGTTTCTTCAACGGCAGCGTCCTTGGTCTTGTTCTTGCGACGACCACGGCCGCCACGACGGCTGCGGCGGCGCTTCTTCTTCGCGCCGTCTTCGCTCTTGCTTTCGTCGGACTTGCTTTCGTCACCCGCGCCTTCGTCGGCGGAGTCCTTGGCGTCGGCGGTGTCGTCGCGCTCGGGCATATCGCTCTCAAGCGGTATGCTGTTGTCGTTGTTGATTGTGTTGTCGGTATCCATCACGCGGTCCCTTTCGCGATTACTCGCTCGCGACCGATGCCGTGGGAACCCGCTTCAAAACGCGATCAACATGCACTCGACCCGCCCAACTGGCGCTGTGCGCCTGCCAGGCCTTGCGCGGCGCGCTCTGATTCGCGCGCCGTCCGGCTTCGCGAAAGACGCGCTTCAGATCGAAGGTGTGCGTCACAGCGGCCGGTCGCCTCTGCATGTCGCGCGAGTCTTTGCTCGCCCGCATGCCGGGTTGTGCGCAGCGGTCTCAACATCCAAGGTGCACGCAGTGCGCGACCTCAAGGGAGAAACCCCGCGGGGTAGTCATGTCGATCGGTGGTGCTTTGCGGGCACGGCCCAATCGCTGGTTTGTGTTCCCGTCGTCAATCTGCGGTACGACCGCTGAAGGCTTCGGGGACGATTTTTCGAGCCTGGTCGCGAAGGTAATTCGCGATCAGAGCGTCGGAATCAAGCGACAGGGCCTGTCTGGCCACGCGCTCGCATTGAGAAACGGTCACACTTCGGATGAACCGCTTGAGCTGCGGAATCACCCCGCTGCTCACAGACAGCGTACGCAGGCCCAGACCGATGAGCAGCATGGCGTACTCGACCTGACCGGCGGCTTCGCCACAGCAACTGACGGGGGTCTTGTGTCTCCGGGCGGCCCGGGCGGTATCACGGATCAACTTGATGACCGCCGGGTGCGTGGGCTGGTACAGATGGGCCACGCGCTCGTTAATGCGATCGACCGCCAGTGTGTACTGAGTGAGGTCATTTGTACCAATGGAGAAGAAATCGCACTCGCGAGCAAAGGCCTCGGCCTGGAGTGCGGCACTGGGCACCTCGATCATGATGCCTACGGGAACCTTGCTATCGAACGCAAGTCCTTCTTCCACAAGTTCTTCCATGGTGTCGTGGAGGATGAACTTGGCCTGGCGCAATTCCTGCAGGCTACTGACCAGCGGGAACATGATCTTGACCGGGCCCAAGGCACTGACGCGCAGAATGGCACGCAACTGCCGCTTGAACATGGGGACATTGCGGAGGCAGTAGCGGATGCTGCGGTTACCCAAAAAGGGGTTGCGCTCGGGCACTTCTTCACGGCTTTGGGTGAGTTTGTCAGCGCCCAGGTCGAAGGTGCGGATGGTCAGGTCGCGACCAGCGCAAAGCTCGACACAGCGCTTGTAAGCGGCAAAGTGGACTTCTTCGGTGGGTTCATCCTGGCGGGTCAGCCAGAGGTATTCGCTGCGGTAAAGGCCCACGCCTGTGCCGCCGGCCTTGATGACCTTGGCCACTTCGTCGGGAAGCTCAATGTTGCCCACGACGGCGACGGCTTCACCATCCAAAGTGACGCTGGGGAGGTCAGCGACATCGCTGAGGTTGGCGCGGTAGAGCTTGCGCTGCTCGAGCATGCGCTGGTAGAGCGCGATGGTCTGGGGGCTGGGGTGGAGGATGACCGCGCCGGTATCGCCATCGACGATGACGGACATGCCATCGGCGGCGTGCTTGGCCATGGTCTGCACGCCCACAACCGCCGGGATTTCAAGGGCTTTTGCGATGATGGCGGTGTGGCTGGTCATGCCACCCAGATCGGTGGCGAAGGCGAGAATGCGCGAGCGATCGAAGCTCGCGGTTTGGCTGGGAGTGAGGTCGCGGGCGACGACGACGGTGTTTTCGTCGGCGGATTCAAGACGTTTGCGCTGCTCGCCGGCGAGTTGGGCGTGCAGGCGGTGGCGCAGGTCGTCGATGTCGTTGACCTTGGTCGCAAACGCGCTGTTCTTCATGGCGCGGAACTGGCTGGCCAGTGCGCTCAAGGCTTCGTAAGCGGCGTATTCGGCGCAAACGAGGTCTTTCTCGATGCGCTGGCGGATGGGGCCCACCACACTCTTGTCGCGCAGCATCATCTGGTGCACGAGGAAGATCTGGGCGGTTTCCTTGCCCATCTGGGTTTCGGCGTGGGCATGGACGTTCTGGATCTCGGTGATGGCTGCGGCGATGGCGGTATCGAGACGAGCAAGTTCCGCGTTGACAGAATCTTTGGAGACGCTGCGGCGGATGGGCTTCATGTGGTCGTCGTCGACGAGCAGCACTTTGCCGATCACGATGCCGGGGGAGACTGGAAGTCCTTTGAGGACAATCTCTTGCTCGCCGCGCTGGGGCTCCTGTTCGCTCCGGGAGGGGCTTGCACCGACCGATGCGGCCGGCTGGATAGTGCGCGACGGTTGGCTTTCGGTGGCAGGAGCCGCCGAAACCGGGAGCTTGGAAGCTGGGGACTTGGGAGACGAATCAGGCACGCTTGGCGATCAGACGGTACTTTGCGGACGAGAACTTACACGAGATATCGGATTGTAACAGCAGTTGATGCAGCCGCTCCCCGATTGTGACCGAAAGGACTGGATGGGAACGCAATTCATCGAATGTGGCTGCAACGAGATGCCGGCTGCGTGGTACGATTTGCGCGGGGCCATCGTGCGGCTGCAAAGAGTGAAATGACGGGTGCCTTGCAGAAAGGCGGGCCCGGTCAGGTCGCTGGGGAAGGTTGCCGCGTCTGCTCGTGAGGTGGTCGCTTCTGTTTGTGTGATCGCGATGCCGCGTGCTTGTGGGTTGTGTTTTTGTATCGGGTCGGGTTTCGGCGCGGATCTTGTCGCGAAAGGGCGGGCCAGACCTTTGCGGGTCTGGGCGCGAGGTTTTGAGCTTGTCGTTTTATGGTGTGCGTCTTGTCGCTGCCCAGTTGCGCGACGGGAAAGGCACGCAGTGCTTGTGACACGTTGAGCTTGGCAAGTGCGTGATGTGCGTGACGTGCGCACGTGCGGCACGGTCAGGATTGGCCGGCCGGCGGCGCAGTCCTTTTGGAGTTGTGGATGAACGCTGACAATTGGCAAGGTGGTGGGGGATCAGGCGGGTACGGCGGCGGCCAAGGTGGCTCGTCGCGCGGTGGCAATGGACAAGGTGGGGGTGGTGGCGGGGGCGGGAAGCGCCGAGGGCGGCGCGGACGCGGGCGCGGGGGCAATCGCGGTCCGGGTGGCGGCGGAGGCGGAGGCGGAGGTGCCGCACTCGCAAACCCGCCGAGAAGCGGTAGTGGGGGCGGCGGGGGCAACCAGCCGCAGCAAGGCAACCGACTGGGAACGGCGACGGTGGACGTTGACGGCAATCCGCTCGCGCTGCCGACAGGGGCGAAGAAGTTTGAAGAGCTCACGAGCATTGATCCCACGCCACGACTGACGCTGGAGTATGCGGGCTGTCCGGCGGCGTGCCGACTGATTGACCTGTTCTGCCCGATCGGTCGCGGGCAACGCGCGTTGATTGTGAGCCCACCCAAAGCAGGCAAGACGACGCTGCTGAAGGACATCGCGACCGGCCTGCTGCGCAATCATGCGGATATTGAAGTGGTGGTGCTACTGATTGACGAACGGCCCGAGGAAGTGACGGACTTCCGGCGGACGTTTGTGAACATCGGCCAGGCGGAACGCGAGATGCTGGCGCGTGGCGAAACGGCACTGCAGGAGGCCGGCGGGACCACTGAAGCGCGGCCGCTTGAAAGACCGCGTGTGCGCGTGATTGCTTCGAGCAACGACCACACGATTGAGAAGCACATCGACACGGCGATCACGACGATTGAACGCTGCAAGCGCATGGTGGAAGCGGGCAAGCATGTGGTGGTGCTGCTGGACAGCATCACACGCATGGGCCGCGCTTTCAACAGCAGCCGCAAGCACAGCAACAGCGGTCGCACGCTGAGCGGCGGGCTGGACAGCCGGGCGCTGGAAGTGCCGCGTGCACTGTTTGGCAGCGCGCGCAATACGGAAGAAGCAGGAAGCCTGACGATCATCGCGAGCTGTCTGGTTGATACCGGCAGTCAGGCGGACCAGGTGATCTTTGAAGAGTTCAAGGGCAGCGGGAACATGGAACTGATCCTCGATCGCAAGATCGCGGAGCGACGGATGTTCCCGGCGATCAACCTTGCGGAGAGCGGCACGCGCAAGGAACACCTGCTGATGAGTGATGCGGAAGTGAAGACGATGACTGCTCTGCGCCGGCGGCTGCTGCAGATGCCGCCGCCCATGCAAGTGGAACAATTGCTTGCGGCGCTCAAGCGATTCCCGACGAATGCGGCGCTGGTTGGCAGTGTGCAGTAGGTTCCGCGAGTTCTGTCATGCGCGTGCTGGTCACGGGAGCATCTGGGTTTCTGGGATCGCACGTGGTGGCGATACTGCGTCAGCGCGGACACGATGTCGTTGCGCCGGCACGCACGCGTGATGCGTTGCGATCAGTCGATGCGACGCTCGCGATGCTGAACGCGGCGGGCGATGTTGATGTGGTTGTGCATGTGGCCGGACTGTCGGGCGGACTGGGGATGTGCAAGGCTTACGGCGAGCGCATGTACACGGAGAACGTGTGCGGCGTGACGCTGATTGATGCGCTGATGGCGATGCGTGAGCGGCCCGCGCTGGTGGGAATCGGGCATATGTGCATGTACGGCGCGGATGCGGCGCAGCCTTATCGCGAGGGAGATGTGCTTTGGGGCGAACTCGACCCGATCACGAAGTGGTACGGGCAGGCGAAGCGCGATGTGTACGCGGCGATGCTGGCGGCGCGGGAGCGCGGGCTGCGGGCAGTGTGCGTGATTCCGACGAATTTGTATGGACCGGGTGATGTGTTTGGTGATCCGCTGAAGAGTCACGCGGCCGGGGCGATGATTGAGCGATATGTGCAGGCGGCGCGAGAGGGAGCGGCGAGCGTGACCAATTGGGGCACGGGGTCGGCGGTGCGAGATTTTCTGTTTGTGGAAGATGCGGCTCGCGGCGCGGCGCTGGCGGCGGAACGAGTGGACACACTCGATGCAGCGCGGCAGACAGCGATCAATTTGAGCGGACCGGCAGAGGTTTCGATTCGCGACATGGCCCTGGCGTGCAGCAAGGCGGCTGGTTTTGCCGGGCAAACCTTGTGGGATGCGAGCAAGCCGGACGGGGTAGCGCGGCGGGTGTTGGACGGATCGTTGGCGGGACAGGCGCTGGGGTGGAAGGCGCAGGTGGATATTTGGCAAGGAGTTGCGCGAACGGCGGGGTGGCTCAGAGCCTGCGCCGACTAAGGGCCGGTGCCACCACTGGGTGAGCATGCACTGGCAAAGGCTGGGCCTCTGTTCAGGCGCGGGGCGAACTTACCGATCCATACGTGATGCGCTGAGAACATGCAAATGTCGGCGGTCGTACGCCGATTTTCGCGTGTTGCACCGCTGTCGCATTTCTATCATCCCTCCCTCGCTTGGCTCAGGGGACGGGTGGGAGCGACAGCGAGCAGTGGCTTTTCAGATTCTGGACTGATCCAGTTCGAAGGAGTTTCGCGTGTCGCAAGTTGCTTCAAACGGTGAATCGCTGACCGGTGGCGTCAAGATCAACAAGGACATGACGGTCGTCATCACGGGTGGCGGCGGGTTCATCGGCGGGCACTTGGTGAACTTCTTCCGCTCGATGGGCGTGAAGAAGATTCGCGTCGCGGACATCAAGCCGCTGGATGAGTGGTATCAGGTTTTCCGTGATGTTGAAAATCACGCCGGCCCGATCAAGGGCGACTGCCGCGACTTCAAGGTGTGTCGCAATCTGTGCACGGGCGCGGACGAGGTGTATCAGTTGGCTGCCGACATGGGCGGCATGGGGTTCATTGAGAACAACAAGGCGCTGTGCATGCTGAGCGTGCTGACGAACACGCACATGCTGCTGGCGGCACAGGAAGCTGGCGTGAAGCGGTTCTTCTACGCGAGCTCGGCGTGCGTGTACAACGCCGACAAGCAGAAGAACCCCGATATCACGGCACTCAAGGAAGCGGACGCATATCCGGGTCTGCCTGAAGACGGCTACGGCTGGGAGAAGCTGTTCAGCGAGCGCATGTGCCGGCACTTCCGCGAGGACTTCGGCATGCACACGCGCGTGGCTCGCTTCCACAACGTGTACGGCCCCGAAGGCACGTGGGAAGGCGGGCGTGAGAAGGCTCCCGCGGCGATCTGCCGGAAGGTGATCGCGGCGAAGGTGAGCGGCAAGCACGAGATTGAAATCTGGGGCGATGGCACGCAGACCCGCAGCTTCATGTTTGTTGATGACTGCGTGCGCGGGATCAACATGATCACGCACAGCGGCATTCTCGAGCCCATCAACCTGGGCAGCAGCGAACTGGTGAGCATCAACCAACTGGTGAGCATCGCGGAAGAAATCGCGGGCATCAAGCTGAAGCGCAACTACAAGCTCGACGCGCCCAAGGGTGTGGCGGGTCGCAACAGCGACAACACCAAGATTCAGAAGTACCTGGGCTGGGAGCCCAGCACGCGCCTGCGCGATGGCATGGAGCGCACGTACCGCTGGATCGAGAAGGAATTCCTCGCGAAGTACAACGCAAAGACGGCACACCTGTCGAGCATCAGCACGTTCACCAAGGGCAGCCATCCGATTCCGGGCGACGGCTACAACCCCGAGAGCAAGAACATGACGACGTGGACGCAGGGCATTCCCGCGGGCTACGGCGCTCCGGCCAAGGCCAAGGCTTCGAGCAAGGGCAGCAAGAGCAAGCCCGCGGCGAAGAAGGCCAAGCTGGCGGTGAAGGCGAAGGGGAAGGCGGCGAAGAAGCCCGCGAAGGCTGGCAAGCGTTGAATATGTCGCCATGACGGCGTTCGGCAAGGTGCAGCGGCACGCTGGGTACTTCTATGAGCAATCAACGCCTCGAGGACGCTCTGCAACGGATGAAGTCTTCCTTCCCGGTGCAGGGTTACATCAAAGACGATCGCATCGATCACTGGCGATTCATGGCCGACTTGGTGTGTCGGCATGTGTCCGAAGGCGAACGCGTGATGGATTTTGGCTGCGGCCCGGGCGACTTTCCGTGGCTGCTGGCTCAGCTGGGGCGCGACTCGTGGGCGGGCGATGACCTGCAGGACCCGTGGCACCTGAAGCCGGGCATGCATGACACGCTCAAGAAGTACATGGGCGACGCGGGCGTGAAGTTCTCGCTGCTCGAACATGACAAACCATTTCCATGGCCCAAGAACCACTTCAAGATGGTCATGTCGCACCACACCTTCGAGCACATTCCCGAATCGCCCAAGGGGCTGCTCGAAGCGCTGGTCGATCTGGTTGCTGAAGACGGCCTGCTGCTCATCACTGTTCCGAGCGCCGTGAACATTCGCAAGCGGCTGGATGTGATGCGCGGCAGAACCAACTACCCGCCCTATGACCAGTTCTACTGGCTGCCCTCGCCCTGGCGCGGGCATCGGCGTGAGTACTGCCGGGACGATCTGGCGAAGATGGCTCAGTATCTGAACCTGGAGGTTGTGGAGCTTCGCGCGTACACGTGCATGCTTGCACGCGTGCCACCTTCGCTGCGCGGCGTGTACAAGCTCGTCGTGTCGATATTCCCCGACTGGCAGGATTCGTGGATTCTGCTTGCCCGCAAGCCCAAGGGCTGGAAGCCTCTGTCGCTGCCGCCGGATGAGCGCACGTTCAAGTCGGCTCTTCGCGGCGTGAATCCGACGGCGCAGGAGTAACGGTTGTAGCACGGAGGACGCGTCGGACGCTACGGCGTGCGTGAGCGTCCGGTATCGCGCGCCAACATTCCCCTGTTTGCCTGTCCCGCAAGGCTGCGCACGTTCACGCGAGCCCGACTTGGGCGATCACTCGCAAGTGTCGATATTTTCGCTGTGCTGCGTCTGCTGCTCCAACACGCGCGACCGGGAATGGAAGTCGCTCTGGCGATTCACCATCCGGGCAATCCGGATGTCGTGTTGTTACGTGAGGGGGCTGCGCTGGATGCGTATTCGATACCGCACCTGCAGCAACTGGGTATTCATGAAGTGTGGATTCGGTATCCGGGGCTCGAACACCTGGTGCGGTATGTTGATCCACAGTTGATGGCGAACTATCGCTCGCTCACGACGCGCGTGGGCAATGTGATTGATCAGGCGATGGTGCGCAACACGGTGGAGATTGACTTCTACGCGTGCAAGAAGGCTCTGCTGAGCGTGACGCGACATCTTGCGGAGAACCCGCAGAGCGCGCTCTGGATTTCGCAGGTGGCGCACGCGGACAAGCCGTTTGTGCGGCACTGCGGCAATGTCGCGGCGCTGAGTCTGATGATGGGTATGCGGCTGGATTTCTATCTGGTGCGCGAGCGCAAGACGTTGCCTGCGGGACGAGCGAAGGACCTCACGAGTCTGGGCATCGGCGCGCTGTTGCATGATGTGGGCATGCTGCGGATTCCGCAGCCCGCACTGGACCGATACAACGCGACGCTGGACACAAGTGATCCGGAATGGCGCACGCACACGGCGCTGGGATACGACATGGTGCGCGGAGTGCTTGATCCGACGGCGGCGATCATCGCGCTGTACCATCACCAGGCTTGGGACGGGACAGGTTTCCCGGAGCGCCCCAGCTTGCGCGGCGGCACACGGCCCGCGGCAGAGCGTGACGTGCACGTGCTTGCTCGCATTGTGGCGGCAGCGGAGCTGTTCTCGCGGATCAAGAACCCGGCGCACGCTCCGGGCAGCAGCGCGAAAGACTTGCCGACGCTGCCGACGGTGCGGGCGCTCAAGCTCATGCTCGCGGAAGCGACCCGCAAGAAAGTTGATCCCGTTGTGTTCAAGGCACTCATGAGCGTGGTGCCGGCGTATGCGCCAGGCTCGGTGGTGCGACTGAGCGACGGGCGCGATGCGGTAGTGACGAGCTGGCATGTGAACGCTCCGTGTCGGCCCACGGTGGAAATTCTGCACGAGATTGAGCCGCGGCCGCAGAAGCAGCGCGGCAAGGTTGTGCGGATTGATCTGCGTGAGCTCAAAGAGCTTTCGATTGTCGCGACAGATGGCGAGGACGTGAGTCAGGACAACTTCGAGCCGGCTGAACCCGGTGAGTTTGACCTGCTCTCGCTATATCGCTCGATGGAGAATCGTGCGCACGGAGATCTCAAGGCGGATGCTGGCGAGGACGTGCCGCACGAGCCTGTTGCAGACGCGCCAACGCCTGAGACTCATGATGACACGCCACCCGCGCAGGCGGCGTGAACGAATCAACGAAAAAACCCGCGATTGCTCGCGGGTTCTTTCATTGATTGAAGTCACTTGATCACTGACTGCGTGTCAGCAATCAGTCTCCGGAATCAAGGCGTCGGACGACCGAAGAAGATGTCGCCGAATCCGCCGCCACCGATCTGGTCGGCGTTGTAGATGTACTGCGCATCGAGAGCCTTCTCGATACGGATCTTGGCTTCGGAGAGGTGGGCGTAGGAGTAGGGGTCCAGACCGCTGCTGTCCTTGCCGTCCTTGCCGATGATGCCCGTGATCTTGTCGACAAGCTGGCGCAGCTCCTTGGTCGCGAGGTTGCTGACGGGCTTGGCGACTTCGCCGAAGGAACCACCCGGCAGGCTGAGGTCGATCATGCGATCGATGTACTCACGCTGCAGGTTGCGGCGCAGGCTGCTGACGTAGGGCTTGCGGACGCTCGCGCCGCTGGGGCCCTTGTCGAGCTCCTTCCACGTCTCGTTGCCGATGGTGTCGAAGAGCTCGGGCAGCGTGAAGGCATCGTCGCCGCTTGCGATGCGGAACTCGTTGTCGAAGACACGGCGCACGGTGGTGGGGTTCAGGAGCATCGTCATGACGCTGGCCTGCATGCCGCCGATGCGGTCGTGAATCGGGAAGGCGTTTTCCTGCATCGCTTCGCTGAAGCCGCCGGCATCGAGCCACTTGTCGCTGCTCATGTACTCGAGCAGTTCGGGCGTGAGGCCATAGGACTCATCGAAGAAACTGTTTTCGATCGTGAACTTGAGCGCCTCACGCTGATCAGCGGCTGGCACGACGGTCAGGGGCTTGCGGTTGCCCGGGTCGCCCTTGAGGTCGCGGTTGACGAGGACGCCGCCGACCCAGTTGGCCATGGTGGTCACGCCGGTCATCTGCATGCCCAGCGTGATCGTGTAGCCGCGGCGGACCTTGCTCCAGCTTTCGCCGTCCTTGATGAACTTGTCGAGCAGGCGAGAGCGGTGGTAGCGGGCGAGCTCCATGCGCTGCTGGCTCCACACGAGCGGGTCTTTGCCGAAGTCGTAGCGACGAGCGCGGGGGTCGGGACCCGTGGTGTCTTCGTCGGTGGCGTAGTCAAGGCCCGGCTCACCGACGCGCTTGAGCACGTCCTTGGTATCACCCGTGGTGTAGCCGTACTCGATGGCCCACATGTCGTAGACGCCGATGTCCTTCATCGAGACGTCGCCCACCAGCTTGCCGTTTTCGACAACCATGTTGGGGCCGATGTAGTCCATGACGCTCGCGGCGAAGGGCTTCTGGCCCTTGACCTGCGCGCTGTTGATTTCGGCGATGGTGTACTGCGTGCTGGCCTTGAAGTTGTGACGCAGGCCCAGAGTGTGGCCCACTTCGTGCAGCACGAGGTCGCGCAGCAGCGGCTCGACGAACCAGGCGGGAATGCCGTCGAGTTCGGGAGCGGGCTTCTTCTTCTTGGCGTCCTTCTTCTCGTCCTTCTTGTCGTCGGCCTTGTCTTCCGCCTTATCGCCACCGTCGTTGTCGCCGTCCTGGGCGAGGCCGGCGGCTTCGTCGAAGGCGGCGTCATTGGTGAGCACTTCGGTTGCGAGGCGGAGCATGGCCATGTCAAAGGCCTTGCCGCGCGCGGCCATGCACAGGCCGTTGACCTGGCTGGTGCGATTGACGAGGCCGTCGAATTCCTGATCGCCCATCATGCGATCGATGACGATGCCGCCATCTTGGCCCAGCAGGTCAGACTGCTCGTGCTTGGCGACAGCCATGGGGTGGCCGCCCCACGCCTGAATGCCGCGGCGAGCGCGCTCGGCGAGGATCATGGGGCGCTTGCCCGGATCAGCCAGGCGGACGCGCGGGTCCCACTGCGGACGGGTTTCGAGCCAGGCGAGGGTTTCGGGGCTCATGCCGTCCATGACGATTTCCGGCATGATTTCGTTGAACTGGGCCCAGAAGTAGCGAATCCAGCCGTCGGTGAGGACGACGTCGGCATCGAGGATCTGGCCGGTGAGCGGGTGCACGCGCGAGGGGCCGATGGCGGTGCCGATGTCATTGCTGAGCCAGCGAATGAAGTTGTACTTGACGTTTTCGGGGTCCTTGTCCATGTGGGCCCCGGTGACTTCATCCTGCTGATAGACCTCGATGGCATTCTGAATGCCGACCTGCTCGAAGGCCTTGTTCCAGCCCAGCACGCCTTCGCGCACGGCTTGGCGGTAACGGACGGGAATACGAGCGTCGAGATAGAAGACGATCGGTTCCTTGGGCGGGCTCATCGCGAGCTTGGGGTCGCGCTTTTCCAGGTGCCAGCGGTTGATGTAGCGGACCCACTTTTCCTTGTCGGTGAACTTGCCGAGGTCGCGGTAGACCGTGGTGAAGTAACCAACGCGGGCATCGGCGGAGCGGGGCTTGTAGGAAGGGTTGTCCTTGATGATGCTGATGCTGTAGTGGAACTCCTGCAGGCGGCCTTCGCGGTTGGGCATTTCGAAGGAGATTTCGTTGTTCTCTTCGAAGCTCTTGCAAACCTTGAGGGTCGCAACGCGGGTGTTGGAGCCGTTCATGCGAGCGCCGTAGAAGGATGCGGCGCGGTTGACGAAGAGGTCGCGCAGATCGATGACGGGCTGGCCAGCGGGGCCCATGGTCAGAATCGGAATGTCGAGGATGACGCGATCGGTGAAGAGGTTCTGGACGCTGCTCTTGCTTTCCTGGTCGCCCGTGCTGCGGGTTTCGACGTTGGGCTCGATGAGCAGCAGGCGGTCGTTGACGCGCTTCCAGTAGACGTACATCTCGCCGAACTGCAGGCCGGCGTAGGTTTCGCCGCTGGCGACGGTGAGGGCGATGAAGTGGCGTTGGCCTTCCCAACCGCGCGGAAGTTCGGCGATGAGGCTGTGGTCCTTGTCTTTCTTCCAGAGCTTGTAGAGGGACTTGCCGCCGTCCGCGCTCTCGACCTCGGTGAAGCCCTTGCTGACTTCGGCCCAAGGACGGAAGTCAGGCTTTTCCTGGGCGGCGGCGGGCGGAGCATCTTGGGCGACGGCAAAGCCGGTCGAACCAGCGGCGAGCAAGAGGGCGGTGAGCCCGAACGACAGGGAAACCCTTCCGAGACCGCGTGCCATGAAAAACTCCTTCGCGCGAAGCGCGGACAGCGAGACGAACCGACCACCCATCAGCGACAGAAACCGCCGAGGACCTGCACAAAGTAGCCGACAGGCGCACAAATGCCGGACGAAAGTCGCGCGACAAATGCCACCACGCCCGGGCCACCCCGGCGAGCAGAAGGTTCTTCGCAAGTGGGTTGCCGGGCGTTTCTGGGTATAGCACGAGAAATAGCCGCCCGTCGACGGTGACGGGCTGACCACCGGGTTTTCTGGGGAGGATGACGGACCAGCGGACTGCCGACTTCGGGCCTGCGACTATCAACGCCCGCCGGGGCTGACGGCGCCGAGGAGGTTGAGCACCGTGTCACGCTGCAGGTTGATCGCGATTTCGCGGGTGGCGATGCTGGTTTGCTGGATGAGCTGCGCGCGGACGAGGCGGGCGGTTTCAGAGGCGTAGTCGGTATCTTCGATGGCGCTCCTCGCACCGGTCAGGCTTTCGAGTTCAACCATCAGCGTGCGCTGCTGGCTGTCGATCTGCTGGCCTCGGGCGCCGATGGCGGCGCGACGGCCCGTGCTGCCCTTCTGGGCGGCGTCGACGACTTTCTGCGCGGTTTCGAGATCGCCGTTGATGAGATTGAGTTTGCCGCCGCGTTGCAGGTCTTTGAGCGAGAAGGTGACTTGCTCGCCGTTCACGGTTTCGGAGACGGAGCCTTCGGCGAAGATGTTGCGGCCGCCGAAGAGCTGTTCGCCGCGGAAGGTGTAGGTGTTGGAGACGAACTGCATGCCTTGCAGTGCCCCATCGAGGGCGGTTTGCAGGCCTTCGCGTTCTTCGTCGCTCATCGCGCCGCGATTGGCGGCGGCGACGACGAGGCTTTGCAATTCGATGTAGGCATCGGCGAAGGCAGACTCGCCACCATCGAGGGCATCGAGGCGGATGCGTTCAAAGTCGAGGTTCTTGATCTGCTTCTGGAGCGTGCGTTCCTGCGCGCTCATGGCGTCGACGGCGACTGCGCCGGCTGGGTCGTCGGCGGCGCGGTTGATGCGCTTGCCGGTGGCGAGCTTGGTGAGGGAATCGTTGACCTCGCGCGTGGAGCGAGCGATGGCCGCATTGCTGGCCATGACGCGCGTCTCAACGTTGAGAGAGATTCCCCGCATGAGAGGGTCATCGGCGGTTTGCGGACGCGGATGAAGCGTGACCGCTCCCTCCAACCCGCGCAGACGACATAAACGGTACAGACAGACTACTCGACCTCGAGCACCGTCGGTCCAAACTCGCTCTCCCACACGCTCTGGTCTGGCCGTTGAAACGCACTTTCACCAAAGATTGGATTCGCCACTGGTCGCACGTTCCACACGCGCAGCGAAGGCGTCGGACCGGTGTCTTGGAACTCCCATCGTCGGGCAAGGAGTGATTCCATGTCGATGAACACGCGCACGCGCTCGGTTGAGTCGCCCAGCGGTCGATTGCCTGCGATCACCACGCATGCGTGTCCATTGATGTTGGCTCCACCCTCCACGACAGCGTCCGCGAGCTGCAACGCCCCAACTCTCAATTGGTAGTCAGTACCGAGCAAACTCATCACCCAGCCCGATGTGCGGCCGCACACGTCAAATGCACCTGAAATGGCTCGGCGAAGTTCTTGCTGTTCGACTTCGTCCTTGCCGACAGTCCACATGGATTGCGCCAGCGGGTCGCTGGAGCTTTTCCAGATTCGATACGACAAGCGCTGGTTGTTCAACATGGGTCGTCCCGCTCCGTAGCGGTAATCCGACGCATACGAACCCAGAAAACCATGCTGGTCATAGCGGAACTGATAGCCGCCATCTCGCGCGTATCGGAGGTTCCATGCCGCAAGCGATACTCGCTTATCGCTGCCCATGTGTTCAGCGATGATGCCGCGTTCCTCGTATGTGGTCAATCCTCTGTATTGCTCGGCGGACTTATCCAGCCACTCTTGCGCCGAGCGTACTGACGCCTTTGCGGCGAGCGACGGCTCCGCCGCGAGCGGCGAGACCTTCACGTCTTTCCACGGCGCGGGGACCGGGTAATTCCGTGGCTTCACGCAACCAGCCAGTGCGATCGCTGCGACACTGATCAGTGCGACATTCCTTCTAACCCGATTGAATTGACGCTGCATGCTTGCCCCCTTCATGTCACGTTACTTGTTCTGCTCACGATACCACGCGATCGTACGTTTGAGCCCGTCTTCGAAGCCCACCTGAGCTCTCCAGCCCAACAGTTGCTGAGCGCGCTGCACATCAAGGCAGCGGCGCGGCTGGCCGTCGGGCTTGGTGGGGTCCCACGCGATATCGCCCTGGAAGCCGGTGAGTTTGACGATGAGCTCGACGAGGTTCTTGATGGTGATCTCAAAGCCTGCGCCGAGGTTGATGGGTGTGGGTTCGCGCATCACTTCGGCGGCGCGGATGATGCCCTCAGCAGCGTCGTCCACGTAGAGGAATTCTCGGCTCGCGCTGCCTGTGCCCCAGACGGGCAGGGACTTGTCGCCACGCTGCTGGGCTTCGACGCACTTGCGGATGAGCGCGGGGATGACGTGGCTGCTTTCGAGGTCGAAGTTGTCCCAGGGGCCGTAGAGGTTCACGGGCAGGACATAGGCGGATTGCATGCCGTATTGCAGCTTGTATGCGTCGAGCATCTGCCAAGCGGCTTTCTTGGCGACGCCGTAAGGCGCGTTGGTCTCTTCGGGATAGCCGTCCCAGACTTCGTCTTCACGGAAGGGGACCTTCGCGAACTTGGGGTAGGCACAGATCGTACCGGTCTGCACAAACACGCCGCCACGCTCAATGAGGCCGTCGAGGCGGGCGTGTTCGATGAGGTGGAGCGACATGGCCATATTGGCAAAGAAGTAACGGCCCGGGTTTTTGCGGTTGGCGCCGATGCCACCGACTTCGGCGGCGAGGTGCAGGATGACGTCGGCCTTGGCGTTGGGAAAGGCGTTGCGATACATGCGCGCGACGCTGGCATTGTCGGTCAGGTCGACATCTTTGCGGCGCGGAATGTAGATGTGTTCTTCCTTCACGCCGCGTGCGAGAAGGCGCTGCTTGACGTGACGGCCCAGAAAGCCAGCGCCGCCAGTGACGATGATGCGCTTGCCGGCGAGGGGTGAAGAGGTGGGAAGCGTGGTCATGGGTGAATCTTTCGCGTGGAAAGCACGAGAGATGGGGCAAAGGGGCGTGAATCGCTTTGAAGAGGTTATAGTGACGCACGGGGATGGCGTCGGTGTGTGAATGATCGATGAGTGACAGTCAGGCACAGACAGGTGAGACGACGAGTCAGCCCCAGACCGAAGCTCTGGGAGCACGGGTCGGCCATGGCATGGCGTGGATGGTGGTCGCGGCGATCGCGAACAAGTTGCTGACGTCGATTGCGCAGATTGTGCTGGGGTGGAAGCTGGATCCTGAGGATTTCAGCGTGTATGCGGTGGCGACGGGCGTGGCGGGGTTCGTGGCAGTGTGTAAGGAAGCCGGGATGCGTGAGCTGCTGGTGCAGCGTGGGCGCGAACGCTTCGATGATCTTTCAGGACCTGCCTTCTGGCTCGCCTTCTGGTACAACATGGTGGTGGCGGCGTTGATTGGCATCATTGCCTATCCATTGTCGCTGCACCTCGATAAGCCTGAGTTCGCGATGGTGGTGCTTGTGCTTGGCATTGCACTGCCGGTGGGGACGGTTGGTGGAATATTGGGGAGCAAGTTAAGGAATGACCTGAACTTCTCGGTCTCCAGCAAAATTGCTGTGGGGGTCAACCTGGTGCGGCAGACCAGCAGCATCGGATTTGCGCTTGGTGGGATGGGCGCGCTCGCGCTTGCGATTCCCGCCGTGCTCGCCGCGGCATACGAATCGATCGCCTCTTCGCGCGTCAGCAAGATCAACCTGTGGAAGAAGCCCGCACGGACGCAGGAATGGCCCGCACTGTTTCGTGATAGTCGCTGGCTGATGTTCGCATCGCTTTCAAATTTTGCCGTGGACTGGGGTCCGTTTGTCATGTTGCTGCCACTGGGGTTGCTGACGGCTGAGCAGAACGGGCAGTTTTACTTTGGATATTCCATCACGGCGCAGGTTGGTGTGTTGCTGGGCGTCAGTGTGTTGCTGGTGCTCACGCCCGCGTTGACGCGGATGGCGCATGACCCGGCACGACTTCGACACGCGGTGCTTCGCAGCATGCGAACGCTGATGCTGGTTGCGAGCATCGCGAGCCTCGGACTTTCGGCGTGCATGCCCGCGCTGGAGAGCTTGCTGTGGCACGGCAAGTGGGAACCGTCAGTCTGGGCGACGGTCATTCTGGGCATCTTCTTCCCGTGGCGCATCACGTTCGGGCTGACGGCCGCCATCTTGCTGGCACAGGGTCGATTCAAGCTCTACTCGTGGCTGACGCTGTTGGAAGGCGCCGGGCTGACGGCCAGTTGCTGCTTCGCTGCGTGGATTGAAGGTTCGGCGACAAGTGTGGCGATCGGGGGAGGACTGTGGCTGTTTGTCAGTCGTGCGGTGATCTGCATGTGGGTCTGCAAGCAATTGCAACTGCCGCGGCGCGAGCTTGCGGTGGCGATGGGAAGTACGTGGATCATCGCGATCGCGGCGGGGGCGGCGGGCTGGTCGGCGGATCATTTCCTGCCGATTCGACAGGTGCTGCCGCAATACATGCCGCTGGGGTCAGATGCGGTCAAGCTCATGATCGCGGATGCGGTACGGGTGGGCGTGGCGGGGACGGTGACAAGCGTGCTTTTCCTGGCGCTCGCTCGCGTGTTCCTGCATGAAGCCCTGAAAGATGTTGTGCGGGTTGCGCCGATGAAAGTTCGTCGGATCATGGGGATCATCTGCGGCGTGCGCCCAGATGAGCAGACCGAGAGCGCAGCGTGACATGGATCAACGAGTATTGATATCGACGGTGCGATGGGCCAGCCGGACTCTTCTCGCACTGGCGTGGATTGCTCTTGCCGCGTGGATCATCGGGCGGCTGGTGTCAGACCGGTTCTTTTGGAGCCAGTTTGTACTGTGGATGCCAAGCTGGATCATCGTGCCCGGGTCGGCGGTGTGTCTGGCGTTGTCCGTGGGCCTTGCGAAACTGGGCTTCCCACGGTATGAAGCGGCTGACAACCGAGATCGATCTTGGCGAGATGCACGGCCCGGCGCCCGCAGCGCTCGGTGGCGGCGTGTCGCGTGGATCGCATGCGGCGTGGTGACGCTGGGCATGGTGCTTGGCGAATGGCGCGTGCTCAATGCTGTGACGCGTCCACACGCAGCGTCGCCCACGCGGCTGATCGTGTGGAACCCCAGCGAGATGGATCGATTTGATCTCGCGCTGGAGCGCATGCGCGACATACGACCAGATGTACTGCTGGTGGCGAACCCGCCGTTCAACCGGTCGTTTGCAACGGTGACGGAGAGCATGGGCAGCCCGGAAAAGCCCGCGCATGCGGTGGTGTACGGGCGATTGGTGGTCATCAGCAAGTTTCCGATCATGCGGTGGGCAGGAACGGAGCTGGGTGTGACGGGGGCAAAGGTGCGGCGGTTTACGTGGGACGGGGGTGGGCTGTTGTCGATTGACAAAGGCGCGGCGCTTCTGGTGCAACTGGATACGACCAGCGCGCTGGGGCGACCGACGACGGTGTGGCTGGTGGATCTTCCCAGCGATCCGGATATTCCGCGTGATCGCATGATGCGTGAAGCGCGGCGCACGCTGGATGGCTTGACGAATTACCTGATGCGCGCCGCGAACGGTCGCGATGTGGCGGACACATGGGGTGATGTCGCGACCAATCCGCTGCGGACACCGGACATCATCGCTGGTGACACGAACACACCGCGCGGGTCACGGTCGCTCGACACGCTGAACGCACGTGTTGATGGCATGCTGATCGGGGCGTATGAACAGGCCGGTTACGGGCCCGACTTGACGTATCCGCGGCGTGTACCGCTGCTGGCGATTGATCACACGTTCCTTGCACCGTGGCTGCGTGCGAGTCTGTATGAGACGCACGACATGGGACTGGGAACACACCGGCTGCAGGAAGTCGAAGTTTTCACCCGCTGACCTTGTTGCGCCGTCGCGTCGTCTGCCGATAGCCTTTTCATGAGCACCCAGACCCAGTCCCCGGCAGGCTTCACGAACATCGAGCAGCAGCTCTCGGGAGAGCTTTCCGTCGCCGCGTTGTTGGAGAACAGCGCCAACCGCGTTCGCCACGTGCAGGGCTGGCTGCACCGCATTGAGGGCTTCACGCTCATGCGTCTGGTCGCGGCTTCGCAAGCAACCGTTGCGGGTGAAGTGGTCGAGATCGGCAGTTTCAAGGGCCTTTCCGCCTGCTGGCTGGCGATGGGCGCGCAGATGCTCGCGAACGCCAACATCACCGCTGGATGCGGGCGCATCTTCGCGGTCGATCACTTCAAAGGCTCACCCGAGCACCAGCCGGGCGGCTCACACCCTGATCCCGACATCGCTCGCGATGGCACGACGCTCAACGTTTTCCGCGGCAACATCGAAAAGGCCGGCCTGACCGAGTTCGTCAACGTCATCGAGAAACCCTCTCGCGAAGGCGCTCTCTCCTGGTCGGGCGGGCCTATTCGCCTCTGTTTCATCGATGGCGATCACTCCTATGAGGCGAGCAAGGAAGACTTCGCGCTCTGGTCCAAGCACGTGCCTGTGGGCGGATACATCTGCCTGCATGACGTGGGCAGTTGGCCGGGCGTTACCAAGTTCGCGCAGGAGTTGACCAACGATCAGGCCAGTGGCTTCCACCGCATTTTCGGCGTCGCGTCACTTCAGGTCTTCCGCCGCATCGCGTGACGCTTAACCCATCGCAACCGCGGCGCTGTGCCCACCCTGAGGCGAGGCGGGCGGCTGGGGCGAGATACTCGCCACCACATCCGCGAGACTCTTGCCGAAGAACGCGTCGCGACGGACGTTGTCAAGCGTCGTCGCCAGTGTCGCGTGTTCGCCATGCATGGTGGTACCCGGCGGATCGTTCAGGGCGATGATCTCGGTGGCAAGCATCGCCTCGGGTGCCTTCGCGAGCGTGAATGTGTCAATGGTGGGGTCGTTGTCGACCACTTCCACGAGCATCTGAGCTTTGTGCAGGCGCTTGAGCAGCACATCGACGAGCGACTCCTCGAGGCTGGTGGCGAGGGCGAGGCTCTGGCGGTCGCTGGTTTGGCCTGCTTTGAAGCGCTGCGCCACGGCACACATGATGACGAGCGTGCTGGCGGGGTGCACGAGCAACACGCCTTCGGCTCCGCCGTCGCGCGGATCGGGAATCATGCCAAGCGACACCATGAGTGATCGCTTGAAACCCTCTTTGCTGAGCTTGCGATAAGCCTGCATGACGACAGTGACCTGGAAGCCAAGCAGGATGACGATCCAAGTGACATAGACCCAGAGCAGGAAGAGCGGAATGAGGGCGATGACGCCATAGAGCTGGGCGTAGCCGGTGCTGTATCTGACGTAGGCAGTGAAGGCCCACTTGCTGGCCTCCCACACGACGGCGGCGAAGGCGGCGCCGGCCATGGCGCTGGGGACGTGCACGCGCGTGTTGGGAATGCCTGTGTAGAGCACCAGCAGCATGAGCGTGGAGATGGCGCATGATGCGGTAAAGCCGACGATGGCGACAGTACCTTGACGCGCGCGATCGGCGAACGTCCTTTCGACGTTGACCGGAGGCGTCTTTGCTTCAATCGATGCGGCAGCGGCTTCGACTTGGCGGGCTTCCTGCGCCATGCCCACCCAGTTGCGCGCAGTGCGATTGGCAGCTTCACTCACGCCGAAGCTGAGCACCAGAAACACGGGCCCAAGTGTGAGCAGGGCCCAGTACTGCGTGACGCGGCGAACCCAGGTCTTGCCCGCGGTCGCGCCAGCGATCTGGTTGAAGGCTTTCTCGGTCTCGACGACCATGGAGATCGCGGCGTAGATAAGCATGAGCGCGCCAATGAAGCCAATGGCGCCGAAGTTGATGGACTCGACGCGCGTCATGAGCTGCTTGATAAACTCGTCAAGGCGCGCGGCTTGGGCCTGCTGTTGCACCTGCTCTGCGGAGATCATCATGCCGCCGCCGCCGAAAATGTTGATGCCTGGAATAACCGCGGCAGCCTGTTTGGCGGGCTCAACCTTCTCAACGACGATATTGGCAAGACCGGCGTACTCGAGCACGCTGGTGACCACTTCGCGCACCTGCTGCTCGTTGACGAAGCGATGCAGGACGACGAGGCCGATGACCAGAACCGGAATGATCGCGAAGATGGTGCGAAAGCTCAGCGCCGCGGCCATGCGGGTCATCTGGCTCTGGCGATAGTTGTTACCCACCAGACGCATGAGTACGCGTGTGCGCGGCATCCAGCGCGGGGCCCACTTGGGAAGCGGGATCTCGTCGGTGAGCGGTTCGGGAGGTGTTGAGCTGCGGAGTGCCATCGCGAAAACCTGACGGGATCAATCGGGCCAAGATCAGTCGGGCAACAACGTGCGCGGCTTGCGTCGTGTCGGCTCGGTGAAGGAGTCACTCACGGCCTTGGCGCGAGCGTCTTCGTTGCCGGCAGCGCGACGGCTGACGCGCGGAGGTGCGTTGTCGACGGCATCCTGCCGGTCTTTGGGAGCTTTGGTGCCGCGACCGGCGAGGAGGGCCAGCGCGCGCTGGGCCGCCTGTTCCACAGACGGCGCAGCAGTCGGGGAGTTCGGCGATTTACTCGCACTGCGTGCAGAATCGCGGGATTTTCCACTCTTGTTCGGGGCTTGCACGGGCTGGCGAGGATTCTCCGCCTTCATGAGCGATCGAACCTCTTTGGGTGTCAACTCACGCCAGAAGGCGGGCGGAACACCCTTGAGTTCAAGGGTGCCGATGCGCACGCGCACAAGCTTGCGCACATCAAGGCCGGCACTGAGCAGCACATCGCGCAGGGATGCGCGGTTGTCGACCAACTCGACTTCGAGCACGCTCTTGCCGTCTTCGACGCGAAGCAGCCGAGCATCGATCGGAGTGATGGGCGTCTTGCGTCTGCCTTGGGGCAAATCGCTGGCTGCCCACGCGCCCATCGCTTCACGGGCTTGCTTGCGCTTCTCGGCGATCGCCGCCTTCGCGACGAGTTTGCTCTGGCGGCGAATCTTGGCGAGCATCTCGTCAGTCACGTAGCCCTTGACCCACGCGTGATAGAACTTTTTCACGCCCCGACTGGGGTGCGTCACGATGTTGGCAAAGTCGCCGTCGTTGGTCAGCAGCAGCAAGCCGGTCGTGTCGAAGTCGAGGCGGCCGACCGGGAACAGTCGCGCGGCGGCGGGGTGATCAACCAGGTCGAGGGCCGTGCGACGCTCAAGGCCCGGTTCATCAGCGGTCGCGACGATTGTCCGCGCCGGCTTGTGCAGCATGATGTAGACCCTCTGCTGCGGCGCCGGGATGGGCTTGCCATCGACCGTAATGCGATCGTTCGCGGGATCGACGAAGATCGGCAGCTTGGTCATCTTGTGGCCGTTCACGATGACGCGACCTTCAGTGATCATCTGCTCACAGACCCGCCGCGCGGCGATGCCCGCATCGGCAAGAACACGCTGGAGACGGACTTTGGACGGGGATTCGTCGCCAGCATGAGCGGCGGGGGATGGACGTTTGGAGCGGGGCATGGGGGACCGTAGCAGATGTGTGATGGGAGGGATGCGTGAAGCGGGCGTGAAAAGGAAAAGCCTCCGCGTGTTTGCGGAGGCTGTTGGGTACTTGCATGTGATGGGAATACTGCCGCCCCAGAGGGGGCGGCCCACCAGCAATCAGCTCAGGCTCACGGGCATGACGACATACAGGAAGTCGTTGCCGCTCTTGATGAGACCCGGCTTGTTGGGGGCCTTGAGTTCCATGATGACTTCGGGCTCTTGGATGACCTTCATGGCGTCGACGATGAACTGGGGGTTGAAGCCGATTTCGAGGTCGTCGCCTTCGTACGCGGTGACGTCGACGCGGATGTTGGCTTCGCCCACTTCGGCGGCGCGGCTGCTGAGTTCGAGGCTCTTGCCTTTGCTCTTGAAGGCAAGGCGGACGCCGCGGCTTTCTTCGTTGGTGAGCAGTGCGGCGCGACGGACGGCGCTGGCGATGACGTCGCGATCGAAGGTGACCTTCTTGTCGCTGTCCTTGGGGAGGACGTCTTCGTAGGGAGGGAAGGAACCTTCGACGAGATTGCTCACGAGCACGGCGCGGCCGGGGCTGCCGGCGGTGCCGAAGCTGAAGAGGATCTGCGCGTCAGTCACGGCGATCTGCACAGGTTCGTCGTGGCTGGCGATGAGGCGCTGGAGCACGCCCAGGGCCTTGGTGGGAATGATGCAGGAGACGGCCTTCGCGTCTTTATCGCCGCCCGTCAGAGCGGCGCGAGCGAGAGCAAGGCGCCGGCCATCGGTGGCGACCATTTCAAGACGCTTGCCGTCACGCTTCATCAGCACGCCGTTGATGGCGTAGCGCGAATTTTCGCGAGCGACGGCGAAGCTGGTGCGTGCGACGAGCTGCGCAAGCGAGCCCGCGGGGTGCGTCATGACGGCCTTGGCTTTGGGCTCGCCCATGCTGCCCGCAACCACGCCTGCAAAGTCGGGAATCGGGGGGAAGTCGTTGGCGGGATAGCCAAAGACCTTGAAGTGAGCATCGGCGCCCTTGATGTGACAGATGTCGTCATCGACTTCGATGGTGAGCGTGGGCTCGCCTTCTTCTGCAGCGACAATGCTCTTGAGTTTGTCGGCTGGAATGAGGGCTTCGCCGACCCTCTGCACGTCAACTTGGGTAAGCGTGAGCTTGAGAGCGATTTCGGCATCGGTGCCGGAGAGGGTGAGGTCGCCCGCGCCGCTGGCCTTGCTGGCGGTAAGGCGGATGCACCCGAGCTGCGGCTTGGGGCTACGGCTGGCGACGGCGGAAGAAACCAGATTGATGGCGTCCATCAGGGCGCCGCGATCGCAGATGACCTTCATAGTGATGCGATAGTAGACGCTGGGAAATCGCGCGGAGTTACGCGGGAGAGCGGGGATTCGTAGGATTTGGCATGGGGAAGACTGGTGCACAACCTGTGAATGCGGCAGTGAGGGGTGGCGCATGGGCACTGTGAACAAGTCGCATGGAGCCGACGTGAAGCGGATGAGCGCAGCGGTACGGCGACGAGCGGTTGCACGGGCGCGAGTGGTGTATCAGGGGCTGGTGGTGCTGTCGTGGGTCGGGATGAGCGCGTTTGTGGTGAGCGTGGCCAGTTACTTCTGGTCGTTTGGTGTAACGTGGACGCTGGGGACGACCTCGCGGAGCGTGGGGTTCGTACGCGGGGACTTGCGGGGCGCGAGCGGACCGGGCATGTCGCCGCCTATTCAGTTGCACTGGGGGTCGGCGTGGAGCAGGGCGGGGACGGCGCAGTCGCGATGGCGTGTGCCGTTTGCATTGTTTGCGCTGGGAGCGTTTCTACCGGTATCGATGGCGGGGTATCGGGCGGCGCTGGCGGAGCGGCGGGCGCGGCGGGGGTTGTGCAAGCGGTGCTTGTATGACTTGAGCGGGATTGAGTTGCAGGGCGGGTACAAGGTGTGTCCGGAGTGCGGAACGACGAAGCGCGTCTGGCGGGAAGACCCGGACGAGGAGAACATGACGACATGAAAAAACGACGCGAGGGGTTTGCGTCGTTTTCATTCTTGATGATGGGGCTTTGCGTTTAGCTCTTCTTGCCCAGGAACCAGCCGATGCCGGCGCCGAGGATGGCGAGCAGAGCGCAGACGCCGACGATGATGAACATGTTCTCGCCGATGGTTGCGACAAGGCCGCCACCGGTGCTGCTGTTCATGCCGGCGATAAGGGTGAAAGCTGCGACGCCCAGAGCGGCAATGGCGCCGACGGCAAGGCCGCCGACCAGGCCAGAGCCGGGGCCGTCGTAAGCCTCGACCGGAGCCATAGCCGTCGCGGCGGCGGGGGCGGCTTCAAAGTCACCACCGGTGCCCGCGCCGGGGCTTTCGAAGAGTGAGCCGCCGCCACCGGCAGCCGCGCCACCCAGGCCACCCGCGTCGTCCGCGACGGTGGCGCTGGCAACGGTTTCGCTGCCGTAGACGTCTTCGAGCAGGCCAGCTCCGAGGCTGGTGTCATCGGCTTCGCGCGTGAGATCGAGGAGGCCGGCGCTGCCGCTCTTGCCCTTGTCGTCACCGGGGTCAACCAGTGAGCCGGTGGGGCTGGCGGTGACGCGTGTGACGGCGTTGGCGTCGGCTTCGTCGGTCGAGTCGAGTTCGAGGAGGTTGAAGCCCGAGCCGGTGCTTTCCTTCTTGTCGGCCTTGATGCCGGGGGCGGTGCCACTGCTGGCGAGGCCAACGGGCTCGAGTTCGCCCGAGTCGGCGAGGCGGAGGCTGTCGTCTTCGCCGCCGGCGAGGAGGTCAACCTGTTCCTTCTTGAACATGAGGCGATCGCGATCGCGGAACTCGCTAAGCTGGCCGCGAGCCGCCATGGTGCGGACTTCGTCAGCGGTCTTGCCCAGGCGCTGGGCGGCTTCTTCGAGGGTGTAGAAAAGCTTTTCCATACAGCGAGAACCTCCACCAGGTCTGTCGGACAAAGAGCTGTACGCACCGAGCCTGCGGGGTGATGCCTAGCAGGTGGCTGGAGCGGACAGATTGCAGCCAGCATACCCGAAATCCACCCGGGGTGCTGGGGAGGAGAGGGTAGGCGGGGTGGTAGGATGTGAGGAGAGGGTGACAACGTCGCATCTCGGACCGAGCAATTTACGATTCGTGCAAGGCGGCGTGCTGGGCGGCGACTCATGTTTGTGGGATGCATGGAAGACGCGCACACGAGCGTGGATGTCGGGGCGATGCCGCGCAAGGGGCAGGAGGATGCCGCGCGCGCACTTGCGCAGCGGTGGTTGACGGAGTACGGGGACGTGCTGTGGCGGTTCTGTCTGGCGCGGACTCGGTCTGTGCAGGTGGCGGAAGAGATGGTGCAGGAGTCGCTGTTGGCGGCGATGAAGAACGCGGGGACGTTCGCAGGGGAATCGAGCGAGCAGACGTGGCTCTTGGGGATCGCGGCGAACAAGATTGCGGATTACTTTCGCAAACGAGCTCGCGAAGGGGAGCATGTCAGGCGTCCGACGGACGGCCATGGACGCGGGTGTGCGTGCGGCACGTGCGTGGGGGAGTTCGCAAGTGACGGTCGCTGGGCGCGGGTGGAGCCGGGATGGACTTTGGAGGAAGAAACTGAACGCAGCGCGATGCTTGCACACCTGCGGGTGTGTTTGGATCAACTGCCGCCCGCGCAGGCGAAGCTGGTGTGGCTACGAGAGCTGAAGGGTGTTCCCAGCGACGAAGTATGCAAGGTGTTGGGAATTTCCGCGACCAATATGTGGACGCGGATGCATCGTGCCCGGGCGGCGCTGCGAGCGTGTCTTGGACGCAAACTGCGTGACGCAGCGGCGGGCGAGGATGGTGGCGCATGACGGCATTCATACGCGACATGTTTGATGTGCTGGGTATGCGATGTGAGCAGCACGCTGTACTTGTGAGCAGGCAGGCTGATGAGCCGCTCCGTGCAGGGCAGGCGTGCGGGTTGTGGCTGCATCTGCGCGTGTGCAAGGGATGCGCGCAATGGCGCAGACAGATCGGACAACTACGGGCACTGCTGCGAGCGATAGATGCGACGGATGCGACGATCGCGGCAATGCCTGGTGATGCGCGGGAGCGCATCGCGCGGAAGCTCGGCACGTCAGGTGACGACGTTCGCACCATGTGATGGAACAATTTTGACATTGACTGTCAGGCTCGTGTGGGCTCGGCGACTCACATGACGAGCGAGAGGCATCCCGCTTTTGGGTTGTGCGGTGGAAGTCAATCAGCATCAATCACTGGTCGTAACCAGACGTGCAGGTCTGGTGCGGATGTCGGTCGGTCTGCGATGGGTCGCAGGTCGGTTTCTTTGGCGACGAGCGGTGCTCGCGGCGTGATGCCGTGCGCACTCAAGGGAGTTTGTGATGAAGCAAGTGCATGTGATGTCTTTGGTTTTGACGATGGGAGTGATGGCTGGTGCGGCGAATGCGCAAAACGTAGAAGTTCGCGTGACGGTGACGAACCTTGCGCCGACGAACAGCGTGTCGTTCGCGCCGCTGCGCGTGGGATTCAACGGGGGCACGTACGACTCGTTCAATGCGGGACAGGCCGCAACGGCGCCGATCATCTCAATTGCTGAAGGCGGGTCGGGCAGCGACTGGTTCCCGGCGTTTGCTGCGGGCGATCCGACGGCGACGCTCGGCACTGCTCACATGGGGCCGCTCACGCCTGGTAGCGTGCGGAGTTCTGTTTTCACGGTGAATCCGACGATCAATCGGTACTTCACGTTCGCGAGCATGGTTGTTCCGAGCAATGATTACTTCATCGGTAACGACTCGCCAACGCAGTATCAGTTGTTCAACATGGATGGGTCGCTCAATCTCACGAGTATCACGCAGCGTGCCGGCGACATTTGGGACGCGGGCAGTGAGGTGGATAGCGTGCCCAACGCGGCGTTCATCGTCGGCTCGAGCAACGACGGACGGATCGCTGACACGGGCGTGGTGGAGCTTGAGTTTGGCGGGCTGAGCATCTTCAACGGTGCCACGACTGCGGCGGGCTACACGTTTGATCTGCAACTGCAATCGAGTACGCCTGTGTATCGGATTGACTTTGAGATCGTGCCCGCGCCTGGCGTCGCAAGTGTGTTTGCGCTGGGCGGATTGGTCGCCGCGCGTCGACGTCGCGTGGCATAACGCCTCGCGAAGTTGCGTCTCTCCTCCGACGCTGCCTTCCCCCCACAGGGGCCTGTCGCTTTCGAGTGGCGGGCCCTTCTTCCATTTTGCTGTCAATGGCGTCGTCCACGAACGCTTGTGGGCTTCACGTCGCAGCGACATCGAATCTACTGTGCGAGCATGCTGTCGCCTGCGATGATGAAAGCGGATGCGTTGCTGTCGCAGGGTGGGTACGCGCAGGCAGTGCCTCTCTTGATGCAGCAACTGCGGAGCAAGCCCAATGATGCGCTGGCTCATGAGTGGATGGCGGCGGCGCTGCTGTTTACGGGCAAGGCTGAGAGCGCGATGTTTCACGTGCGACGGGCTTTGGACCTGGAGCCCAAGACGGAGGCGGTGGTGCTGGGGCGACGCTACGAGCTCGCAGCGAACATCGCTGGGGCGCTGAGCAAGCATGCTGAGGCGCTGGTCTTTGCGAAGAGGTCGGTGGAGCTGTCCGCGACGGCGCAGGCGCTGAATGTGTTGACGGCGGCCTACCTGATGGGCGACAACAAGGCGGGAGCGATTGAACCAGCGATGCGGGCGTACGCGATGGCGCCCGACGAACCGGCGATTGCGCTGAATTACGCGGGGTTGAAGAGTGAGATGGGCGATCCAGAGCGGGGGCTGGAGATTGTGCTGCGGGCGATGCACGGGCCATTTGCGGGCGATCCGGCGTTCATTGAGCGCGTGGTGACGAGCGTGCTGTACGTGACGCCCGTTGGCGGACTGCGTGCGGCCCCGGGCGATGGGGATGCGGTGGACGCCGGCGAGAAACTGGCGTGGGCGGTGCGGTGGGGAGAGGCGATCGCAGCGCAGCAGAGGGCGGGGGCACACGCGCTCACGCGCGTGCGTGATGTGGGCGCGGATCGCAGGATTCGGATCGCGTTCATGAGCGGGGACTTTCGGGCGCACTCGTGTGCGTTTTTTCTGCGACCCCTGCTGAAGCATCTGCCGCGTGATCGATGGCATGTGACAGGCGTGCATGTGGCGGCAAAGACCGATGAGGTGACACGCGAACTGGGTTCGCTTTGTAATGCATTTGTGCATGTGCCGGTGTGGACGGCAAAGTCGCTGGCGGAAGAGATAGCGAAACGTGAAATTGATGTGCTGGTGGAGTGCGGCGGATACACCAGCGGGTCGGGTATCGCCGCGTGCTGCTGGCGGCCTGCGCCCGTGCAAGTGAGTTTTCTCGGCTATCCGGCGAGTACGGGGTTGGACGTGATTGATGGGCGCATCGTGGATGCGCTCACTGATCCTGCGGGCAGCGAGGCGCAGTGTCGTGAAAAGTTGTTGCGCGTACCGGGGTGTTTCGTGTGTTATGACGCCGGGACCGACGTGCCGGCGTTGCCGGTGCGCGAGCGGCGCGATGTGGTGACGTTTGGCTGCTTCTCGGCAACACAGAAGTTCTCTCGCGCGACGTATGACATGTGGGGGCGGGTGCTGCGTGAAGTTGCGGACGCGCGCATGCTCATCAAGGGATCGCTGCTGGATGAGCCGGTGGCGCGGGAGATGATCTGGACGCAGTTGGAGCAGCGGGGTATTGCACGCGAGCGCGTGGAACTCGTGGGAAGACTCCAAGACCCGCGCGAACATTTGCGGCTGTATGGGAAGATTGACATCGCGCTGGATACATATCCGTATGTGGGCACGACCACATTGTGCGAAGCGATGTTGATGGGCGTACCCATTGTGACGCGCGCCGGTGAGCAGCACGTAAGCCGGGTGGGGCTGTCGCTCTTGACGCACGCGGGTTGCGCGGAACTGGTGGCGGACTCGGCCGATGAGTTCGTGCTCATCGCGACGGCACTTGCTCGCGACGGATCGCGGCGGGCGCAGTATCACGCAACGTTGCGCGAACGCATGCTCGCTTCGGCGGTGTGCGATGGCGCTCGCTTTGCGACGGATTTCGCCGAGACTGTGGCGCAGGCGTGGCGCGTGCGCGCGATGACGTGACGACGCGACTTAGCCCGGGCACGGTGCGCCAGCGAGGACAGCGAAGTAGTCGATCACGTCTTGATCTTCAGGGAACACGCCGTTGCCATTGAAGTCGATGCCAACGCAGTCGCCCGAGGAGCATTCGCCGCCGGCGAGAATGGTGAAGAAGTCAATGACATCCTGGTCTTCGGGATAGACGCCGTTGCGGTTGATGTCGATGGTATTGCAACGAGACACTTCGATGGTGGTAACTTCACTCACGGAGCCGCGGCAGATGTTGCTGAGGACGAGGCGGAACTTGGCGGTGGCACCATTGACTGCGCGCTCGATGGTGAGCTGATCGCTGAAGACGCCCAGCACCGGGCCAACGGGCGTCATCTGATTTTCCGTGAGGTTCGTGAAGATGCCGGGCGCGGTCTCGATTTGCCACTGGTGCGTGATGGGTGGCTGGCCACTGACACGGGCGTTGAGGGTGTAGCGGTCGCTGCCGGCGATGGTTCGCGTGCCGCCCAGGAAGTTGGCGTCGGGGCCACGGTCAAAGACGAGTGAGACGTTGTCGATAAGCGCGTCGGCGTTTGCGCTGGGCACAGCGTTACCGATGAACTCGACGCGATAGGAACCTGCTTCGAGCGTAAAGGGTGCGCCACCGTTCGCATCGACGAGTTTCCACGTGCTGGCATTGACGAAGCCGAAGTCGTAGTAGAACGGCAGCTCGTCGGTGGCGTTGTTGTAGATGAAAACGTCGTAGGCGGAAGTGAATCCGGAGGCCACGCTGTCGTACCACGTGAAGGAGATGCGCGAGCGGTGGGGCAGCGTGAAGTTCTGACGAAGGCGGTAATCGGTGGAGTTGCCGATGTCGGCGTACTGCTGGCCGTTCTGCGCGAGGGGCCAGATGGGGGCTGGCGAACCGCGGAAGACGAAGCCGACGGCGGATTGCCACGACCAGTTGTCGGGCGCAATCTGGAGAGCGGTGTTGGCGGGAACGGCGGGGAACTCGAAGGAGCCGTTGACGATCAGTTCTTCGCGGCAAAGCTGCGCGAACGCGGATGTGGCGAGACCTGCGAGCACAAGTGTGGCGAGAGCGGAACGCAAAGGACGTACAGGGTGCATCAGAAGAACGTACCACAAGAAGTGGAATGCGCCAAGGTGCCATAACGCTGATTGGGGCGATTTCTGCGATGCGACTATGGGAAGCGCGTAGGTTTCGACGGGCGGGTTTACTCGTGTGCGATCACCGCAGCACTTCGTCCATCTTCTTCTTCTCGCTGGGCGTGAGCGCTTCGACGCTGACGCTGGCGAGCAGGTCGTCGATAACCTGGTCGGGCGTGACCTGATCAGCTTCGGCATTGAAGTTGAGCATGACGCGGTGGCGCAGCACGGGCTTGGCCACTTGCTTGACGTGCTCGGGAGTGACGTGGGTGCTACCGCTGAGGAGCGCGGCGGCTTTGGCGGCGAGGATGAGGAACTCGCTGGCGCGGGGGCCGGCGCCCCAGCCGACGTAGTCCTTGACCTTCTGCGGGCGCGTCTGGCCCAAGTCCATGGGTTCTTTGATGCGCGTGGCGCGCACGAGACGCAGGGCGTAGCCGATCACGTGCTCGGCAACGGGCATGGTGCGCACGACGTGCTGGATCTGCTTGATGGTCGCTTCGTCGAGGACGGGCTGCACGTCGGCGGTGGTGCGTGTGGCCTGACGACGCACGATGTCGAGTTCTTCGTTGAAGGTGGGGTAGCTGATCTGGATCTGGAACATGAACCGGTCGAGCTGGGCTTCAGGCAGCGGGTAGGTGCCTTCCTGCTCGATGGGGTTCTGGGTCGCGAGGACGAAGAAAGGCACGGGCAGTTCGTGGCGACGGCCGCCCACGGTGACCTGGCGTTCCTGCATCGCTTCAAGCAGCGCGGCCTGGGTCTTGGGAGGCGTGCGGTTGATTTCGTCGGCGAGGATGATGTTGGCGAAGATGGGGCCGCGCACGAAGCGGAGTTCGCGGTGGCCGGTCAGCTTGTCTTCTTGAATGACTTCGGTGCCCGTGATGTCGGCGGGCATGAGGTCAGGCGTGAACTGCACGCGGCTGAACTGCAGGTTGAGGGCGCGGGCGATGGTGCTGATGAGCAACGTCTTCGCCAAGCCCGGCACGCCCACGACGACGCAGTGGCCTCGGCAGAAGATGGACATGAGCATCTGCGTGACGACTTCGTCCTGACCGACAATGACCTTGCGAATCTCTTCCCGCAGACGGGTGTACGCATCGCGCACATGCTGAACGTCTTGCGGCAGAGCGGTGGGGGTGTCGGTCTGGGAAGTGGTCATGGCGGAGGGTACTCGATGAACGCGTGCGCGTCGGGGATATCAGGACTCGCACGACATGGTCATCATCGGTTGAATCGGGCGCAGCATTCGCTCGATTTCGCTGATCGGCCGCGGATCGGGGTCGAGCGGGGACAGGTACGGGGAGATTGTGCGGCTGGTTCTGGCCAAAGCCGCTGGACGATCAACGTACGTGGGCCATGCTGAGGAGTTCACACGCTGCAGGGTCGCGTGCTCGAAGCTGGCGCAGGCCCGGCTTGTCGCATGAAGCACCATGCCGGCACACAGGGCGGTGCAGCCCAACGTAAAGGTGTGACGTGTCAGCCAAGCTGACAGCGCACTGCGAGATGATGACGCCATGTTCCCAGTTCCCTCGCCGGCCGCGAGCTCGGCTTGATGTGATACACCAAGATGCGAAACGCGCTACTTGTTGGCACGCGTGCGGGGAGAATTTCGCCGGATCTTTGTTTTTTGCTCTTGCATCGATATGGGCAAAAAAAATCGAGCGGACTGGTGGGACCACCCCTTCCAGCCCGCCCGTCGCGGATGACTTGCTGCGTCGCTCGCGCTGTTGTGTGCGGCGAACGCAGGTTTTTCGCCTTTCGGCGGTGTGTGTTACGGCTTGTCCTTGCTCTCTTGTTCGTTTTTCTGACGAAGTTCTTTCATCTCTTCACGCAACTCGCGCATCTCGTCGCGCAGTTCCTTGATGTCGTCGGCCGACTCGCGATTCTCTTCGGGACGCCAGCCGTCTCCGTCCCAGCGTTCGATGCGAAGACGACCTTCACGATCGGGCAAAACAAACATCTGGTTATTGCCCGCGCCCCGACCGCCCGGGGCAACCCAGATGTTGCCCTGCGCCCGGCGCTGGTTCAGTTGCTCGCGGGCCTGGTCGAGCTGATCAGCGGCGTCTTCGAGAGCCTTGCGGGCTTCCTCCAGCGCTTTCCCGGCGTCGTTATGGTCCTTGGAAAGGTCCTTGGCCTGCGCCCGGAGCTGTTCCACGAGTTTGTCGAGCTGCTCGCGCATCTCGTTGTGATTGCGCGTGATGTTCTCGCCCAGCAACGGGAGATCGTTGAGCATCGGCACTTCAATGAGGCCGGGAATCTCGGGCATGCCGGGCACTTCGATGGTTTCGGCGTCGTACGCGACCAGATCGGCTGTCAAGGTGCGCTGTTTCCCATCACGAAGAACGACGATGTCGAGCTTCTCGCCCGGCTTGCGGTCGCGCAAGGCAGCCACGATGTCGCCGGTGTCTTCAACGACACTGTCACCGACCTTGGTGATGATGTCCCCTTCGCGAACGCCTGCCTTGTGCGCGGGAAGATCGTCAATCACGCGATCGACCTGCACGCCTTCATCGACCACGCTCATGTTGATGCCCAGCATGACGGGCGGACGAGGAGCGGAGGGGACTGCGGGGACCGGGGGAACCATCATCTCGTTCAGACGACGGCGGGCGTTGCCGCGCTCTTGCTCTTGCCAACCACGACCCTGACCGCCCCAGCGGAGTTTGATGCCGCCATTGTCCATGCTGGGCATGTCGGTGGTGGCTTCGACATCGCCTTCCTTGCTCAGGATCTGGAGCTTGCCATCCTTCTCGCGCCAGCGATCGGCCGGGAGCTTCTCGCCGTTGACCTTGACGGAGATGTTGCCGTTGTTGTTGGTGACGCTGTAGCTGTTGCCGTTTTCGGTCCAGGAGTTGGTGATCGTGAAGCTGCCACCACCCTGACCAGGCTGGACGCGCACTTCCTCTTGGATGTTCTCATTGAAGTCTCCTTCGATGTGATCAACCTTGGGAGCGTCCGTCTTGTCGTCGTCTGCCAGAGCGGGCGTGATGCCAAGCGTGCCGCCAGCGGTGATAGCCATCATCATGGCCAGGGCGCGAATGCTGTTGGGAACGCTGCTGAAAGTGGTACTGGAGAAACCGTTCATCTGTTGCATGGTTGAAACTCCTGACAAGGGGGCGCTGTCGCCCGTCGATCTGCATTCCGCGATCCGCGTGCGAATCTCAATAGACCTCAGGACGCGCCAGCGCATCCTGTTGCTGCACTGCGTTGAGTTGATCTTCGTACAACTCGCGCAGCCGAATGATCCGCTGCTGACCTGCTTCGTCACTGGTAAAACGAACGAGATCATCAACGCGCGCCTTCTCGACGATCTGGCGGATGAAGACGACTTCGTAGCCTTGACCATCCTTGATGGGCGCGCCCTGGACAATGACCTTGGCGGGCATCTCACCGAGGACGCTGCCATCTTGCTTGCCGCGCTGGAGATACGCCTTGCGGGCTTCGTCAGCAGTAAAGCTGCCAAGACCGGCGACCTGCGGCTGCGACGAGCCGGTGCTGGACACGGGCTGATTGGCGAGGTTGCGCCACTGCGCGACGAACATGACAGCTAGCACCGCAGCTGCAGCCCAGCCGCCCCAGGTACGCAGTGAGGAGGGACGACCGCTGACTTGCGTGCTCGCAGGCAGGCCGACCTGCTCGGCGCGATCTGCGGCGCGGTTCACGGCGTCTTCGAGCAGCGCGTTGTCTCGCATGGTGAGTGCGAGATCGCGCCAGACGACGGGCCTTTCGTGCGCGGCGATTTCGAGGACGGCCCATTCCAGGCGCGTCGCTCGGCCATCCACTGCCTTGCTGATGAGCAGTTCCAACTGATCAGCGTCGGGCTGATGCGGCCCAGACTGGTTGGGCGTGCTTGGTTGGTTGGGAGGAGTGTTCATTGGTCAGACACTCAGATGCGAAGGCGGTGGGTTTCCGTCACAACGAGTGCGCAGAAAGGTCCAGAAACTCGGGTTCGCGAAGGCATCGCAGAGGGGTGCGTACGAATGCCGAACCTTGGGGCCGGCTGGCTCGGCTGCGTTCGATAGCGGCGTCGGCACCTTACCCGGCGAGCTCGCGCAGCATCTTGCGGGCGCGGGCGATGCGGGTTTCGACGGTCGTTTCAGGCAGGTTCAGCACTTCGCCAATCTCGCGGTAGCTCATGCCGCGTACTGCCTTGAGCAGCAGCGGCTCGCGGTAGCCATCGGGAATCTGAGCGCAGAGGTCGACCAAGCGTTCGCCTTCCTTGCGTTGCTCAAACTCGGCCGCGGGCGTTGCTTGGCCACTGGCGATACGGGCGATGACGCCTTCTTCGTCGTCGCCGCCTTCGAGCGATGTCTGGGCGGCGTACTTCTGGCCCTTGCGGGCGGCCATGAGGGCGCAGTTGATGGCAACGGTGCGCAGCCAGGGTTTGAACGCGGCTTCGTCGCGAACTTCGTGGCCCTTGCGGACGACGGCGAGCGCGACATCTTGCAACAGATCGTCGAGATCGGCCCAGCGCGGCTTGTACGCGAGAAGGATGGCGGCAACCCAGCGGCGATACTCGAGCCATTGCTGGTTGAGCCACTGGGGATCAATGCGCGCGACAACCGGCGCGTCAGATTGCGCCGGTACCGTGGGCAGGGGTTGTCCTGCAGCCGCTTCCATCACACGCAGTTCTTCGCCGACCCTGCACAGCTTGTTTGTCGGCAAAGGCTTTCCTGGCACAACAGGATGCGGGCAGCGGCGTTATCCGTCAGGGAATTTCCGGTGCGTCGATGCACCATGCCTGCAAGAATGACTGCTCCGCGGACCGCCTGCGCCATGCCCCCCAACCGCAACCCTGACAATTCGCGCGAAGAAACGGATGTGGCCATCATGACATTGGGCCAACACCTTGACGACCTGCGCCGGCGGATGATCATCGCGCTCTTCGGGCTGGTGCCGATTCTGGTGGTGTGTCTGTGGAAAGGCGAATGGCTGCTGGATCATCTGATTCTGCAACCCACGCGCGAGATTTTGAACGAAGCGAATCAAGGCGGCCTGACAACGATCGATCCGACGGAAGTGTTCAGCGCGTACATCCGCGTCAGCATGATCGCGGCGATCGTTGCGGGCGCGCCGTGGATTCTGTATCAGTTGTGGCTGTTTGTCGCACCGGGACTGCACAAGCATGAGCGGCGGTTTGTGTATCTGCTTATTCCGCTCTCGACGATTCTGGGCGCGGCCGGGGTGTACTTCCTCTTTAAGGTCGTGCTGCCGCTGATTTTGTCGTTCCTTATCACGTTTGGCACAAGCCTCGGCGCACGTGAGATTCCGATCGTTGATCGACCGGCGGATGTCGTGATTCCGAAACTACCAGTCCTTCAGGGTGACTTGAAGGACGCCCAGCCGGGCGAGATGTGGCTTAACGAGCCGCTGCGGCAGGTGCGCATCGCAGTGACGGACGCGGACGGCAAACCGGTGGTGCTGGGCATGCCGGCGTTCGCGCAGGCGGGCGTGAGCACGCAGTACACGGTCAACAACGTCGTGAGTTTGATGCTGACGCTGATCCTGGCGTTCGCGGTGGCGTTTCAGGCGCCGGTCATCATTCTGCTGCTTGGCTGGGCCGGGCTGATCAATCGTGCGTTCCTCAGCAAGTATCGCAGACATGCGATCGTGGTAAACGCGATCATCGCTGCCGCCTTGATGCCAGGCGATGTCGTGTCGATGCTCTCGATGATGGCTCCGCTACTGGTGCTGTATGAACTGGGCGGGATTCTGCTGTGGATCTTCCCGGCATCGCGCGTCGCGGGACGGAAGGCGGAAACGACGGAGAACGAGGACGACCGGCCATGATCGGATTCGAGCGCGATTTCAAGCCGCATCCGCCCGGCGGCTTTGCGCGGCTGCGGGCCCGGCTTCGTGACGCACTGGTCATGGTGATCGCGGGACGATGGCCTGTGCCGCAGGCAGCGGCGCGGGCGAGCGCGATGGACGTGGCGATGATGGGGCGCGCGCTGGAACTGGCACGTGAAGCTGCGGCAGCGGGAGAGGTACCGGTGGGGGCGGTGGTGTATCGCCTCAGCACGGGCGAGGTGCTTGGAGAATCGGGCAATACGCGTGAGCGTGATGCCGACCCAGCCGGACACGCCGAACTTATTGCGATTCGTCAGGCTGCAAAGCGAGTGGGGGACTTCCGTCTGCATGACTGCGGACTGGCGGTGACGCTGGAACCTTGTGCGATGTGTTCGGGCGCCATTGTGAACGCCCGATTGCAGCGTGTTGTCTTTGGCGCGTGGGACCCGAAGGCGGGCTTTGCAGGTTCGCTTGGCAACTTGCTGGACCACCATCGCCTCAACCATCGCGTGCCGCCAATCGCAGGCGTGCGAGGCGAAGAATGTGCGCAGCTGCTGACGGAGTTTTTTCGCCAACTCCGCAAGAAGAAGGCCAGCCGTAAGGAAGCCAAGAGTGATGGGAGCTGAGGCGACAAACCGGGTGCTTCGCTTTGCGTGCATGCCGAGACCTTCCGACGCCTTCGTGATCGATGTGTCTTGCCGCTGCTTGCTGTCTGTGGTGACTTATGCCCGAACTGCCTGAAGTTGAAGCTCAGCGTCGCTCTCTGCTTGCGCCGATGGTCGGTGCGACGGTCACGCGTGTGGAGATTCTGCGAGCTGACATCTGCGATGCGGCAGATGAGCAGGGCAAACTGCATGAGCCAACATCACGAGACTTGTGCGATGGTGCGACGATTGATCGCATCGAGCGACGCGGGAAACAGATGGCGATTGTCACTCGCGATGGACGTGTGCTGAATGTGCATCTGGGCATGACCGGCATGCTCATCTCGCTCGCGCCCGGACAGACGCCCGAGAAGGAAGATCACATTCATGTGCGATGGCATCTGCATCGTGGCGGCAAGGCAGCCGGCGTTGTGCTCTTTCGAGATCCCAGACGATTCGGCGGCGTGTGGACTTTTCCACATGTTGCCGCGCTGCTGCAACATCGCTGGCATGAGCTGGGGCCCGATGCGCTGGAAGCAACGGGTGAGCACTTGGAAGCGCGGCTGGGGCAATCGGAGCGCGCGGTGAAAGCCGCGCTGCTTGATCAGCGCGTGATTGCTGGCGTGGGCAACATCTACGCGGACGAATCGCTGTTTCGCGCGGGCGTGTCGCCGCTCGCGAAGTGTCGGCGGTTGCGGTCTGATCAGTGGTCGGCGATCGCGAGGACGATCCGCGAGGTGATGACACAAGCGATCATCTCTGGCGGCAGCACACTGCGTGATGGCACGTACACCGACAGCACTGGAAAAGCCGGGGACTTCCAGCACGAGCACAAGGTGTACGGACGCGGTTCGAAGCCTTGTGTGGTTTGCCAAACGGAACTGAGAACTCGTTTGGTGGCCCAACGCACAACTGTTTGGTGTCCGTGCTGCCAACGGACATAACGAGCACTCTCTCCGAGCGGAGCGGCTATTCACATTTCTAACCACCACATGTTTGAGCGTTCGCTTGCCCAAGTTTGGGAGGGACGTTGTTGGCAGGATCTGTCTTTCCCCCACTAGATAAATTTACTCGTCGTAGTAGTAGTAGGCCCTGGCGCAATGTGGAAAGACATGGGGATAAAGCGCGTAAGTCGCGTGTCACGATGAAGTTGCAAGTCCACATCTGGCCCACATCCTGTCGGCTGGCTGGCGCAAGCGCGCGGTGCACAGTGACAACTCAGCATCTCCCCAGAGACCGTGAAGTGGAAGAGGAAAGCTCGCGCCATCCGCCGCGCGCCGGGGCCAAGTCTTCCACAGGCTATCCACACGCGCCTGGCGCTTGCGTAACCCCAGAAATCGGGGCTGATTGCGCGAGCGCGCGTGAAAACTTGCATGACTCGGCAGCCATGACCAGAACAGTCTGTTAGCGAGCGCGGGCTTTCTCTTCGAGCATTGAAATGATGGGTGGAAACTCGGGGTCTTCGCGGAGTTTCTCTTCCACCGTTTTGACGGCGTGCATGACCGTCGTGTGATCGCGTCCGCCGAAGAAGCCGCCGATCTCTTCCAGACTCAGGCGAGTGCACTTGCGGGCCATGAACATGCACACATGCCGCGGCAGGGCGATGGAACGCTGCCGGTGCTTGCTCTGCAGGTCAGCGAGGCGGATGCCATAGAACTCCGTGACAACGCTGATGATGCTCTGGATCGTGGGTTCGCCCGCGGGCTGGGCCACGCGTTCGCCGATGGCTTGCTTGGCGAGCTCGATCGAAAGCGGTTGCTGGTTGACGCTGGCGAGCAGCTGGATCTTGACGATTGCACCTTCGAGCTCGCGAATGTTGCTCTCAATGCGCTCCGCAACGAACTTGGCGACATCATCGGGCATCATCATGCCGCGGAGACGCGCTTTGGTCTTGAGGATCTCGATGCGGGTTTCGTAATCGGGCTGCTCGATCTTGGCGACCAGGCCCCACTTGAAGCGGCTGACGAGGCGTTCTTCGAGGTCAGGAATATCTTCGGGCGCGGCGTCGGAGCTGAGAATGATCTGCTTCTGCGCCTGGAAGAGCGAGTTGAAGGTGTGGAAGAACTCTTCCTGGCTGCGGTCGCGCTTGGTCAGGAAGTGAATGTCGTCGATGATGAGTACGTCGACATCGCGGAAGCGATGGCGGAACTGTGCCATCTCGCCGCTTTGCACGCACTCGAGGAACTGCGTGACGAAGCCTTCGCAACTGGTGTAGTAGAGGACCGCGTTGGGGTTGGCTTCCACGATGCGCAGGCAGACGGCTTGCAGCAGGTGGGTCTTGCCCAGGCCCACGCCGCCGTGGACGAAGAAGGGGTTGTACGCGCGGCCAGGGTTGCTTGCGACGGCTTGTGCCGCAGCGTGAGCGAGACGGTTGTTGTGGCCCACAACGAAATTCTCGAAGCAGTAGTCGGGATTGACGACCAGTGTCTCGTACTTGTTGGGCGTGTCGTGGATGGTGACGGCGCTCTTGCGCAGCGGAATGGGCTCCGCAGGGATGGAGCGTTCGGGCCGCGGCGACGCGAGGCCATCGTTTTCGTCGCGCGCGAGCTTGGGCGGCTCGCTGACCGGTGGCGGCGCGACTTCGACGGGACGAGCCTTGACGGGCGCAGGTGCGACAGTGGGCGCGGCGGGCGTCAGCATCGCCATCGACTCGTGCGCGCTGGCGGCTTCGTCGCCCGGGCCCAGAAACTTGACAGAGAGCAAGCGACCACTGACGGTGCGCGCGGCGTCGTTGAATGCGTCGGCACAGGTCTTCCGCAGGTAGTCGCGGTGGAGGACGGTTGCGGAACGCACTTCGATAGCGCCGGCGGCGATACCGAGAGGCTCGAGTTCATCGAACCACTGACGGCACATGCCGTTGTAGTGCTTGCGCAAATGGGACATCATGCCCGCCCAGGTCTGCCTGTAGGGGTCAGCGTCGCCATTGCGCTTGGCGGTTTGCACCGGGCGCAATGGTTTTCTGCCCGCGAGGTCCTTGCCCACGAAGTCAGCGTCACGACCGTTCACAGCCACCACCCATGTACGCGCAGAGCGCGAAAGAGAGCTCGGAGAGTCCATCACCAAACAAATGACTTCACATCACAGTCACCTGGCGAGACGCGCGAAAGTTCCACCCAACACGCGTTGCCAAGAGGGGAACGTACCGCGCCTGACGCGTTGTGTCAACAAGCTGTCGAGTAGTATGCGGAGAAAAGTCGTCTGCGACACAGGTTGTGAAAAACAAAGCAGCGTGTGCGAAATAAATTCGCACCGTGCAATCACCGTCCGCGCGGCGGACGACCGCCAGAACGGGAGGATGGCGCGCCGCTCGAGCCGCTTGGCCCGTCCTTGCCCGGAACAGGTTCCCCCGCAGCGATCAGCTGGCTCTCGTAGCGCGCCTTGTTGCCCTTGTAGTCCATCAGGCAGAGGATGCGATCGGCGTGCTTCGCGCCGGCGATTTCCGTCACGCGCTTGCGGGCATACTGCATGTCGGTGCGGCGGCTGACGTGGATCAACACCATGTACTGGCATTCCACCACGCGCAGCCACTCTGCGATGTCGTCCAGGTGCATGTGCATGCCCACGCGGGCGCGTTCCTTGTGGTCGGGCTCAAAGAACGTGCATTCAGCGATGATGATCTGGGCCTTGCGCACGTCTTCACGCACGAGGTGCGGGCCGGGCATGGTGTCGCCCGTGTACGCCATCAGCGGAATCTCGAAGGAACGCGTGATTTCCGTGCCACGGTCTTTGAGTTCCTTGAGCTTGTCCTGCGGCAGATCGTGAAACTCGGGCTTGAGCTTGGTGCGCTTTTCGCTCACGGTGTAGCCGAAGCTGGGGCAGGTGTGCTCGGTCTCAAAGCCGCGGAGGAAAATGTTGTTCTTGATTTCCAGCGGCTGATCGGGGCGGAGCGGCAGCAGGTCGTAGGGCGTGCGTTGACGCTCGAGGTCGACGTAACCCTCCATCATGCGCTTGATGGCGGGGGCGATGCGTTCGTCGCAGACGACTTTGGCGTTGCCCATGCCTTGGAAGCGGCGCTGGCTGCAGAAGTACGCAAGGGCGCCGATGTGGTCCATGTGGCCGTGGCTGATGGCCAGATACTTGCTGCTGAGCATGGCGCGGGGGCAACTGCCGATGTCGAAGCCCAAGTCGAGCTCAGGGATCTGAATGCAGGTGGCTTCGCCCGCGATGGACTCGCCATAGATGCGGTATGGCGGGCAGAAGAGGAACCCCGGCGAGAGGTCACGAGGCGGTGGCTTGGGAAGCATGGGCGGAAACTCCTCAGCCGCGAGGCGGTTGGCCTGGCGGGAAGTTGTCGAAACGTTGAGTTCGGATAGTAGCCTGCGCGTTCGGGCAGTTGGACGCTCCCGGGCTCGGTTGGTTTCGTGTACAACCGAGCGGCGTGTGCGTTGCAGCATCTGTCAGCATGCGCGAGCGAACTACGCTGGATCGTGAGCTCCACCACGCCTGAATCCGGCAACCCGCCCACACCCTCAACTGAGCCGGCCAACAACGGCGGCGAGAAATCTACATCCTCGGGCGACACGCTCTTTCTCGTCGGCGCTGTCCCCTTGGCGGTCATCATCGGCAGTGGTCTCTTCTTCAAGCGCCTGCCAGAGGGCTTGCAGCATCGCCTCGAGCAGATTGTGCTCGATCCTGTGCACCGGTGGGTCGCGCTGGGCGTGGCGGCGGTCTTTGCAACCATCACGGCGGTTGCGATCGTGCGGGAGATCGGACACGCGCGACTGGTCGCCGGTTGGAGTTTCTTTCGCAACCTGGGTCCCACGGGCTGGCTGGGTCTGCTCAATCTCATCATGCCACCACTTGCGGGTCTCGCGCTGCTGTGGGCGATGGGTGCCACCAACATCGGTCCTTGGATGAAGTCGCACGGCGCGATCGCAGTGGTTTTCTACGCGGTCGCCTTCGCGGTGCTGGCGGGACTCAGCTTGCTCCCGACCTACGCCCAAGCCGCGCTAGGTGGTTGGGCTTTCGGTGTGGCATGGGGGTTGCCCGCGGCGCTGGTCGGCTTTGTGGGTGGCGCACTCATCGGCTATGGCTTGGCACGCCGTTTGAGCGGCGACCGCATCGAGGCGATCATCGACAAGAAACCAAAGTGGAAAGCCGTTCGCGATGCTCTGGTTGGCACGAGCGCGCAGGCAGGCGACCGCAACTGGCGAAACAACTTCTGGCGCAGCACCGGCATGATCGCGCTGCTGCGGCTGCCACCAAACTCTCCCTTCGCGTTCACGAACACGCTGATGGCATCTGTCAAGGTGCCGGCAGTCGAGTTCGGGCTGGGGACGATGCTGGGCATGCTGCCGCGCACGGCAATCGCGGTGATTATCGGGGCAGGCCTGAGCACCTTCTCGAAGAGCAACCTCGAATCCGCAGCCCCCAAGTGGCTGTGGGCCGTGGGCATCGGCGTGACGCTCGCCATCGTGCTCATCGTGGGCATCATCGCCAACAAGGCAATTGACCGCATGTCGAAGGGCCAGGCTCCGGGCTGACGCACCATTACCGGCCGGGCGATGTATCAGGGGTGCAAGCGCGCTGTACAAGGATCGAGACCCGCAGCAAATCGTTGCGCTCATTCGGTACTTTTGTCGCTAATTGTCATGCCCCGTGAATGAAGGGGACTGGGAGATTTGATCATGCATAAAGGCGTTGTGAGCAGCATCGGGATGAGCATTTCGCTTGCCGTGGCGGCGGCTGCACATGGGCAGTGTCAGGAAACGTGGATTCCAACACAGACCTTTGGTGGTTTCGCCAGCAGTTCGGCGGGCATCACGACGACAACGTGGGACCCGGACGGAGCTGGGCCCCAGCAACCGTGGATTGTGGTGGCGGGGTCATCAGGCGTGCCAGGCGTGCCGTCTGACCGCGTCGCAGCGTGGGATGGCACGCAGTGGCGCGCCTTGGGCAATGGATTTGGCGGCACCGTGCGCGTGCTGCATGCGCACAACGGAGACCTGTACGCGGGCGGAGACTTCACGGTCACGGGCGGGATTCAGTATGTTGCCCGCTGGAACGGCTCGGCCTGGACGCCACTGGGCACCAACGCGCAGAATGGCGCGAACAACTCCGTGTACGCGATGACGTCATACAACGGCAATCTGGTCATCGGCGGTTATTTCACGCAGGTCGGCGGCACTGTCGCCGCGGCGCGCGTGGCGGCGTGGAACGGTTCAACGTGGAGCGCCGTCGGGACAGGCGTGACGAGCGGCGTGGAAGCTCTCACGGTCCAGGGCACGGACCTCATTGCAGGCGGGATGTTTACGACGTTGACGGGCGGCGCCGCGGCGTTGCGTGTCGCACGCTGGAACGGGGCGACTTGGTCCGCAGTGGGTGACGGGTTCAATCAATCTGTGCAATCCCTCCACGTGCATAACGGCGAGCTGCATGCAAGCGGAGCATTCTCAGCTTCGGGCGTGACGACGATTCAGGCCATTGGTCGATGGACGGGCAGCGCGTGGCAGCAGGTCGGTAACGGCTTGAATGGCAGCGTGAACACCCTGGGCACGTACAACGGCAACCTCATCGCCGGCGGCACATTCAGCGCATCGGGCGGCGTTCCCGTGTCGCGCATTGCGCAGTTTGTCAGCGGCGCGTGGTCCACGCTGGGCGCGGGCGTCAACGCCGCGGTCAATGACTTTGTTGTCGGCCCCAACAACGAGCTCACGCTTGTCGGCGGATTTACAGACGCTGGGGGCCTTGAGGTGGGCGGCCTCGCTCGCTATAACGGGCTCACGTATGTGGGTTACGGCAACGCACTGAGCAACGGCGTCAACGCACTCACGCTGTTTAATGGCGAGCTGATCGCGGGCGGACGTTTCCGAAGCAATGGCAGCGTCACGCTCAATCGCATCGGACGATTGAGCAATGCGCAGTGGCAGCCGATGGGTGCGGGTTTCGGCAGGACTGTCAACGCTCTGACGGTCTTCAACAATCAATTGTGGGCCGGCGGAGACTTCTTCGTGGGCGACGGTGTGTCGACGACGAACTACGCCGCGGTGTGGAACGGAACTTCGTGGCAGAACACGCCAAGTTTGAACAGCACGGTGAATGCTCTCGCGGTCTACAACGGCACGCTGTACGCCGGTGGATCATTCAGTGGATCTCTGGCGACGTGGAACGGCTCGGCATGGGTTGTGCTGCCCACGAACAACCGTCCAAGTTCGACTGTCAACAGCATGACGGTGTTCAACAACCAACTGGTGGTCGGTGGTTCGTTCTCCACTGTCGGGTCACCCGCTATCGCGAATAGCGCGTATGTGATGGGGTACAACGGCTCGACGTGGACAAGTTTCGGACTCTCGACAGCGAACACGTCGAACGGCGTTACGGCTGTGCACGTTCACAACGGCGAGTTGTACGTGGGCGGCAACTTCTCGACGATCAGCAGCAATCCGGCGGCAGGCATCGCACGCTGGAATGGCAGCGCGTTCGTGCGGGTGGGCGGCGGGCTGAATTCTGCTCCCTCCGCTCTTGCGACGTACAACAGCGAACTGGTTGCCGCGGGATTCTTCACACAGGTGGATGGTTCTGCTGGCGCCGCGTACATTGCGCGCTGGAATGGTGCACAATGGCGCAACCTCGGCGGCGGGTTGGGGGGCAGTGGATTCGGGCAGGTGCAGGGGACCGCTTTGCTGCCCGGCCCTGATGGCGTGTTGCGGGTTGGTGGCAGCTTCACGACCGCCGGCGGTCAGCCCAGCGCGGGCGTCGCCCTCTGGACGGCAGGCGGGGGACAGATCAACATCACCCAGCAGCCCGCGAGCCAAGTGGTGTGTCCGCTGCAGGACTTCCTGCTGGCGGTCGAAACCAGCGGCAGCGGCACATTCACCTATCAATGGCGTAAAGATGGACTGCCGCTGCGCGATGGCCGCGGCATTCAGGGTTCCACCACAGCACAACTAAGCATCAACGATGCAGGTCCATTGGATGCAGGCGTGTATGACGTGGTGGTGTTCAACGACTGCGGCCCGCTGCTGAGCAGTCAGGCGACGATCACCTACGACGCGAACTGCGCGGCGGTGTGCAATTCGATCGACTTCAATAACAACGGGGTCTTCCCGGAAGAACAGGACGTGATCGACTTCTTTAATGTGCTGGCGGGCGGCACATGCCCGTAAGGGGACCGCAACCAGCGTGAAGCCGAAGGCCCTGCTCGACCGAGCGGGGCTTTTTTGTGGGTTTCACCGGCTGAAGGGGCGTTGCAGGGGAGTGATTTCAAATTATCAGAGCAACCGAGCGTTTATCCATAGACGACCGGGCGGTATTCGGTAGACTGTGACGACCGGGCGGTTGTGCCCGGATGAGGGCTATCCATGCGCGGACACATCTCCAAGACACTTTCGCTTTCTTTCGTGGCGGGTCTTGCCCTTTGCGTCGGTGCGGCGCAGGGACAGGTGTGGCTCAAATCATCGCCTGATCAGTTGACGACGATCGGTGATGCAAACCAGGCTGTCGGGGCGCAGCTTGCTGGACTGCGCAGCGAGTTTGATCGACGGATCGCGGTGCAGCTTGATGTGCGAGCGGACGCGGCGACGCGCGAGCTGCTGGCGGCGGACGGGCTTGAACTGCTTTCGCCCATGGGCAACGACGCGTTCTTCGCGCGACTGGCTGCGAATGCCAACGTCCAGGCGTTGGCTGAGAGCAAGATTATTCGCGGCGCAAGCGCGATTGACCCAAGCTGGAAGATCGACCGCAAGCTGCTGGGCAACATCTATCAGTTGTACAACGTGTCGGATCCAGCGGTCACCCGCGACGTGGACCCGGTGGTTCCCGTACTCGTCATGCTGCACGCGGATGTGCGGGCGGATGCGATGTCGGTACCCAAACTATTGCCACATGCAGAGCGCGTTCGCGGCGCGCTGGAGACCATTCCGGTGTTTGTGGCGGAAGTTCGCCAGAGCAAGATCGCGGCGCTCGCACGCGAAGATGTGGTGCAATGGATCGCGCCCGCACTTCCTGAGCTTGGCGAACTGAATAGTGAGAACCGCACGCTGACGCAGGCCGCACAGTTGCAGGCCGCGCCGTACAACCTGACGGGCGCGGGCGTGGCGGTGCTTGTGTACGACAGCGGATGGGTGCAGACAACGCACGTGGACTTCCAAGGCAGGGCGAGCGTCATTGACCCGGACCCGGACACCAACAGCGGCCACAGCACGCACTGCGCCGGCACTGTTGGCGGCGGTGGTGTCGCAAACCCGACGCACCGGGGCATGGCGCCCGGTGTGCAGATTCTGTCCGCAGGAACAGGCTCGCTGGCCTCGGGGTGGCTGTACAGCAATCCGCTGGATATCGAGACGAACTACACCGCGGGCGTGAACGCGGGAGCTGATCTTGCAACCAACTCGATCGGCACGAATGTCGCAAGCAATGGGTTTGATTGCGCGTGGTATGGCGATTATAACGTGACCGACGTGCTGATTGATAACATTGTGCGTGGTGCGGCGCCTGCAACGCAGCAGAGGCCATTCCGCGTGACGTGGGCAGCTGGCAACGAACGCGGCAACGGACGGTGTGGCACCACCTACGCCACGACCGCGCCGCCCAGCAACAACAAGAACGCGATGGTCATTGGCGCTATCGACAGCGTGACACAGGCGATGACGGCATTTTCAAGCTGGGGTCCGAGTCAGGACGGGCGCATGCGACCCGACTTCTCGACCGGTGGCTGTCAGAGTGGCGGCGATGCGGGTGTGACCAGTACCACGACGAGCACGGCCAACAACACGTCATATGCGAGCCTGTGCGGCACCAGCATGGCAACACCGACAGTCGCGGGCGTCAGCGCGCTGATTCTGCAGGACTTCCGCGTGCAGTACCCCGAGGTGACGAGCGACCCTCGCAACAGCTTCTTGAAAGCACTGCTCGCGCACACGGCAGTTGATCTGGGCATTCCAGGACCTGATTACCAGTTTGGTTACGGATCAATCCGTGCCCAAGCGGCGATCGACTTGATGCGCACGGGGCAGTTTCTCGAAGCAAGTCTGGTGCAAGGTGAAACCCAGACACGCGTCATCACTGTGCCGCCCGGAGCGGCGGAGCTTGAGGTGACAATCGCGTGGGATGATGTGCCCGGCACACCCAACGTGGTGCCTTCATTGGTGAACGACGTGGATATGACGCTGACGGGTCCGGCGGGCCCGGTGAACTTCCCGTGGTCGCTGAATCCGGCGAGCCCCGCAGACGGAGCGACGACGACGGGCGCGAATCGTCGCGACAACATTGAGCAGATTCGCATCGCGAATCCTCCGGCCGGCGCGTATGAGCTTGATCTGATTGGCTTCAACATCCCTGTTGGCACGCAGCCGGTGAGCGTGGTGAGCTCACACCCGATCACTGGCGCGAGTGGAACGCCCCGCTTGGTGCTGACGGCGCAGACGCTGACAGAGACGGTGGTGACGCCTTCCACGCCGCAGACCGTGAGTGTGACCATTACGGCGCGGGCGGATACGTTGGTATCGAACTCGGCAGTGCTGAAGTACGCCGAGCGCCCGGGGATGCCATGGCAGGCGGTGGCGATGACGCAGAACGGCAACGTGTGGAGTGCGCAGTTGCCTGGCTTCGTCTGTGGTGCAGAGCCTGTGTACTACTTCGAGGCGACGGGTGAAGTGTCGGGATTGTTCACACTGCCTGCAAACATCGAGAATCCGTACACGTTTGGCATCGGCAGCCGAGTGAATCGCGTGCTTGACACGATGCAAGTCAACCAAGGGTTCACAGTGACGAACACGCCCATCAACGCAACGCTCGCCGTGAGCGGCGCGTGGGAGCTGGCGGATCCGGAATTGACGCAGGCTGTCGTGAATCAGGCCAATCTGATCATTCAGCCGGGTGATGACCGCACGCCTGGGGCCGGCACGCTGTGTTGGGTGACTGGAGCGGCGGCTGGAGCGACCGCTGGTGCGACGGACATTGACAATCTGACGACGACCCTGACGAGCCCGGCGTATGACGCGGCGAGCTACGTGGACCCCATGCTGTCGTTCTGGCGCTGGTTCAACAACAACGGCAACACGACGCGCGATGATGTCATGATCATTCAGCTCTCCAACGACAACGGGGCGAGCTGGCAGACGGTGGAGACGATTGCTGTCGGATCACCCGAATCGCGCGGCGGCTGGTTCCAGTCGAATCTTCGCTTGACGGACTACTTCGCGACGCCGTCAGCGAATGTGCGATTCCGGGTCACGGTTGCTGATGCCGGGGGCGCGAGTATTGTCGAAGCGCTCATTGACGACGTGACGCTGTCCGAACCTGCTTGCGTGGTTCCGACTGCGTGCGATGACATCGATTTCAACAACAACGGCGTGTTCCCGGAAGACCAGGACGTGGTTGACTTCTTCAGTGTGCTTGCCGGGGCCTCGTGCGCCGCATGCAACGATCTGGACTTCAACAACAACGGCGCGTTCCCGGAAGACCAGGACGTGGTTGACTTCCTACGTGTGCTTGGCGGCGGCGAATGCCCGTGATGATGGTGACAACCAGTGCATGAACGCGACGCCCGGCCCGTGCCGGGCGTTTCTTTTGGGGGAGGAGCATCACGCGGCTTGGGGATTGACGCGTCGGATACTCTTGTTCTGCGCGGGTGAGGGTCACGGGAGGTGCGTGATGGGAACCATGAACACGTTGCTTCGGATTGGTGCGTTGAGCCTGAGCGCTGGCGTGGCGTTAGCGCAGTGGGTGGTTGATGCGACGGTCAATACACCCGTGGCAGTAGGGGCGGGTGACCAGACTTCGCAGGTCATGCGAGCCTCGCAAGATGGCGGTGTGTGGGTGGCATATGTCGACAGTTCGCTGGGGACGGGACTCAAGCATGCCATTCAGCGTCTGTCGCCAACGGGTTTCCGAACACTGTCGCCAGCCACGGTGATCAGCCCGAGCCGTACGAACACGGCCGCATTTACTTTTGACATGCGAGCTGATCCGGCGGGCGGTGCGGTCGTTGCATTCGACAACGCGGGTATCTCTGTGCAGCGCGTCGCGGCGAACGGCGCGGCGGTGTGGCCCGTCGGCGGCGTGCAGATCACGAACAACACGGCGAGTCTGGGGCCGCGCGTCGCGGCATTGGTGGACGGTTCGTATGTCGTGGCGTGGAATGCCACAGGCGCGATCAACATGCAGCGTGTCAATGCCAATGGCTCGCTTGGCACGAGCTTCTCGATCACGAACGAAGGGAACTACCTCGCCATCAGCGACCTGCTTCCTGGCGAGAATCCAGGCGAGTTCATCGCTCTGTGGGTGATTGGCGATGCCGCGACGGCATCGACGTCACGCCGAGGCTTGCGCATGCAGAAGTGGAATGTGGCGAATGTGCCCTCGTGGAACGCCGTTGCGCCCGCGATCATCTACACGCCGCAGGCTTCGCCGCTCAAGAGCATTCAGAGTGGTTACTTTCCGACGATGATTGCAGATGGATCGGGTGGCGCGATTGTGTCGTGGTATGACACGGGTGCGACTCGCAATGTGTGGTTGCAAGCGGTCAGCAGCGTGGGGCAGTTGCGTTTTCCGTTGGAGGGGCTTGCAGTGAGCAGTACGCCTGCAAGCAGCGAGCTGAGATTGGGATCCGCGGTGTCGTACGACCGCACGAGCGACTCGTTTGTCGTCGCGTACGTGCGAAGTGATACGACGCAGACGAACTTCGGTATCTCGGCACAGCGTGTTGTCGGTTCGTCGCTGCAGTGGGGCGGTGGCGCGGGGCAGAGCATCTCGCCGCTCACTTCGCAGCAGGTGTCGTTCGTCACGGTGAACGACGCGCCGGGCGAAGATGTGGTTGTTTCGTGGCTGCAGTCTGATATCGGGCTTTCGCAGCGGGCCAGGGCGGTGCGACTCAATTCACTGGCGGAAACGGTGTGGATTCCTTCTCCTGTCGGCGTCGCGATTGCGAGCACGCCCAAGGGGCGGTGGTCAGTCACGAACACCGTGGGCAGCAGCATGTTGATTGCGAGCTGGGTTGATGGAGCGTTTGGCGCGTCGGACATCAAGGCACAGAACATTCTGCCCAGTGGCGCGCTTGGGGCTGGCTGCGACTCGATTGACTTCAATGAGAACGCGGTGTTTCCCGAAGATCAGGATGTCATCGACTTCTTGAACGTCCTTGCGGGCGGCTCGTGTGATACGTGTGGCGATATCGATTTCAACAACAACGGGGTGTACCCGGAAGATCAAGATGTGATCGACTTCTTCGCCGTGCTTGCGGGCGGCGGGTGCTGACGACCGAGAATGTCTGTGTCGGCGCGCTGCGATTGCATGCGACGGACTTGATTACTGCATCGCGGGCAGTTTTCCACAAGACATGCAGCCGCCACAATTGTGGCGGCGCGTTGCCAGCGTGCATCTGGTAGTATGCTTTCACGTTTGTACGTCCGCCCTCTTGTGAAGGAGTTTGCTCATGCGTCATGTTTGCGCCGCGTTGGTCGCGGTGGGGGTCGCTCGGATTGCAGCGGCACAGTGTTCACCAACGGTTCTGTTCACGAATTACACGATCCTGCCGTCCGGGGTGGTACCCGGCATTTCGCCGGTCACGCGATTTGCGGCGGGATCGAATCCGACGAACCCGTATCAACAGATCGCAGTGAGTCCACAAGGCAACTACTGGGTGTTGCGAGCCGCGGCCGGTACTTCAAGCGGGCATGTGATCGTGAGAGGCGTGGGGCGCACACGCGCGGGTGCGCAGTTGATCGTGCGGCGAACCGTGACGCCTGTGCTGGGCACACGTACTTGTGACACGCTTGGCGAGCATGTTGACGTGAATGACGCGGGCGTTGTCGTGTTCACGGGAGATTTGTCGGGTTCGATCGCGGATGATTCGTTCGTCGCCAGATGGAATGGCGCGTTCACACTCGCGGTGCGGGAAGGTCAGCAGCTTCTGGGGTCGCCTTACGGGTTTGGCATCGCAAACAACGGGCCCACCCTGCTGGATGATGGGCGCCTGGTGCATTCGAGCGATCTGTTGACTGGGAGCGCGAATCTGAGCGCGATTGTGTCGGTCTCGAGCGGTGGGGGCGAGGTATTGACACTGACGGGAAGTACGACGCCGCTGCAGCAGCAGGCTCAGCCGGCGCAACCGCTTTGGTTGCTTGCGCCGGTGCGCGTCGCAAGCTCGAGCGACGGGGTCAGTCGCGTGTTCTTTGGCACGCTTGCCGGGCCCACGTCGACGAATGCGGTGTTGATGCACAACGACACCGTGCTTGCACAGAAGACATTCGTAATTCCGGGGAGTGGTTTGGCCAGCGCGTATGAAAGGCCTGCGACGGGCACTGCTGTTACGCAGTGTGCGCCGACGGGGGGCTTCTGTGCGGCCCGCGTGACAATGAACGATGGCGTCGACGCGATTCTGAACATTCAGCAGGGTGTTGTGTCGGGCACGCTGGCCCGAACCGGCGAGCCAGTGACACCCGGCTCGACCGAGGTGTACGCCGATGCGCAACTGCTTGAGACATTCCTCGCGTGTGCGCTTGCGAGCAATGGCGACTGGGTCGTGATTGGCACCACCAGCGAGACGGACCTGATGCGCGATACGGTGCTTGTCTTCCGCGGCACGCGCGTGCTGCTGCGCGAAGGGGATGAGATTGATCTCAACGAGGACGGTCAATTCAACGACAATGCGTTTGTCGGCGGTTTCGCACAAGACGGCTTGGCATTGTCTGACAACGGCGACATCTATGTGACCGTTTCTGTCCGAGGGGCGGCTGGCAACGCCACGGGTTCGGCACTCTTGACGCTGAGGACCCCTCGGTGCAATGGCGTGGACTTCAATAACGATGAGGTCTTTCCGAGCGACGACGATGTTGTGGACTTTTTCAACGTTCTGGCCGGGGCGAGCTGTCCCGCGTGTGATTCGATCGATTTCAACAATGACTGCGTTTTTCCCAGCGATGATGACGTGATCGCGTTCTTCAACGTGTTGGCGGGCGGGGCTTGCACGCCTTAGAATGGTGCCTCGTCCGTGTCACACGCATCCGGGCCTATGCCCGTCTCGAAAGAGCCCCTATGCCTCACGTCATCACTGAACCCTGCATCGGCACCAAGGACACCAGCTGCGTCAACGTTTGCCCGGTGGATTGCATTCACCCCACCAAGAACGAAGAAGATTTCGCGACCGCGAAGCAGCTTTACATCGACCCCGAGACCTGCATCGACTGCGCTCTGTGCGTGGACGAGTGCCCGGTAAAGGCCATCTATCAGCAAGAGGATGTGCCTGCGGAGTGGAACAACTACATCCAGATCAATCTGGATTACTTCAAGAACAAGGGCTGAGCCCCGACACCGTCGCGAAAAGCGAAGCAGGCATACCGAACTTCCCACAAACCGCGCGCTCGCCGCGCGGTTTTTCATTGCTTGCGATTTATGTCTACACCAAGACCGCCCCAGTCGGAATTCGTGGCGTGCCGCACGCTCCACTCTCGCTGTACTTCCTTGCCAGCCCCTGCTGGCGAAACAGGAGTAGCAGCAATGCAAACTTGGCGGCAACTGGGTTGGGCCACACTCGCGATGACCGTCGCGGCGGCGACATCGCTGGCCCAGCAGATTCACGAAGACGGCCGGACGCGTCAACGCTTCGATGGCGACAGGCCTCCACAGGAATCGATCATCGCGCCGGAGTATGCGTACGCCGATGGCGGCTCTGCGAATGGAGGATGGGGCGCGTTCATCGGCGATGAAACGTGCGCCATGCACAAGTTTCAGGCCTTGAACGGCTCGGACACCATCACGGGCATCTCAGTCAACTGGTCGGACCTGCAGCCGGGCCAAACCGCGCGCATCGCGGTGTGGCAAGCCGGTTTCACGGGTACGGTGGAATCGTGCACGTTACTGCATGAGCAGACCGTGACGGTGCAGAACAATCGCTTGGTTGGCTTTGACTATTACACGCTCAGCACGCCCGTGAACGTGACCGGCACCTTCTACATCGGCGCATGCAACAACACGAACGTGACCGGCTGGAGCTTCGGGCACGCGGCACGTTTCACGAATGAAACGGTTCCCGGAACCGCTTGGCTTGTGACCGCCCCTGCCCCGCTCAACCTGAGCAATCTTGCGGCTGCACCGGATATTCGAAACACCTACAGCGAGAGCTTTTTTGGCCCGAGCGTCTTTCTGCTGCGCGCTCACTCGGGCAGCCCTGGCTTTACATATCAAGGCGAACTGAAGTCCGGCTCGTCACCCTTCACCGGTCTCGCTGACGTGCGGTTTCAGATGTTCCGCGGCGCAACGGGCAGCGACAGCGTTGCTCCCGCGCAGACCGTTACCGGCGTGAATGTCGACAACGGCCGATTCACCGTGAATGTGCCTGTCGGCGACATCAAGCAGTTCCTCGACAACGTTGGCGACACGTTCCTGGAAGTGTCGGTCCGCCAAGCCGGTTCCGGCTCATTCACCACGCTCACGCCCCGTCAGCGCATGAGCTCCACGCCCACCGCGTTTGCCGCGACATACGCACTCGAGGCAGAAAGCACTCGCCGACTGAAGAACGGCGAGCACGCCGGCCCGCTCTTGGTCAACAACGGCGATCCAGGCATCTCACCGATCTTCGGCGGCGGTGCGTGGCTTTCAGCAAGAGGCAACGGCAACGGCTACATGAGCCTGCTGGGTAGCGACGCGACGGAAACCGGCATCCTCTTTGGCAAGCCGACGGGCGGCAGCGCGAATGCAGGCATCGTGCATAACAACGGCGACACACGCGATGGCCTGCAGTTCCGCACTGGCGGCAACACCACCCGCGCGGTCATCACCAGCACTGGTCGCCTTGGCGTCGGCACGCTCGTGCCCGAAGAACTTGTTGACGTGGCAGGCCGCCTGCAGGTGCGCGGCGCCTCCGCTGGCGAAACCGCAGGCATGTGGCTCGCCTCGCCCCTCGCCACCCCCAGCAAGCGCGCGTTTGTCGGTCTCTTCAATGACTCCACCGTCGGCTTGTACGGTCCTGTTGCCGGCTGGGGTCTCACGATGAACACCAGCAGCGGGTTTGTCGGCGTCGGTCGTGCGAACCCCGTCACCGGTGCAGATAGATTCGCCATCGAGACTGGCGCAACGGCCAACAACTACGGTGGCATGTATATCACCACGCAAGCCGGCGGCTGGCCCTTCTACGGCTTCTCTGTTCCCGGTTCCAGCAGTTGCTGGACGTACTTCAACGGCCAGACCAACACCTGGCACCTCTTCAACAACAGCGAGCGCATCAGCGTCAACAGCAGCGGTCTTGTCGGCATCGGCACGCCACCCTCCAGCGGCGGCTATCGCCTTGAACTGCCCAACATCGCCAGCCCCGCAGGCCAAGGCCGCGCCAATGCGTGGGTGACATATTCCTCGCGCGAGTACAAGGACAACATCGCGACGCTGCAAGACCCCATCAGCACCATTCGCCAACTTCGTGGCGTGAGTTTCGATTGGAAGGCTCCTCTCGCCGACGGCTCGCGTCACCACGACATCGGCTTCATCGCCGAAGAAGTCGGCGCGGTGCTACCAGAACTCGTGACTCGCACTGCTGACGGCAACGCCACAGGTCTTGACTACGGCCGGGTCGTGCCCGTCGCGGTGGAAGCCATCAAGCACCAACAAGTCCGTCTCGAAAATCTCGAAGCGGAGAATGCAGCGCTCAAGGCGCGTCTTGATCGACTCATCAACGAAGTGGAAGCCCTGCGCAAGAAGTAACACGCCGCACGAGTCTTCGCCATGTGGCGCGAAGGTCGCAGACCACACATGTGCAGCAAGCATGCAAGGCCCGGCGTTTCACGCGCCGGGCTTTGTTGTTTCCAGAGGCGTACGTCTCACTCACGCTCACTCTTCGCCCGCGTCGCGACGTGCTCAAAGAGACGTTGTGCCGCCAGTGCGGAGAGAGGCGCATCGCCGGTTGCTGCACGATCGCGATCTGCGCGGTATTGAGCAAGCACGATCGCGGCGCGGTCCCGAAGCGCAAGATCTTCACGCAATGGCTCGTGGCCCTTGGGCACAGCATACGTGAAGCGTCCTGTAGCCGCTTCGTGCGTCGGGATGTGAAAGAAGTCCCGCGGCGTGATCGGCTTCTTTCCATCCGGGCCGGCGACCGCGTTCTCGCGCTGAACGTCCGCCTCAACAAAAAAGCGCACCGCGTGCTGTGGGTAGCCGAACAGATGTCCGTACGCCTCAAACCGGTCGCTGCGAGGCATGCGCTCCACGACTGCAAGCACCTCCGCCGGATGCGAGTGGCGCGAGATGCCGTGCTTTGCAAAGACGCTGTGAGCGTCGATGGTCGCACGCATCGCGGGAATGTGCATGATGTATGCGTCCATGTTCCGCTTGCCATCCCAGGCGGTCGCAAAGGTCATCACATCGGCGTAGTAGGGCCAGCGACTCAGTGTTGCCAACTCGCGACGCACCGCCGTCGCTTCGATGAAGCTCGCAGGCGACGCATCTTCGATACTGAAGGCCCCGTCCCAGATGCCTGTCGACAGGGGCTTGATGCCGGCGACGGTAAAGAGGGCTTCGCGGTCCAGTGCAGACATCACCAGTTTCGTGCGCAGCGCGTTGTCAGGGGCCGCCTCAGATACCACAGGCTCGGCCATGCGCGTTGAAGCTCCCGGCACCCCGGTCGCTGTGCATCCGGATAGAAGCCAGGCGACCGAGAGCAGAGCAGGCACAAGTAAACGGGGCAACATCATCAAGAACTCCCGGACGACTGTTCATTGACACAAGCGCGACGGCGCAAGCAGGAATATTTGCCGAGGCAGCAACCGACGACCATCTAGATGAGAATGATATGTCATTCGCAAGCAGAAAGAGTCGGTCTCTCGTCCTGTTTGTGAGTCATCGCTGGTTGTAGGGAGTTGTTGCATGGTCATTCGTTCTCTCGGTCTTGTTCTTGGTTGCGTTGCGGGTGTCTCAAGCTCGTTCGCAGGCGACATCTTCGCCAGCGCCGCGCCGTCGCCAGGCGCGAACGGTTTGTATCGCATCGATCCGCAGACAGGTGTCGCGACACTGCTCGCGCCTATGCCCCTGCTGGGGGGCCTTGCCGCCTCGCCCGATGGGCGGCTTCTGGGCTGGCAGAATGGGCAACTGGTGGAAATCAACCCCGTCACTGGCGTGCTTTCGGCCGTTGGCTTCCCCGCAGGCGTGAACGCGACGGGGTTTGACGTTCTCAGCGACGGTCGTGCGTTCATCGTGGGCGGTGCGCAGACCTCGTCCGCCCAGCTATATCAGGTCAATCTCACCGATGGCTCCATCACGCCTGTCGGTGACGCGGGCGCGCTGAATGCAAGCATCGATGCGGCGTTGGGGCTCGCTCCAGGCACGAGCCGCGCCAGCATCTTCTCGCTGGGTAGTGTCGGTAACGACCTGTACGGAATCAACGGCGAGTCCGGTCGCACCAACCTCGTGCGCATCGACACCACCACAGCTCAGGCCACAGTCCTCGGGCCGGCGAACGCCCTGCCAAACGCCAACGGCGGTGGCTGGGGCGGCTTTGCCAGTCTCACCGGTGTCGATCTCGACAACGACGGAACGCACGACGCGCTCTTTGGTGGCGTGAACTTCGCGCCGGGCGGCTCCCGAGCGGGCGCCGTCGCGCGATACAACCTTGTCACCGGCTCATGGACCCCGGTGGGGTCTGGCAATGCGCCGCTCATCTACTTTGGCATGGCATCCGTTCCCGGAACGCCTTGTGACACTATCGACTTCAATGGCAACAGCGTCTTCCCTGAAGATCAGGATGTCATCGATTTCTTCACGGTACTCGCCGGTGGCGAATGCCCCACGTCAACCTGCAACGACATCGACTTCAACAACAACGGCGTCTTCCCCGAAGATCAGGACGTAATCGACTTCTTCACAGTGCTCGCTGGCGGCCTGTGCTGAACCAGGCCGCGATCGTTACTGCAGTGCACAAGGCCCGGCGCGCCACGCGCCGGGTCTTGTGTTGAAGTTGCACAATCACGGCGGCAGTGCTCGGCCGTGCCTCATCGAGTCGCCACGCGCCACGCATCCATCAATTGTCGCGTCACCTGTCCCACCACGCCGTCAGCAATCATGCGTTGTTCCACACGTGTGACAGGCAGTACGCCCCAACTGCTGTTGGTGAGGAACACCTCGTCGGCGTTGAGCACGTCGTCAATGGAGATCATGCGTGTCTGGATGTCGATCATTTCTTCGTCGGCCCAGTCCAGCACCCACTTGCGCGTCACGCCGGGCAGCACGGGGCTGGGCAGGTATGCGCCCTGCACCTTTGCCTGCCCCAGCAGCGGGTCGTCGTCGTCAAAGTCGGTTTCGGCCTTTGCTTCTTCGCCTTGTGCGATTGGCGTGAGGAGCACGTTGTCGCGCACCAGGAAGCAATTGCTTACGCAGCCACCTGCAAGGTGGTTGGTGACTTGAAAGACAAGTGCTTCCGCGGCTCCTTTCTGGCCAGCGAGTTGGAGCTCGCGCAGGCGCGGCCAGTAGTTAAGTGTCTTGTGGCCCTCAAAGGGATTGAGCGGATTGACGCGCATGTTGGCGATCGTGGCCAGCACGCCGCGCTCAAACATGGCTTGTGGGTAGTCAGTCGCGGGCTGCGCGACGATCATGAGTGTGGGCTGCTGCTCGACTTTCTGCTGCGCTTCTGCCGGCTTGCCCAGCATGTTGAGATCGCCTCCCGAGAGCGTGAGGCGCAGGCGGAATCGCTGCACTTGGGGCAGGTCGTCACACGCCTTCGCGAGGGTCCGCTCACAGGCTTCGGCCAAGGCATTCTTGTGCAGGGCATCGGAGAGTCCCAGCGCGCGAGCGCTGTCAGCCAGTCGTGCGAGGTGCTCGTGCAGGTGCACAATCCGCACGCCGCGCGGGGCGTCGTCCTTGGGCACCCGGACACCGGTCATGGTTTCAAACAAGCCAACGGCGTGCTGAAAACCCGCGTCGAATGCACTGACGCGGGCTTCATCGCGGGAAAGGAACGAACCGTTGAGGAAGACAGTGGCCATGCCGCACGGTATGAGGCGAGCGGCAGCGATCCTTCGTGCTGCGAACAGGAGGCCATTTGGCTACCATCGCACCCCGGCCTCTTTGCCGGGCTTGTGAAAGGAAATTCCTGTGGCTGATCGTCACTTTGATGTCGTGGTTGTCGGGGGCGGGCCGGGCGGTTATGTGGCGGCGATTCGTGCCGCGCAGTTGGGGTACAAGACGGCCATCGTCGAGCGCGACAAGCTGGGCGGCGTGTGCCTCAACTGGGGCTGTATCCCCAGCAAAGCACTTCTCAGCAACGCCGAGCTCATGGAGAAGCTGCAGGAGAAGGAACAGTGGGGCCTCAAGATCAGCGGCGAGGTGTCGTTTGACTGGGACAAGACCATCGGGCGTTCGCGCGATGTGGCGAGCAAGCTCAACAAGGGTGTTGAGTTCCTGATGAAGAAGAACAAGATCGAGTTCATCAAGGGCAACACGAAGATTCTGAGCGCACGGCAGGGCAACAACCCGTGCAAGATCGCGATTCAAGAAGCACAGGTGCAGGACACGCGCACGGATTCTCCCGTGACGGTCGGCGCGGTGCGCGAGACGATCACGGCGACGAACGTCATCGTGGCGACGGGCAGCGTGGCTCGCGATCTGCCGTTCGCGAAGTTCGACAACGACAAGATCTGGGGCGCTCGCGAAGCCATGTACAACAAGGCCCAGCCCAAGAGCCTGATCGTCGTTGGCGCTGGCGCGATCGGTATGGAGTTTGGCTACTTCTACCACACGTTCGGCACGAAGGTCACGGTCATCGAGATGATGCCGCGTATTCTGCCCGTGGAAGATGATGATGTCTGCGTCGCTATGGAGAAGGTCTTCAAGAAGCACGGCATGGAGATCCGCACCAACACGGGTGTGGTGAACATCGAGAAGACCGGCACGGGCGTGAAGGTCACGGTCGCTCCGATGGTGAAGGGCGCCGACGGCAAGATGGGCCCCGACCAAGCCAAGAAGGAAACGCTGGAAGCCGACAAGGTGCTGCTGGCGATTGGTGTGAAGGGCCGCTTCGATGGCTTGTTTGACGCGTCGCTCAATCTCGCGACCGAGCGCGATCACATCAAGACGGACTTCCGCCCCACGGGCTGGGATGGTCCGGGCAAGGGCACCGTCAACGAGGCCGTCGACTACAAGACGAACCTGCCGGGCATCTACGCCATCGGCGACATCATCGGCCCCCCGTGGCTGGCGCACGTCGCGAGCGAAGAAGGCATCTTGTGCGTCGAGCGCATCGCGTGGCGCGACAAGAAGCTGCACCACGAGCCGATTCCGATGGATTACAGCGTCATCCCCGGCTGCACCTACTGCCACCCGCAGGTGGCGAGCGTGGGCTTCACCGAGCGCCACCTGAAGGAACAGGGTCTGGTGAAGGGCAAGGACTACGACGTGGGCGTGTTCAACTTCAGCGCGTTGGGCAAGGCCATCGCCACGCGGCACACTGATGGCTTCTGCAAGATCATCCGTGGCCTCCCCCGCGGCGAGATCTTGGGCGCCCACATCATGGGCGATCAGGCGACGGAATTGATCGCAGAACTGAGCTTGGCGCGGCGTTTGGAAGCAACGAGCGAGGAGCTCATCTGCACGGTGCACGCGCACCCGACGATGCACGAAAGCGTGCACGAGGCGGCGCTGGCGAGCGAAGGCCGCGTGATCAACTCGTAGGCCCGGAGTTCCCTTGGCCGCCAGAGGCGACCTTTCTCTGTGTGGCGGGCGCGTCATCATCAACTTCTCAAGCCCGGCGGCTCCGCCGGGCTTTTTCTCGGACCAAATCCATGCCTGAATGGCACGAGCGTCACAACCACATCGCCTGAGCTGCACGAAACGGGCACCAGTTCATTCGCGACCAGCCGCACTGCGTCCGTCGACGCAGAATTCCTGTCGCACTTTCCCACGTTTGTCGCTTCACGTGTCAGGCCGGGGGGCTGGAGTGTTGTCATGCACACGCAAAAGCAGATGATCATCTCGGGTTTCGTTGGGCTTCTCACCCTCATCGCTAGTACGAGCGAATCCCTCGCCCAGTGCTCCGTGCGAAATGCGATGCGCTCGGTTGCGTAGGCTTGGCAGTCCGGTCAAGGCGATGTGTCTCACGACACCGGCTGGATTCCGGGCCCTGTCACCCGCACCGCGTACGCGTGGGATAACAACCCCTCCCGCGGCTGCGTCGGCGCGATGACACAGAACGGCACGGCCGATTTCGGGAGGCTTTCCTTTGATGCCTCCGGCAACGCAAGCACCGAAGCCGCCGGCATGTTTTTGTTCTCCTCGGGCGAACTTGGCTTCAGCGACACACTTTCGATCCAGTCTGACTCGCTTCCCGTCGGCACGCCCGTCACGCTGCGGTACTCCGTCATTCTCACGAGTTCTGTCGGCATCCAGGATGCGAACCCGCAGTGGAACATCGTCGCCACGGTGGGCCCCTGCGTGACCGAGAACGTCTCGTTGTCCGGCTCTGCATCGCAGACCTGCCAAAGCAGCGTCGGCGCGACTTTCGTCTATTGGCAATTGATGAACTGGTCTCTCAACGCCGCGAGCATCAGCGGCATTGGCCCGATCTCATCGTCAATCGCCGGGAATGCAGAGGCGGTGTACCGCATCGAAGTGCTTACTCCCGGGGTCCGCATCGTGAGTTGTTCTGGATGAAACTACTCAGCCCCAGCCTGCGACTCCATCGACTTCAATCGCAACGGCGTTTTCCCAGAGGATCAGGACGTCATCGACTTCTTCAACGTGCTCGCAGGCAGCGAGTGCACGACGTGCAATGACATCGATTTCAACAACAACGGCGTGTTTCCTGAGGATCAGGACGTGATTGACTTCTTCAATGTGCTTGCGGGCGGCACCTGTTCATGAGTGGTGGTCGCTACCTGTTCAGGTAGAGTGTTGATTTGGTGGCTCCGCAACCCTTCAAGCTCGGCGTGCGAACAGACCAACTCCCGACTGTGTAGACAGTCGGCCGACTTGCCATCGCGGATGGCGGTCATGAGGGTGATCGGAGCTTGCATATGCATCGTTGTGTTCTGTCGCGCGCCGCGAGACTGTCGTCGTTCGTTCTCGCTGCCAGCCTTGCACATGGTGCGCTGGCGCAGACCTACACGTTTTCGCTCGTCGCGCGCGCCAACGCCACTGGCAGCAGCGTGTTCAATCTCGCGCCGGGCATCACGATCAATGACGCCACGCCCGACGTAAACGACAGTGGCATCGCAGCGTTTCGTGTCACGACCAACGCTGAGAACTTTGTCACAGGCGTGATTGTCGGTACTGCGGCGAGCACGCGGCTCGTGTACTCGGGTCCTGCAGACGTACTGGTGAGTGATCCGTCGATCAGTGCCAGTGGTCGCGTGGTGTATGGTGTGCAACAAGGCAATGGTGTTCGCGCTTACGAGGTTTCGACGCAAAGCGAAGGTCCATACACGTTTGGCTTGGCGGGTACCACGACCTGGGAGGGCACTCGCAGCGACAATGCCGGGCGCACTGTCTATCGCGCGACGGTGGGCAGCGGCCGCGCGATCGATGTGTACAACCCGGCTTCCGGCACAACGTCACGTCTTGTGGCACAGAACACGCTTGATGCCAGCAGTCCGTTCAACTTCATTTTCAATCCGGCGATGAGCGCCAACGGAACAGTCGCCGTGAAGTTGCAACGGGGCACGAGCACGGCGGCGGACGAAGTGTGGGTGTATCCCGTCGTCGGCGGCGCACCGGTGCGTGTGGCCGCGGAGGCTGGCGCAGCGTCGCCGGGTCTGTTCACGACGATCGACAACGGCGTAAATGTGAATGACAGCGGTCAGGTTGTCTTCGCGGGCACGCTTGCGAGCACCGGCCTGCGCGGCGTGTATGTTGTTGATGGGATCAACCCGCCGCGAACTATCGCGGATCAGTCGAGCGGATTCAGCGTCGCGTTCTTTACACCTGACATCAACAACACGGGCGACGTGGTTTTTCGCGTGACCGGTGGCAACACACCGGCAATCTTCGTCGGTGATGGCAGCAACCTCGCGCAGCCGCTTGTTGTCGCGGGTCAACCGATCACGACGGATCTGGGTGACACCAGCTTTACAGGCTTTCTTCAGAACCCGCGCATCAGTGACGCGGGGCACATTGTCTTTGGCGCAACGCTTGCTGCCGGCGGCCGCGGTATCTTCGTCGCCAGTCTTCCGGCGAGCGGATGTGACACGATCGACTTCAACGCAAACGGTGTGTTTCCGGAAGATCAGGACGTTATTGATTTCTTCACGGTGCTTGCGGGAGGCGAGTGCTCCAGCTGTAACGACATTGACTTCAACAACAACCAAGTCTTTCCGGAAGACCAGGATGTGATTGACTTCTTCACAGTGCTCGCCGGCGGCGAGTGCTGAACGGTCGGACTCGAAGCCTGCAATCACGAAGTTATCGCTCACGTGTGGCCAATGCGCTGCAAAGCAGATTATCTGATCGGATTTTCCGACACGTGTCAACGGCGCGTGCATCTGTGCGTAAGGAGCAATCCCGCCTCGCCCGATGTGGGCAGGGGCATCTGTTTCTTTGGAGGAAAGGCATGAGTTTGCGAGCGTTCGCGATTGGTTCGTTGTTGTGCGTGGCAGGTGTGGCTCAAGCAGAGATTGGATACGGGCTGACAGAGGGAGGCCTTGCTGACGATCTCGTGCAGTTCGATACATCAACACCGGGCACAACAACGTTGATGGGCACCATTACTGGGCTGCCGCCGGGCAACACCTTGCGTGCGATCGACTTTCGTCCTTCCAACGGCAAGCTCTACGCACTCAGCACAGCGCCTGGCGGTCAGTACAATTTGTTCACCGTGAATTTGCAGACCGCGGAGCTGACGTTTGTCGGCGGTGGCGTGGTTGGCAACAACTTCGGCTGGCCAATTCGCGTGTCGATGGACTTTGATCCAGTGCGAGATGAACTGCGCGTCATCACTATCGGCGTTCGCAACAACTTCCGCATCAATGCCAACAACGGCGCGCTCATCGCGGAAGACTCTCGCGTGCAGTACGCGAGCGGCGACGTGAATTTCGGCACGAACGTGATTACGGCTGACATCGCTTTCGACAACAACGTGGTTGGGGCGACATCGAGCACGCTGTATGTGTTTGATTACAGCGTTGACTCGCTGTGTCGTCTTGGCGGCGTGGGAGGAACGCCCAATCCTGCGACTGGTGAACTTCGCACGATTGGTGAAGCGGTGCCGGGCGACTTCCTCACACTCTCGGCGGCGACCGGCTTGGACATCAGTGGCGCAACGGGCGTGTGCTATCTGTCGCACGACGACGCCGCGACCGGAACGATTGATCAGTTGAGCACGCTCAATCTCGCGACCGGCGTTGCGACGTTGGTTGGCACGTTTGATCGCGACATGCAGGACATCGCGATTCTGCCTCGCACGTGCGACACGATTGACTTCAACAACAACCAGGTCTTCCCTGAAGATCAAGACGTTATTGATTTCTTCAATGTGCTGTCGGGCGCCGACTGCGCAGCATGCAACGACGTCGACTTCAACAACAACGGCGTCTTCCCTGAAGATCAAGATGTGATCGATTTCTTCACGGTGTTGGCGGGCGGGCAGTGCGGCACGTGAGCGTGGGTAAAGCGGTGATGCGTTGAGCCCTGGCAGGAAATGCCAGGGCTTTTGCACTTGCGAACACCGATTCCAGCAACACGTGTCTCTGCGAAGACCAGTACCAGGCCGATGCGAGAGAAGCACCCGAGGCTGCCCCACGACCAAAACCCAACCACAGCCGATCTTTAAGGATTTGGTGGGCAGGGAATTATAAATCATCTGACGATTTATCTAGATAAACACTTGCGAGGGGTCCCTTTCTCTAGTAGATTGCTCGTTCTGCGGCACTGTTGCTGTGGGAAGCGGGCACTCTGAGGAGATCGGCGATGGCAGTTTCTTCGAATCGGATCATGGGTCTTGTGCTGGCGGCTGGGGTGGCATCGGCAGCGTGCGCAAGTGTGACGCTCGAGGCGGTCATTCGTCGCGCTGATACGCCACCCGGCATTCCGGGTGAGTTCTTCGCGACGTTTGCGTTCAGCAATCCCAAGATTGACAACGCCGGCAATGTTGTCGTTGACGTGGTGCTCGACACGACTGGGGGCGGCACTGCGACGACGTCGAACCGCCGGGCGACGTATTACGGCGGGCCGGGCACGATGCAATTGCTGGCACGCGACGGCGGCATCGCGGGCTTCCCAGTGCTGCCCAATCCCAACAACTGGACGCACAACACGACGACGAACGGCGCGGGGCTGGCGCAGGGCTCGACCATCGCTCCCAACGGGCGGATGATGATTTCGTCCAACCTCAACGGTCCGGGCGCGACGACGACGAACAACACCGCCTTCTGGACGGGTGCAGCCGGCTCGCTGGCGGTGGTGGCCCAGCGCGGCGTTGTGCCCGCGACCGCGCCGGGCACGAGCGGCGCGATCTGGAACAGCAACCTCAACCTCAGCCCGTCGCAGTTTGACGTGAACAACGCGGGGCAAGTGGTCTTCAACAGCCAGTTGACAGGTGGCGACACCGTGACCAGCGGCGCGGGCCAGAACAACTCGGGCGTGTGGATCGGTTCGCCCGGAAACGTGCAGATGGTGATGCGTCAGGGGCAGAGCAACGTCACAGGTCTGAACGACATCTTCAGTGGTTTGCCTGATCCCACGCTGCAACTGGGTGCGGCTTCAACGTTCGGTCTCAAGTTGAACGGACTGGGCCAAGTGGTGCTGCCAAACAAGCTGCGCGTGGGCTCCGGCGTGACGCCGGTCACGACGAACGATGACGATGTGCTGCTGACGACAATCGGCGGCTCGCTGCGCTGCATTGCGCGGCAGGGTGATCAGGCTCCGGGCCTGCCGACGGGCTACACGTTCCGCACGGGCGCATCGTCGCCTTTCAGCACGCTGAGCTTCAGCCCGATCAACAACGCGGGCTCGATCTACGTGCTGGTCACGCTGGGCGGGCTGGCGGTGCCGGGCGTGGATGATCTGGCGTTGTATCGCTTCAACGGTGGAACCTGGACGATCATCTGGCGTTCCGACGATTTGGCGCCGGTCACGGGCAGCGTGCTGGCGGGCTCGAAGTTCGCTTCGCTCAACCTGGGCAACACCCGGGTGAACAACGCCGAAACGCTTGCGCTCGCAGGCTTTCTCCGGCAGGACGCCACGCTCGAAACACCCGTCACTGCCGCCAACGACGATGTGCTCTACATCTTCCCGGTCGGTCAGCCGGCGCAACTTGTCGTGCGTGCGGGCGACCTGATGAATCTGCCCGGATTCCCGCCCGATGCGGTGTGGGATTACAACGGTGCGAATGCTGGTGGCGGGTTCAACAACCTCGGGCAGTACGCGTTCACGTCGCGATTCACGGGCACGGGCATCACGCTCGGTGTCAACGACAACGCCGTATTCATCTGGGATCCCGTGCAGGGCATCCAGATGGTCGCGAAGACGGGCGAGCAGTATGGTGATCCGCTCACGATGGCACCGGCGACGCAGCTCAGCATCGACGGCCGCGGCAATGGCGAAGGCGGCTCGGCGGGTTTCAGCGACACGGGCTGGCTGGCCGTGCGCGTCGGCGACAACATCGGCAACCAGATCGTCTACCGCGCGAAGGTCAATCCGCCCGTCGCCGGCTGCGATGACATCGACTTCAACAACAACGACGTCTTCCCCGAAGATCAGGACATCGTCGACTTCTTCGATGTGTTGGCAGGCGGCGATTGCCCGGCGTGCAACGACATCGACTTCAACAACAACGGCGTCTTCCCCGAAGACCAAGACGTTGCGGACTTCCTGAATGTGCTCGCCGGCGGCGAGTGCCCCTGATAGACACATGATGGATGCGTAACACACGATTCACGCCGCTCGTCTCAACGGGCGAGCGGCGTATTGCTCGAGGCGTGCCGGATGATGCGGCGCGCCAGTCGGGGTCAGACGAAGCAGGGCGCGTGCGCCTCTCGAAAGGACGAATCATGCTCTCACGGAAGCGGTCTTTGGTAGTGGCTGGTCGGGTGTGCGGTGCGTCGCTCGTGCTGGCGGCGGGCGCGGTGGCTCAGCCCACGCTGATCATTTCGAGTGTGGCCGTGACGGACATCAGTCCGGATGGCAGCAAAGTCGTGGGCAGCATTTATGATGCCGGCGCGCTGGCCGGCTTTCCGACAATCGAAACGCGCGGTGTGGGCACGCAGCGCATCAATCGGCCGATCATCGGCGGGTATGCTCGCATGAGCCCGGACATGACCACGGTCAGCTTCGACGCGGGCAATCTGGAGAACCTCAACAACGCTTCAAACACCATTACGTACAACCCCGCGGTCGCAAACCAGTGGGAACGCGTTGCGGTGGGGCACGTCTGGACCAGCACTGGCGGCGTGTTCAACATCGGTCCCGCCACCAATGGCAACCGCTGTGACTTCACCATGAACACAATCTCGGGTATCTCTGGCACCGGGCGGTACCTCGCGGTGACCGGATGGACGAACGGCCCGTGCGGCCCCTATCGCGCGACCAGATACGACTCGTTGACCGATACGTTCACGCAGTTGCCCGTGTCGCAGGCTCCGCCGCCCTCAAATCAGTTCTCGCTTGCCACGCGCGTGTTCGATATCTCCGATGATGGCGACACGCTGGTGGGCGGCGATAACAACTGGAACACCAACTTCACCATTCGTCAGTATCGCGCTGCAGTATGGACGCGCAACCCCGCCACCAACACGTGGTCGCTGAACGTGCTGGACCCCAACGGTGGCGAGTTGTCTCGCATCTCGGGTGACGGACAAGTTGTCACGGGCCGCGATGCGACTGGGCAAGCCTGTCGGTGGGTCCGTGGTGCGGGCAACACGTGGACCAAGTTCCCTCTCGGCATCAATGCGCTGCCCACCAGCATCAACCACGATGGCTCCGTCATCGCGGGTGACCTGTTCATCTGGCGGGCCGACTTGAACGGCGGACAGGCCGTCGATCTGTATCAACACATCGCCAACCTCGGCGGAGGCTTTCCAGGCATCACGTTCTTCAACCCGTTCGGCGCGATCACGTGGGGGATCTCGGATGACGGTACGCGCATTGCGATTCGCGGCTTGAACGAGACCAATCCGTGTCTGTCTACGTTCTTCAACGCCGTGCTCGATCTTGATGGTGGGCCGTGCGAAGCGCCACGGATTGCGCTCGATCCGGTGTCAGAGTTTGACGGCGGGCCGTCGGCGGGCAACTTCGGTATGACGTTCAACGTGATGGCTTCGGGCACCTATCCGCTGAACTATGTCTGGCAGAAGCAGGATTTGACCGGCGCCTGGGTCGATGTGGTTGACGACAACTGCGGCACATTCGATGCTCGGTTCTTTAACGCAACCGGATCGCGGACCAGCCAGTTGCGCCTGGGTTTCGTTTCTGACAGTTGGCGGGGCGTGTATCGCGCGATTGTCAGCAACAGTTGCGGCACAGTCACCTCGCAGCCCTTTACTGTCTGCGATGCATCGTGTGCGCCCTCATGCGACTCGATCGACTTCAACAACAACCAGGTCTTCCCTGAAGACCAAGACGTGATCGACTTCTTCAACGTGCTTTCGGGCGCGGCGTGCCCGGCGTGCAACGACATTGACTTCAACAACAACCAAGTCTTCCCTGAAGATCAAGACGTGATCGATTTCTTCAATGTGCTGGCCGGCGGCACCTGCTCGTAATCACGAACTGTTGATTGAGCGAACAGAATGAAGAAAACAGGCGTCAAACTGCACTTGCAGTCTGGCGCCTGTTCTCGTTTCAAGAGGTCGGAGGCGGGGCGTCGAGCTCACTTGCCCATGCGAGCCAGCACAAATGCCAGCTCGAGAGCCTGGTGATAGTTCAGGCGCGGATCGCAAGCGCTCGCGTAGTTGGTGGTCAGGTCCTGCTCCGTCAAGCCGCCCGCACCGCCGGTGCACTCCGTGACATCCTCGCCCGTCAGCTCAAAGTGCACGCCGCCGAGCGTGACGCCTTCGGCCGCGTGGATGGCGTGAGCTGCGGTGAGCTCTTTCAGAATGTCGCTAAAGTTTCGTGTTTTCAGGCCGCCCGCGGTTGCGCGTGTGTTGCCGTGCATTGGATCGCAGATCCACAAGCCGCGTAGATCGCGAGCCTTTGCCGCCCTCAAGAGTCCCGGCAGGCCTGCTTCAACCTTGCTTGCACCCATGCGTGCGATGAAGACGAGTTTGCCGGGTTCGTTCGCCGGGTTCAGGCGAAGGGAGAGGTCAATCAACTCTGCAGGTGTGCAGTTCGCGCTGACTTTGACGCCCACCGGATTGCGAATTCCACGGAAGAACTCGACGTGCGCGCCATCGAGTTGGCGGGTGCGCTCGCCAATCCACGGCATGTGCGTGGTCAGGTCGTAGTAGCCTTCGCGGCGTGGCACCCGGCGCGTTTGCGAGCTTTCGTACCACAGGCTGAGACCTTCGTGGCTGGTGAAGAACTCCACGCGTGTCAGATCATCTACGGTCTTCTCGCCCAGAGCTTCCATGAAGCGCAAGCCGTCGGCGAGGTTGGCGCACATCTTTTCGTACTCGGTGCGCAAGCTGGCGGGCAGGCCGGCTTGGCGCAGGAACGACAGATCCCAGTACTCCGGATGATGCAAGTCAGCGAAGCCGCCATCGACGAGGCTGCGCACGAAGTTGATGGTCATCGCAGCGTGCGAGTAGCCGGCGAGCAGCAGGTCAGCATCTGGTGTGCGCGAACTGGCGGAGAACTCGGGACGATTGACCAGATTACCGAAGTAGCTGGGCAGCGTCACTTCGCGAGCAGAGGGACCAGTGCCGATGAGGCGAGTTTCCGTCGCGCTGCTGCGAGGCTTGGCGTACTGACCCGCAATGCGACCGACACGGACGACGGGCTTTTTGAGTCCGTGCACAAGCACCATGGACATTTGCAGCAGAATTTTGAGCTTGTTGGCGATCTGCGTGGGGTTGCAGTCGGCGAAACTCTCGGCGCAGTCGCCGCCCTGCAGGAGGAAGCGTTTGCCCTGCTCAGCATCGGCGAGCATGGCGCGGAGTTTTTCAATCTCCCAACTAGTGACGAGTGGTGGAAGTGCGCCCAGTTGTGAAACAACGCGCTGAAGCTGTTTCGGGTCGGGATATGCGACATCCTGGGCCCGCGGCATGCGCTGCCAGGATGTAGGATCCCACGGTTGCTGAGAATGGGAAGTTGTCACTGCGTGCAACGATAGAGGCTCGACGAGACACACGCCGCAGAAGCCGGCGCGGCTGTTTGTGCTGCGTACACGGATTGGTGTTCAGCTCGAGTGACGGATGATCGGCTCGCCCGGCGCGCCGCATTCGGGGCAGAGGGCAACGGGCTCAAGGCCAGCGCGCGAGTAGCCACAAGGACACAGTCCGGCCTGCTTCGCACGCCGTGCGGCGGCAAAATCCTCGAAAAAACGAGGCATATCAAGCAGGCCCCGGATGATCGCGACTGGTAGTGTCGCGAGTGTCGCGAGCCACAGCCAGCCCCACCAGACGATGGATGTGCGCGGATCTGAGCGGACAAACACATCACGCGCGATGTCTGCGCGGTTCAAGCCTTTGGGGTCGGCGAGATAGGCTTTGTAGCCGTTCTTCGAGCCAAGCTCGCCAGGCATGGGCGATAGCGCGAGCTCGTCGGGCGTGAACAGATCCTTGCGCAGCAACTCCTGATGGAATGACCAATCTGACTTGCGAAAGAGCGGCGTGATGAAACCGGAGTGACGGACGTTGTGTTCGAAGTAGACGATCCACGACCCTTTGGGGCCGTCGACAAGATATTTCTGTTGATCTTCCCAGCTATTGAGATCCTCATAGCGCACAACGCGATGGTCGTTGCCTTCCTGCGGCACCATGATGCAGGTGTCAGAGATAGTCGCTCGCCGCAACATGTCATCGAGGCGACGAGACATGGTCGCATCTGCGCTCTTTGCGATCGTGAAGCCGTCCATGCCCGTGGATGTCGGCGTGGCGCGCAGCAGTACGAGCCACACGATAATGAGGACGACGATCATGGCGGGGTGCCGCAAGATGCGTCGCCAGCGAGGTTGGAGCTTGCGTCGATGCACGTGCAATCTTTGTAGCCTTCGGTGTCGCGCGAAGTCCGAGGCCAAGCCCGTGGGGCCTGCGGGGCCAATATGCTTATGTATGGCCCGCGAACTTTCCACAGATGACGTACGCAAAGTCGCCTCGCTTGCACGATTGTCGTTGCGCGAGGAAGAAGTCGAGCAGATGCGCACTTCTCTGGGTGCAGCGCTTGCGTATATGGAGCGTTTGCAGGCGGTTGACACGCGTGGCGTCGAGCCGCTGTACAACGTCAACGACGGCGTTGCGGAGTTGCGCGGCGATGAGCCTGGCCCGGCGCTGCGGAACGAGCAATTGATGGGTATCGCGCCGCAGCCGCGCGACGCGTCAACGCACCCGCCGTTCATTCGGGTGCCGAAAGTGATTGACGAAGGCGGCGGCGCGTGAGCGGTCGCGGTGTGAGCAAGCCGCTTGTCAGCGTCATTATGCCGCTGTACAACCGCGAGCGTTATGTTGCAGCGGCGATCAAGAGCGTTCAGGCGCAGACGTTCGCCGACTTTGAGCTGATCGTGTGCGATGACGGGTCGACTGATGCGTCACTCGCTGCGGCGAAGGCCGCTGCTGGTGACGACGTGCGCGTGCGGATCATCGCTATGGAGCACTTGGGTCTGGCTGCAACGCTGAAGCGTGCGCACGAACATGTGTCAACACCGTACATTGGCTGGCTGGATAGTGACGACATGCTTGCTCCGCAGGCGTTGGAGCGCACATACGCGGCGTTGTCGCGCGGCCCTCGTGTTGGCATGGTGTACACGCATCACGTGATGATCAGTGATGCGGGGCAGACACTGGGCCTTGGTCAACGATGCGCGATTCCGTACAGCAAGGATCGACTGCTTGTTGACTTCATGACGTTTCACTTTCGCTTGTATCGTCGGGATGCGTATGAGCGGGCCGGCGGCATCAACGCCAGCTTTATGACAGCACAGGACTACGACTTCTGTCTGCGCATGAGCGAAGTGACAGAGATTGCATGCATTCCTGAGCCGCTCTACCTGTATCGCATGGCGAGCGACTCGATCTCGCATGTCAAGCGACTTGAGCAGATCGAGAGCTCAGCACGCGCGATTCGTGAAGCGCTTGTGCGGCGCGGACTTGCGGACCGAGCGGAACTGCGTGTCGAGATCGTGGGCAAGTTCAGCATTCGTCCCAAGGGCCAAGGCGGGTGGAACCAGGCGTGAGGGCACGCGCCCGGATGACCCCGGGGGCGTGTCGGCCTGTGTTTGGTGCTCATAACGCGACATTCACGCGGTTCTCGGGCGATTCGTGTTGGAAGACCGGCACGCAGCCAGTAGAATGCCGTCGCGATCGTGGGTGGTCGCACGGGCGAAAGTTTGGAGGAGAAGACATGTCGCGTGCTCTCATTGTGTGCCTGCTTGCAGGTGTCGCGCCATCGGCCATGGCGCAAAGCGTCACGTTCACGCCGCTCGCACCGGCGCCGGCGCCGTACAGCGGCACAACCCAAGTCACAGCTATCGCAGGTAACGGGTCTCGCGTCGCGGGTAATGCCGAGACGGCGACGGGTACATTCGTGCGCGCTGTTTCGTGGAATGCGGACGGCACGTTCGCCGGCGGCGCGCCGGCGGTCATTCCCGGCGAGGTGTCATTTGGCGCAGCGTTGGACCAGAACGGCGACGTGCTGTTTGGAACGCGCTGGCTTCCGTTCGGACCAACCTTCATCGAACGCCCGTTTCGATACAACATCGCTTCGGGCAGCTTCACGGTGTTTGCCACGTCGCTTGGTGGCAACACAACAGCCATGGAGCTCAACGACGTCAACGCGTCGGGCACGCTTGCGCTCATCACGCGTACTGATCCTGCGACGGGTTTGAATGACGCCATTCGCGTTGACGTCTTGACCAGTGCGGTCACTGCACTGGGCAGCGATCAGCGCAACGGCTTCGCACTCAACGCGGCGGGCGATGTTGCGGTGGGCGAACTGGCTGACTCGAACTTCCGCGGTTGGCGTTTCGCCGTCGGCGCGCCGGCGGTCGATCAGAACACATGCGAGTTCAGCAACGATCAGCTCTGCCAGACACAGGTTGGCACACCGCTGCCTCGCAACGCCGACGCGCGTGCCGTCTCGGCTGAAGGCAACTGGATCGGCGGCGCGGCACTTGTTGGCGACGGCTATGGCAACGGATTCGATGTGCCCTACGCGACCAACGGCACTGACCTCTTCGTCGCTTCGATCGATGGTTGCGGCTATGGCGGCGGAGCGACGCTTGATATCTCGTCAGAGAGCGCGGTGGGCGGGCCCGTTGTTGTGGGCCGATTCGGCTGCAACAACCAGCCCCAGGCGTTCTTCTGGACGGCGGCTGACGGGCTGGTGAACCTGCAGAACTACTTGAGTGATGCGGGTCTTGACCTGAGCAACTGGTTCCTGACGGAAGCGACTGCAGTGTCAGACGATGGTCTGACCATCGCGGGCAACGGGTTCTTCGGTGGACAGTTCCGCAGTTGGGTCGCGACGCGCGTGCCAGCCGGTGCGGCGTGCGACGACATTGACTTCAACAACAACGGGGTCTTCCCGGAAGATCAGGATGTCGTCGACTTCTTCGAAGTACTTGCGGGTGGCTCGCCCGGCACCTGCGATCCGGTGGAAGGCTGCAACGACATCGACTTCAACAACAACGATGTCTTTCCGGAGGATCAGGATGTGATTGACTTCTTCGAAGTGCTTGCGGGTGGTGAGTGTCCATAAAGCGAGCGTGCGAAGCCATGAACCCGCCGAACCAGGCGGGTTTTTTCTTGGACATGAACATGCAATTGCGCGAGCGCGACGGCGTTGGACCTGTTATGAACACCATCGCCGCGATTGTCAGCATCGGAGCCGCATCGTCTATCGCGCTTGCGCAGGGGTGTGACTTTTCGCAAGTGACTGCGTTGTGCAACGGTGCGTTGGTAGGCCAGAACGTGAACACGCCTGTGCCGGGGTTTGATCTCCAGATCATGCATCGCGGCACTGTGGTGTATCACCAGAGCTTCGGGGCGTGGTCGATCAACCGCGTTGCGAATGCAGATAGTTCGACAAAGACACTGTCGGGCGCGATGATCATGTCGGCGACTGAAAGCAGCGTGACGCCGTTCTCGTTGAATTCACGCATCAGCGACTTCATTCCGGAGTTTGACGGACTCAAGGCGGGAATCACGATCCGGCAAGCGTTTTCGCATACGTCGGGCATGCGCGAGTCGAACACCATCGCGAGCCAAACTTTGACGCTGCGGCAAACGGCAGCCGAACTGGCTAGCGATCCCCAGTTGTTTGTCGCCGGAGAGGGCTTCGCGCAAGCTGGCGAGTACTTCTCGTATGGTGGCGCGAGCATGCATGCAGCCGGCGCTGCCGTGGAAGTGGCGACGGGCCTTGCGTGGAACACCATGTTTGAGCAGCGCTTTACCGGCCCGTCGCGCCTCAACATGCCCAACACGCGCTTTGTGCTCACGACGCCCACCAATCCGCGCATTGCGGGCGGGTGTGAAAGCACTGCGAGTGAGTTCGGGCGATTCATGGAAATGTTGCGTCGTGGCGGCGTCTTCAACGGTCAGCGGTATCTGTCGCGGCAAAGCGTGGAAGCCATGTTCACGCGCCAGTCGCCCGTGGGTGTGCCCATCCTCAGCACGCCGGTGCAGATTTCCCCCGATGGCGCCGACTACGGCGTGGGTGTGTGGCTCATCGCACGCGACTCCTCGGGCCAGCTTCGCACCGCTCTCGCCGCTGGCGCACGCGGCTTCGCATCGTGGATCGACTTCGAAGACCAGATCGTCGGCACATTCTCGACCGATGTTTCCGCGAGCGGCAATCTGCAGAATCTCTATACACTGCTCATCGGCGCCGCCGAAACCGCTATTCGCGCCTGCCGCGACTGCGACCCCATCGACTTCAATCGTGATGGCGTCTTCCCTGATGATCGCGATGTCATCGACTTCTTCGACGCTCTCGCGGGCGGCCCTTGCCCGCACGTGGTCTTCTGCGATATCGACTTCAACAACAATGGCGTCTATCCCGAAGACCAGGACGTGATCGACTACTTCTCCGTGCTCGCCGGCGGTTCTTGCGAGTGACCGACTCGGGTTGCGAAGTAACGCGTTGATTTGTGTTCGTTTGGGTGGTTCAGCGACGTTTTCTGCCAGCCCCCTTAGATTGGCTTGTGCTTGCGACACGAGTCGCTATGCTGAGTTCAGTCTCATCAGGAGGGATGCTTCATGAAAACTCGTGTACTTGTGTGCGCAATGCTGTCGGTCTTGGGTAGCGCGAGCGCGCTGGCCCAAGTTGTTGACGCGCGGCTCATTGTCAAAGTTGGGGACGTGACATCCGCCGGTCCGATCGTCGGGCTCAACGATCCGTTTACCAACGGAAGCGGCCAGCCCGGCTTTGTCTATAACCTCGCCGGTTCCGTGCGTGGCATCTGGATCGGCACCGGCTCCGTCTTTGACACGTCGGCCTTGCCCACCGTCACCGGCGGCGAGTCCACGATGGGCATCTCCGACGGCGGCAACTGGATCTACAGCCCATCAGTCAGCGGCGCGGACAGTGTCTATACCAACTTTGGTCCGCTGCTGGTTGCGGGTCAGCCTGCGCCGGGGTTCGCTGGACAGTTTTCGTCGTTCTCAAGTCGGCCGCGTATGACGCGCAACGGTACGGCGGCGTGGGTCGGCGGCGTGTCGCTCACAGCGGGCGGGGCAACCGCCACGCGCGTGTTCTATCTCAATCGCGACCCCAGCGATCCCAGCAACACCGTGCGCACGCTTGCAGGTGGCGACGTTGTCCAAGGCGTCACGATCGCGGCGGCGGGCATCGGCTTTGCGTTTGACATTTCTGATGATGGCACTGAATACATCAACCAAGTGACGTTCACCGGGCCGACTGCGACCGACCTGGGTGTGGTCGTAAATGGAACCACCATCGTCATGCGTGAAGGTTCGCCGTCCACGGCTCCGGGTGAGAACTGGCAGGGATTCGCGATCGTGAGCATCAACGACGCCGGCGACTATCTGGTCATAGGTGATACTGACGGCCCCGCGGCGAGTGACGGCTTTATCAGCCTCAACGGCACGATGGTGGCGCGCGAGGGCCAGTTGATCGGCGGGCTTGCGCTGGGCGGCACGTTCGGTGCCGCCACGTTGGCTCCCTCCGGTGCCATTCTGGCCATCGGCACACTGGGCGGCGTGGAGTCGCTGTTGGTGTTTGACGGTGTCAATCCCGTCAGTGTCGTCGCCAAAGTCGGCGACACGCTCGACTTTGACAACGACGACCTCGCGGACGCGACGCTTAACGACTTCAACGCCTCCGCCTCGGTCGCTCCAGGCCTTGACAGCAGCATCGCTGGCGGCCGCTACGTCAACGTCGACATCACACCGATCGCCACGGGCGTGCAGGTCGAAGCCATCATCAACTTGGGCGGCCTGAGTTGCGATCCCATCGACTTCAACAACGACGGCGTTTTCCCGGACGATCAAGACGTCGTGGACTTCTTCGCGGTACTGAGCGGTTCCTCGTGTCCTGCGTGCAACGACATCGACTTTAACAACAACGGTGTCTTCCCTGAGGATCAGGATGTCATCGACTTCTTCAACGTCCTCGCTGGCGGCGAGTGCAGCCCCAGTTGATGAGTTGTCACAGTTGTGCAAAAAGACCCCGGTGCAAGCCGGGGTCTTGTTCATTGGTGTGCAGGCTGCGTCGCTCTCGATGACTCAGGCGAGCCGCTTCGCGATCGTCGCACCGCTTGTCAGTGCGCCCTCCATGTAGCCCACAAACTTGTAGCAGCTGTGCTCGCCCGCGAAATGCAGCCGCTTGGCGTGGGATTGTGCCAGGAGCGGGCCCGCGGTTGTCACTTGTCCTGGCGCGGGGAAGGAGTAGCCCGCGTTGATGTACGTAAATCCGGGCCAATCCATGAATCGAGTTTCCACAATGTGTGCGGCGTAACCGGGGTAGAGCTTCTCGTAGAGTTCGGCGTATGCCTTGTCGCGAGCGTCGCCAGCGAGCGCGCGAGCCTTGGCGGCGGCGTCGGCACCGGAGAAGGCAACGAGACACGCGGTGACATCCACAAGCGCACCTTCGTCCTGGCCGTCAGTGCCGTCCCACGTGCTTGAAATCAGATCGTCCGTCTCAGCGTACTGGCTGAGGTTGCGGTCGCGCCAGAAACGCCGGGTAACGTGACTGAAGTGCTTGAGCGCCACGCCCATCTGCACGTTTCCTGCGAGAGCCTCTGGCAGAGCCGGGGTGATGGTGATCTTGTTCCACACGCTTGCCGGTACGGCGAGCACGACATCATCACAGGCGATCTCGCGGAGCGTGCCGCCTCTTTCGCTGCCGAAGGTGACAAGCGCATCGCTCTCGCGCAGGTCGATCTTCTGAACGGCAGCGTTCGTCTTGACGCGATCGCCTAGAGCCTCGGCAAACTTGAGGGCGAGTTGCTGGTTGCCGCCATTGCAGCGATACACCTCGCTCTCAATCCAGTACTTCTCGACACCGCCGCCTTTGATCGCAGTCAGCATGCCCAGATAGCTTGCTTGCGCGCATGGCACACCGTTGGTGCCCGCGGTCGTTGCATCAATTGCCCGGCGGGTAAGCGAGTCAACCTCGAGTCCGCGCAACCAATCCGCGATTGAGCGCGAGTCCCATTCCTTCGCCTTGGCATGCTGCCACGGTGCATCAGCGTCTACGCCGCGAGCGTCGCGATTGAGCAGGAAGAGCGACTTGTCAACCTGATCGCCCACATACTCAATCTCTTCGCTTGTGAGCGCTTTACCGTCGATGATGTATGGCTCTTCCGCGTCACCATCGGCGCCGACGTCGAGCATCTCGAGATTGAACTTCTTGGCATAGTGGTTCCAGAGCGGGTGGTTACTCCCGATGAGTTCGCCGCCACCTTCGATGGTGCGATGCTTGATCCACTCCGCCCCGCACTCGCCGCCGAATGTAAAGACGCGTCCGCCCACACGATTGGTTGCTTCGAGCACGGTCACATGGTGTCCGCCAGCCAGCAATTCGTACGCGCAGCACAGCCCGGCAAACCCGCCGCCGATCACGACGACACGGCGCTTACTCATGGCTTGCGCGGCGCGAGCGGGAGCGCAGCCGCTGAGCAAGGTCGCGCCGGCGGCCGCAGCAAGCAGCTTGACTGCGCGTCGGCGCTCCTCAAGTGAAGGTTGTGCGTGACGCTCAGAGAGGAATCGAGCAAGGATGTTGCGCGGCATGCACAGAGTGTTGGCATGCTCGTTGGGCTGCGTCGGCGCGGGGCGGCGTGTTCACTCCGCCAACAGGATCCCTTCGTGCTTGAGGAGCCAGCGCTTGCGCTCCAAGCCGCCTCCATATCCGGTGAGCGAACCGTCACTGCCGATGACCCGATGACACGGAATGACGATGGCGCGGTAGTTGCGTCCGTTTGCGAGCGCGACCGCCCGGACCGCCTTGGGATCACCCAAGCTCCGTGCTTGCTGCGCGTATGACCTCGTCGCGCCGACGGGAATGGTTTGCAGCATCGCCCAGACGCGCTCTTGGAACGCGGTTCCCATCGCTGGAGCGAGGGGAACAGTCCAAGCTGTGTGAGGCTGTCTGAAGTAGGCTTCCATCTGCTTTTGTAGAAGTTGCAAGACCGGGTGAGCGCAGTGTGGCACAATCGCCGCTGGTTGCGAGGGCGTGCCGAGACGCGCTCGCACGCGGGCAATCTCGCGTTCCATGCCTTTGCGATCGGTAAAGTCCGCGACCAAGAGGCCTTCATCGGTCGCGAGCGCGAGCATGTCGCCCAGCGGTGTGGAAAACGAATGCGAAGCGATGACACGCGAGTCGTGAGCGCGACTGGGCGGAGAGCCGACAAGTCGATGTACCGCATCGCGAAAGCCACTGCTTGATGTGAAGCCCGCCTGTTGCTGTGCGACTGTCAATCGTCCTCGCTTTCGTGCGCCGTGCTGCTGTAAGTTGCTGACAACCAAACCGACGCGGCGATGTCGCTGGTACGCGGCGAACGTCATTCCGAGTGCAGCACGGAACTGTCTGCGCGCTGTCGATGGATCGATGCCAAGGTCAAGCAGGTGCCTTGTCCGGATCGGTTGCGCAGGCACGCGTTCAATCAACTGGAGCAAGCGCTTGACGAGAGGGGTGCGCACGCGTGTCGCACCCATCGGCTGGCAGCGCAGACATGGTCGAAAGCCCCGCAGCAACGCGTCCTTGGGCGTGTCCGCAAACTCCACGTTGTGGGCGCGTGCTTGGCGTGCGGCGCAGACGGGTCGGCAGAAGATCCCCGTGGTCTTGATGCACACGACAAATGCACCGTCAGCTTGCGGATCTCGCGTGGAGTACGCAGTCCAGCGAGATGTGAACGTCGACATCATGACAAACGATAAGAAGTTCACAATGTGAACGTCGCCGATTTTCGCGCATCAATGTGGGAAAGCCTGCGAACGCTCTGCGAACAACGCCTCAGATGTGGGTGATGACTACCCACAAGAGATTATCCAGAACGCTTTGAAACAAGCGGCAAATCACAATATTCGCAGAAAATGCAAACGCGTCGCAGAGCGGCCTGTGCGTCCTTACCGAATTTATTACACTGTGATCAATCAGTTCTTCTAAGGAGATGTCTATGGAAAATCGTGTGAACATGGTGATCTGCGTCGCGAGCCTGCTGGCTATATGTGCGGGTGTGGCAATGGGTCAGTTGTCACCTGCTCAGATGTCGTGCCCTGATCCGTGCGGCGGCAAGCGCGCTTGCCCGGCTGGCACGGTGACGGGATGTAACGCCGGCGTGTGTGTCTGTGAACCGATCTCGAACTAAATTGCACACGAGCCGATGCCGCACAAGGGGAAATCCAGTGAAATTGTCACAGAGTCCGCGATGGCGCACGATCATTATCGCTGCTGCGGCCGCAACCGTCGGCATATTCATGTATGGTCGAGCGGAGCGTGTCTCCGCCCAGTCCATTCAGGCTTCGCAGATAATGGCGGAACAGCGCAAACTGCCTCAGTGGCAGTTTGGCGATTTGATTGTCGTGCCGCTCGACGATCAGGCGACACTGCAATCCACGCTGCACGCGGCCATGGCTGCCCACACGTTCGGATTGTCAAGCCCCGCATCTGCAAGTGACGCAAAGGCGATGGATGCAGCACAGCTTGCGACGGAGCTGTCGCAGTTCCTACATCTGCGATATGCAGATCAAGATGCGAGCGCGTACTTGTCCTGGCGACACGTGCCCGGCGTGGAGTGGTCTGATCGGACATGGCTGTCGTCGACCTGGTTTGCCGCAAAGGAGTTCGAGACTCTCACGGGCACCGCGCTGACTGACGATGTGCCCACGGAGCGCGCTTTCAAAGCACTCTTTGACAGCGCACTCAAACAGAGGTCTGAACGCAGAACGCTCGTGGGTGTGTGCCCCGATGGCGTACGCGTCGCAAAACAGGTTCAGACCGGGGGCAATTCTGAGTATCCCTATCTGTCTGTGGGTCGGCAGTCGCCCGATGTGTCCGACGATCTGTGGTATGGCTCACGCGGCGCCACGATGCGTCCGTGGTTTGCGTGCAAGGCTCGACGGCTCGCGCTGCTGCAACGCGGGTTCCAGGTGCCTGTTGCCGTGGTGGGGTTGCCGATGGTGAATGAAGCTGGCGAGCGGATCCCCGTCGTCACTGAGTGGTTCTTTGACGCTCCATCCTCACGATGGATTCTTGAGGCCATGTACATCAATAACTACGAGGGGCCGGATGACTTTGGTACACTCAATTTCTGAAGCGTCGCGGCGACTGAGTTGTGTCGTGCGTTCGATGACCCTTGACGTTGTCTTGCGGTGGGTCGTCGCTCTTGTCTTGCTCATGGCTGTAGCAAGCAAGTGTCTCTCACCCGGCGCCATCACCGCGGTTGCGATCTACCTGCTTGGTCGCGAAGCGGACCACGGGCTGATCGCAGCGTCGCTGTCCGCGCTGGTCATGATGGAGTCGGCGTTGGCGCTTGCTCTTATCACGGGCACATATCCCAGAGTGACAGGAATCATCGCGGCATGCCTTTTCGGCGCTCTGACGCTTGTACTCGCCCGGCTCAGTATTGACCCAACCGCACCGCACTGCGCATGCATGGGCTCGGTCCATGGCGGCATGCTTGGCGAATCCCCGGGTCAGTCGACCGTTGGTGGGTTTATCCGGAATGCCGGGCTCATTGTGGCGAGCCTCATGATTGCCCGAGGGGCACGGGAAAGGGCCCCCGCGTGAACAGTCGAGCGTTCACACTGGCGGAACTGTGTGTCACGATAGCAATCGTGGCTGTGCTGTTGGCACTTATGTTACCTGCGATCAGCGCCGTCCGCACGCGCAGCCGCGCGAGTCACGTACTTGCAGAGTTACAGGGCACGGCACAGGCAACGACGGTGTACGTGTACACATATCGAGACACGTTTCCATTTGCTGGGGTTGCGGGCGAACCATTCAAGCCCGTTGTGGTCAATGGTGTAGCGTCGACCCAGCAGTATCTGTACGCTCACGCGGCGTTTGTGCCCAATCTCGTTCGTCCATTCCTTGACAGGCAGCTCGTATTGAGTTTTCTCGGGACCGACATGACGACCGAGCAGACCGCGGCATTGGTCGATGCGCCATCGCCCATTGCCCGATTTTGGCTGACGCAGACGACTGCAACAGACTCATCGTTTTGGGTATTGGGCGGACCCGCGAACTTCTCGCTCGCGCGGGCTACGCGCGACAACGAAGTGCGGTTTCCATCACAGAAGGTGATGTATCACAGTCTTCATATTGACCCGACGACCGGCCAGCGTGCGGTTGTGCAACATCGCTTCAAAGGTGTTGGCTGGGCGATGATGGACGGGTCGGCCCGAACATTGCCGCGTGCGGAAGACATGACGCCGAGCTTTGCAAGACCCTGGGGCCTCGTGCCTTTGCGAGGGCTCGCGACAGAGCACGGCTTGTACGGCGTGGACGTGCGTTGAGCCGCACGGGCACGTGTGGTAACCGTAACTGCGCGATTCTCGAACGATTCGTGGGCAACCGCTCGAACTTTGCGTGGAGCACGCACATACTGGGTGCCTTGCGAGCGACTGATTGTGCGCAACTTCTTGCATTGGGTGCGATCTGGGGATCGTCGTATCCGTTCATGCGCGTAGCGACGCGAGAACTGAGTCCGCCCGCTCTGGTCGCAACGCGACTGGTGTTCGCCACCGTCTTCTTCTTGCCGTGGCTGTTGAAGCGCGAGAGGATCGTGACCATTCGCGCTCGCTGGAAAGCGCTTCTACTGCTGTCTGCCATGAATTCGGCGGTGCCCTTCATGCTGCTGGCGTACTGCACCCAGCAACTTTCAGGGAGCGTCGCGGCCATCATCAACGCGACGGTGCCGTTCTTTGCCGCGATTGTCGCGTGGGCGTGGCTCAAGGACAAGCCGCGAAGCGTGCAGTGGTGGGGGTTGGTGGTTGGTTTCGCAGGCGTGGTTGTGTTGGTGTATCCCAAGTTGCAAAGCGGTTCGCCGTCAAGTGCCCTCGCCGTCGGCGCGGGTCTGACTGCAGCTTTGCTCTACGCCATTTCTGCAAACTTCACCAAGAAGGTCCTCGCGGAAGTCGAGCCGATGACCATCGCCGTGGCCGGCACGATGTTCGCGACGCTACTCGCACTGCCGATCGGCCTGGCGACGCTTCCCGCCAAGATGCCCAGCGCGACGGCATTGGCGGCAGCCGCAACGCTGGGGGTGCTGTGCACCGCGATCGCGTACATTATCTTTTACAGGCTTTTTGCCAGCATTGGCCCGACCAAGGCGGTCACCGTGACGTTCCTCATCCCGCTCTTCAGTGTGATCTGGGGGGTCCTGTTCATCGACGAGCGGGTAACGTGGAATCTTGCGGCAGGAGGGGGTCTCATCCTCGGCGGAATGGTGCTGACCACCGGTCTCTACAGTCTGACCCATCCCACGTTCCGTTGACACAATCGCGTCTTGGCTACAACAGCCTGGAGCAAGGAGTGTCACGATGGGAAAGCAGGTCTATTCGCGAGAGTTCAAGGACGCTGCGGTCGAGCAGGTGATCGGGCAGCGC
>JBKDAN010000053.1:0-225294 GCA_046316615.1 Phycisphaerae bacterium
TGGGCATCACCGCATGCGTGGGCGGTTGCGTCGTTGGCAGCAATGGCGTCGCCATGGGCTTCGTGGGTGATCGTGTCAAGCACTCGGTCACGGGCGAGATCGAACACGTCGCTGGCAAGCCGCTGCGCGTGGAAACTGGCAACGGCCGCATTGAAGTCGTGAAGTCGGGCGACAAGCAGGTGCGTGTCTCCGCTGAACTGTCCGGTCGCGACAGGGCTCGGCTGGAAGCCGCGACGCTGCGTCTGGCCCGTGACAGCGACGGCCAACTGACCGTCAGCATCAACTGGCCCGACGGCAAGCGCCGTATGTACGAAGGTGCATCGCTGCGCATCGAGATTCCCGACGCCACCGGGCTCCACCTCGAGACCGGCAACGGCGAAATTCGCGCAAGCGGCTTTGCGGGCAAGCTCGTCGCCGACACCAGCAACGGCGAGATCTTCGTGAGCGATCACGACGGCCCTGTGCATGCCGATACGAGCAATGGTCCGATCACGCTGAACAACGTGGGCAATGTGGAAGCCGATACGAGCAACGGTGAAGTGAATGTCACGCTGCGCGACGACGCGACCGGCCCTGTCAAGCTCGACAGCAGCAACGGCGCGCTCAAGTTGACGGTGGGTAAGGCCTTCAAGGGCGTCATCACCGCTGACACCAGCAACGGCAGCGTGAGCGCCACCTCGCAACGAGCCACCAAGGTCGAAGTCAAAAGGTCCTCCGCACGAGTCGAGTTCGGCGAAGGCGACCCCAGTGTCATGGACACCAGCAACGGCTCGATTGAGATTCGCGAGCGTTGAAGGTGGAGAGAGCGGAGAGCGGAGAGCGGAGAACAGAGAGCAGCAGGCGCATTCTCCATCCGTTCACCGCTCTCCGTTCTCTGCTCTCCGTTCTCCGTCCCCCTCCCCCCAACGAAAAAAGCCCCGGCAGTGCCGGGGCCTTTTCATGCAAACATACTGACCGACTTAGGCGCGACGACGACGAGCCGCGAGCAGGCCGCCCAGGCCCAGCAGAGCCGCGGAAGCGGGGCTGGGAACGATGGCGAAGCCGCGAGCGTGTTCGCCGGCGTAGAGCACCTGATAGCCCGAGCCATCCAGGTTGATCTGCGAGATCTTCGCGTTCGCGATGGTGGTGAAGCCGCCGCGTTCCGCGATGATGAGCTTGTTGGTGTACGGGTTGAACTCCACCGACTCAGGAGCCGCCAGACCGGTGATGATCGTCTGCAGCGAGACGAACTGGCCAGCGGCGTTCATAGTGATCTGGTTGATCACACCGGCTTCGAGATCGGCGACGAAGAACGAGTTCGTGCCCGGAACGGCGGTGATGCCGCGGGTGTTGAAGAAGCTCGAAGTGGCGCCCGTGAAGGTGTTCGAGAAGTCAACGACCGGAGCGCTGGTGTCCAGCGAGTAATCGTTCGTGCCCGCGTTGTAGCGCAGACGCCAGACCGTTGACGCGGCTTGGTCAAACCCGAAGACCGGCGTGGGGTTCACAGCCAGGCCGCCGTTCACGTTCGTCACCAGGAAGTCGCGCGAGCCCGGACGGGGATCGGGAACCAGATCGAAGCTCGAGTCAAAGGTCGGGCGAGTCGCCGGAATCGGGAACGGCTCTTGGTAGAACTGACGGGTCGTGCCGCCAAGGCTCACGCCGAAGATGCCGTCGTTGGTCGCGCCAGTCACGGGCGAGCCGGGGTTGCTGTTAACGATGAACTCGTTCGTGTCACGGCTCCACTCCAAACCCAGCGGGTTCTGCAAGGGGTTGCCCTGCGTCAGCTGGCTGCCAGTCGCCGCGCCGCTGAAGATGTTGCTGATGCGGACGATGCCCGCGTCCGTCGTATTCGGGAACGGGAAGCGGCCGTCAGCCACGTAGTAGTTGCCATCCGGAGCCTGGCGAATGCCGGCGTAGCGGGTGGCCGAGTTGCTCGAGAGGAACAGCGTCGTCGCCGGGCCCGGAGCAGCGCCCGAGATCAGCTTGATGCCGTTCGCCGTCTCACTCGTAAAGACGATGTCGCCGTTGTTGGGCGTCACCTGAGCCGCAGCCACCGCGGCAAATCCAGCCAAAGCAGTCAGAATCGCAATCTTCATTTCTCGTCTCCTTCAAGAACAGGGTTTCGCAAACCTCATCCACAGTCTACCCGCACCCGGGCAATCGTCCAAGAACGATTTTCACCAATTCAGGCAATCTTTGCATAGCCAACCGTCGCGTTGACCTACCACGCATGTCCGATACGCGAACGAGTCTTGCAGATCCGCGGTTGCAAACTTGCCTGACTTTCACTTGGCTCGCACAGCAGCGCCGCACAAATCGCGCCGCACGTGAACCACATATTCGTAGTCTGTTCGCAAACGGCGGGCCAACAACCTACCGCCGACCGAAGAGCAGACCATCCAGCGGGTGGGTCGCAACCTCATCCATGCGTCATCGCGTGCAACTCGCGTCACGAATTGCGTGATTCTGACGACTTTTTCTTGCTGCCGCAGCAACCAGATGCACTCGATTGTGTGGTGCTTTCCCCAGATTTATCTGCTTGCATAGCGCTGCAAACTGCCTTGATCAGATCATCTGGCACAGGCAGCTCGGGTTTACCCGGGCAGCAACACTTCTTGCTGAGCTTGATCGTCAGCGCGAATTGCTTCATGTATTCCGCGCAGGGCGGACACGCTGTGAGATGAGCCTCAAACGCCAACCGGCGCGGCTCGGACATCTGTCCGTCGACAAAGTCCGACAGAAACTCGCAGATCTCTTGACAGGATGGACCAGGGCACTTCACTCCGCAGCCTCCTGCGATGTGACGCCGCGAACGACCATGTCCAGCTTCGCACGCAGCGCCTGTCGGGCGCGGTGCAGGCGGGTCTTCACTGCGCTCTCAGAAATCCCCAGCACAACCGCGGTCTCCGCGGTATCCAGATCTTCCACGTCGCGCAGCATCAGCACCGCGCGATACTCCTCAGGCAGAGCCTCAATCTCTTCACGCACGCGCCGACGCAGCGATTCATCCGGCGTCTCATCCTCGCCCGATTCGCCGCGCCGCCAGCTCTGAATCGGCAATTCCATGTGCCCGTCGTTGTCGTACTTGGGCAGCAGCGTCTCGATGCTCACGCTGGGCTTGCGCCGCCGCGTGCGCAGCTTCATCAGGCACGCGTTGATCACGATGCGATGCATCCACGTGCTGAACTTGCTCTTGCCGTCGAAGTTGCGAATGTTGCGGAACGCCTGCAGAAACGCGTCCTGCACCGCTTCCCGCGCATCATCTTCATTGCCCAGCATGCGTACAGCGGTCGCGAGGAGCCGCGGGCCCAGTTCGCGCATCACGCGCTCATACGCCTTGCCGTCGCCCGCTTTCAGTTGCAACACCAGCGCGGCGTCGCCAAAGTCACTACCCGGCTCAATCGCTTCAATCACCTCAGGGCTTGATGCGAGGTTGGCCGTCACCCGGGATGGAAAGTCATCCGAAGCAGTCACGCGGGTCATACTAGCCGCGATTCGGGATGGTTCGGTCGCAAGATTCCGACCCGGTCGTGAAAAACCTGGAGTTCGTGAAGAATTCACTTGTGCACCATCCACCTTGCTCCCCCTCATCCGGCCCCGAATCACGTTGGTGACCGCCGCTGTCATGCAGCGCAATCCCTCGCACGCGGAAGATGGGCAGTAAACTCGTGCCATGGTTCACTTGATGCCAGCCGAGCCGGGTGGTTGCGTGCCCTCGACACGCCAAACGCGCCTCCTCCCCTTCTTTGCCCTCCTTGCGGGGGTCGCTGGCTTGGCACCTAACTCCCTCGCCCAGCTCGTCCCCGACCGCCTCTATTACGGCATCAACCGCACCATCCCCATGACAGTCACGGTGCCGGCTCCCGCTCCCAAGCCCGCCGGCACACCGGCTGAAGTAACATCCCACGCCCATCCCGACCGGGCTGATGCCGACCAAGCTGACCAAGCCGACGCTGCGCCGCCGGTTGCCCCCGCCCCCACCACCCTCGATGTCCGCATCGACCTCTTCGACCCGCGCGACGAGAACGCCGGCCCCGTCGCCTCCGCGCCCGTCATCGCGGGCCCGGTCGATCTCGCCGCACTCTTTCCCATCCTCTGGACGAGCCCGCGCCCGTCTCTTCGCTACGCGCAGCTCGTCGTCGCAGGCGTCGAAGTCGGCCCGCCAGTCATCCTGCAACCACTTCTTGAGCCGCCATCCGCCGTGCTGCTCAATCCACGCACCCGCGCCGTCTACTTCAACGATCCTGAGCGCGATTCCCCAAACTTCAACGCCAGCGAAGGCATCCTGCGGTGGGTCTCCGAACCGCCCGCATACTCGGGCATTCGCGCGTATGTCGATCAACACGTGCGCTTCATCACGAGCGCCGGTGACATCGAGTTCCGTCTCCTGCCGCAGTACGCCCCCAACACCGTCTTCAACTTCCGCCACCTCATCGCGGGCGGCTTCTACACCGACATCCCCGTACACCGCATCGTCAACAAACTCCCAACCGACGGCCAGCCCTTCGTCTTTCAGTTTGGCGATCCCACAGGAACCGGCGCGGGCGGCCCGGGCTACACCATCCCGCTCGAACCCAGCACATTGCCCCACGACTTCGGCGTCCTCAGCATGGCCCGTGAAAGCGAACCCGACACCGGCGGCTCGCAAGTCTTCGTCGCCCTCTCGCGCCAAGGCACCACCAGCCTTGACGGCAAGTACACCACGTTCGCCGAAGCCGTGACCGGCGCCGACACCATCCTCGCCATCGCCAGAACGCCCGTGCTCAACATGCGACCCGTCAAGCCGCCCATGATCGAACGCGCCGAGCTGGTCGACGCCCCGTCCTACAGCAAGCGGCCGCGCCGCGTGACCCGCCCCGTCGACGAGCCATCCAGCCGCTGACATACGCACAGTTCCCTGACAACGCGCCGCACACGCATTGTTGCCGCGGCCGATATATACATTTCACGTATGTTTTCCGCCCGTTCCGGAACATACGCCTTGATTTCCCGTATATTTTGCCGAGAATCACTCTGTCTCGCCGTGCGGCACCCCAGCCGAGAATATTCTCCATGCGTATATCCCCCCGCCAACCCGGCTCCCCGATACGCTCGCGCGACACGCGAGCGCATCACCTTGGGCCGCGACTGTCACGGGGGTTGCCCACATGGCCAAACACGCGCGACCATTCTTTGCCTGGCTTGAGCGCCAGCCCGCAACCTCCAAGCGCCTCTTCGCGCACGATGTGCAACTCGCTTCGCGCGATGCCAAACGCAGCCCCACGCGCCACGACATGGCCGCTGCTGACTGGTGGGCCGCGAGCGATCGCACCCTGCCCCAGCGCGAAGCGTTCGCGGATCTTCTCCTCTCGCTCGATGCCGATCCGTTCCTGGGCGAGCGCCAACCGCAGATCGACAAAGGCTGCCGCGCCATCGGCTTCGCCAGCGGCCCTGAGCGCTTTGGCGTCATCTATCAGGTCGTCCCAGCCAAGAACGCGATCCGCATCATCTCCGTTACGTCTATCACGCAGATCGCGTGAATCTTCAGAAGGCGGTGTCTCATGAGTGCCATGCATCGATACGCGACCGTGCAGCACGAGGGTGTCGTTACCCACTACCTCGTTCCGTCCGCGGAGCTCGAACGTCTGCTCAGCGCATCGCGCGACAAGCCCGCCGCCACCTTCGCCTGGTCGCCCGACGCCAAGCAGTCTGACTTTGCGCGCGACGTGCTGACAGACCGCAAGACCCGCTGGGAGTCCGCCGACCAGTTGATGCTCGAACTCGTCAGCGAAGGCCTGCGCGAAATGCGCGAGCGCCACAACATGACCCAGCAGCAACTGGCCGAAGCCATCGAAGTCACTCAGCCTCATGTCTCACGCATGGAGCAGGAGCTCGACGGCGTGCCACTCCGCCTGCTGCGCCGCATCGCGCAAGTCTTCAGCGAGCGCACGCAGCCGCAACGCAAAACCAAACGCCGCGCCTGAAAACTCGCGTCACGCTGCCCCGCTCATCGCTGCGGCTCATCGAGCTGGCCCGGCACCTCTTCCGTCGGGTCAGCGTCGTTGATGTTCACCTGCGGCGTGCGATCAAGATCCACCTTCGCCGCGCCCAGCAGCGTGCCCGTCGCCACCGCCAGATCAATCTGCGCGATCTGGTAATCCGCCAGCGCGCTGACTTCCGCCAACTGCGCCTCGGCAACCACCGTCGCTTGATCCAGCACTTCCGTGGTCGTCACGCGACCCAGATCAAACTGCCGCTGCTCGCTGTCGAGCGCGGTCGCCGCCGCCAGCGCCGCCTGCCGCGCCGCCAGAATGCGTTGCCAGTTGGTGCTCATGCTGTCAATCGCCGTCAGCACTTCCACGCGGACCGTCTGCTCGCGTGCATCCTTGTTCGCGATGCGCTGTACCCGCGTGAGCAGCGCACGCCGCAGTCTCGCACGCGCTTCTTCATTGTCCAGCGGCGCACTCACAGTCGCGCCCACGCTCCACGTGCGGCTCTGCTGGTCAAACATGCTGTCCACCGCGCTGCCAAGGTGCTGATCCAACCCGCTGAAGCCGTAGCTCGCCAGAAAGCGCACATCAGGCAGCGTGCCGTCACGCTCCAGCAGCACGCGGGCCGCATCCGCCGCCAATTGCACTTCCACCTCCAAGAGCTCGGCGCGGTTCGCGATCGCCTGCTGCTGCAACTGCGCGGGATCAAACAAGTACTCAACCGGATCAGGCGGCGAGTCGGGCACCACCAGCGTGCCCGAATCAATGGGCAGATCAGGCTTGTTGATGATGCGCTTGAGCTCGCGCTGCCGCGTCAGCACATCATTCTGCGCCAGCAACATGCCTTCCAGCCGCTGCGCCACGCCCGACAGCGCACGATCCACTTCCACCTGAGGCGAAAGCCCTTCGTTGAATCGCCGCCGCGCCTTCTCAAGCTGCGTCTGCGCCAACTCAAACTGCTGCACGCGCACATCCAGCGCGGTCCGCGCCGCATACAGCCGCCAGTACGCGCGGTCCACATCCGCCAACTGCCGAATGAGTTCCAGCTTCGTGCGCAGCTCCGCCGACTGCACGTTGTACCCCGCGATCCGCAGCGCGGCCATGTTCACACGTCGCCCCGCACCGCGCAGCAACGGTTGACTGATGCTGACCGATGGCCCCAGCGACAGAAACTGCGGCTGCTGCGCGAACTCGCTCTCCAGCTCCGTCCGCTCAAACCGCAGCGGCACCACATCAATCGTCGTGCCCGTGCGCGAAGGAATGCGAATGCCCGGCTCCAGACTCAGCCGCTTGGTGCCCTCGCTGCTCACACGACTGCCCGTTGATTGCCGACTGTCGGTGTACCGCGCATCCAGCGTGAACAGGCTGTTGAACTTGTTGTCTTCCTCCGTCACCGTCTCGCGTGCAATCGCCGGATCGATGATCGCCACTTTCAGATCAAGGTTGTTCTCAATGGCGCTGCGTCGGCACTCTTCAATCGAAAGATCAATACGCTCGCGCGCGACAAACGCGTTGCGGTTCGCCGTCACGGCGTCAATCACCGTCTGGCGATCATTCAAGTCCACAGCCGGCGCCGCGTGCGGCGCAAAGTTCGCGGCGGGAATCTCCCGCAGCCGCGAAAGCGCAAGCGACTTGGCGTAGTCCTCGTCACGAGGCAGAAACGGATCGCGCAGCACCGCACAACCCGAAGCCAGCACCAGACACAGCGGCGCACAGATGCCCAGACACGTTGCGGTGACAAGAGAAGAACTACGCATACATCCTTTCCACAACAGACCCGCCGACTTTATCACTTCGTGCCCACGTGCCTGCGTGCCTTCTTCTGCCTACTCATGCCGCAGCGCTTCAATCGGGTCGAGACTCGCCGCTTTGATCGCAGGTCCCATGCCAAACACGATGCCCGTGAACGCCGAGAACGCCACCGACAGCACGATGCTCCACGCCGGTATCTCACTCTTGCTCACGGGCGAATCCGGCACGAGCTTCAGCAGCATGATGACCCCGCCGCCCACCACGATACCGATGGCGCAGCCCACCAGACACAGCACCACCGCCTCAACAAGAAACTGAAGCATGATGACCGCCGGCTGCGCGCCTACTGCCTTGCGCAGACCGATCTCGTGTGTGCGCTCGCTCACACTCACCAGCATGATGTTCATGATGCCGATGCCGCCCACGACGAGGCTGATACCCACCAGCCCCGCCAGCCCCGCGCTGAAGACCGCCGCGATCTTGTTGAACTCGCCGATGACCTGGTCAATCGCCTCCACGCCAAACGTGTTGGGCTCTCCAGGTCCAAGCCCGCGCACGCGGCGCATATAGAACCGCACTTCCGCCTTCACATCCTCAACATACTCCGCGCCGCGCGTCTGACCGATGATGTACATCCCCGGCTCAGGCCGCATCAGTTCGCCCGTCGAGAACGGGATCAGCAGTTCCAGTTGCGTCTCGTTGCGTCGCCCGAACATCGGGCTGGGCGCGCGCGTCTCGACGACGCCGATGATGGTGAACCGCCGCCCATCCAGCAGAATGATCGTCCCCGTCGGGTCCGCTGGCAGACCCAGTTCCTGCACACCCTTGTCATTGATCAGACACACCTGGGCTTTCTCTTCTTCATCAATGCTCTTGAAGGGCCGCCCCACCGTCACGAATCGCTGCTCGATCTCGTGCCAGTCGGGGCTGATGCCCTCGACCTTCACGAAGTCGCGCAACTGATCACCGACCTGCACGCGCGCCTGCATGCTCATGATCGGGCTGATCCGCTTCAGACTCGGGCAGTTGTCAATCAGTCCCCGCGCCTGATCCGGCGTGATGCGCACCTGCCGCCAGGTGTATCGCTCCGGCTGGTCATCAGGCCAATCCGGGAAGATCCACACCTTGTTAGCACCGAAGCTCGCGAACTGATCAAGCATGAACTGCTTGAGCCCCACCGCCACGCTGCTGACGATGATGACGCTCGCCACCGCGATGATGATGCCCAGCGTCGTGAGCATGCTGCGGATCTTGTTCGTCCAGATCTGCGACAGGGCGGTGCCCACTGTCAGCACGGGAATGCGCAGCCATGTCATGACGCACCTCCCACGCTCGCCGCTGTCACCGCTGTCTGCGCCTTCTCGTTGTCCGTCGCCATGCGCTGCGCGTGCTCGAGCGCCCGCTGAATGTAATCCTGGTGCACAGGGTCCTTGTCTGTGGGATAGTCACTCACGATGCGCCCGTCGCGCAGCCGGATGATGCGCCGCGCGAACCCGGCGATGTCTTCCTCGTGCGTCACCAGAATCACTGTCTGCCCGCGCGCGTGCAGTTGCTGAAACAGTGCCATGATGTCTTCGCTGGTCTTGCTGTCAAGCGCGCCCGTCGGCTCGTCCGCCAGCAGAATGCGCGGCTTGTTCACCAGTGCCCGCGCAATGGCCACGCGCTGCTTCTGTCCGCCTGACAGCTGATTGGGCTTGTGCCCCATCCGATCCCCCAGCCCCACGCTCTGCAGAGCTTCCTTCGCCCGCTTGCGAGCGCCCCACCACTGCGATGAATACAGCAGAGGCAGCATCACGTTCTTGATCGCCGTCGCCCGCCCCAGCAGCTCAAAGCTCTGAAACACAAAGCCGATCTCTTTGTTCCGCACGCCCGCCAGCTTGGTGGCGCTCATCTTTTCCACGCGCACATCACCAAGCTCGTACGTGCCGCTCGACGGGCGATCAAGACAGCCGATGACGTTCATCAGCGTGCTCTTGCCGCTGCCTGAGGCGCCCATGATCGCGACAAACTCGTTGTCCGCGATATCAAGATCAACCCCGCGCAGGGCGTGCACCTCTTCCGTGCCCATGCGGTAGACCTTGGAGAGTTTGCGAATGCGAATCGACATAAGGAGTGATGCCGTGACCGGACGGGATTCGATGCGGGTGGAGCTGCGTGATGCAGCACGATCTTGAGCGGTTCAACGACGCGTCACTTGCCCCCCGCCACCGTCGTCTTCGTGTCCGTCGCCGCAGGCGTCTTGCCCTGCTCTGCGATCACCTGCCCGTGCGTCAGATTCGTGAGCGCCTTGAACGGCCCGGTGATCACCCGCGCCGTTTCATCCAGCCCTGCCTTCACGATCGTGCTCGTGTTGTCACTCGCCCCGATCGAGATCGGCACCGCATGCGCCTTGCCGTCCTTCTCAATGAACACGATGCGCGTGAACTTCTTGCCTTGCTCGATGTTCGGATTGTCCTTCGTGATGTCCGCCGGCAGATCATCCACCGCGCGATCAAGCACCGCCTGGCTGGGAATCTTCAGCACATCGTCATATGTGTCGACTTCGATATCGACATTCGCCGTGAGGCCCGAACGCAGCAGCAGATCGCGAGGCCGCTCAATCAGCACCTTGGTCTCAAAGTACCGCGTGCCGTTGGTGTCCTGCTCGCGCTTCAGGCCGATGGTCTCCACCACGCCGGGAATCCGCAGATCAGGAAACGCGTTCACGTACACGGTCGCACTTTGCTGATCCTTCACCCGCGCGATGTTCGCTTCATCCACGCGAGCGATAAGCCGCATGGTGTCCAGATCCGCGATTTCCAGAATCACGCTGCCCGGACTGTTGAGCGTGCCGACGACCACCGTCTCGCCCACTTCGGCATTCAGCTTGGTGATGACGCCGTTCATCGGGCTCTTGATGATCGTGTTGTCCAGGTCCTTATCCGCCCGCGTGATGTTCGCCTTGGCGATATCAATCCCGTGCTGCACCTGACGCAGCGTGCTCAGCGCGGTGTCGTACTGCAACTGCGCCGTTTCGACATCTGTCTTCGCGATATCGCCCGATGTCACCAGCTTCTGCCGACGGTTCAGTTCCGCTTCCGCGTTTGCGAGACTCGCGCGAGCCCCCTCCAGCCGCGCCTCTTCGCTCCGCAGCTGTGCCTTGGCACTGTCCAGCAGCGCCTGCAAGTCGCGCGCATCCAGCCGCACGATCAGATCGCCTTCCTTCACCAGTTGGTTTTCGCGGAAGGGAAGTTCCAGAATCCGCGCGCTCACCTGCGCGCTGATCTCCACCTTCGTCTTGGGTTCCAGTTCCCCCGGCGCGTTGATCGTGCGAATCAGCTTGCCTCGCGCAGGCGCGTCAAACCGCACCTCCACGGGCTTGAGTTGCGGATTCAGCTGCTTCTCCAGCTTCTCCACCAGTCCCGAGCTCTTCGCGAACCATGCCGCGCCCCCCAGCAGGACGACCAGTACAACGACGATGGCGATCAGCCACTTCCACACGAGAAATTCTCCCGATTCACCCGCATAGCCAAAACGTGCCAATGCAGTGCACTCTCAACCGTCTTTGCGGGTCGCCAGCGTAAGGGCAAGAGGTGGTACGAACAACACCACCCCACGTTACGGCGAAGGTTGTTGGGGACCACACAGTCTGGATTACGCCAGGTTTGCAGAAAATTGACATCAACTTTCTGATTCTGTCGCATGACTTGCAATCTGTTCTGACATGTGCCCTCGAACCAGTGGCGTCGTTGCAAAACGGCAACACCCAATTGAGAGGTACTTGTCTAGAGAAGGAGAAAGATCATGAAGTCTGCAGCGTGTCTGATCGTCGCCGTCGCGGGTCTCGCCACCACGGCCCAGGCCCAGTTCATCACCTTCACCGCCACACTGAGCGGTGCGCAAGAAGTTCCCGCCGTCAACACCCCCGCCCTCGGCACCGCCACCCTGGTGCTGAACACAACGACCAACCAGTTCACCATCGATCTGCAGTTCACCGGCCTCAGCGCCCCCGTCACCGTCGCGCACATCCACCGCGCCGCCGCTGGCGTCAACGGCCCGGTCATCATCGGCCTCGACGGCATGCCCCTCAGCAACGGTCGCCCTAGCTGGAACCTCATCGCGCCGGGCGTCACCAGCTTCAACTCAGGCGGCCCCCTCACCGCTCCGTTCAACTTCCCTGCCGCTGAAGTCGCCAACCTCATCGCCGGCAACACCTACTTCAACGTCCACAGCAGCAACTTCCCGGGCGGCGAAATCCGCGGCCAGATCATTCCCACCCCGGGCGCTTTGGCCCTCGCTGGCATCGCTGCCCTGGGTGTCGCTCGTCGTCGGCGCTGAACGCGCTGAGCAGCCTGCGTGCATCGTGTCGATGCACACACATCTCCCGGCCCTCCTCACGGAGGGCCGTCTTTCATTTATGCACCACTCTCACCGCGCAATCGGCTGGCCCCGCTCGCGCACCTCGCGCTGAATCACAAACGGCCCGCCCTTCACCACCAGCTCACTGCGCTCGCTGCTGGGCGTTGCCGCCCCCGCAGGCACCGTGAATGTCGCACTGCGAGTGATCGTCGCCGGGCCCAGCTTCATCATCAACGTCAGCGCAACCACACGCGCGCCATCATCTATAACGCCCGTCACCACCGCCGTTGCTGTCGCCGTACCACTTCGCTTGTCCGACTTCCCATCCAGCCCGGTGCTCTGCACCGCCGCCGTTGCCTCATGCTTCACGCCGGCCACCTCCGCCGGACACAACACCAAGCCCGGCGTGAACACCGCCCGCGTCCCACGCGCATAGGTGGTGAGCTCATGCAGCTGCACCGCTCCCGCCTCATTGCGTGAAAGCACCAGTTCCTGCACATCCGTCCACGCCACCTGCTCACTCACGCGCTGCCGCACCAGAATCGTCCACTTCCCTTCACCATCCGGCTGCGTCGCAAAGGCCCGCGTCTGCATCGGCTTGCCATTGAGCGTGTCACCCGCCTCGCGCTCCCACGGCCCCGCCGGATAGACCACGCTCGCCGCCACCGCCGTCACTTCTCCATCGGCAGGTGTCGTCACCGCAGCAGGCGTCCCGTGCGGCTCACTCATCGCGCACCCGCCCAGCGCCAACATGCTCAACCCCACGCTCCACAGAAGCTGTCGCATCATCCAGCGTAGACGACGCATCCCCACCACCCTTGTCGATATACTGCTGCGATGGCACTCTCGCGCGTGTTGTGTGTACTGGGTTCGACGCTGCCCCTCGCTCTGCTGAGCGCGTGCGGCCCTGTCGCCAAGATTCGCCCCGGCGCAGAAAGTGTGCTCGCCGTCTTCGCGCCCCCCACGCCCGAAGAAGCCCTCAAGATGGCCACCGACGAGTTCGATGCCAACAAGCGCTTCGAAGGCCTCAGCTACATCGCCGGCGCAACCTACGCCAGCGAACCCCAGTACCTCCAGCTCTTCCAAGATCGCCTGCAGGATCGCGACCCGGGCGTGCGTTCCTTGGCCGCCCGCGCGCTCGGCTCCTACGGCTCCACGACCGACGCCCTCGTCATCGCCGACTTGATGACCAAAGACACCGACGTCAACGTGCGCATCGCCGCTGCCCGCGCGCTGCAGCGCCTGCACAACCCCGACGTCATCCCCCAGCTCTTCACCGCCCTCGACGCAACCAAGGAAAGCGAACCCCGCGTCCGCGTCGAAGCCGCCAGCGCTCTGGGCCAATACCGCGAAACGCGCGTCGTCGAGCGCCTCATCGCCGCGATGGCCGACGAGAACCTCCCCGTCAACCTCCGCGTGCGCGACTCCCTCCGCACCCTCACCGGCGCCGACTTCGGCACCTCTCAGGCCGACTGGCAAGCCTGGTACCGCAGCAGCGATGCTCCCCTCGCCAGCGCGGCAGGCTACACCTACCCGCACTTCTCCCGCGGCCAGCGCTGGTTCGAGTACATCCCCTTCATCCCCCAGCCGCCCAACGAGCCCACAGGCATTCCCGCCGGCCTCTCACCGGCTCGATAATGCCGCTCATGACCTTGGGTGAATCCACCCACTGCTGCTGAAGACACCCCGGAATGCGACCGATATCCGCGAAGAGCGGCTGTTCGCTCCCATACTGGAGTCTCTCATGCGCGTGCTCATCACCGACGACTCTGCCTTCATGCGCAAGGCCCTCGCGGCCTTGCTTTCAAGCGACAAATCGATCGAAATCGTCGACACCGCGCACAACGGCGAGGACGCCCTCAAGAAGATCGCCCAGCACAAGCCCGATGTCGTCACCCTCGACATCGAGATGCCCGTGATGGACGGCCTCACCTGCCTCTCCAAAATTCGCCTGCTCCCCGAGCCCCGCCCCGCAGTCCTCGTCTGCAGCACTCTCACCGTCGCCGGCAGCCAGCACGCCCTCAAGGCCCTGCGCATGGGCGCAACCGACGTCATCTGCAAAGAGCCCGACCAGATCGGCGCGGGCAACGAGCAGACCAGAGCCGACATCATCGCACGCGTCAAGGCAATCGCCCCCAGTGCCCGCGCCGCCAGCCTCAAGCCCGCCGTCGCGCAAGCCAAGCCAGTCCCGCGCGAGTGGAACAGCGCAGGCAAGTCCTTTGATTGCCTCGTGATCGGCAGCAGCACAGGCGGCCCGCCGGTGCTCGAATCCATTCTCACCGCGCTGCCCGCCAACATCAATATGCCCATCGTCGTCGCGCAGCACATGCCCGCGCTCTTCACCCAAAGCATGAGCGAACGACTCAACGAAGTCTGCAAGATTCGCGTCGTACACGCGGAAAATGACTGCATCCTCGAGCCCAACACCGCATACATCACGCAGGGCGGCAAGCACGCCCGCGTGCACCGCATGAGCGCCGGCAAGTACCGCTTGGAAATCAGCCCCAAGCCCGAGTCCGCGCTGTACAAGCCCAGCGTCAACGAACTTTTCGCCTCCGCCGCTTGCGGCAAAGACCGCATGCTCGCCGTCCAGCTCACAGGCATGGGCGACGACGGCGCCATCGGCGGCAAGCAGTTGTTCCACGCGGGCGGCACCATCCTCGCCCAGCTTGGTGAAACCTGCGCCGTCTACGGCATGCCCAAGGCCATCGTCGAGGGTGGCCTCGCAGCCGCAGCCTTGACGCCCCGCGAAATCGCCGACGCGCTTGCGAGTCTCGCCGGCGCGGGCCGTGCTCATCGCGCCGCCTGACGCGATGCCGCGCGTCATAACTGTGACGCGGGCGATTCCCCTGCACAAGTGGCGCATTCATGCGCAATCACAGTGAAGTAGGTCAGAAAATTCGACGAAAAAAGCCACGGGCCGCGCTGCGGCATGTTCAGCCTTTTCCAGAGAGGACACGGGTATGGCAACGCAAGGTACGCAAAACGAGGGGACGAACAACAGCGGAGTCACGCAGCTTCAACTGGTCACCTTCGAAGTGGCCAACGAAGAGTTCGCCGTTGACATCCTCGCCGTCCAGGAAATCAACCGCATGATGGAACTGACGCGCGTGCCCCAGAGCCCGCCGGAAGTTGAAGGCGTGATCAACCTGCGCGGCAAGATCATCCCCGTCATCGACCTTCGCCGCAAGTTCGGCATGGCCATGAGCGAAAAGAGCGAAGCCTCACGCATCATCGTCGTCGAAGTGCACAAGCGCGTCATCGGCTTCATCGTCGATCGCGTCCACGAAGTCCTGCGCATCAACAGCGACATCGTCGAGCCCGCGCCCGCCATGGTCTGCAGCATCGACAGCGAATTCATCGCAGGCGTCGGCAAGCTCGAGGATCGCCTCATCATCCTCCTCGACATCGCCAAGCTCTTCGCTGATCAAGCCAGTGGCGACGCCGCCAAGGCCGCCTGATCACCACTCGTTTCGATGCGACCCGCGCCGGTCTTGAAGGATCCCGCGCATCTTCGACATCGCGATTCATTTTTCTTCCAAGTCCGGATTCGGAGACGTGCATGGCCATCGCAATGAGCGACAAGCAGTTCGGCGACCTTCGCAAGATCATCTACACGCGAAGCGGGATTCACTTTCCTGACAACAAGAAGTACGTCCTTGAGTCGCGCCTGGGCTCGCGCCTGACCGAGCTCGAACTCGAAAACTACGACGACTACATCGCCTTCCTCACCATGGGACCGTACCAGCAGGACGAGTTCCAGGAGATGTTCAACCGCATCACCATCAATGAGACCAGCTTCTTCCGCAACGAGCCCCAGCTCGATGTCTTTGAGAAGCAGGTCCTCCCCGAACTCCTCGAAGCACGCAAGAGCGTCAAGCGCCTCCGCATCTGGAGCGCCGCCTGCAGCAGCGGCGAAGAACCCTACACCCTCGCCATCCAGATCCACCGCAGCCTGGGCCTTCGCGCCAGCGACTGGAAAATCGAAATCGTCGCCTGCGACATCTCCGAGAAGGTCCTCGAGATCGCCCAGGGCGGCATCTACACCGACTACGCCATGCGCACCACGCCCCCGCTGGTCAAGAGCCGCTACTTCAAGCAGGAGGGGCAGCAGTGGATGCTTGACGAGCAGATCAAGAAGATGGTCAACTTCCAGTTGCACAACCTCAAGGACCGCCTGGGCGCCAAGCGCTTCGGCACCTTCGATGTCATCTTCTGTCGCAACGTCATGATCTACTTCGATGATGCCATGAAGGACACCGTGCTGCAGTGCTTCAGCGACCAGCTCGCCAGCGACGGCACGCTTTTCATCGGTCACAGCGAAAACATCCGCACAAGCAACTTGTTCACCGCGATGCCTATCGCCCAGGGGTTCTGTTATCGCAAGGCCAAGGTGGCAGCCAAGCTCGCCGCGTGATTCACGCTCGAGACAGGAGATGATCCGTGCCCGCAGGATTTGACCAAGAAATCGTTCAGGACTTCCTGACTGAGTCAGGCGAGCTTCTGGGCTTGCTGGAGGGGGACTTGGTAGTGCTCGAGTCGACTCCGCGCGACCCCGAGCTGCTCAACAAAGTCTTCCGCGCGCTGCACACCATCAAGGGCAGCGCGAGCTTTCTGCAGCTCACCAATCTCGTCGCCATCGCTCACTGCTCCGAAAGCGCGCTCAATGCCGCTCGCAATGGTGTCGTCGTCGTCGGCCCCGCGATGATGAACCTGCTGCTCGAAGCCGTCGACATCCTCAAGACGCACATGAGCCAGCTCGCCGCGGGCGAAGAACTCGCCGTCCCCCGCGCCGAACTCGTCGCCCAGCTTGCAGCCATTGGCGAAGGCAAAGCCGCGCCCGATGCTGCGACGCCCGCAGCCAAGCCGGCGCAGCCCACAACGAACACAACTCCCGCCGCGCCCGCCGCTGCAACGACTCCCGCCCAGCCCGCCAACGCCAAGGCTGCCGCCAGCGCGAACGTTCGCAAGCTCGAACTGGGCCCCGGCAAGGCTGATCTGCTCGAATACCTCGTCGCCGACCTCGACGAAACAATGAACAAAGTGCAGGCCGGCCTCAACGCCCTCGCCGGCGCTCAAGATGTCCAAGCCTCTGCGCAGACTCTCGCCGAAACCTGCGAACAGCTCGGTCGCTGCGTCGACTTCTTCGAACACGGCCAGATGGGCGAGCTCGCGCAGGCCATGGCCAGCGCCGCAAGCAAGCTCACCAGCAAGCAAGACGCTCTCACCAACGTCATGCCGCACCTGCGCTCGCTCTGCGAACTCGTCAATGGTCAGGCCGCAGGCATCAAGGCCGGCGAAGTGCGCGAAGTCGCCGCGGAAGAACTGCTCAACCAGCTCGAGAACGCCTGGAGCAGCATCGCCGCCACACCCGCCAACCCCGCGCCGGCGGCCCAGCCCGTCACCCCCGTGCACGAGCCCCACCCGCTGGCCGAGCCCGCCGACATCACCAAGTCCGCGACACCGACCAACGCGCATCCCGCGACAGACACCAAGGCCGATGCCAAAGCTGCCGAAAAAACCGGCGAAAAGCACGACGCCAAGGCCGTCGAGAACACCATCCGCGTCGAAGTCGGTCGCCTCGAGTCGCTCATGAACCTCGTGGGCGAACTGGTCCTCCAGAAGAACCGCATCGGCGCACTCACGCGTCGCGCAGCCGGCGCAGCCAACACCGACGTCGATCTCGCCGAAGCCATGACTGCCGCGGCAGGCACGCTTGATCGCGTCACCAGCGACATCCAGCTCGCCGTCATGCGGACGCGCATGCAGCCCCTCGACAAGCTCTTCGGGCGCTACCCGCGATTGATCCGCGATCTTGCCGCCAAGACCGGCAAGAAAATCCAGCTCGTCATCGAAGGTGGCGACACCGAAGTTGACAAGAGCGTCATCGAAGAACTGGGCGATCCGCTCGTCCACTTGCTTCGCAACAGTTGCGACCATGGCCTCGAACTGCCCGAAGACCGCGTGAAGGCAGGCAAGAGCGAGACCGGCACGCTCACGCTCCGCGCCAGCCATGAAGGCAGCCACGTGCGCGTCCTCGTCATCGACGACGGCCGAGGCCTCTCTCGCGAGAAGATCTGCAAGAAGGCCGTCGAGCGCGGCCTCGCCACCGCTGAACAGGTCGCCACTCTCAGCGATCGCGAAATCTGGAACTTCATCTTCGAAGCCGGCTTCAGCACCGCCGAAAAGGTCAGCGATCTTTCAGGCCGTGGCGTGGGCATGGACGTCGTTCGCACCAACATCCACAAGCTCAAGGGTTCCATCGAACTCTCCAGCGAACTGGGCAAGGGCACGACGATCAGCATCACGATTCCGCTCACTGTCGCCATTCTGCCCGCCATGATGGTGGGCGTGGGTGACGAGATCTACGCACTGCCCCTGGGCAGCATCCTCGAAATCGTCCGTCCGCAGGACGATCAGATCAGCAGCATCGGCGGTCACCGCGTCATGCGTCTGCGCGACTCGGTCCTCCCGCTGGTCGATGCCGCCGAGCTCTTCAATCAACCCGCTGACAAGCGCCGTGAAAGCCCCTTCGCCGTCGTGCTGCAGCAGCACGAGAAGCGCGTGGGCCTCATGGTCACCCGCCTCATCGGTCAGCAGGAAGTCGTCATCAAAGCGCTGGACGAGACCGGCGCAAATTCGATGCCCAAGGCCGTGAGCGGCGCGACAGTTCGCGACGATGGCGGCGTCAGTTTGATCGTTGACGTGGATCGGCTCATCTCGATGGCCGAAGGTAGATAAACGCAAGCCAGTCTAACGGAAATCAGGGAACGCAAGTCGCTGAATCAGATCTCAACCCGGTGCCGACCGCACCTCTGTAAGGAGCTCGTCAAGCATGGACCCGATGTACATCAAGCCCTTCATCGCCAGCATCCAGAACGTCTTCTCGACGATGATGCAGCTTCAGGTGACGGTCAAGGAACCGTTCGTGAAGAAGGATGACAACCCCAATCACGACGTCTCAGGCATCATCGGCATGAGTGGCGACGTCCAAGGCAGCGTCGTTCTCGCCTTCCCGCAGAAGACCGCTGAGAATGTCGTCGCCCTCTTCGCCGGCAGCCCCATGCAGCTCGGCACGCCCGACTTCGCCGACGCCGTCGGTGAACTCGTCAACATGGTCAGCGGCGGCGCCAAGGCCATGTTCAAGGACAAGAAAGTCGCCATCAGCTGCCCCAGCGTCATCATCGGCGGCAACCACCACGTCGCGCGCCAGAGCGACATTCCCTGCGTCGTCATTCCGTGCGGCACGGATTGCGGCGATCTTTACATCGAAGTCATGATCAAGCCTTCTCCCGTCGCTGCACCCGCCAAGACAGGTGCCGTGACCGCCCAACCCGCCAAGGCGTGAACCGTTCGGGGACTTTCACACAAGCACACACGCGCGTGCGACGATGAACTCGCACCCGACTGAACCAGGAAGTGAAACATGCGGATTCTTCTCGTTGACGATTCCAAGACAATGCGCAATATCCAGAAGGCTGTCCTCGCGCAGCTCGGTCACACCGAAGTGCTCGAAGCCTGCGACGGCCAGGACGCGCTCAGCAAGGCCCCGGCTTTCCGCCCGGACCTCATGCTCGTCGACTGGAACATGCCCAATATGGACGGCCTGACCTTCGTCAAGGCCTGGCGGTCCACCAACAAATCCACGCCCATCATCATGGTTACGACTGAAGCGGAAAAGAGCCGCGTCATCGAAGCCATCAAGGCCGGCGTCAACAACTACGTCGTCAAGCCTTTCACGCCTGACCTGCTCAGCCAGCGCATTCAGGAAACGCTCGCCAAGTGCGGACAGTCCGCCGCCGCGTAATCCATCTGCTCGGGAGGGACATGCCGCGCACCGTGGGTGGGGCGCGGCAACGTATCGAACTGCGTCGCCCATGACGGCGACGCGCGAGGAATTGGGAGCCTCGCCGGATCATGCTTGCTTCAGGGGACAATCCGCACACCAGCCTCGAGCGCCTTGTTCGCGTGGAGATCACCGCCGACAAGTCCGAGGCTTATCTCGTCCTCAGCGAGGGCATCTCGCCCGATCTGCTGATCGAGGCCTATCTCCACATGCGCCTGGATGAGGCAGGTGTCGTTCGCGGCAAAGATCGCGACACCGGCGTTAAGTGGGTCATCCGCGAATATCTCGAACGCGGCGCGGAACACCTCCGACAGATCGTCCTGCGAGGCACCGCCCCCGTCCACGGCATCGACGCCCACCTCGAAATGCTCGAGCTCCCGCGCGCCGAAACTGCCGCCGATGGCCACTACTCGCGCGGACAGATCGACTGGGTTCCCGCCGGCACCACCGTCGCCCGCATCATTCCAGCCGTCCACGGCAAAGACGGCGTCAATGTCCTGGGCGAACTCGTCCCCGCCAAACCCGCACGAGCCCTCACGCCATCACTCGATCACCACCTCGAACTTCGCGCCAATGGCGACATCGTCACCCTGCGCGAAGGTCGCCTCATTCGCAAGAACAATCGCCTCCGCATCGACAGCACCGTCGTCATCGCAGGCAACGTCGACTTCTCCACCGGCAACGTCGTCTTCCCCGGCAACGTCATCATCGAGAAGGGCGTGCGCGACTGCTTCAGCGTCCGCGCCAAAGGCAGCATCAAGGTGCGCGACCTCGTCGACGCCGCCACGCTCGACGCCGACGGCTCCATGCTCCTTGAGCAAGGCATCGCCGCCCGCGAAAAGGGATCCGTCCGCGCCGGCAAAGACCTCCGCGCCAAATACATGACCAACGTCCGCGCCACCGCCGGACGCGACGCCGAGATCACCAAAGAACTCAACAACTGCGAACTCCTCGTGGGTCGCCGCCTCCGCGCTCCCAACTGCAGCGTCATCCGCGGACACGTCACCACCGGCATGGCATGTGAGCTTGGCGAACTCGGCTGCGAAAGCGGCGGCGAAACCACGCTTGAGCTTGGTGAATGCCCCGCCCTCAGCGCCGTCGTCGAACGCCTCACCAGTCTGCACGAGCTCCTCCAGCGCCGCCTCGATCGCGACACCCAGCGCCTCACCGAACTCCGAAGTGTCAAAGCCCGCGGCGCATCCCACGCCGAAGAGCTCACCCAGCTGGAGTTCGCCAAGCAGCAGAGCGCCGCCATGATGCAGCGCCTCATGAAGGCCGTCACCCGCGTCGCACAGATGATCGCCCAGCACACCGAGTTCTCCCTCACCGTCCGCACGCGCATCTACCCCGGCGCCACCGTCCGCATGGGCCCCTGGGTCTGCCAGTTCAACAAGCCCGTCAGCGGGCCCCTCCGCATCACCACCGACGGCGACACCATGCCCGTCCTCATCAACACCCTCACAGGCTCCCAGATGCCCCTCAACCGCGCGGCAAAGGTCTACAACGAGCCTAACGCAGGCGACATCCGCACCCTCATGAAGCGCCTCGGACTCGATTTCGCCGCACTCACAAGCATCGCGCAGGCAATGCGGGCCGCGTGACACCCCTACCATCGCCCAGCGGAAAGAGCGACTGGCCCGCGTGGCCGGCCCCGCGATCCTTGGATTGAACCTGGGTGTGCTGATGCCTGTTCGGAAGCGACATCGTTGGTATGCGGCGCGAACCCTCACCGCAGCGGCTGGCATCTGCCTCGCCGTCGGCTGCGCGTGGGCCATGCAAAACGCCCCCGCGCCCGACGAAAAACCAGCTCCGGCCCCCACCAAGGTCGAGCAGCGCGAAACCGAACTCACCCTGAAAGATGGTCAGAAAGTCACTGGAATCCTCATCTCCCAGGACGCCGAGAGCATCATTCTGAACATTCAGGGTGTCAACACCACCTTCGCCATGAATCAGGTCGCTCGCCTCGCCGAGCTGCCCACCATCGAAGAACGCTACCAGCGCTTCCGCGCCAACACCCCCGACGAAGACGTCGAAGGCCTCCTCAAGCTCGCCCGCTGGCTCCACGAACGCCGCCGCCACGACCTCGCCCTCCGTGAAGTCGAACGCGCCCTCAAGGCCGAGCCCGACCACCCCGGCGCCAACCAGCTCAAGATCGTTCTCGAAGAGCAACTCAAGCTCGAAGGCGTGCAGCCCACCGCCCCGCGCGAACCCCGCGAACAGCGCGAAAAGGTCATCGCCCCGCGCGACGCCATGGATGAGTTCCCGCTCCTCTCCGACGAACAGATCAACCTCATCCGCGTCTTCGAGGTCGATCTCAAAGACCCGCCGCGCATGCTCATCCCCCGCGCCGCCGTCGAGCAGTTCATGACCAAATACGCCGGTCAGCTCGTCGAAGGCCGAGGCCAGGTCCCCACGACCCCCGAAGGCCGCGAGCAGTTCCTCCGCCAAAAGCCGGCGGAAATCCTCGCCTGGTTCTTCGATCTCCGCGCACGCGAGTTCTACGACAAGGTCGAAGTCCAGGAAAACCCGCGCAGCATGCGCCAGTTCCGTGACAACGTCCACCGCACCTGGCTCATCAACGCCTGCTCCACCACCAAGTGCCACGGCGGCGAAGAAGCCGGCCGCCTCTTCCTCTACACACGCCGTCCCAACAACGACCGCTCCGCCTACACCAACTTCCTCATCATCGATCGCTTCCGCACCGCCCAAGGCCAGGGACTGATCGACTTCGCCCAGCCCGCCCGCAGCCCACTCCTCCACATGGGCCTGCCGCGCAACAAGGCCCTCTTCCCTCACCCCGAGGTCAAGGGCATGGGCCGCGTCTGGAAGCCCGTCTTCGACGGCGAAGACGATCCCAACTTCCGCGCCACCGTCGCATGGATCCAATCCATGTACGAGAATCGCACCGGCTACCCGATCGAGTACGCCCCGCCCGTCCCCGGTCCACTCAAGACCCAAGCCGGCGATCGCAACGCCGATCCCAAGTCAGAGCCGCAGCCCCGGTAAGGGCGGTCCTACAGTCGCAACTCTGGTTGTCGCGCCGAGGTCGGCGCGGTTGTCTTGTTGGATGCGCGCCTGGTACAGACCCGGGCGGGCTGTGTGTGCGTATAGAAGGATTGTCATGAGCAAGTTCATTCGCCCCATCGGCCGCCCCACCTGTGTTCTGTTGCTGTGCGCCGGCTCCGTCCTGTCGCTCGCAGGTTGCGCCGATGAGTCCCCCTCCGCTCGCGCCGTCAAGGACGCCGCCAACCAGGTCCAAAGCTCCGGCATCTCCTCCATCACCCCCGAAGACCTCGCCACCGGCACCCGCAAGGGTGCCAGCGGCCTGACCCAGGTCTCCCAGGGTGACTCGGGCGAAGCCATGAGCGCGATCCTCCTCACCGCCCAGGCCGACCTCGCCCAGGCCGAAGCCGACGCCGGCGCCATCACGCCCGCCGAAGGCCTCATCCGCTCCAACCTCGCCCTCCTGAGCGAGCGCAGCAGCCAGTGGGCCAACTACAACGCCGTCGGCACCGCCGCCGCCGCCTTCAACCCAGCTCGCGACCTCGCCGACTTCACCAAGCAGAAGAGCGACCGCCAGAAAGACCTCGCTGAGTGGACCGCCAAGCGCTCCACCCTCACCTCGCAACTCACCGACCTCGAAGCCCGCAGCAAGACCGAGCTCGACGCCGCCAAGGCCATCTTCGATCAAGCCTCGCAGCTCACGCAGCGCGCCAGCAGCATGAGCGCACGCGATGCCGTCTCGCTCATCGAGCAGTCCGCTGATCTCCGCAAGCAAGGCGACGTGCACCGCGTCGCTGGCGAAACCCTCCTCGCTCAGATCGACTCGCTCAAGCCCCAGCTCGCCGAAGCGAACGTGATGGTCAATCAGTTTGAAGCTCAGATCACCGCCCTCGACCGCGCCGTGGGCGAGCTCAGCGCCCGCAAGAGCGAAAGCCAGCAGACCGACACGCAGGCCCAGGCCGATGCCGGCCGCATCGCTTCGCAGATCGACGCGCTCGTCAACGAACTGATGAAGGCCCACGACGAAACCTACCTCCCCGCCTTCACCAAGGCCACAGGCGGTTTCAACAAGGTCGTCAGCGCAACCCGCAAGGCCCAGGGCGACAAGCCCAGCTCCGGCGGCGTTAGCGCAGCCCGCATCACGAGCGGCTCCGCCCAGATCTCCATCGCCGGCCTCCACTACGGCCGCGCCCAGCTCCTCGACAGCATGATCGGCACGCTCGATGTCCTCAGCAAGGCCAGCCCCGCCCTGCCCGCCAAGGCCGACTTCGATGCCCGCATCAACGCTCTCACCGAGCTCCGCAAGTCCAGCGTCGACGAAGCCAGCAAGGCCCTGCAGGAAGCTCAGTCCAGCATGCAAGGCGTGCAGATCCAAGGCCCCACGCGCGAACGCATGCAGCAACTGGGCGAACTCATCGGCAAGCTCGACAAGGTCGTCAAGGGTGAAGCTCTCGACCTCTCCGGCAAGGCCCCGCCGCCCAAGCTCGACGCCGACGGCATCCCCGTCGCCGCCAAGGAAATGGTCGCCGAGCTCATCGACTTCTCCAAGGCCAAAGACTTCGCCGGCGCCGCCGCCATGATGCACGCCGAGACCGACAACGGCAAGAAGCTCATCGACCTCCAGTCCAAAGTCAGCGAAGGCATCGACAAGCTCGAAACCGCTCTCAAGGCCAAGTTCAACGAAGACCTCGCCACCGCCATGGGCAAGACGCCCCAAGGCGGCATGATGGCGCAGATGCTCAAGTCCAACGACTTCTCCACCGTCGACCCCGCCTCCATCAGCTACGCCATGCGTGGCGAAACCGTCCTCATCAGCCTCCCCGGTTCGCCCATGCCCATGGAAGCCGTGCAGGTTGAAGGCCAGTGGAAGATGAGCCTCGGCGCCGCTGAAGGCATGGCCGCCATGGCTCTGCCCCTCATGGAGAAGATGTCCACCTCCGCCGCGGAGCTCGCCGCCAAGGTCGAAGCGGGCGAATTCGCCGACTCCGGCGCCGCTGCCGACGCCTTCCTCAAGTCCATCATGTCCGCCATGCAGGGCATGGGGGGCGGCTAAGCATCGCACCACATCAAGCCAACAACCAACCGGTCGCTCGCGACCGGTTTTTTCATGGCCACCTGCCTCTACACTCGCCCATGCAACTTCGCACGTGTGTCGCCAGCCTCGTCGTGTGCGCGTCCTCGCTTCTCACCAGCGCCATCGCGCAAGTCGCCGTCAAGGCCGGCACCCTCTACACCATGGCCGGTGAGCCCATGACCAACGCCGTCGTCGTCATCACCGACGGCAAGATCGCCGCCATCGGCCCCGCCGCCACCACCGCCATCCCCGCCGGCTACGAAACCCTCGAAGCCGCCGTCGTCACCCCCGGCCTCATCGACGTCCGCTGCACCGTGGGCGTCAGCGGCATCGCCAACCAGAAGCAGGATCAAGACCAGCTCGAATCCAGCTCACCCATGCAGCCCGAGCTGCGCGCAATCGACGCCTACAACCCCCTCGATCCCCTCGTCGCCTACCTCCGCAGTTACGGCATCACCACCGTCAACACAGGCCACGCGCCCGGCGAACTCATCAGCGGCCAGACCGCCATCTTCAAAACCCGCGGCAACACCGTCGAAGAAGCCCTCGTCGTCAGCGAAGCCATGGTCGTCGCCACCATCGGTCCCGGCGCAAGCCGCCCGGGCGGCGCACCAGGCACCCGCGCCAAAACCATCGCCATGCTGCGCGATCAACTGCTCAAAGCGCAGGAATACCAACGCAAACTGACCGAGTTTGTAGACAAACTGCCCACAGAGAACGCCTCTGACGCCAAACCCGAAGATAAGAAACCTCCAACGCGCGACCTGCGACTCGAAACCCTCGTGCGCGTCCTCAAGGGTGAACTTCCCCTCGCCGTCACCGCCCACCGCGCCCAAGACATCGCCGCCATCCTGCGCGTCGCCGAAGAATTCAACATCAAGATCATCCTCGACGGCGCAGCCGAAGCCTCCATCATGCTCGACGAGCTCAAAGCCGCTGGCATCGATGTCATGGTCCACCCCACCATGGCCCGCGGCTACGGCGAAATGGAAAACAAGAGCGCCGAAACCGCCAAGAAACTCCAGGACGCAGGCATCCGCGTCGCCATCCAGGGCGGCTTCGAAAGCTACGTCCCCAAAGCCCGCGTCGTCCTCTTCGAAGCCGGCGTCGCCGCAGGCCAAGGCAATATGGGCATGCAAAACGCCCTTCGCGCCATCACCATCGACGCCGCCAAGATCCTCAAGATCGACAACCGCGTCGGCAGCATCGAACTCGGCAAAGACGGCGACCTCGCCCTCTACTCAGGCGACCCCCTTGAGTACACCACGCACTGCGTCGGCGTCATCATCGAAGGTGAAGTCGTCAGCCGCGAAAAGCGCTGAACCCCGCGCCACCCGCCTGCCGAATGCATACGGAGTTGCAAGTTGCATCCGTCATGCCGCTCTGCAACGACGAAATGAAAAACGCTGAGGGAGAGTCTCCATCAGCGTCCTTCACGTTGATTGCCACGAACTGGCAACGAACATCGCTCAATGGTCATCTTCGTTCACGGCACGTCCGTTGAGCACGCGCCGCCCGCAAGCACCGTGAAGAAGTCGATCACGTCCATGTCCTCCGGGTAGACCTCGTTGTTGTTGAAGTCGATGTCCTGGCAGTTGCCGCTGGAGCATGCGCCGCCCGCGAGGACATTGAAGAAGTCGACGACGTCCTGATCTTCTGGAAAGACGCCGTTGCCGTTGAAGTCGATGACATCGCAGCTTCCGCCGAAGGAAACATACTTGCCTTGCTGCGTGCTATCGAGATTGATCCAGCCGATGTTCTCACCCCACGCATAGCCGCGGAGTTTGCCGTCGCTTTGCAAGCGAGCCTGCTGATTGCTGGCCAGCGTGGCGACGCCGAAGTTGATCCAGCCGATGTTTTCTCCCCAGGCATAACCAGACAGGTTGCCGCTCGGGTCGATGTTGACACCAAAGTCGGGCGTGCCAATCACGCTGCCGCTGGTCGGGTTCGCATATGCGGTGCCGTTGGCAGGCGTGCCGTCGCCGACGTTGATGTAACCGACGTTTTCAGCCCAGATGAAGCCTTGGAGAAACGTGCTTGCCGCGTTCAGTTGAACGCCTTGCGACGTCTGAGGGCTGCCGGCGTCGCGCCAGTTCAGCCAGCCGACGTTTTCCGTATAGCAATACTTGGCCGCGGCAGCGATGTTGGATTGGGCATGTCCGGTTGACGCGAAGAAAGCAGTCGCAACAAGCCCCGTGATTGTCATGTGTTTGGTGTGTGACAAAGTTGAGTCCTTTCTGAATCGCACGGCGTGCCACTCAGGCTCGCCGCAGCCGTGTAGAAGACGGTGAAGCAGTGGAGGCTCAATAGGTGAAGTTTGCGTTGGGGTCGGTGCTGCCCAGGCCGCCCGTGTACGAGTTGCCGTTGATGCTGGCGGCGTTGGTGCCCGCGTTGACGATCGGAGCCACGGCGTTGCCCGCGACGATCGACCAGTTGTTCGTGTTGCCCGAGCAGGTGTTCTTCATGATGATGTTGCCACTGGCGGCGATGTCAAGGCCAATGTCAGCACCCGAGCAGTTGTTTCCCTCGATGCGGTTGTCGTTACCAGTCACATAGATGCCCGCTCCGTTGGTCAGAAGCACGCCGTTCCTGGCGAGGGTGTTATTCTGAATGGTGCAAGAAATGGAGCATGAGATGCCATCGCTCCCATTGACCGTGGCTGTGCAACCTCGCACGGTCGAGCCGAGGTCGGCAGAGAACCCGCGTCCGTTGTTGCCCATCGATGAGCAGTTCTCAACTGTGCTGCCGGGTCCCGCTACAACGCCCGTACCCGTGTTGTTGTACGCAGTGCACCCAATGACCGTACACGACTCGCTGGTGACGATTCCATCGCCCTGGTTGTTGGTCGCGGCGGACGTCGTCACAGTCATGGCAATGCCTGCCCGGATGCCATCGCCCGTGTTGGAGTGCGAGATCACACCTTCGATGCGGCCTCCCCCGAAGGCTGTATAGGCATCGATGCCGTCGTCACCCCAGCTCGAGACCACTCCGTTGCGAATGGTGGTGCCTCTGTAGTTTCCGGCCACGAAGACGCCGTCGAGCGTGCCCGGGACGCCCTTGAGAGAGAAGCCATTGAGATCGATCGTCACGCCGGTCGAGACGATCTCTATCCCGTGCTTGCCCGCTACGCCGGTAATGTTGCCCGTGAGGTAGTACGAGCCGGGCTGAGTAATCTTGAACATGCTCGGCGTTGCATCGGCATCGCCCGGCGTGTTGGTCGCATTGATCGCGATGCGCGGCTCAACTTCGCTGAGTGTCTTCATGGTTGAAGTCACTGGACCAGCGGGCGGGTTGATGGGGCCGGCAACCGCCAGACCCGCGAACATCGCCAGAGCGATGGGAGCAAGCGTGCGAATCGTCACGGATACAGCGGCAGAGCGGATGATGGGTTGCATGGAGACGTTCCTTTCAAGCGGTGCGGTTCACAAAGTTGGGCACACGCTGAAAACGGTGTGCACACCACGCAGTGCGACAAACGCGCGCCGCACGGCTAACACATGCGCAGTGATTTGTGCAACTGCCGCCCGGTGGCGCAACCTCAGGCACGTGCGGAACACGTACGACCTGCTACACAGTTGCAATCCATGCATGCTTTACATGGCAAAGCATGCTTCTTCACAACGGAGGCGGCATGCCCGCGTTACCATCGTCGCGAGCGGAATCGAAAGGACACGTCCATGGCGGGCAAATTCGTGCCGAGCAGTCGCATGATGTTGTACGTCCGAGACGGATGGACCACGGGGTGGGAGACCATACTTTCCAAGGACGAAGACGGCGGAAAAACATACGACCTCAGATACTCCGGAGGTTGGATTCATGATGACCCGACTCGTTTCCGCGACTTAACCGACGAAGACGGCTTGGAAATTGCGCACGCCTACGCCGCTAGATACCTCGAGAACGGCTGGGCACCGCCTGACTATCCCGTCAGATTTGTTTTGCCGAGCGGTAAAGTGGTCACAGTTCCATTTCAATAGGCACGCGGCACAACGGTGACCGCCGATGCTTCACGGCAAGTCACATTACTTCCCTCTCCACGAGTTCCAGCGCAAGCCGTCACCTCATCTCACTTCTGCCCACCCGCCCCCGCGACGATTTCTTCTTCCCCTCTTTCGCGCTCGAAGGCCGCTGCTTCCGCGTCACCGGACACATCACCGTGATCGACGCATACAGCCGCCCATCGCGCTTGGGCCGCGCACCGTCCATCAATTGCTTGATCTGATACATCAGCGCCCGCGCCTTGCGAAAGTCCTCGGGCTTCAGCCAGCTCACTTCATAGTTGATGACAAAGTTGGGCTCCGGATTCGGCAGTTGCAGTTCCCCCGCCATCGCCGATCCTTCCAACGCTCGCTGCATCGCATCGAGGAACGCCTCGCCCGTCCGCACAATGCCCTGCCGTCCCACGGGTGACGACGCATCCGCGAACCCCATCGCAAAGTCGTCCGCCGTCAAATCAAACAGCCGCTCCACGTGCCGCCCGCGCTTGCGCGTGCCCGTCTCCACCACATACCCCGCGCGCTGCAGCGCTTCCAAATGGCGATACAACGTGTCCGCCGGCCGATCGAGCATCTTGCCCAATTCCGCCGCAGAGCATGGCCCCAGACACCGCAGCCCTTGCACAATCTCGCTGCGAATCGGCGTCAGCGCGACCTCCCACTGCTTCGGACTCGTCACTCGCATCACTGGTACACGTGCCATGACGCAGGCTAGTCGGCTTCCGCCGCAACCGTCCAAGAACCTCCGCTTCGTGCTCCCCGCACACGCACCTTCACGCTGCCTTAGCGCGATTTTTCGCGAATTTGTCCCAACCCCCTCAACGCCCACCATTGTCAAAGCGTATATATTCCGCAATCGTCACCTTATGCCGGAGGTCCCCATGAAGCTCGCATCCGTCCTCACCACCCTCCTCCTCGTCGCCGGCTCCGCTCACGCGCAAGCCACCTTCACGCGCCTGGGCCTCCCGCCGGGTGAAGAACCCCAGAACCCCGCGTTCTCCGACGCGTACGGCGTCTCCAACACTGGCGTCGTCGTCGGCTCCATGTACGTCCCCAACGTCGGCTTCCGCGCCTTCCGCTGGTCCGCCGCCACCGGCCTCGTGCAAGTCAACGGCATCAATCCCGAATCGCAAATCTTCTCCCGCGCGATCACACCCGACGGCCTCGTGACGATCGGCGAGAACACCTCGCCGCAGCTCGGCTTCCGCATCGTCGGTTCCAATCCCATCGAGGGCATGCCCTTCCCCAACGACATCGACTACGACGCTTCCTCCGCCGCCGATGTTTCTGACAACGGCAACTTCGCGGCTGGCCTCCTCTCGCGCGTCGAAGATGGCACATTCCGCATGGCCCGCTGGACCGCTGCCACAGGCTGGACCGATCTCGGCGCGCTGAGCGGCGACTACGAATCGGCAGGCAACACCATCTCCGCCGATGGCTCCGTCATCGTGGGTCAAGCCGCTGACGGCGCAGGCCTCCAGCAAGCCGTCATCTGGCGCGGCGACGGCACCACGCTCGCGCTCTCTCGCACCGGCGCCTTCGATTCCGCCGCTGCCTTCGGCGTCTCGGGCGACGGCAACCTCATCGGCGGCACCCAGTTCGTCGACATGGTGGGCGGCGAAACCGCCACCTTCTGGACCGGCGACGGCACCGCGTACAACCTCAGGGACTACCTCATCTCGCAAGGCGCCGATGTCTTCGAGTGGGAACTCAGCGACATCACCGAAGTCTCGCAAAACGGCCGCTACCTCATCGGCCGCGGCCGCAGCCCCGAAGGCTTCCTTGAATCCTACATCGTCGAACTGCCCGCCCTCCCCGGCGGCTGCGACGACATCGACTTCAACAACAACGACGTCTTCCCCGAAGACCAGGACGTCGTCGACTTCTTCAACGTCCTCGCCGGCGCCGACTGCCCCACGTGCAACGACATCGACTTCAACAACAACAACGTCTTCCCCGAAGACCAGGACGTCGTGGACTTCTTCAACGTCCTCGCCGGCGGCCAATGCCCCTAACTGCCGTGGCACCCCCCCTCTGCCACGTGCAACGAGGCCCGCACCCGCGGGCCTCGTTTTTCATTTGTGATACGTGTCACCACATCAAGAGGCAAGACACGCAGCACAGCACCAGCACTCGTCATCCCTCTTTGGCGGCTGCCATACTACGGTCTTGACGCCACACGCAGTGCCTCGATCGAATGCTGATGGACCCTGCTGTGAGGACGTAGGAGTCACATGACTTGAAGAGTGGTGCCTTCTTTCGCAACGCGCGCCTTATCGCCCTGTCCTCCGCGCTGACACTCTCGATGGCGTCATGTGTGCGCACGCCCTCGCTAGCCCGACACCCACAAACTCTCACACGAGAGCACGCTCTCGGCGATACCAGCGTTCCTGGAGTGATGCACCATGCCGCAACATCCGCAAACGAACACGACTTGCCGACTCGAGTCGTACTGACAATCAACATCCCGGGCACGGCGTTGGGGAAAGCACATGTCGTTGAGCTTCCATTCGTTCTGGTGAGCCCAGACACATCGATCTTCGAAGGCGTGAAGCTCTCCGTGGAACACAGCTTTTACATGCTGGAGTCAGAACTCACAAATGCGCAGCTGTTTGCAATTTACTACTCCATGCCACTGCGAAGCACTGCCGAGAGCTTTGAAGACGCCGTCGCGCGACGAGTCGACGAAGTGATCACGGCTTGTGCCAATTGCGACTTGTCCAACGCTGAACGCGAAGAAATGTCGAAGCACTTCGAACAGCCACACTTGCCGGCATTGGCATGCACGACATCGCACGTTGATGCAATCACGTGGAGACTGAGCGCTCTTTCCGGTGTCGAGTTCCGTGTTCCAACCTTTAGTGAGTGGCTCTGTGCTGCGGACGCCGAAGCGCCAGAAGGTGTCGCCGACGATGTCTGGTCTGCCCTGCAGAGCAGACGTGTGATCTGGCGCGGCTACGACTTCCAGAAACCAACACTGGCGGCATTCACAGACGCGACCGAGAATCGCCGCAACGCCAAAGGCGTAGCGGATCTGTTCGGAAGCGCACGCGAGTTTGTTCGGGTGACCAAACACGAATCGGAGTCGCTAAACGCCATTCTCGCGCAACAACACCGTGACTGGAGGAGTAGATTCTCCGGTGGCGTATTGACACCATCACAGACATTGCTCGTCGGGGGAAGTGTTGCCAATATCGGCGCTGGCATCGCGACGGAACATTTCGCACGCGAACAGTTCGTTTCGTCAGTAGTTGACTGGCGGCAAGTGTTCACAAAGAGGCCATTCGAGCAGCCGCTTTGGATGCGGGACGCAAACTGGGCAAGTGGCATTCGCTTGGCCGTCGATGCAGAAGAGATCCGAAGGTTGTGTGCGTCGAACTCAACCATCGTGAAGTGCACGGAGAAGTGACGGTTAAGCAGCCGTGCGGATGGCACACCACATCATCTGCGAACGGCTCTCGCACTCGCGCCACGGGCTTCCGGCTTTGCGAATGCCCGTGCAGATAGCGCACTGCCACCAGCGCACGCGATGACGGGAGCGCACCACGCTCACTTACTCCAACAAACATCTCCACTCCGCCTCATGCCTTGATGCCAAGTGCCTTGATGCCTACGCGATTCTCTCCACCGGCCTCGCTGCAACGCTACCCTTCCACGAATGCCGAATCACGAATGCCGAATGCCGCAATCCACCAACCAGCCACAACACCACCCGCGCTGATTCAAGGTGCCAAATTCCCCCCACGGCGCGTTGCGCGCGCACACTTCTCGAAATCTGCACGCGCGGACCACGTTTGTGCGCGCAATGCGTGTCCTCGGCCCCGATTCTGCTTGCATCACACCAGACATTCTGCGAAAATGCGCATCTGGTGGCCCGTCACGAGTCACCAAGTTCCTCTGTTCGCTTTAAGCGGCGGCAGTTGGGCTGCAGAGTCGACGGCGACAAAGCCCCCAACGCGCCCGATGATCGAGCGAATACGGACTTGGTAACAACCGAACCATCCACCAGCGGTCTTGGACAGACTGGGGAAACCCGACCGCCGAGGAACACGCCACGGCATCGACGAAAGTCGATGAGGTCCAAGCCCGCCGATTCCGGTGCGCCAGCCGCTTACCCACTCTGCTCTTCGGAGCAAAGCGGGCCGATCATCCCACGCACGCGGAAACTGAAAGCTGGTTCAATCTGACAAATGCACCGAGCCCGCAAACGCGGCCCCGGTCCTGCTTTGCCTCTCCTGCCTTTCCCCCTCGTTCGCTTGTTCGCTCGTTCGCTTCCGCCTTGCCCCCTACTCCTCATCCCACCCTCTGCTGTACTCAAAGCTCTCGCGGCGCAGCCCCACATTCAGCACCAATCCCACAATCAGCCACTGCAACACCATACTGCTGCCGCCGTGACTCACATAAGGCAGCGTGATGCCGATGATGGGCAGCAGTCCCAGGTTCATGCCGATGTTGACCATGACCTGCGCGAACAGAAACCCGCACGCGCCCACGCACATCAGTCGGCCAAACGGTTCGTTGCACGCCGCCGCCGTCCACAGCGCGCCGAGCATCCACATCGCGAAAAGCGCGAGCACCAGCACGCCGCCAAGCAGCCCAAATCGCGTGACCACCGGCGAGAAGACCATGTCGTTATGTCGCTCGGGCAGCGCATTGAATCGCTGCAGCGCACGCGCGTGTTCGTCACTCGTGCCCGCCACTTGTCCCGCGCCGATCAGCCGCTGCGCGGTCAGTCCCTGCATGTTGATGCCCAGTTCATCCGCGCGGCTGCGCTGCGTCTCGTCACTCGTCCAGTGCGTCACCAGTCCCACAATGCGCTGCTTCTGGTGCGGCTTGAGCAGCGGATACGCCGCCGGCGCAGCCATCGTCGCTATCGCGATCACCAGCACCAGGTGCTTGAGTTTCGCGCCCGCCGCAATGAGCACAAAGAAGAGCGCAGGCACAAACAGCAGCGCGGTCCCCAAGTCCGGTTGCAGAATGATGAGCCCCACCGGAATCCCCGTAATGATCGCCGGCGGAAGCAGGCCTTTCATCGTGCGGTGGTTGCGGCGATAACGCAGATACCACGCCAGCACCACGATGTACACCAGCTTCGCCAGTTCGCTGGGCTGAAAGTCCATCGGCCCTACGTCAATCCAGCTGCGCGCGCCGCCTCGCGGCCGCACGATACTGCTGGGAATGAACGGAATGAGCAGAAACAGCAACAACAACAGCACGACAATCGCCGCCGCCCACGACCATGGACCCAGCCTGCGATAGTGCGGCATCGCAATCACGCCGCACGCCACCAGCCCCACGCACACGTTGACGACCTGCCGCGACGCCACCGGTCCCATCGACTTCGCCGGGTCCAACGTCTCCGCAACATCAATCGCAAGCACGCCGATCACGCTGAGCGCCAGACTCGCGATAACGACCAGCCACGCGCTGCCACCGCGCGCGAGCATGTTGGTCACGCTGCGCACGACGTCAGTGAACCGGGATGGACTGGAGTAAAGGTGGGACATGAAAGAAAGGGCAGAGAGACATAGAGACGAAGGAGCGAAGTACCGAAGGTAAGACAATCCGAGTTGACGTTGCCTTTCCTTCGGTACTTCGTCTCTTGGGTACTTAGGTACTTGGCTCCTCAGTCACTGTGTGTCTCCTGCAAAATACCCCTCCTTCTCCATCGCGGCGATCACCTGGTTAATGATCGGGCCGCTGACCTTTGCGCCGCTGCCGGCGTATTCCATGATCGTGGCGATGGCGAACTCGGGTTTGCCGCGGCCGGCGAGCACGACGAACCAGCTATGGTCGCCGGCTCGCGCGATGCCGCGCGGGGCGGGGCCGTCGCCGTCGGGATCGACCAGCAAGTCAGGCGCGGTAGCGGTGCCAGTTTTGCCCCAGACTTGCACGCCTTCTGGCAGCGAGAAGATCAGCTCGCGTCCTAAGTCTGAACCAAGGTGGTGGCCCGTGCCGTTGGGATCGTTTACGGAATAATCAAGACCGGCGAGTGCGCGGGTGACGGCTTGCGGGCTGAGATTGATGACGCGATCGTTCGCTGGCGCGCCGATGACCAGTCGCGGCGACTTCCACACGCCGCCGCGCGCGATGGTCGCGTAGGTGTTCGCGGCGTGCATGGGCGTCCATGTAACAGGTCCTTGACCGATACCCATGAGTCGCGCATCGGAGATGGTGAGAGCATCCGCGCCGCCCAGTTGGCCCGGCGCTTCGTAGCCCGTGCCGATACCGAAGGTGCTGCCCACGCCGAAATCACGGTACACCTTCTCGATGCCTTGCGCGCCGAGACGATCGCCCATCTCGTAGAAGAAGATGTTGCAACTGACGCCAATGGCCTGCACCACATCGAGCGGGCCGTTGAACTTGGCGCTGTGTGTTGTGCCGAATCGCTTGTAGATCAAGCAGCGCAGCATGTCCGTGCGATTGGGCAGAAAGTGGCCGTTGCAGGCGATCTGCTCATCGAGTCCGACTTTGCCCTGCATGTTCGCTTCGACGAAGATCAGCGGCTTGACGATCGAGCCGGGCGGATACTCGGCGGCGATGGCGCGATTGAGGAACGGGCTGTTGATCGCGTCTTGGTAGATCGATGCGGGGTTGTCGGCCAGTTGCTGGCGTGAGAAGGTGGGTGAGCTGACGGCGGCGAGCATGTCGCCGCTTGCGATGTCGAGCACGACCACCGCGCCGTTGAGTCGCGTCCCCTCACTCATCGGCGGCACGTTGTCGCGATCAGTCGTGAGCAGGCCGTGCCAAGGCTGCACGACGGCAAGACCGGCTTGCGGCGAGAGCAGCGCCTGCACGCGGGCCTGCAACATCATATCGAGCGCGAGTTGCACGTCGCGGCCCGGTGTCGCGGTGAGTGAGGTGCGCTCGCCAGTATCAAGCTGCACGCGCGAGAGGCCACGCAGGCCGCGGAGGATGTTCTCTTGCGAGGCTTCGACTCCGACTTCGCCCACGGTGTCGCCTTCGCGATAGGCTCCGCGATCCGCGCCATCGGGTGTGAGAGCTTCCGCCGCGACACCCGGATACTGCTGCAAGAAGTTCTTGCGGCGCGTGGTGTCGCCAGACGTGACGCGGCCATCGCGTGTTTCGTCGGGATAGACCTGATCGCGCAGGCGGCCGATCAAGTGACACGCGACGCCTTCGACAGTGATGGGCACCACGCCGCTGCGCAGCGGGCCTGGGAATGTGCTGGTGTCAACGTCAACGGTGATGACGTCAAGCGGATAGTCGCGCAGGCCGCTGTCGAGCACCACGAGGCCCGGCACGGCGGGCACGTTTTCGACGCGGTCGCTGGGCAGACTCCAGCGGGCGAGGTCGATGTCGGCGGAGTCGTCGAGCAGTTCGAGTTGCACAGTCTGCGTCGCGAGACTCTGGCAGGCAAAGCCGACACTGTCGCTGACTTGCTCGGCGATGCGGTGCGGGCGCTTCATCTCGATGATGGGCTCGCTGGCGACGCGCAGCAGTTTGCGCTGTTCGGCGGCGGAGAGCTCTTCGCCTCGCTCGTTGGCGCGCGAGATTTCGTCGGCGACGCGGCGATCGGTCACTTGGCGCTGGCGGGCCTGCACTTTGCGGGCGGCTTCCATCGCGCGTTCGCGGAGTTCCTGCTGCGAGATGCCCAGCGTGCCCGCGAGTGTTTGCCAGGCGCGAGCTTCGTGCGCTTCGTACGCGCGCTGCACGTGGGCGATGAGCGCTTCGCGCTCGTCGGGGCTCATGTCGCCCCACTTCACGCCGGCGAGGCGGCGTGCGGCGCGCTGTGCTTCGGTCGGCGCCCACTTGCCGGCGAGCACGTTGTACTGCAGCGCGACGGCGTAGCTGGGGCGATCTTGCGCGACGACGCGGCCTTTGCGATCGAGAATGCGGCCGCGCACCGTGGGGGTCCACTGCTCGCGCACGAGGCGGGCGTCGGCTTCTTGTCTGAGATCGTCACCCTTGGCGAGCGTGAGCACGCTAAGACGAGCGGTGAGCGCGCATAGCCCCAGCCCGGCGATAGCCGCGAGCAGCAGCAGTCGCTGCGAAGGAGAAGATTGCAGGTTCACACTCACGAGGTTCCACCTCTGCGGTCAGCGCGTCCGTTCGCGAGGTGGATGATAGGAACAGCGCAGCGTGAGCCCTCGGATGAGCGGTGAAACCGTCGAAATCACCTGTGAATGTGGTGCATTATGTGCCGTTGGAAACTGCACCGAGCTTCGGCCTCAACGCCGCTTTCTTGCGGCAGGTCCGAGCGCGGTAGAACCACGCGTACGCAGCCACTATGGCTGGCATCGACAGCGCGAGACCGAGCGGGCCGACAACCAACCCCCAGTAGAAGCTTGCGGAAAGCAAGCTCACGCCGACTGCGATTGCACCGGCGATGAGGTTTCCTGCAATCCAGATTGCCGTCATGCGCCAGAAAAACGTGCGTAGATTGAGCCGCCTCGACGGCAGCAAGTCCGGTCGAAACGCCTGCAGTGCCATCGACAATTCGGGAGGCCTGTGCAGAAATGTCACTGCATGACCCGAACGCAACTCGATATGCCGAACGGCGCTCCATCGAGGCGTGCACACACGTGTAATGTCGCTGACAGGGACCTGATGTTCGCGTCCGGTGCGGTCTATCCAGTGCAGTATGCCACGAAACCAACGTAAAGCCGTCGCGTTAGTGTGGAACTTCGTACGAGTCGCGACCAGCATCCATGTGAAGAACGATGCAAAAGTGAGCAGCGTCCCGGCGCCAGCCAGTATGACGAGCATGTCGAGCCAATCCTGCGGCGGCAAGAGTTCGAACACTCGTGGCACAATCATGTAGCCGAAGCACGCGATACACGTACACGAACTTACGACGCCAATCCAGAACGCGACAACCGGTGAGTCTTTGGGTGGGAGTTGCCGTAGCTCGTCGTCTCCGTCGCGCAGGCGCCGGATCCGCGCCCGCCACTGAAGCTTGCGGGCAGCACGGGCTTGCGCCTCGGTGAGTTGATGCATTGGCGAGTGCCGGTCATTCGTCGTGCGATACACGGCATTGCCAGAGAAACTGATCTCGTGCCACGGCCACACGATTTCGCTTTCATTCTCGCGAATGAGAACACCTTGGAGCGTCAGATGCAATATGGGCTGACCCCCTTGCAGCATGGAGAATCGTATCTTCCGCGGGTGGCTGCACGCTATCTGCCTTGTTTTCTCCATGGCTTCACACGCTGCACGGGCAAGGTCGTCCACTCGTTCCACGCCGCTGCTTCTGGTGCGCGGGCGGCCTCAGATGTCGCGAGTTGGCGTGCGTAGTACGTCGCCTCGAATCGATGCGCCTCATCAGGCGAGATCAACTGCGAGAGGGGCGGCGCTTCGCTGATGGTCACATCGAGCTGTGCGGGCGAGAGGTGCTGCGGTTTGTGAAAGAGCACGGTTGTCAGCGTGCGGCGAATGCCGTCGCGCGTGCCAGCATCGATGGCCCACTGCGCCACGAAACTCACCATCACGTGCCAGTTGTTGTCTTTGCGATGCGCGGGGGCGCCGGTGTTGAGCAGCAGTTCCTGGCCCGTCGTGTCGCGCAGGCGCAGCCAGCGATGTTTGACTTCGCCGTAACCGAATGTACCCGCATCGCTCATTTGTCGGGCCAGCGTGGGGCCCTCGTCGCCTCGGCTCTCGATGAGGATGTCCACGCCCAGGCCTTCGGCTGTCATGCGCACGCCCACGGGGGCGTAGCGCACGGCGGCGGTATCGCCCGGCGTGAGTCCAAGTGACACATCGCTGTACATCGTGCTGGTGACGACGGGCAGTTCGGGACTTGGGCCGATGATGATGGCGGAACTGCAGCCGCCGAGCAGGAGGCTGACAAGGAGGGCGAGGAGGGCGTGAAGACGATGCATGTGTGTCCCCTTGGTGCTGTGCGGCAGCGGTGAGCAGGTTAGGGGGTAAGGAGTTGAGGCGGATTGCCTTGAGGTGGCTGGAGATGGAGAAGCGAACCATGAGGCAACTTGTATACTTGCACATCCATGCAATAATGGTTCATGTCACTTTCCGCACCCATGCCGTCGCGCTTCTGTGCTGAGTTCTTCGGGACGTTCGCTTTGGTGTTTGCGGGGTGCGGCGCGATTGTGATCAATCAGATGACGGGCGGGCAGGTTTCGCACGTGGGTGTGGGACTGACGTTCGGGCTTGTCGTGATGGCGATGATCTATGCGGTGGGCGATGTGTCGGGGGCGCATCTGAACCCGGCGGTGACGGTTGCGTTTGCAGCGGCGAGGCGCTTTTCGTGGCGAGATGTGCCGGTGTATGTGGCTGCGCAGTGCCTGGGCGCGATCGTTGCGGCGTTTGTGTTGCGCATGATGTTTCATAGTGAGTTGCCGCGTATCAAGCGGTCGTGGCAGGACTCCGACGGCATGATCTCGCTCGGGCAGACATTGCCGCGAGGTGGTGTTGAGAGCTCTGCGGTGATGCAGAGCTTTGTGCTGGAGTTCATTCTCACGGCGATACTGATGGCAGTGATTCTGCGGGTTTCGAGTGGCGCGAAGGAGAAGGGCATCACGGCGGCGATTGCGGTGGGCGGCGTGGTGGCGATGGAGGCGATCTTTGCGGGGCCGATCAGCGGGGCGAGCATGAATCCGGCGCGGAGTCTGGGGCCGGCGCTGGTGGCTGGACAGTTTTCGCACTTGTGGATTTATCTGATTGCACCGACACTGGGTGCGTTGGCAGCGGTTGTGGTGAGTCTCATGATCGATCCGCAGCGTGAACAGCAGCGCGCGTGAAGTGCTGGCAGAGCGATGTGTCAGACTTGCGGCAGACGTGGTTTGCGTGCGTCGTCTTTCTGGGCGAACCAGATGAGGGGCCCGAACACCAGTGTGAGGATGGCAGCGACGAGCACAAGCGTGACCAGCGCGTTGATCAGGAATGCGGAGATCAGCAGGAATGAAAGCGGCAGCGAGAGCCACAGCAGCAAACTTGCGATGGCACGCGTGAATGGGCGCGGCGGCGGCGGCAGGAAGCGGGCGTGGATGTCGGGGCGGATGTACTCGAGCAAATCGAACGCTTCGCGATTGAAGCGGGGCAGGATCAGTTCGCGACCATCGCGCGTGCTGATGTGCACGGGGGCGTGGCGCTTGGGCACGCGCTGTGTGTCGGCGAAGTCGCTGTAGGCGAGTGTCGTTTCATCTTGCGCAGTCTGATAGCGCACGTGCTGCACGCCCCATGTGGTGACACCCGACTTGAGACAGGCCTGGCGCATGAGTGTGCTGAGCAGGGCGTGCGCTGCGAGGAGACCAAATGATACCATCGCAAGCGCGGCACACACCACGGCCCAGTCGGTGCGAGCAATGGGCCATGTGAGCGAGCCAAGGAATGGCGTAAACATCCAAGCGAACATGCCGGCGAGCACGAGCCACATGAGCGTGAAGAAGACGCACTCGGCGATGGCCTGCGGCTGGGAGTGGCGCTCCGTGACTTGATATGTGCCTGCGCGCACAAGACGCGCGATGGAACGTGCACGCGCGCGGCGGGCGACGGCTGCCTGACGCATCGAGAGCGTTCGTGCGGCGCGCGGCGTGTCACCTGGCTTGCGCGCGACGTGGTCTCCCCGAAGCGTGACATCGGCCCAAGGCCACAGCTCAACGCCTGCGCGGCGGTGTACTTCAACACCCGCGAGCGTGATGCGGCAGGGATACCAGCATGTCGGTCGGGCGGACACGGCAGATTGTTGGGAGGTCGCGAGCCCGACTTGCGAAGTCGGCTCCCCCCCACCGCCCCGAGAGGCGCAACAACACGGGCTCGGCCTTGGAGGTGCGACCAAAAAGAAAAGTGCCCGAGCCGCCTGGAGGGGCGAAGGCTCGGGCTGGGGGAAAGGGGCTGGTTGTTAATTTGTTTTCGCGAGCGTGCGAGCAGTGGATGCAGGGCAGGTCCGGAAAAATGGCTTCGTGCGATTTACCCCATTTATGGCCATATTTTGGCCTTGTGATGGGCACGCGCACGCTGATTTACGGACTGCGACCGCCGTGAGTTCACTTCTTCTTGCGCTTGTCGCGGGTGATCATCGCGTAGGCGTTGTGGTTGTGAATGCTCTCGAAGTTCTCGCTGCTGATTTCGTAGCTGGTCACGCGCTTTTCGCGTTCGAGAGCGACGGCGAGATCGCGGATGATGTCTTCGACGAACTTGGGGTTGTCGTAGGCGGCTTCGGTCACGTACTTCTCATCGGGGCGCTTGAGCACGGCGAAGACGGCGCAGCTTGCGGCATCTTCGAGAATCGTGACGAGGTCTTCGATCCAGAGGACGCCGTCCATGCGGACTTTGGCTTCGATGCGGCAGCGCTGGTTGTGCGCGCCGTACTCGCTGATTTCTTTGCTGCAGGGGCAGAGGCTGGCGGCTGGAGCCGAGACCTTCATGAGGAAGTCGGTCGTGCCGTTGGTCGTGCATTCGAAGGTGACGCGGTAATCCATCAGGCCTTCGGTGCCGGTGACGGGGGCCTTCTTGTTGACGAAGTAGGTGAAACTGGCCTCAAAGTAAGCAGTTTCTGCGTTGAGGCGTTCCTTGATGGCGTGGGCCACGTCGGGAATCTGCTGAGGCGTGATGGGGCCGTGCTGGGTCTGCTGGTTGAGCACTTCAAGGAAGCGGCTCATGTGCGTGCCCTTTTGGTGATGGGGCAGCGCGACGTACATGTTGATGGTGGCGACGGTGGTCTGGCTCTTGCCGTCTTTGGTGCGCAGGGTGAGGGGGTAGACCACATCCTTGACACCGACGCGGTCGATGGCGACGCGGCGCTGGTCCTGCGAGCTCTGGATGTCAGGCATCGCGGCCTTTTCGGTGGGCTTGTTGCGGGCCTTGGAGGCGGTGGTGGAAGTTGTGCGGGCGGGCTTGTCCGCGACCGCCGGGGTGCCTCGACGCTGAGCCATCAGAATCTCCGTTTCGTCCGCCGCACGTTCAGTGTGGAGCGAAGTGGATGATAGGTTTTCGAGGTTACTCATGAGCGTGAATTCGAAGCTGCAGGACACGCGGATGCCGGACGTGGCGTGCAGTGCGCGCAAATGAGTGACGACGAATTGGAGCGCTTTTGTGGGGCAAAATCACATTTTCGGTGCATCCAGCCACCGGTGATGAGATGCCGGAGGCGGCGAAGTGTTGCAGCGAAAATTCCCACGTTCCCGGGCCTGCGCGGGTGGAGAATCACGCGGCTTGCTGCGCGTGTTCGTCGGCGCGGCTGTCGATCATCGCACCGGCCCAGCCCAGGCCCACGGGCGCACCGAGTAATGCGCCGGCAGCCCAGTCAAGGCCCATGACGCGTGCGAGCGGGAAGACGCGGCCTGCGAAGGCGATGTCGACGATGTTGGCGCCGTGGATGATCCTGGCGATGGACGGACCCAGGATGGCGGGCAGCACGACGCTGGCGACAGCGAGCACGACGGTGGCTTGACCACCTTTGGACTTGATGACGATTTGAGCAGCCACGCCTGCAGCGATGGATGCGAGGAACGCAGCGAAGATGCCCTGGCCTTTGAAGTCGGTCACGGCGGCGATGTACGCGATAGCGCCAGCGAGCAAGCCCGCCGCGACAAGAGCGATCTGTGCGATGGCGGGAATCTTGGGAACATCACCTTGCACAATGAGCGCGCCGGGTGTGAGGGCGAGGCCCTGGCGCTTGACGCTGATGCGCTGGATGACGCCGGCGATGATGCCTGCGGCCATGATGCATGCGAAGCCTTCTGCCGCGAGCATGCCGAGGGGTGCATCGCTGCGGGCCTGGCGGATGATGTCTTCAAGGGTGCCGCAGCGGTACGCGCCCCAGGCGACGACGATGCCGGCGTAAGCGCAGGCCCAACCGGTGCTGAAGAGGAAGGAACCGGCGGCACCGAGCGCGAGCGCGGCGGCGAAGACGAGCAGCGCGGCGAGCACGCCCGGGAAGACGCCATCGTTGACAAGCATGCTCATGGCGTGGCCGCCGTCTGCATCGCGCACGGCGGCGAGGGGCAGCGATGCAAGCGGGCCGACGACGGCGAAAGCGAGCAGCAGCATGCCCCAGCGGAGCGACGAAGCGAGGGCGGATTGGAGAGTTTGCTTCACGGGGCGGAGGGTAGGGAGCGGGGAACGGTGAGCAGGTGAGCAGGTGAGCAGGTGAGCAGGTGATGCTACAGGTTTCGGGTTGCCTCTTCGTCACTATGTCACTTCGTTCCTGCTATCCCAGAATGCGCAGGAAGATGTCGGGGCTTTCGGGCTGGCTGGTTCTTGCGCTGAGGAGGGCGGCTTGGGCGATGGGGAGGACGGTGGCGATGTCGGCTTGGGGCAGGCCGCGGGCCTCGTCGTGGAGGAGGGTGGTGAGTTCTGCGGCGACGAGGGCGGCGAGGGTGCCGGCGTGGACGGGCGCGGTGGGCTTGGGTGTTTCGACTTCTTCGCCGGTTGCGCTGAGCCAGAGGAAGGAGGGCGAGATGCCGTCGTGGCGGACGGTGATGCGGCCGAATGCGCCGAGCATGGTGAGTTCGAGGCTGAAGCCGCCGGCGGCACTGCTGACGTCGATGCTGGCGGATGCGCCGGTGGTGAAGCGCAGCAGGCAGGCGGCGTCGCCTTGGATGTCGTGGAGGCTTTCGCCGGGAAGAGCGTGAAGCGCGGCGGTCATTTGGCTGCTGGTGTAGACGCAGTCGATGGATTCGGGGCTGGGCAGCACGCGGGTGATGCAGTCGAGTGCGCCCAGGAGCAGGCCGCCCAGGTTGTGTTCGTCGGCGCGGGCGCTGATGCGCAGGCCGACGTGGCGCGGGGGTTCGTCGTGTTCGATGGCGCTGATGGCGTCGCGCACGGTGGCGAGGGCGGTGGGTGTGGCGAGCAGATGGATGCGATCGACCGCACCGGTGTCGACCATGGTGCGCTGGCCTTGCCATGCGCCCCATGAGCCGCGGGCGAGGAGTTGGACGGAGGCGGGGAGGGGCGACATGGTCGCGATCTTGACGTTGCGGGCGGCGGCGGCGAGGATGGCGCGCGGGTCTTCGTCGCTGGCGATGGCGCCGAAGTCGCCGGCGTCGAGCATGAGAAACAGCGGCACGTCGCACGCGGCCATAGCGGCGCGGAGATCGGTGTGGGCGGCGGCAGAGAAGTCACTGGCGAGTGCGTCGGCGCGGCCTTTGGCGGGCGTGCCGACGCCGACGTAGCGCAGGTTGGCGGCGGCGGCGATGGCGCGGGCGAAGGCGACCTGCTCGGGGCGGAGCCAGAGGAGGGCGGGGGTGGCGGGAGGGGGTGTGGCGAAGAGGTCCACGGTGAGAAGATACCACGGAACTGAAGCGTTGTGGGTCGGATGCCCGCGGACAGGACCGAGTCTCTACGGGTTTGCGCTACACCCGTGGCTTCGTGCTCTTGGTCACGCTGCACTACAATTAATGGGGAAGATCACACCCGAGAGGGGGCGTCATGTTTGGTCGAGAGAACGTCGATCACCGCGGGCGGCTGGTGAGGCTGGCTTCAGTTGCTGATCTTGAGATTGCGCTGGCACGTGCAGTCCAAGAGAAGGACGACGAAGCCACGTTTGTCCTTCAAACGCTGACCACGCAAGCGCGCGATCATATCAACAATCGAGTTTCATGGGAACAATTGGCGGCCGGCTGCGGGGTTGTGATCTTGTTTGCTCTTGCGCTCTTTGGCAGCCTCGCCTTGCTCTGGGAGACACGTATTTGGTCGGGTTACGTGTGCATTGGGGTGGTTTTGCTGCTGCTCGCGTTTGTCTTCGGCTCGGTGTTCTTTCGGCGTGTCTGTTCCCGATACGAGTCGCAGTACCGATTCGCCGGAGCAACCCGGCTGCTGAAGCATGGCGCTTGTCCAGCGTGTACGACTGGGTTGCGCCGGGAGCAGATCGCAGAAGATGGGTGTATTGCATGCAGCACGTGTCACGCTGCATGGCGCGCAGAGAGCGTGGGTACGGCTCGCGTGCGACCGGTTATCTCCGACATCTTTGGTTACGTTGTGGACAGCGCGGGCCGTCGCCAGCCGGTGCTGCGACCTTCTGTTGTGGTGCCGCAGGAGCAGGCGAATGAGATCACTCGGTTCACGTCGGCAGATCGGCGAAGCGTGTTGATTTCCCTCTCTTTCATGCTTGCTGTGTCGATTGCATTCGTCGCGTTCGTTGTTCAACCAGTCTTCACATCCAAGAGTTGGGGCAGCATCAACTACTGGAATCTTGCGGCGAGCTTTGTCATCGTCGCAGTTGTTGGGGCTGGCTTCGTTCAAGTCTTCACAGGCAAGGGGACCCACGAACCTCGCACCATCGCACGGCGATTGCTTGATCGGCGCGTGTGTCCGGCGTGTGGCACGGCTGACATTCAGCCGGATGCGAGCAAACCAAAACTGCTGCGGTGCGCGGTGTGTGATGCGACGTGGCACATAACGCGCGAAGTCTCGAGTGGCAATCAGGGATAGGCCGGGCTTCGATTGAAGGAGAGTGGACCACGAGGTCAGGGCCTTGCGCTCTGGCGTTCCTACCATTTGACGGTGCGGCGGGGCAATCGCGGTGGTTGGCTGCAAGGCGAGCTGCTGAGGAAAGTCCGAGCACGGCAGGACACGGTGGTGGGTAACGCCCACCCGTTCGTACACCGTTGACGCAAGTCGGCGGCACTCCGGACGCGGGACAGTGCCACAGAGAAGATACCGCCTGCGTTGTGCTTGCACGGCGCGGGTAAGGGTGAAAAGGTGGGGTAAGAGCCCACCGCGCCACTGGTGACAGGGGCGGCATGGCAAACCCCACCGCGTGCAAGGCCAAACAGCGTGCGCTTGAGTCTGGTCCGGACGATGCACGCGGGTAGGCTGCTTGAGGTTGTTGGTAACTGCAACCCCAGAGAAATGGTTGCCGCCGGTGTGAAGGTCTTTCGCGACGGGCCCCCGTCAATAGCAGTCGCGAAGGAAACCGCACATGGCACAGAACTCGGCTTATACGCCGCACGAGTGAGCACAGGCCCGGAGGGAGACCTTCGGGCCTGTGGCCTTTTTGGGAAGAGTTCACCGCGGAGACGCGGAGGGCGCGGAGGAAGGCGAAGACGGTGAACACGGAGGGCACAGAGAGCACTGAGAGGAATACAGAGTTGAAGACGGGGCGGGGTTGAAAGCAGATGTGGTGATGGGTTTGGGGCACGCTCCACCTCTTGCCACACTTTCTGGCTTTCTTTGTGTCCTTTGTGTCTTTGTGGCGAGCTCGGTTTCCGTGCTGCAGTCTGTGGGTCGTTGTGGTGAACGCTCTGCTTCGCGTACGCTGGGGGCATGGGCGCTTTATCCATTCGTGATCTGGTGTTTGCATATCCGCGCAGGGATGAGAATCCGTTTGAGCTGCGGGTGTCTTCGCTTGTTGTGCAGGCCGGGGAGCAGGTGTTGCTGACGGCAGGGAGCGGCACGGGGAAGAGCACGCTGCTGAACCTGATTGCGGGGCTCATGGAGCCGCAGAGCGGCGTGATTGAGGTGGCGGGGCAGAACGTGCATGGGCTGCGTGGGGCGGCGCGGGACTTGTTTCGCGGGCGCAGCATTGGCGTGGTGTTTCAGACGTTTCATCTGCTCCAGGGCTTTACGGCGATGGAGAATGTGATGAGCGCGATGCTGATGGCGGACAAGCCCGCGGGCGAAATGCAGCCGCGTGCGAAGGAACTGCTTGCGGAACTGGGCATTACCAAGCCTTTGGCGATGGTGGAAGAGCTGAGCGTGGGACAGCAGCAGCGCGTGGCGGTGGCGCGGGCGCTGGCGTGCAAGCCGGCGCTGGTGCTGGCGGATGAGCCGACGGCGAGCCTGGACCCCAGCAACGCGGCAGCGGCGATGGACCTGCTGCAGAACTTGTGCACGCAGCAGAACGCGGCATTGCTGTGCGTGAGTCATGATCCGGCGATGGCGGCACGATTCTCGCGGCGTGTGAGCATGGAGGAACTGAGTGCAGGTGGGACGCCTGCGCCACAAGCGACCACGCAAGGAGGCACGCGATGACTGACTTCACGATTGTGCTGCGCAGCTTGCGTGTGCGTGCGTTCTCGACGATTGTGACGATCGCGAGCGTGTCGCTGGCGGTGATGCTGATCATCACGCTGCTGACGCTACGCAACAGCGGCAAGGCGGCGTTTGAGCGCGGCAGTGGCGACATGCATCTGCTCATCACCGCGGAAGACAGCCCGCTGGTGAGCGTGCTCAACAGCGTGTTTTATGCGAATGCACCGCGGCGGCCTGTGACGTGGGTGAAGTATCAGCAGATTGCAGCGCAGGCGCCGTGGGCGTACACGGTCCCCACTGCCATCGGCGATAGCTATCGCGGCTTTCCGGTGGTGGCGACAACGACGGACATGTTCAGCAAGTTCGTGCCCGCTGCTGATGCGCCGTGGAAGCTGCGCGAGGGTGCGTTCTTCCCGGAGGGTGATGCTGGCAACTGGCAGGCGGTGATTGGCAGCACGGTGGCACAGGCGACGGGGCTCAAGATCGGTGACACGATCTATTTGGCGCACGGGTATAACCCGCGGGCGACCAAGCCGGGTTCGCCTGATCCGGCGGCGGCGCATGATGAGCATGACGAACACGATCATGCTCACGATGAGCACGAGCATGAAGAGGAGGCGAGCGGCGCGGTGCATGTGCACCGCGAATTTCCGACGAAGGTTGTAGGGATTTTGCAGCCGACGGCGACGCCTCATGACCGCGCGATCTTCACGAACTTGGAGAGCACGTGGATCAAGCACGCGAAGGACATTCGCGAGCGGATGAATCCGCCGCTTGAGGCTCCGAAGACTTCGGCGGAGCTGCGTGAGAGTGAGCGGCTGATCACGGGCATTTATTCGCGACTGGTGACGCGACCCGGCAGTGATGCGCCGGCGAACCTGCCGCAGGTGTTTGATGCGCTGCGGCGCGATGGTTCGCTGACGGTGGCGCAGCCCAAGCAGGAGACGGACACGCTGTTTGGCAGCATCATTGATCCCATCAACCGCATCTTCATCGCCATCGCGGTGGTGGTGCTGGTCACGAGCGGCATCGGCATCATGCTTGCGCTGTACAACAGCATGGAGCAGCGGCGGCGGCAGATTGCGGTTTTGCGTGTGCTGGGGGCGAGTGCATCGCGAATCTTCAACCTGGTGATTACGGAATGCGCGGTGATCGGGCTGGCGGGTGCGGTGCTGGGGGCGGCGATTGCACTGCTGGGCGCACGCATCGCGGCGGGCGTGGTGCTGAGCCGATACGGCGTGGTGATTGAGCCCACGTTGTCTCCGGTCATCGTGGTGTATCTGATGGTCGCGACGGTGCTGCTGGCGATTGTGGCGGGATTGGTGCCGGCGGTGATGGCGTATCGGACGAGTGTGGCGCGGAGCCTGCGGCCGTTGGGGTAAGGGGGGATGAAGGCACGGGGGCACGAAGTGATGGGGGTTCGGACGTTGTTGTCCTGCATTTACCTTTGTGCCTCAATGCCTGTGTGCCTGATCCGTCCCGCTCGTGATACCCTTCTGCATGCGCATTTTCTGGGCTTTGATCGCGTTGCTGGTGCTGCTGGCTGCTGGGTTGGTTGTCTTCAGGACGCCGACCGTCAGAACGCCGGTGGCGCCCGCGCCTGCGCCGGTGACGATGCCTGCTGTGACGCCCGATGCAGCGGCAACCGCGGCAACGGCCCCCACTGCTGCGCCGGTGGAAGCGGAGAAGCCAGCGAGCGCGACCGATGCTGCGCCGCAGGCGACGGCGGCTGATCTTGCTGCCGCGGCGGAGGCCGAGCAGGCGATGCTCGACGCGATTGCGGAAAAGCACAGCGGCCCGAAGCACGCAGCGAAGGCGGCGCGGCCCACGATTGACACGCCCGGCGCAGGCAGCGATGCTGCGAAGACGACGGAGGCGACGGCAACGCAGCCACCCGCCGATGCGCCGGTGGGCACGCCCACGCGCGCGCCCGCGAAACTGGGCGAGTATGTCGTGACGCCCGCGACGTTTCGCGATCGCGGCGACGGCGCGCTGGTTGTTGACGAGCAATACATCGTGCGCGGCGAGGGCACGGCGGAGAAGCCGTTTGTCGTGTCGTGGGAGATGCTCGTCGCGAGCGAAGGTGACTTTGACCCGAGCAAAGGCAAGAACACGATTCCCGAGCGTGTGGCGATGCTGCACGGCAAGATCGTGAGCATCACCGGCTACGTCGCTTTCCCTCTCATGACGCCCAAGCCGACAGAACTGCTGATGATGCTGAACCAGTGGGACGGCTGCTGCATGGGCGTGCCGCCGACGCCTTATGACGCGATTGAAGTGAAGATCAACAAGGCGGTGACGGGTGATGCGCGCTTCGCGATCAACGGCACGGTGCGCGGGACGTTCAAGGTGGAGCCGTATGTGACCAAGACTCCCACGGTGAGCTGGTTGAACGGGTTGTACCTGATGGAGAATGCGGAGTTTGCGGCGGCGGATATTGGGGCGGGGGCGGGGAGTTGAGGGAGCGGCGCTGGCGTGCGCTGCGGATCATGAAGTGTTGTGCAGGTGAGAGGGGCGCATGATTTACGAAACTCCCAAAGGCACCACTGCTTACTTCAATGTCAACGGTGGTGATCCGGCGCTTGTCACGAAGTTGAAGTTGTCGCAGGACAGGTTCAAGGGGAACGAGCTCAAGTTGAGTGATCGGCGGTGGCCTGCCATCCTCGAAGCGATGGCGAACAAGTCGATCACACTGCATGTCTTCTGGTTCCGCGAGCCGCCACCTGCAAACAGTCCGTGGTATGAATTGGAACCAAGGAGCGAGTTCAGATCACCAGCGCGACCACCCAAAGACAAGGCGATCGCGTATCAATCGCAGGGCGGCCGCACGATTGTCAGTGAGCGGTTCAAGACAGTGGTGAGCGAGAACAAGCTCGTTGGTGCGACATTTCTTGTGCTTGATGCCCCGGTGCAGGCGGGCGTGGAGCAGTGGTACGAAGTCTTCGCGACACATCCGCTGGGGCGTGGCGTGGATCACCCTTTGCTTGACAGCACGCTGCATGACCGTGAGCATCGTCGAGACATGCAGCGCGAGACGCTGGCGAAGCTGCGTCACGGTGAACAACGCTTTCATCGTGCGTTGTTTCGTCAGGGGGTTACGTTCACTGATCCGGTTTTTCGAGTGCTTATCGACCATCCATGCTCGGCCAAGAGCCAGCTCTTTGCGACGGATGTGCCATCGGGTGCGCACTTCGCGATGGAGTATGCCCCCGCAACCGACTTCGCATACACCGGGTGGCCCATGAACGGTGTGGATGACACGATCTCGCCGCCGCGGCGGCGTTCGCTTGCTTGCTCGCATCGCGCACGCGAGGCGCTGATCACTGCAGGTGTAATGACACCTCGCGAGTTCACGCCGTATGTCATGCTTTCCGCCGATGCGGCGATGGGCACCGTGTGTGATCGTGCGTATCCGGCCGCGTTGCCGCTGCCGGCATACACGTCTGAGGAAGCCCACTCGGAACATGCACGCCGCACGGCGGCGCACGTTGACACGCCTGCGGCCGCCGAGCCACGAGTGCCCAAGACGGTCAATGCGCTGATCTCGTTGCTCCAAGCCAGTGCGAAGCAGCACGGCTGGAAGCCCATGGGGGCGACACGCGTATTTGGAACGTTGCAGCAGAGCGAACTCTTCGCGATGGTGCCAGCGAACTGGGCTGAGCTGTTTGCGCATGTGCCTGCGGATGTCAGCGATGAGTCGGATGAATCGCCGGTGCCTTCGTGTGAAGTTGTCCAGCCCGCGTGGAACACATGGATGGTCGATGATCAGGATCGGAGCGCGACGACGAGCCCATCGCGTCGCGATCTCGTTCTCGCGGAATCGGGGTATGGCGACTGGTTCAGTGTGCGCATTGCGAAGGACAAGACGCCTCGTGACGCGAAAGTGACGCAGTGGGATCATGAGACGATGAGTGCGGTGCAAACGTGGCCCAGCGTGATCGCGTTTGCGTTTGATTTGATGCTGTCGGCGGAGCGGGGGGCCCGGCGCGGCGGCGGGACATGAAATCCACACCGAAAGTTACTCTCTTCTTGCTGAGCCCGGCAAGCAATCGTGCCGTCCGGCGTTTCACAGGCGGAGGTTCTGTCATGCTGACCCGCTCCTTCGCCGTTATCACCCTCGCTGCCCTCGCCCCCATCGCCCGCGCCCAGACCTACCAACTCACCGCCAACATTCCGTATGGCGATGGCAATGCGCGGCAGGTGCTGGACATTTACCGCCCCACTGCTCCGTCGCCTGCGCTGCGTCCGGTGGTTCTGTGGATTCACGGCGGCGGGTGGCAGAACGGCGACAAGGCTTTGCCCGCGACGCGCACGGCCGCGCTGGTTGCCCGCGGCTTTGTGGTGGCCTCGACCAACTATCGCCTGACCGGCACAGATCTCTCGCCTGCGCAGATTCACGATTGCAAGGCGGCCGTGCGCTTTCTGCGGGCCAACGCCGCGCAGTATGGCATTGATCCCAGCCGCATCGGCGTGTGGGGCAGTTCCGCGGGTGGGCACTTGGTTGCACATCTTGGCACGTCGGGAGATGTCGCCGATGCTGAAGGCACCGTCGGCCCGCACGACGGCGTGAGCAGCCGGGTGCAGGCTGTTGTTGACTACTTCGGCCCCACCGACTTCTTCAACGTGCCCGGCTGGCACCTGCAAGCGGGCACCGCCGAGGCGGCTTTGCTTGGATTCACGCTGGGTGATCTGCAAGCCAACGTGAACAACCCCGACTGGGCTGATGAAGTTGCTCTGGCTCGCCTGACGGGCGTGGTGACTCACGTGTCCAGCGATGACCCGCCGTTTTACATCGCTCACGGCACCGCCGACAACACCGTCTACCCGCTGCACAGTCAATTGCTCTTTGATGCACTGCAAGCAGCAGGTGTGCCCGCCACGCTGCGGTATGTTCCTGGCGCGGGCCACGGGCTGCCCACCGCAGAAGAAGGACCCGCGATCGATTTTCTGGTGCGCACTCTTGCGCCCTGCGCGGTTGATCGCACGGGTGACGGGCGCATTGACATTCCATTCTGTGATTGCGTGGACTTCAACCGCGACGGCGTCTTCCCTGACGACCAAGACGTGATCGATTACGTGAACGTGCTGGCGGGGGCCGCGTGCGAGGGCTGCGCGGACATCGACTTCAATAACAATGGGGTCTTCCCCGAAGACCGCGACATCATTGATTTCTTCCGGGTGCTGGCCGGGGGCAATTGTCCCGCGTGAACCGCCACCACAAACCTCACACCTCACCTGCCACACTGGAGTCATGCATGTTTACCCGCGCTGTACCTGCGTACTTGCTTGCATCACTTGCCGCAGTCTCTGCCGCCCACGCCCAGGCCTACCAGACTATCGCCAACATTCCATACGGCGATGGCGATGCGCGGCAGGTGCTGGACATTCATCGCCCCACTGCCCCCTCTGCTGCCCTGCGCCCGGTTGTGCTGTGGATTCACGGCGGCGTGTGGCGCGCGGGTGACAAAGCCATGCTGCCGTTCCGCATCAATGCGCTGGTGGCGCGCGGGTTTGTCGTGGCATCCACCAATTACCGCCTGACGGGCACTGATCTTTCTCCCGCGCAGATTCATGATTGCAAAGCGGCCGTGCGGTTCTTGCGGGCCAACGCCAGTCAGTACGGCATCGATCCCAACCGCATCGGCGTGTGGGGCCTGTCCGCGGGCGGACACCTGGTCGCGCACCTTGGTGTTTCGAGCGATGTGCCCGAAGCCGAAGGCACCGTCGGCCCGCATGATGGCGTGAGCAGCCGGGTGCAGGCCGTCGCCAACTACTTCGGCCCCGCCGACTTCTTTGATGTTCCCGGCTGGGCCGTGGGCGAAGTCAATGGCGTGTCGAATCTGCTTGGCTTCCCGCTCGAAGACGCGCAAGCCAACGTCAACAACCCCGACTGGGCCGATGAAGTCGCTCTGGCACGCCTCACGCAGGTTGTCACGCATGTGACCAGCGATGATGCCCCGATGTATCTGGCCCACGGCACCGCCGACACGGTCGTCTTCCCCCAGCACAGCCAGAATCTCTTCGCTCTGCTGCAAGCCGCAGGCGTCCCCTCCACGCTGCGCCTCGTGCTAGGCGCAGGCCACGGCTTGCCGGCAACCGAAGATGCCGCCGCCATTGATTTTCTCGTGCGTGCGCTAGCTCCCTGCGCTGCAGACCGCACGGGCGATGGCCGCATCGACATGCCCATCTGCGACTGCGTGGACTTCAACGGCAACAGCGTTTTTCCGGAAGACCAGGATGTGATTGCTTACCTCGATGTGCTGGCCGGCGCTGCGTGCGACGCGTGCGCGGACATTGATTTCAACAACAGTGGCGTCTTCCCGGAAGATCGCGACATCGTGGATTTCTTCCGGGTGCTTGCGGGTGGCAACTGCCCTGCGTGATGAAACGCGCGGGCTGCGAGGGGGAAGGCGATGGTCGCGGCGGGGGCGGAGAGGGAGCGGAGGACACGGAGGAGGACGTGGGGTGACGTGCGCGTGCGCGAATGGCTTCTGTCTTTCCCCCCTCGTGCGCTTGTTCGCTCGTTCGCTCTTTCCGCCCGCTTGCTCGCTTATTCCCCCACCACCAGCGTGCGGAGCGTGGGGGCGTAGTCGTCCGTCCAGGCTCGCGTGGGCATGCTGCTTTGGTACTTGATAGTGGCATCGTCCCACAGCGAGAACTTCGCGAGGCGACCCAGGTTATCGCGAGTTGCGGTGAGGACGACCCAGACGCTTTCTTGTTTGCCTTCGGCACGCTGTGATTCGGTGACGATGGGGTCGACGCGGACGGCGCAGTGCCAGCCGATGTCGCGGGCGATTGATGCGAGTTCGGGGGCGAGGTTGAAGTGGCGGTTGCTGATGTGGACGAGGATCACGCCGTTGGCGGTGAGGCGGGAGCGGTAGAGGTCGACAGCTTCGCGCGTGAGGAGGTGGACGGGGATGGCGTCGCTGGAGAAGGCGTCGAGGACGATGAGGTTGGTGTTGGCGTCAGCTTCGCGCTCGAACAAGAGGCGGCCGTCGCCAAGCACCACGCGGACCTTGGCTTGGCTATCGCGCAGGAAGGTGAAGAAGTGCTGATCACTGGCGATGCGCGCGATGGCGGGGTCGATCTCGTAGAAGGTCATGGTTTGACCTTTGTGGCCATAGGCGGCGAGCGTGCCGGCGCCCATGCCGATGAGGGCGACGTTGGTGTCGCGCCCGGTTTCGCGCATCATGTTGAAGATGTCGCCGGCGGGGCCTGAGGCGTGGTAGTAAGTTGTGGCGATGCGGCGTGTGGCGTCACTGGTGAGGTCTTGCTTGCCGTGGGCGGTGGTGCCGTGGAAGAGGGTGCGGGTGTTGCCGAAAGCGAGGACTTCGTGCACGCCGAAGAAGGTGCGCTCGCGGTAGACGCTGTTTGCGCCGCGGAGGGCGAAGGGGGAGACGGTGAGTGCGGTGGCGAGGGCGAGGCCAGCGACTTCGCCCCGGCGGTAGACAAAGAGCATCGCGCAGAGCAGCACGGGCACGCCGCCCATGAGGGCGATGACCATGCGCGGCGGCACAGCGAGCGCGGCCATGTTGTGGGCGAGCAGGAAGATGATGGCGATGATGACGGCGGCGGCGCCGAGACTGAGGATGATGCGTTTGGTGGCGGGGAGCGTGGTGATGAGGGGACGCAGCAGGAGCGCGAGGCCCAGGACGAGCGGGTATTCGATGACGTGGGAGAAGATCACGGGCGCGAGCAGGGCGGCGAAGGCTCCGCCAAGCACGCCGCCCAGCGACATGATGAAGTAGTAGCGCGTGAGGTGCTGGGTGTCGGGCCGGCGTGCGGCGAGGCGCGCGTGGCACATCCATGCGGCGATGAAGAACGCGAGCACATGCAGCGGCAGCAGCAGCCAGAGTGCGCCTTCGGCCTTGGGAATGAGCACGAAGAGGACGACCAGCGCGAGGATGACGAGGGCCCGGCCCAGCACCGCGGGGTTGAGACGCACGCGCGGCGAGAAGGCGAGCATGAACGTGACGAGATACAGCAGCAGCGGCAGGGCCCAGAGCAGCGGGATGGCGGCGATGTCGGTTGAGATGTGCGTCGTGACACCCACGAGCAGCGCGCTGGGCACGAAGGAAAGCACGAGCCACGTGAGTTGCGTGCCGCGGGTGAGGCGCTTGGGCGGAGTGGTCGAAACAGAGGGCTGATCTGTCGTCGGGCGGCGTGTGCAGACGAGCAGTGCGAGGATGATGAGCACCGCCGCGACGCAGTAGGCAAGGCCCCATGCGATGCCTTGCTGGCGCAGGCCCAGCAGCGGCTCGAGCGCGAGCGGGTACGCGAGCAGGCCGACGCAACTGCCCAGGTTGCTCGCGACGCTGAGGAAGTAGGGATCGTTCGCGCGTGGATGCGTGCTTTGGGCGAACCAGCGCTGCACGAGCGGGCTGGTGGCGGCGAGGGCGAAGAAGACGGGGCCGGCGCTCATGATGAGCGTGACGAGAAGCCAGAGGAGCGGCGCGGCGTCGGTGGGTGGCGGCGCGATGGTGCGCAGCGAGACTGGCAACACCAGCACGCCAGCGAGCAGGACTGCGCCGTGAACGATGAGTTGCACGCTGCGTGATCGCGCGCCCAGCCAGTGGGCATAGCCATAGGCGGCGAGCAGCACGGCCTGAAAGAAGACCATGCTTGTCGCCCAGACGGCGGGCGCACCGCCCAACACGGGCAGGACCAATCGCGCGGCCAGCGGCTGCACGCAGAAGAGCAGTGCGGCGGCGAGCGTGATGGCAGCGAGGGAAAACGGAAGCATGGCAGCCGCTACTTGTCGTCGCGGGTAGACTGGTCGGCGTGCTGTTCAGGGTGCATGGCTTGCTCGCTGATGGTGTCGTAACAACTGGCGAGCAGACCAACCAGCGGGAAGCTGGCTTGGCCGGTCCACGGGCTGGGGCCAAGGCGGCGCAGCAGCGGGTGGCTCACGGGCGGCGGATCCAACGGCAGGTCGAGCTGCTTGGCGCTTTCGCCCATTTCCCAGAATTGGCCCAGCGACTCTTCGAGAGGCGGACTCTTGACGTCGCTCACGCCGGCGACGCGCTGCTGGTAAATGGGTGTTGCGCCCAGCGCAGCGCCCACAACGGCGCGGCGGGCACGCAGGCGCTCGATGAGATCGTGGTAATCCAGGCCTCGCAGCGAGAAGATGAGGAAGGGCTCGCTGCCCAGACGATGCGCGAGCAGGTACGCGAGGCAACACGCGTGCTTGCACCAGCCGGCAGTGATGTCAGCCGTGGTGCCCGTGTCACTGCCGCGCATGGCGGCGACGCTTGCGCTGGCGCTCACGGAGCCGCGCGGGCGCTGCGAGTGGCCACAGGAGCAACTGACTTTGACATCGTCGGAACCTGCGGGGAAGAGCTTGAGGCCCAGAGGCACGAAGACATCTTCGATGTTGGGCGGCAGTTCGCCCGCGAGGAGCTTGGCGGCGTAGACGGCGTTGTCGCTCATCGCGCTGACGACTTTGTCCCATTGGTCGGGCGCGATGGTGTCGATGGTGAGGCGCAGGTCGTAGGCCTTGATGGCGCGGCCTTGGACTTGGCCTTCGATCTTGCCGGGGTTGATGAGCCAGCGCTTGGTCTGGCCTTCGCGGGCGTACTCCAGACCTTCGACGAGGTTGGGGCCGGCGGCGCAGTCTTCCATGAGTCGCAGCCAGCGCTGGGCGGACCAGGCGGAGATGGGGGCGACGTCACCGGAGGGGAGTCGCACGCCGCCGCGGACTTTTTTGGGATGTGTGGGCAGCGGCTTGGGCGCAGCGGAAGGAGCCTCGAAGCGAGGCTTCATGGGGATGTACTTGGGCGGCGCAGCCATGGGCGGCGCGTACTTGCCTTTGGTGATGACCGTGCGCGAGGGGACTACGGGCTTGGGGGCATCGCCCGGGTTGCCTGCGGAGTTGCTCGGCTGCTGGTTGGGTTTGGGGTCGGACACGCTGCATTCTATGGATGCTGGGCACAGAATCCCCGGGAAGCGAGAAAGTTGGACGACAGAAGCACCGGGGATTTCCGTACAATGGAGCGAGGAGGTGGTGCATGAAGAGCTTTCTTTTAGCGTCCGTGGTCATGGTGGCTGGTGTGTGCGGCGGTATGACTTCGGTCGCTGCTGCGGAGCAGACGGTAACGATCGCGCCTGCGCTGCGGGCGGGGGATGTGGCGCGGAGCAATGTGCTCACGACGATGTCGATGGATTTTCCGGAGGCTGATGATGCGCACACGGCGGCGCTGATGCAAGACAGCCTGTTTTGCGCGACACAAGAGGTCACGTGGACGGTGCGGCGCATAGAGCCTGGGTACAGCGTGATCACGCAGATGTTCACGCCAGCCAGGATCGCTAGTTCGGAGAGCGCGTCGATGATGTCGCGCATGATGTCGCTGCGGTACGAGTTCATGACAGGTCCGCTGGAGTGTCGCGTTGGCGCGACGGGCGTGGTAGATGATGTGCTCAATGGCGGTGAAGTAGCGGCGCAGATGGTCGCACTGCTCGACAAGGCGAAGCCCATCATGGATGATCTGGCGAATGAAGTAATCAAGGACGCCAGGCATCCGGAACTGACCGACGCGGTGAAGAAGGGCATGGCGCAGGCGTGGTCGCCGCCGGTGATGTCACAGCAGATGGTTACCAACTTGATGGGTAAGCCGCTGTTCAGCGGATCGTGGTTGTGGGGCCAGACGCTGACTGTGGGCAAGCCTGTCACGGCGGCGGTACCCGCGACGGAACTGTCGGTGAGCGTGGGTGCGATGGGGCAACACGTGACGGGCAATCGCACGGTGACGCTGCAAGCGGTGAGCGAGCATGACATCAGCGTGACATGGGTGACCAGCGCGACGATGACGATGAAGTTGCCCGAGCAGCCAAAGGTGGATACATCCAAGTGGCCTGAGGAATCGCGCAAGCAGTATGAGAAGTCGATGGCAGATATCGAGCGTGCCAGCAAACCGACCACGATTACGGAGAACGGCACGCTGCGGCTGGATCGACGCACGGGCATGCCCATTGACGGCACGATTGTGATGCTGACTGACGGCGGCACCGGTCGGACGCAGATGGTGACGGTGTATTCGCCCAGCACGAGCGTGAAAACAGGCGACTGAACCGGCTTGCTCTGGCGGGTGTGGGGTGCCACAATCGCGCGTGAGCACGGATGCCACTTTCATCTTCGCGGGCGGGGGAACGGGCGGGCACATTTTTCCTGCGCTGGCGATTGCGGAGCGCATCGTCGCTCGTCATGAGCGGGCGGTGTGTCATTTTGTCGTGAGTCCGCGGCCGCTTGATGCGGAGATCATGAAGAAGGCGAGCGTTGGCGCGCAGGCGGCAGCGTTCACGCAGATTGCGGCGCATCCGTTTATCGTGCGGCCCAAGCCGCTGGTGAAGTTTCTGTGGCACTGGGGCGAAGGTCTGCGGCAGGTGCGCGGGCTGATTCGTGATGCCCGACAGCGCGGGCCTGTGGTGGTGGTGGCGACGGGGGGATTTGTCGCGGCGCCCGCGGCGCAGGCGGCACGCGTGGAGAGGGCTCCAACGCTGCTGGTGAATCTGGATGGCGTGCCGGGCAAGGCGAATGTGTGGATCAGCAAGCGGGCGACGCGCGTGGTGACGGCGGCGCCGGCGGAGAGGTACACGTGGGAAGCGGTGCCGCCCATTGTGCGGGCGGGGGCAATTGGCACGCGCACGGCGGCGGAAGCGCGCACGCAACTGGGACTGGCGGCGGATGCGCCGACGCTGCTGATCACTGGTGGCAGTCAGGGGGCGAGCAGCATGAATCGGCTGATGCTGGCGATGCTGCGCGAGCGGGCAAGCTCGTTTGCGGGGTGGCAAGTGCTGCACCAGACGGGGAAAGACGCGCCCGATGCGGAACTGCGCGCGGCCTATGCGGAAGCGGGCGTGCAGGCGGTTGTTGAGCCGTTTGTGAATGGGCTGGGCGTGTGGTGGAACGCAGCGACGCTGGCGCTGGCGCGGAGCGGCGCGGGGAATGTGGCGGAAGTGTGGGCCAACGGCGTGCCGGCGGTGTTCATGCCCTATCCGTATCACAAGGATCAGCATCAGCGTGTAAACGCGAAGACACTGGTAGCGGCGGGCGGGGCGATTGTGCACACGGATCACATTGATCCGGCGAAGAACATCGCGGATGTGGGCGCGAAGCTGAGCGAGTTGCTGCGTGAACGCGGGCAGGTGCAGGCGATGCGAGAGGCGCTGAAGAAGCTGGGGCCGGCGGATGGGGCAGAGCGCGTGGCGGGGATGGCGATGGAGATGGCCGGACGCTGAGTGGCGCGTGAGCCACTCAGCAACTGTCCGCAACTTCGCACGTCATGGCGATGACACCGCGCATGACGCGTGCCACGCTGTCGTAGTCGAGCTTTTCTGGCGTGTCGGTGCGGGCGTGGTAGTGTTCGTATCGAAGTGGCGCGGTGTCTGTCACCATGAAGGCGTCGTAGCCGACTTCGTTAAAGCCGCGGTGGTCGGACCAGTTGATCATGTCGATGGATTCGGGCGCGGCGGCAGCGATCTGTGAGAACGTTTCAGCGCGCCCGAACGCCTCGGAACAACGCTTGATGAAGTCGCGGCTGGCGGTGTTGCCGATCATACAGATGAAGTCGCCTCGCGTGCCCAGCATTGCGCTCAGCGCGTCGATGGGCCACTTTTGCGAGCCTGGTTTGTCGCTGTAGCAGCCGATGGTTTCGAGACAGATCATGCCGCGAATGTCATCGCCACGTGTGCGGCACATGCGGGCATACTCCTGACTTCCCATGGTGTTCATGTTGAAGTGAGGTGGCTCTTCGTTGGCGAAGAGAACGAATCGCACGGTGGCGTCACGAGGATTTCCGGCAAGGGCTCGCGCGACTGCCAGCACGCCCGCCACGCCGCTGGCGTTGTCGTTTGCGGCGGGACATTTCTCGACACTGTCGTAGTGGGCCCCCACCACTATCACTCGCTGCGGGTGCAAGCGACCTGGAAGCTCGGCGACGAGGTTGCTAGCGCGACTGCCATCAACACATTGGACGACATGCCGCGTCACGGTGTAGCCGGCGGACGTGAGAGCGGTTGTCAGAAACTCTTGAGCCAGTGCGTAGGCGTGCGGAGCGTGGTAGCCGCGAGGCCCGATGTTGAGCGCGAGCATCTCCACATCACGTCGCAACGCGGCAGCGAGCGCGGTGTCGGCGGGCGTCGCGAGCGACCTGGGCACGCGTGTGCGGTTGAGATAGGGAAGGAAGTTCATCACACTGGACGGTACGGGACATCACACTGCGGTCATCAGTCAGGCAGACGCACGCTCTCGCTGATGCGAAAGCGAAGTCGTTTCTGCTTTGGCTGAACGCAAGCGGGTGCAGATGTCGCGGCGACTGCCGGTGCTGCATCGCGTGCAGACGTGTTGCGCAAAAGAGCATCGTTCTGGCATGGGTGTTCATCAAGTCAGTCATGAAGGAGCGAACTATCCGAACCGCAGCAGGAATCCCGGCGAAAGTAGCAGCAGAATGCACACGAGCAGCAGTGCGGGGATGATGATGGCGACATAGACCTTGCGGTGGTCGTCCATGCGCCAGCCGGTCTTGAGGACACACCACCAGTAGAACAGATACCACGCGAGACACGCCCAGTGAAAGGGCATGGTCATGCCGAACCCGTATCTGCCGGTGGGAGTGAGGGGATCGAGCGTGATGAACCAAGGTTGAGACCACGGGTTGTTCGTGGATTGCTGGTAGATGGCAACGAGCAGTGAGATGACGAAGGACCAGGCGACAATCGCGATAGCGGGCGCGGTGGCGTAGGCGGCGGCACGCACGACGTGTGCAAAGCGGATCTTGCTGCGAGCGCGCGTCCAGGGCAGGCAGAGCAGCACGGAGGGCGGCATGGCGATCATCGCGACCATGACGGCGGGCCAGAGCAGGTGCTTGACGGACCCAACGAAGTGCGGCATCTGCTGAAGGAAGTCCTGCAACCCGAGATGCAGTTCGCCCCACGGCGTGGGATATTGCTTGATGCCGAAGCGCGCGGCACCCGCGGCGTTCGCGAAATACCACCACGCGTGGCTGATGATGAAGAGCGCGACGTGGGGCAGACTGAACGCAACCACGGGGATCACGGTGTACCAAAGCAGGCGTGCGATGCGGGGCGGGACTTCGAGGCGGACGTCGCGCCAGAACGTGCGCGGATTGAGTGAGCGAACCCACGTGCGGACGCCGCGACGCAGGTGGCGCACGCGGGTTGTTTCAACAAACCACACCGGCGCGGCGAGACCTTCGACCAAGATGTAGCGCCATTCGAATTCGAGGCCGCACTCGGGGCAGGTGCCGGCGGCGGGGCAGGCGGCGTTTTCGGCATTCGCGCCGGCGGGGTGCCAGGCGGCGATTTGGCCATCAAGGTCGTAGCCGCAGCGCGGGCATTCGGGGATGCGGGTGGAGTTTGGCACGGCTAGATATACATGCGAACGCTGACGAAGGTGGCGAAGGCGGCGAGCAGGCTGGTGAAGCTGAGCAGCATGGCAACGGGCCAGCCACGGTGGACTTTCCAACCGGTGTTGATGGCCACGGACCACCACACGGCCAGCCACAACAGATAGAGGACACCGCACGAGATCGCCGGGACGATGATGAGGATGGCAAGATGGCGGATCGGAACGGACGCGGGAAGCAGGCCCGTGAAGGCGAGGGCGTCGATGAGCAGGCCCAGGATGGAAAGAGCGAAGATGATGGAGAGGGGCCAGAGGCTGTAGAGGAACGCTCGCTGAATGTGGGCGAGGCGGATTTTGGCTTGGGCGCGGGTCTGGGGCAGCACGAGCAGCAGTATCGGCCACATGAGTGCGCTGGCGAACATGGCGGCGAGCAGGCCGCCGAAGTCGGTGCTTTCCATTCCCCAGCCAGTGGATCGGAAGTAGGGAAAGAGTCCGGCGATGAGCCATTCGTTCATGCCGTACCAGTTGAGGTCGTCGAGGGGTCCGGCGTCAGTTGGTGAGTTGGGGGTTGATGCGAAGAGACCCATACTGACGAATACCGCGAGCATGAAGCGTTCGAGCACGAACAGCACCATGGCGATGAAGATGGGGAGCAGAATGCGTCGCGGGCGAACGATGTGATGCAACTTGACGCGCGACCAGAAGACGGCGGGGAAGACCATCCAAAGTGTGTTGCGCCACCACGCACTAAACCGAGCATGAAACCCGCGGACGTGCTCGAAGAGGCCCGGGCACTGCGTGCGCTCGAGGAGAAGCAGGTCGGGCCACGCAAAAACGAGGCCGCACTCGGAGCAGGTGCCGGTGAGGGGGCAGGCGGCGTTTTCGGCTGCGGGATCGGCGTGCCAGGAGGCGACGGCGCCTTGCTGGTCGTAGCCGCAGCGGGGGCATTCCGGAGAATGCGCGGGCGGTACGTCAGAGGGTGGTTTGGCGAGGGCGGACATGGGAGTCATCTACCACACGGTGTAGGGGGCGGGTCGGAAATTCTCAGGAAGAGGCGGGAAAGTGGTGCTGCGGCGTGGTATTTACCCAACCAGAATCCGAAAATAGCGTGAGGGTGTCTTGACTTTGCGCGTTGGGCCGCCGTTTCAATACGTTGGGCGGTCTTGGACCTGTCCGTTGCGGCGGAATTGCTTGCGGCGGGCGTGGCTCATGGCCGATGTGCGGACGGGACGCGTTTGCACATACCTATCTATACACGGAATCGAAGGATTTATGGCCAAGCGAGCGGCTGCGACCGGCACCAAGACAACCAGCACCAAGGGGAAAGCCGCGAAGCGGACGGCTGCCGAGGCCCCGTTTGACGCCGCAGTAGAAGCCAAGCCTGAGAAGGCGGCGGGTGGCGGTGGTCGCGCGTCGAAGGGCCGGGGGAAGATGCAGGTGTTTGTGGCGGGGAGCGCGAAGGGGAAAGACCTGGTGATCGTGGAATCGCCCAGCAAGGCGAAGACGATCAACAAGTACCTTGGCGCGAACTTTGTGGTGCTGGCGAGCATCGGGCACGTGCGAGACCTCCCCAGCAAGAACCCGAAGGGCGTGAAGAGCCCCGTGCCGGGTGTGGATTTGGAGCATGACTTTGCGCCGACGTATGTGATCAGCGAGGGGAAGGATCGCGTGATCAGCGATCTGAAGCGGGCGGCGAAGGAAGTGACGAGCACGGGCGGGAACGTGTGGTTTGCAACCGACTTGGATCGCGAAGGTGAAGCCATCGCGTGGCACCTCGCGCAGGAGCTGGGCATTCCGGCGAGCAGCGCAAAGCGCGTGATGTTCGCGGCGATTACGAAGGCAGAGATTGATCGGGCCTTCAGCAGTCCACATCCGATTGATGAGGACCGCGTGAACGCGCAGCAGGCGCGGCGCATCCTTGATCGCATCGTGGGGTATCAGGTGTCGCCGCTCTTGTGGAAGAAGGTGGCGCGTGGGCTTTCGGCTGGTCGCGTGCAGAGCGTGGCGACGCGGCTGGTTGTCGAGCGCGAGCGCGAGATTCGTGCGTTTGTGCCCGATGAATACTGGGAAGTTGAAGGGCTGTTCACGCCTGATGTCGCGAAGGCGATGGGGCTGGCGGAGCAGTTTGAGCGGTTTGTGGGGCAGCGCGATGAGAAGAACAACGGCCCGACGGTGCGTGCACAGAGCGCGTGGCTGAGCGAGCACGGCAGCTTCCGCGCGAAGCTGGTGGAAGTGGGCGGCGACAAGTTTGAGCTTGCAAGCGGCAAGACCGTGAAGATCGAGGATCTGACGCCGCGCGCGGTCGAGATCGCGAAGCTGGCGGGGCTGACCAGCATCAAGACGAGCGTGCGCGAGGACGCGGACGGCAAGGGACCGGCGAAGTACATTCGTGGTGTGACGGGCAGCGTGAGCGCCAGCGCCAAGTACGCCGTGACCGGGATTGAGACCAAGCGCACGAGCGTGCGGCCTGCGCCGCCTTTCATCACGAGCACGCTGCAGCAGTCGGCGAGCTCGCGCATGGGCTTTGGTGCGCAGCGCACGATGCGGGCGGCGCAGCAGTTGTATGAAGGTGTGGAGATTCCGGGCGAAGGGCCGGTGGGTCTCATCACGTACATGCGTACTGACAGCACGCACCTGTCGCGCGAGGCACTCGAGGCGGCGCGGAACTTCATTGAGAAGAACTACGGGCCCAAGTACCTGCCTGAGAAGCCCAACTTCTTTTCGAGCAGCAACAAGGATGCGCAGGAGGCGCACGAAGCGATTCGGCCGACGAATCCGGAGTACACGCCCGCTCGCGTGCGGCGTGCCTTGAGTGATGATCAGTTCCGGCTGTATTCGCTGATTTGGGAGCGATTCGTCGCGTGCCAGATGGTCAATGCGCAGTGGGACAACACGGCCATCACGATCAAGGGCGGCGTGGATGCAACCAAGGCGTTGACATTCCGGGCGACGGGACGCGTGTTGGCGTTTGATGGCTTTTACAAGGCGACGGGTGTGCCGCAGAGCGCGACGGAGCAGACGCTGCCGCCCCTGAAAGATGCACAGCCGGTTGCACCGATCGCGTTTGATGTGGACCAGAAGTTCACGAGTCCGCCCGCGCGATACACGGAAGCGAGCTTGATCAAGGTGCTGGAAGAGGAAGGCATTGGCCGACCCAGTACGTATGCGAGCATCATCACGACGATTCAGGATCGCAACTATGTCGAGAAGCTCGAAGGGCGTCTGTACGCGACGGACCTGGGACAGGTGGTGACGGACAAGCTGATGGAAGGCTTCCCGGACATCATGGACCTGGGGTACACGCGCGAGATGGAGACGCAACTGGACAAGGTGGAGGAAGAACACCTTGACTGGATCGACATGCTGCGGAAGTTCTACGGCTCTTTCAAGAAGAGTCTGGCGAACGCGGAAGACCGCATGAAGCATGCGAAGGCGGAGACGCAGCCTGCGCCGAAGGAATACGTGTGCCCGACGTGCGCCAAGGAAGGGCGTGGGAACGCCGTGGCGCTGGTGTATCGCTTTGGCAAGAACGGGCGATTCCTCAGTTGCAGCAAGTATCCCGAGTGCACGTACGCGAGTCCGGTGGATCGCGATGGCAAGCCGCGTCCGGCGGCGGAGACGGTTGACGTTGCGTGCATCAAGTGCGGCAGCGCGATGACCAAGCGCGTCGGCAAGTTCGGGCCGTTCCTGGGGTGCAGCCAGTACAACAACAAGGAAGCGCCGTGCGATGGGCTGTTGAACCTGGACAAGAAGGGTCGCGTGGAAGCGCCGAGCCCCAAGCCGCTGCTGACGGATTTGCCTTGCCCCACGTGCGAGAGCCCGATGAATCTGCGCACGGGCGTGCGAGGACCGTGGCTTGGCTGCTCACGCTTTCCGAAGTGTCGCGGGCGCGGCAAGTGGAACGAAGTGCCAGAAGCCAAGCGCAAGGAACTGGAGAACGCGCTTGACAAGCAACTGAAGGCGAACCCGACGCCCATCGTGAAGACGATGAGCGGCGTGGCGCTGACGGATGCAAACGGCAAGCCGCTGGCGACTGCGCCGGTGGTGAAGACTGGCGCGGAAGCGGCCGCGGCGGGGCCGGAGACGTTTGAGACGGTGGCTGAAGAGATGGGCGTGTGAGGAAATCCGCCCCGGTGATGTTCCGCGCGCCGACGGTGAACTTGATCGCGTTGAGTTGAGTAGGAGGGGCTGTGGATGATCGCGCGGTCAAGCGGGTGTGGTGGAAGCGGCGATGGGTCGTGTGTGTCGCCCTGTTGGTTGCACTTGCGGTGGCGGGCGGGCTGTGGCTGGCCTCGGTGGTTCGCGATGCTCGCGCGTTCTACACGACAGTGCATGCGCGGCAGATTCACAGCGCGTTGATGTACTATGCATCACAGCACCAGGAACAGTTGCCCAGCGGCCCAGAGTGGCGACAGGCGTTTCTCAAGAGGTCGCCTCAATTGGAGGGACTTTTTCGATCCCCGATGGCGGACCGATTGCATGAGCAGTCGTACTGCATCGTGGAGGGGTGGACCGAGACGCTTGTTCACGAACGGAACATCAATCGCGACGAGCACATCTTGGTTTTCGAGAATCCTGCGTCAACTGACGCGCATGAGCTTGCAATCGTGACATGGAGCGGAGTCAGCTGGCGGCTTCCACGCGAGGTCGTGCTGCGACGACTTGCGGCGACACGAACCGGCGATGGCAAGCCGGTGACGTGGGAGGGTGCGCACTAAAGATGGAATCTACGCCGGCAACCATGCGATTGTCGCGTCGCATCATCATCCTCGCGGTGGTCGTGCTCGCGATTGTCGGGCTGGTGTGGTGGGGTTTGCACACGGTGCGGCTGCGGGTCATGGATGCGTACTCGGTGATCCAATTGGAATCCGTGCGCGCGGCGTTGCTGCAGTATCAGGAACAGTTCGGCGGGATGCCTGGTGCGGTGATGGACGGAGGCGCGTGGCATGAGGTCATGGCTCGCGAGTGGCTTCTCAATCCAGAAATGCTTCGCCCGCCCCGTGCCAACGGCCAATGCGTTGTGTGCGTGGGCTATGTCGAAGGGCTTTCGGCGACAATCTTGCAAGAACGTGGTATTGACCCAGCAACACAGTTATGGCTTTATGAGCTTCCCGAGTACGTCGACGGCGCGACGTTGGCGGTTGTGACGTTTGATGGACGGGCGCGGCTGGAGCCGCGGGCGGAGGTGGTGGCGTGGATTGAGCGGGTGCAAAACGCGGCAAAGTAGCAGATTTTCATGCCGGACTGTCGTGGGCTGAGCCTCTGTGTCGGATGATTGGACGCGGGCGGTATCTTGTGCATGTGAGTGAGCATCCTGCATGTCCGCGGTGCGGCTATGACCTGACGGGGCAGGTAGCGACGTGGCATGCACCGGGTACAGACGTGGAAGGAGCTTGCTGTCCGTGTGAGGGCACTTGCAGTGAGTGCGGGCTGCGCGTGGAGTGGCGGCTGGTGATGCGTCCGGAGTTGATCGCACGGGCGTGGTTTGTGGAGACGGAGCGACCGCCGCGAAAGCGGTGGAGTGCGTGGCGGACGGCGTGGCGTGCGCTGCGGCCGTGGTCGTTCTGGCGCGATGTGCGCATGGAGACGCCGTTTGATGCACGCAGATTGCGATGGTGGGCATTGTGCATACCGCTGTCGGTCTTCGGGCTGCTTTTCGCGCATTTGAGTCTGTTGGCGCTTATCTCGGCTATCAGAGAAGCCTTTCGGTTTCGGTACTTTTCATCGTTTGGCGTGAGCACGTGGATGCAAGCGATGACGATGCATTTCCGCGAGATGTTTGCCTATCTGGCTGATCAACTGATCAGCACACTTTCGCCCTTGGAAGGGCTGGCGTGGGTACCTGCACTGATCTGCGGAGTAGTTGTGCCGCCGCTGATGTTCATGGCCTTGCCCTTCACGCGGGCGGCCTCACGTGTGCGCGGGCGACACGTCGTCCGGGCGGCTGTGTACGGCCTCGCGCCGATCGCCGCGATCGCTGTGTGCGGCATTGTGATCGGGGTGCTGCAAAGCGTTGTGACGTATTGGCCTTTGAGAGCCGCGATGGAGAGACTGCAACCACTGGAGAGTGGCTGGCATATCACAGGGCCGCGGCATCAGTCGTTGTGGATCGGCGTCATGCTCTGGCAGATGTTGTGGTGGGCGTACGCTTTCAGGATTGGCTTCCGCATGAACGACTGGCGGCAAGCGCTGGCGGCGGTGATGATTCCGACGTATCTGGTGCAGATCTGCGCGATGTATGTCAATCTCAGCTTCTCGATCGTGCCCAAGTGGTAAGGTGCGCGACGCAGGCAAACCGAAGGGAGCAGTGTGTGGAAGGGGAGCATGTGCCGAGTTGTCCGCGGTGCGGGTATGACTTGCGAGGGCAGGTGGCGACATGGCACGTACACGGTGCGGGCGAGGAAGGCGCGACTTCGCCTTGCGAGGGAACCTGCAGCGAATGCGGGCTGACCGTTGAGTGGCGGCTGGTGATGCGTCCGGAGTTGGCGGCAGTGCCGTGGTTTGTGGAGACGGTGGCGCTGCGGAGGTGGCGATACACGAGCGTACCAACGTGGATTATGGCGTTTGTGCCCTGTATGTTTTGGAGTCGTGTGCGGTTGGAAGCACCGCGGCGCACGATGCCGCGACTTTGGTGGATGCTTGTCTGGTGGATTGTCGTGCCCGCAACCGGTTTACTTATCACGGCGATGAGCATTTCCGCAATCAATACGTACCAGCCAACGGCCGGGTGGGTGTGGAATGGGACGGCATGGATCCCGCCGCCACCCAAAGTCGTCACGTTTGTCGATGTCCTGGCTGCTTGGGAGGTTCAAGCGGGTTTGATGCTGCAACAGCCGCTTGAGACGCTGTTCGGGCTTGCACGAGAGTTTCTGCGGCGACCCGCCATGACCGGACTCGCCATTACGCTCGCCGGGTTTCCACTCATGATGCTCGCGCTGCCGTTCTCGCGAGCGCAGTCGAAGGTGCAGATGGGCCATGTCTGGCGGTCTGCGGCATATGCGATTGCACCCTTCGCACTTGCGGCGATGCTGCCGGGTGCGACATGGTTCGTGGCTGCGTGCTTTGCGGCAGCGAGCACGCCCTCGCCCATATGGCTGACGAACGCAAGTAACTGGACCTACAGATTCGTGATCGATGCTCGAGCTAGTGATCTCTCGTGGATCTTCATGGGAATGGGTGCTTGGTTTCTGGTCTGGTGGGGCTGCGCCTTCAAGATCGGCTTTCGCATGAAGGACTGGTGGGCGGTGCTTCCCGCGACGTTTGCGCCTGTAGCGATCGCGGCAGTGCTGGGGGCGGCATTGCTGCGGATGACGGCTTGATCGTGTACGCACCACAGACCCGCCAAGAGCTTTCATGAGTGCGGGATTCTGCTGCACCAAAAGGGGCGTGCCCACGAATACAGTTGGCCATGGCACACGACGCGATTACGGCGGGCACGATTTCGGAACTGCAGAAGGCGGACCCTGCGCTGGGCGAACTACTCAACCTTGAGGCGCAGCGGCAAGCGACGACGATTGAACTGATCGCGAGCGAGAACCATGTGTCCGCGCCGGTCATGCACGCCATGGGCACGTGCCTGACGAACAAGTACGCGGAGGGCTATCCCGGTGCGCGGTACTACGGCGGGTGTGTACATCATGACGGCATCGAACGACTCGCAATTGAGCGGGCGTGCAAGCTGTTCAACTGCAAGTTCGCGAATGTGCAGCCGCACAGCGGCGCGACGGCCAATCAGGCGTTGTTCTTCGCGTATCTGAATCCGGGTGATGTGTTCGCGAGTCTGGTGCTGGCGGACGGCGGGCACTTGACGCACGGGCTCAAGATCAACATGAGCGGCAAGTGGTTTAACGCGGTGCACTATCCGCTGACGTATGACGCTGCGTCGAAGAATCATGAGCAGATTGACTATGACGCGGTGGAGCGCGTGTGCTTGGAAGCCAAGCAGCAGCATGGCGACAAGTTCAAGCTGCTGATGTGCGGGTACAGCGCATATCCGCGCGTGATTGACTTCGCGCGGTTCCGCGCCATCGCGGACAAGGTGGGCGTGATGCTGCATGCGGACATCGCGCACATTGCCGGGCTTGTCGCGAGCGGCGTGCATCCCTCGCCCTTCCCCCACTGCCATGTGGTGACGACGACGACTCACAAGACGCTGCGCGGGCCGCGTGGCGGGTTGTTCTTGACGAATGATGAGGAATTGGCGAAGAAGTATGATCGCGCGTTGTTCCCTGGTATTCAGGGCGGGCCGCTCATGCATGTCATCGCGGCGAAGGCGGTCGCTTTCGGCGAAGCGCTGCGTCCGGAGTTCAAGACGTACAGCCAGCAGGTGGTGAAGAACGCACAAGCGCTCGCAACGGCGCTGCAAGCCAAGGGCTTCCGCATCACCAGCGGCGGCACCGACAACCACCTGATGCTGGTTGATTTGCGCGGCAAGAGCGCGGACCTGATTGGCGCAGAAGCCGAGAAGTGGCTTGAAGGCGCGGGGCTGATCTGCAACAAGAACGGCATTCCGCAGGATCCGCGGCCGCCGAAGCAGACGAGCGGCATTCGTCTAGGCACGCCCGCGACGACGACGCGCGGGTTCAAGGAGCCGCAGATGCAGATGATCGCAGCGTTCATTGATCGCGTCCTGACGGCGGGCCTGCAAGGCGAAGCCGCGCTGGCGAGCGAGAGCGCGAAGGTGCGCGGGGAAGTGCGCGAGCTTTGTGAGAAGTTCCCGTTGCCGGCGTGAAGCAGGTTCACCGCGGAGAGCGCGGAGGGGATCATGTGCCAGCCGACTCGTGTCGTCGATTGGTGACGATTTTGTCACTCGCGTGTGCGATCAGTGAGGGCGACTTTTTTGCCGCGCAAGCGCAGCCACAGATCCATCGCTGGGTTGATGGAGCCATCGCGCGGGGCGTCGCTCGCGAGTAGGTGTTCGAAAGCGGCAGCATCGCGAGCGCGGACGAGCTGCGCGAGAGCGTCGGCGTTAGATTGCATGACCTGGGTCATGGCGCTGTGCCAGTGTGCGGTGCTGGGTGACGCGGGCGCGGGCACGTCGGACAAACGCGTGAAGACCTCGGGCTTTTGGTCGACCCAGAAGGCAAACTCGACAGCGAGGCTGACCACACGCACGTTGGCTGCGCGGGCGGCGATGGCGGCGGCGCCGGGTCGCAGGACTACCGGCTCGCGCGGGTCCATGAAGCGGCCTTGGGGGGTGATCCAGAGCGTGGCGCGCGGGTCGGTCGTGAAGCGATCAAGGACGTAGCTCGACATCGCGGGCAGGCTGCGGGCGTCGTCGGGATCGATGCCGAAGATGCCGAGCTTCTTCAGGATGCCGAACTTGGCAAGCTCGCGCGAGTCCATCGGTGCGCAGCCGGTGCGGAGGGGGCAGAGATGGTGGCCCAGCATGAGGGCGACCAGCGGGTCCCACCAACTGCTGTGATTCATGACGACGATGGCGGGGCCGGCATGATCAGCCAGTGACGCGAGCACCTGGCGCGTGCCGGTGGCGACTCGGAAAGCGTGGAACTTGCTCGCGAACATGCGTCGCACGTACCACGCGAAGAAACGCACGAAGCGGGCGTCGTACGCACCTGGGACGACGGGGGATGACTGAGCGGACGCGGACATGGATAGGTGGTTTCGCTCGCTAGCAACGGGGCGATGCGGGACAGGGAACTGGCGAGTGTAACGATGTCGAACGCGAGCGGGTTTGCAAGCGGCGTGCGCCGCTTCTACGCTGGGGCATGACTGCCGCGACCGACGCTCTCACCAGTTCGTCACTGCATCTTGCGGGCGTGCGCCGCGGCAAGGTGCGCGATGTGTATCCGCTGCCGCCTTCGGCGACGACGCCCATCGGCACGGGGGCTCGGCTCTTGATCGTGGCGAGCGATCGCATCAGCGCGTTCGACGTGGTCATGCCCACGCCCATCACCGGCAAGGGGCGACTGCTGACGCAGCTTTCACTCTTCTGGCAGGCGATGATCCAGGCACGCGGCATCTGCGAGACACATGTCATCAGCGGCGATGTGAACCTGCTGCACGCGAGCGTCTTTCCTGCGTCGCAGCCGCGGGAGATGTACGCCGAACGCATCGTGGTGTGCAAGGCGGCGAAGGTCATTCCGATTGAGTGCGTGGTGCGCGGATATCTCGAAGGCAGCGGCTGGAAGGAGTATCAGGCGACGGGCAATGTGTGCGGCGTAAAGCTGCCGGCAGGGCTCAAGCAGTGCGATGCGCTGCCTGAGCCGATCTTTACGCCTGCTACGAAGGAAGAGCTGGGTAAGCACGACGAGAACATTTCGTTTGAGCGGGCGTGCGAGATTGTGGGCCGGGAAACGATGGAAACGCTGCGTCGCGTGAGCATGCAGATTTATCTGATGGCGAGCGAGCATGCGCGGGATCGCGGCATCATCATCGCGGATACAAAGTTTGAGTTTGGCTTGCCCGTGGACGAGCACGGCAACGTGACGAGCAGCACGCCGATTTTGATTGACGAGGCGCTCACGCCCGACAGCAGCCGATTCTGGCCGGTGGATGGATACAAGCCGGGCGGGCCGCAGAAGAGCTTCGACAAGCAGTATCTTCGCGAGTACCTCGAGCATCTGGTCGCCGAAGGCAAGTGGAACAAGCAGGCGCCTGGGCCGGAGCTGCCGGCTGACATCGTGGCGGCGACGGTCGCCAAGTATGCGGAAGCACGGGACAGGTTGATGAGTTAAGTCGGGCCGGTAAACCGGAATCAACGGCGTGCACACCGCCCACACCACCAATAATCCAGACCTATGCCCACCGCCAAACGCGGCAAATCTGACGAACACACGCACGACGTCCGCTTCTTTCATCGCGACTTGTCGTGGCTTGCGTTCAACAAGCGCGTGCTTGCGCAAGCCGGTGATGAGCAGATGCCGCTCCTGGAGCGCGTGCGGTTCATCTCCATCTTCACGAGCAATCTCGACGAGTTCTTCATGAAGCGCGTCGGGCTGATCAAGCGGCAGGTGCACACGGGTGTTGACACGCCCAGCCCCGACGGGCGCACGCCTCGCCAGCAGCTCAACGCGATTCGCGCGGAAGTGGCGGCACTGGTGCAGGAGCAGGGACGACTGCTGGAGAGGGAACTGCTGCCTCAGCTTGCGAAGGAAGGCATTTTCATTCTGCGCTGGGGCGATCTGACGGACAAAGAGCGCGAAGGCGTGCAGGTGTGGTATCACGAGCATGTGTTCCCCGCCCTGACGCCGCTGGCGGTGGATCCGACGCACAAGTTCCCGTTCATCTCGAACCTGTCGAACAACGTGGGCGTGCTGATTGATCCGCCCGCGGGCAGCGTGCGGGCGCCGGCGTTTCCGAGTGAGTTGCTGGGGCGGCGCGGCAAGGGCAAGCCCGACAACGGGGCCGAGCCGACGTTCGCCCGCGTGAAGATTCCCGCGGGCATGCAGGCCTTTCTGCGGCTGGCAGACAAGAACGACAAGGGCAAGACGTATCGGTTCATCAGCGTGCAGGAAGTCGTGCGCAACAGCCTGGGCGAACTGTTTCCGGGAGTACAGGTGCAGGACAAGATCAACTTCCGCGTGACGCGCAGCGCGGGGATTCAGAAGGATGATCTTGATACCGCGAACCTGCTGCAGAGCATCGAGGCGGACCTGAAGCAGCGGAAGTTTGCACGCGTGGCGCGGCTGGAGATTGAGCAGGATGCCAACCCCAGCGTGCTGCGCTGGCTGCTGGACAAACTGAACGTGGATCCGCAGGACGTGTACGAACGCGCGATGGGCATTGACTATCTGGCCATCAGCGAAATCTGCGATGTGGATCGGCCTGACCTTAAGCACAAGCCGTGGAAGCCGGTGGTGCCTGCGCGGCTTGCGCCGGTGGCGACAAAGTCCGCCGAGCAGAATGCAAGCCAGTTCTTCGCGACGATTCGCAAGCAGGACGTGCTGGTGCACCACCCGTATGAGAGCTTTGACGCGAGCGTCGAGCGGTTCATCGCGGCGGCGGCGAATGACCCTGACGTGATGACGATCAAGCAGACGCTGTATCGCACGACGCCTGACTCGCCGTTCATCGCGAATCTTGTGCGGGCTGCGGAATCGGGCAAGCAGGTTGCTTGCTTGGTCGAATTGCGTGCGCGATTTGACGAAGGTCGCAATGTGCGGTTTGCGCGGCAACTCGAGCGAGCGGGCGTGCACGTGGCGTACGGCGTCATGGGCCTCAAGACGCACTGCAAGACGAGTCTGGTGGTGCGGCGCGAGAAGCACGGCCTGCGCTGCTACGCGCACCTGGGCACGGGCAACTACCACCCCAAGACCGCGCAGCTGTACACCGACCTTGGCATCTTGACAGCGGACGAGGAAGTGACGGGCGACCTCGTACACCTGTTCAACTATCTCACGGGAATGTCCGCCGCACCGGGGTGTGACACGCTGCTGGTCGCGCCCTTCACGCTGCGCGATCGCGTGAACAAGATGATCGAGCGCGAGATCGAGAACGCGAAGAAGGGCAAACCCGCGCGTGTGTGGGCGAAGCTCAATGCGATGGAAGATCGCGACATGACGGAGCGGCTGTACGCAGCGAGCCAGGCAGGCGTGCAGGTGGAGCTGGTCGTGCGCGGCTTCTGCTGCTTGATTCCCGGCGTGAAGGGTTTGAGCGAGAACATCAAAGTGAGCAGCGTGGTGGGCCGATTCCTTGAGCACTCACGCGTATATCACTTCGCGAACGGGCAATCAGATCCGGCGGACGGCGAGTGGTACATCAGCAGCGCCGACTGGATGTATCGCAACTTGAGCAATCGCGTGGAAGTCGCGTGCCCGATTCGTGACAGCGACGCGAAAGCGAAGATCGCACGCATGTTCGAAGTGCATGCCCTGGATCGTCGTAACGCGTGGGATCTGACATCCTCGGGTGACTACATCAAGCGAACGCCCGGTAAAGACGCGAAGAAAGAGACCCCCGAAGTGGATGGCACGTTCATCACCCTCATGCGGGAAGCGGAGTCGGCGTAAGAAAATCATGCGACCGCTTTCGAGACACTCTCGTACAGTGGCTGCATGAACAAGCTTTTCGCCGGTGTTTCGCTCGTACTCGCTTCCGCCGCTTTCGCTCAGCCTGTGGTGTTGAAGGACAATGGACCATTCATCACCGCGCAGGGTGTTGGCGCGAATGGCGCTGATATCAGCCTCGCGCAGCCGAACCCCACGGGCGATGGCGTGACGTACATCGGTTTGGGTGTCACGAACAACACGCCCGCGGGCGGCCCCGGCGCAAGCGGGCCGTTCCGCAACGGCGATCTGTTCACGGTGCCAACTGGCGAAACGTGGACGCTGGACCGCGTGGAGTTCTTCGCGTTCCAGACGCAGTCGAGCAACTTCAGCACGGCGTTCGCATATTCGGGCGCGTACATCGCGGTGTACGACACACTTCCGCTCAATGGCGTCGAGCCGATCTACGGCGATTACGTGACCAACCGCCTGCGCGGCGGCGCGTGGACGGGCGCGTATCGCGTGAGCGGCACGGCACTCACCAATCAGACGCGCCCCATCATGCGTGTTGATATCGACATGAGCTGGCTGCCCCCACTGCCTGCCGGCGACTACTACTTCGCGGTCAGCCTGCTGGGCGATCCGACTCGCACCGGCACCATGCAGGGCATCTTGGTGACGCCAAATCCGCTCGATGCGTACAGCGTGCGCTACGCCAACGTCGCGCCGTTCAATGGCTGGTTTGTCGCGCCGCTGGAATGGCCTTACCGCATCGTCGGCGAATCCGCGACGGGCAGCGCATGCGATGACATCGACTTCAACAACGACGAAGTCTTCCCGGACGATCAGGACGTGGTCGATTTCTTCAATGTACTCGCGGGCGGCGCTTGCACGACCTGCAACGACATTGACTTCAACAACGACGAAGTCTTCCCCGACGACCAGGACATTGTCGACTTCTTCAACGTGCTTGCCGGCGGCGAGTGCGTGTAAGGCGACGACACATAAGCAAAGCTCGATCAGCGCGACAGACGGAGCAAGGGCTCCGTCGCGTCGCCGCGCATCACGCTGGCGGCCTCTCGCAGCGCGAGTTTTTGGCCTGGCCAGAGGAACATGTCGTCGACCTTGTCTTCCTGCACCCAGCGGTGCTGGTCGTGCTCTTCGTTGAGCGTGGGCTTCCACGCGGACGTGACTTCGATCAGAAATCGCGGGCTGAGCATCATGCAATCAAGCTTGGCGATATAGAAGGGATGCACCTGCTCAAGGCCCCACGCGTTGAGAATCGCGGGGTCGTCAGCAAGCAGGCCTGTTTCTTCCCACAGTTCGCGCCACATCGCCTTGACGGTGGCTTCGCCATCTTCGATGTGGCCCATGATGGGCTGCCATGTGCCTGCCAGCGGGTCGTGCCTGCGGTGAAGCTGCAGAAACTCCAGCCCCAGCGTGGCGCGGCGGACGATGTAGATGTCGAGCACGTCGGTGCGCAGCGTGGGCATGGGGAAGCGTAACGCGATCGGTTGATCAACGTGTCCAGCGGTAGGTATGCCGCTCGAAGAACTCGGTCTGGCCTTCAAACTTCACTAGCTTCTGCATAGAGAACGCTCTCGCTGAAATCGTGAACACCTTGCGAATCGTCGCGGGCTTGTTGTCATCTTCGCCAGTTGATTGCGTGAGGATGACGACATCATCGCCCACACGCGTATGACTGACGACACGCTCAACACTGTCGCCCAGAGCGATGACTTTGCCTTGCTCGCGCACCTCAAGTCGCGACGCGCTGTTGGCGTGCGGCTCTTCGTCATAGCCAATCGCAAAGTTGAAGGCTGAATCGGCGTTTGTCGGCGTGTCGGCGCGGGTGACGAGTAGCGTGCTGGGAATGGTGACAGACTTACCGTCGCTGTAGTTGCGGTACGTGAGCGTGCCCTTCCAGGGCTTTCCCGCCGGAAGCAGAAAGCCGAAGTCGTATGCGACCAATTCCGACGAACGCTCCTTACTGGCGGGTTGGGCAGCACAACCGACAAGCAGGGTTGACACTAAAACGGCTAAAAGGACGAGAGTTCGCATCTGAGGAGCATACGGCAAACGCGTCTACGCTCTTGTCATGCCGCATCATCAATTTGCTGCTGAAGGGTGGCTGGTGCTTGATCGGCTCGTGTCCATCGAGCACGTGGTGCAGTTGCGAGACTTGTCAGAGCCCTTGCTGCGAGACACCGCAAAGCCCAAGCCCGGCGTGCGCCGCGTGCTGCACCGACAACCTGCGTTTATCGCTCTCCTGCAGCAAACACCGCTCCCCGCACTCGCCCGCGACCTGTGTGGCGGCGAAGGTCGCATCGTGCGGAGCATCTTGTTTGACAAGACACCCGAGACGAACTGGCTGGTGCCATGGCACCAAGACGCGACGATCGCGCTGGCACAACGGGCGGAGGTGGCCGGGTTTGGTCCGTGGTCACTCAAAGACGGCGAGCACCACTGCACGCCGCCGCGGGAGTTGCTGGACCAGATCGTGGTGATCCGCATTCACCTTGATGCATGTGGGCAGGCGAATGGGCCGCTGCGGGTTGTGTCCCGTTCACAGCGAGAAGGACTGGTTGACAGCGCGACACTGAACCAACTGGTCGAGCGGGGGCCGATAGCGGAATGCTGCACGGATGTGGGCGGCGTGGTCATCATGCGGCCCCACACGGTGCACTCGTCACCCAAGGCCAGCCAGCCGAGTCGGCGACGGGTGCTGCACCTGGAATGGACGGCGGCGCGACTGCCACCGGGGCTTGCCTGGGGCGAAGAAGTTCGGCTCCCGGCGGTTGTAGCCGGGCCGTGAGTGGGTTGAGTCTGACACGTTCGCGCCCTATGCTTGGGCATCGGAGTCCGTCGCCACGGACGGTTGTGTTGTCGGCATTGCTTTCGAGCAGGCTGGCGGCTCGGCCTGAGGGGCGGCGAGGAGCGACCTGAGGTTTCGTTGGCAGGCGGGTATCCCCCCATTGTCACACGCGGCGTGCAGGGTCGTTCATTCTCCCGCAGAGGGTATCGCAAGCCATTGCGATTACAGCCTTTGCAACATGCCGCGGCGGCCGAGTCGTTTGCTTTCGTGCCCTTTCACGGGGAACAGGCAGCCGAGCGGTATCCGCGACGGTCCGGGTGTCTTTCGGGACAGACAGACCAAGCGTCGTTGGGTTCGCTGGCTGGGTTCAAAGTTGAAAGCACGAAAGGAGCACGCGTCAGGTCGTCGGGCAACGGGCAGATCAGCGGTTCACGGCCGATCTTCGCCCCCACAACGCAACCAAACACAGACCGATAGTGTAATGGTAGCACAGCAGATTTTGGTTCTGTTTGTCTAGGTTCGAATCCTAGTCGGTCTGCTTCTTTTTCGGTTGCGTGCAGCTTGCTCCTCGGCCTCTCGCGTTTCACGCGATGAGCCAATCACAGACTTCCACCCCCGGCACCACGACTGCCATCATTCTCGCCGCCGGCAAGGGCACGCGCATGCGGAGCGACCTGCCGAAGGTTGTCTTTGAGATCGGCGGTCGGCCCATGGTGTGCGCGGTGGTGGATGCGTGCCTCGCGGCGGGCTGCACGCGCATCGTCGCGGTGGTCGGGCACAAGCAGGAACTGGTCCGCTCCGCCCTTGCCAGCTATGGCAGCAAGGTTGAGTTCGCGGTGCAGGATCAGCAACTCGGCACGGGTCACGCCGTGACGTGTGCCGCGAGCCTGTTCGATCGCGAGCGCACGACCAAAGGCCACAACGTCTTCGTTCTCTGCGGCGATGGTCCCTTGATTCGCAAGGCCACGCTCGACACGGTGCTGAGCAAGCACACGGGCAGCAAGGCTGATGCGACGCTCGCGACGGCGGTCATCGACGACCCCAGCGGCTATGGCCGTATTGCTCGCGATGCGAGCGGCCGGTTCCAGGCGATTGTCGAACAGAAGAACTGCACGCCTGAGCAACTGGCGATTCGCGAAGTGAACCCCAGTTACTACTGCTTCGATGTCAAGAGCCTGTTTGACGCGCTGCCCAAGGTGACGCGCAACGCTCTGACCAACGAGTACTACCTGACCGACGTGCCCGCCCTGCTGATGCAGAGCGGCGGCAAGGTGGAAGTGATCGAAGCCGTGCCCGCTGAGGACGTGCTGTCGATCAACACGCCCGAAGATCTGGCGAAGGTGGATGCGATTTATCGCAGCCGCAACACGAAAGGACTCGCGTAATGGCCAATGGTGCGATGTACACAGGCATCAAGGTGTTCGCGGGTCGCGGCAGCACCGACCTCGCGAATCGCGTCTGCCGCCAGATGGGCATTGAGTTGTGCGCCGCCCGCACGACGGTGTTTCCCGACGGCGAACTGATCGTGAAGCTGGAAGAAGACGTGCGCGGGCGCGACTGCTACGTCGTCCTCAGCACGTGCGAGCCCGTGAATGACAACCTGATGGAACTGTGCGTGGCGATTGACTGCCTGCGTCGCGCCAGCGCGGGCCGCATCACCGCCGTCATTCCGTACTACGGCTACGCCCGTCAGGATCGCAAGGACGAAGGCCGCGTGCCCATCACCGCGAAGCTCGTGGCGAACATGATCGTCGCTGCCGGCGCACACCGCGTGATGAGCATTGATCTGCACGCCGCGCAGATTCAGGGCTTCTTTGATATCCCGGTGGATCACCTCTCCGCCACGCCCGTGTTTGTTGAGTACTTCCGCAAGTTGAAGAAGACCGGCGAACTGAGCGACCTGTGCCTCGTGAGCCCCGACGTGGGCAACGTGAAGGTTGCCGAAAGCATGGCCAATCTGCTGGGCGGCGATCTGGCGATCATCAACAAGCGGCGCCTCAGCGGCAGCAAAGTCGCGACGGGCAACCTCATCGGCAACGTCGAAGGCAAGACCGTGCTGATGTTCGACGACATGATCTCCACCGCCGGCACCGTGTGCGAAGCTGCCAAGCTCGTGCGTGAACGCGGCGCGAAAGACGTCATCGCCGCAGCGACGCACGCCGTGCTGGTTGGCCCCGCGGTCGAGCGCCTGAGCAGCAGTCCCATCAGCCGTGTGGTGGTGACCAACACCATCCCGATGCCGGCCCGCGTGGAACCGCTCAAGAACAAGATCGTTCAACTCGACGTGGGACCGCTGCTTGGAGAAGCGATCCTGCGGATTCACAACAACCAGAGCGTGAGCGCTCTGTTTGAAGATACGGCGGGGGTGAAGAGGTAAAGGCGAGTGCCAGAGTGCGAAGTACGAAGTGCGAAGGAAAATGCACACCGTGACTCGGCACTCTGGCATGTCAGCACTTCGCACTCAGGCACTTGGCACTCTGGCACTTTTCTGTTCATCTGTTCATTCACCACGGGCAACACAATCACAGCCCACTGTTTCAAGGAGTTTCACTATGCACGAGAAAGCACCTCTCATCAAGGCCTCGCACCGCGAGAAGCTGGGTTCGCGTTACTGCGACCGTCTCCGTAAGAAGGGCCAGTTGCCCGCCGTTGTGTACGGCCGCGGCAAGGAACCCGTCGCCATCACGCTCGACAACCGCGAAGCGGTGGGCCTGATCAAGAAGGGCGAAAAGGTCTTCCGCCTGGACTTCCCCGGCGCCAAGGACATCGACGAAGGCCAGATGGTCCTGCTGCGCGAACTGCAGTTTGACTACCTGGGCACCAACATCGTTCACGCCGACTTCACTCGCGTGTCGCTGACTGACCGCGTGAAGACCAAGGTCGCCATCCACCTGATCGGCGAAGCCAAGGGTCTCAAGACCGCCGGCGCGATTCTGATGCACCCCGTCAGCGAAATCGAAGTCGAATGCCCCGTCGTTGAAATCCCTGAATTCATCGAAGTGCAGATCGGCGATCTCGACGTTGGCCAAGCCATCCACGCCAGCGACGTGAAGCTGCCCACCGCGAACTTCAAGCTGCTGACCGACAAGCACGCCAACGTGGCGCAGATCGTGCTGCAGGTTGAAGAGAAGACGGGCGAAGCCGTCGCTGCGGGCGCCGATGCCGCTGCTCCGGAAGTGCTCACCGCCAAGAAGGCCGAAGGCGATGCCAAGGCCGCTGCTGGCGCGAAGCCTGCTGCTGGCGCCAAGCCCGCTGCCGGCGCGAAGGACGCGAAGGCTCCGGCGGCTGGTGCTGCCAAGCCGGCTGCGAAGAAGTAATCGACTTTCTTTCTCTGGCACTTTGCACTCTGGTACTTTGCACTCTGGCACTCGGCAATCAGGCACTTGCCTTTATGAAGCTGCTCATCGGACTTGGCAACCCCGGCAACGACTATGCGAGCACGCGTCACAACGCGGGCTTCATGGTCATCGACGCGCTCGCGCGTCGCCATGCCGTGGGTGTCCAGGCCCGTCAACGGTTTCAAGCCATTACGCAGGAAGCCACCATCAACGGCGTGAAAACGCTGCTGATGAAGCCGACCACTTTCATGAACCGCAGCGGGCAGAGCGTGAGCGAAGCCGTGCGGTTCTTCAAGGTGGAGCTTGCGGATGTGCTGGTGATTGTGGACGAGCTGTACCTGCCCACGGGCGCGATTCGCGTCAAGCCCTCGGGTGGCGCAGCAGGACACAACGGCCTTGCCAACATCCAGTCCCTGCTCGGCACTGACGCCTACCCGCGTCTGCGCGTGGGCGTGGGGCTCAACCTGGGTGAAGGCAAGGTCGGGAAGCCAGCGCACATGGATCAAGCCGACTTCGTGCTCGGGCGATTCGACGAACTCGAGAAGCCGTTTCTCGACGATGCGATTCGCAAGAGCGTCGAAGCCTGCGAGGTCTTTGTGAGCAAGGGCCTTTCGTTCGCGATGAATGTCGCGAACGCAGGTGAGAAGCCGGAGAAGCCAGAGAAGCAGGAAAGCAAGAAGCCGGAAGCCAAGGCTGCGGGCGTGGTGCCTGCCGCCGCGAGCAAAGCGGAAGCAAACCCACCACCGCACGCATGACGCAGGCGGTTTCACGTATCACAGGACAATCAACTGGCACGCGTCACAAACTCGTGCCACCAGACAGCATCAAGGAATCATCATGAGCAAGCGCGTTTACAACTACGAAGTCATGTTCCTCATCGGTCAGGCCCAGTCGGGCGATCTGGCCGGCGTCATCAGCCACATCGAAGAGATCCTCAACCGCGCGGGCGGCGAAGTGATCGCCATGAAGAAGTGGGACGAGCGTCGCCTCGCCTACGAAATCGACGGCCAGAAGCGCGGCCTGTACATCCTGGCCTACGTCAAGATGCCGGGCCTCAGCCTCGCCAACTTCGAGCGTGACTGCAACCTCTCGGAAAAGATCATGCGCACCATGACGCTCCGCGTCGAGCACATGACCATGGACGAGATGAAGGCCGCCGACGACCGCGCGGGCCTCGCCACCGAAGCCAAGCTCCGCGCCGAGAAGAAGGACGTGCCCGCAGCAGAAGCCCCGGCCCCCGCCGCGGCCGAAGCTGTCGAGCAAGCCTGAACGCTCACACCATCCTGAAAGACAAAACACCTCGGCGAAAGCCGGGGTGTTTTTCAATCCGTGTTCACCGCAAAGACGCAAAGAGCGCGAAGAAAGGCAAAGAGACGAAAGGCAAAGACAGGCAAAGGCAGGTTTAACACAGAGGGCACTGAGAGCACTGAGAAGAAGAGTGGGTGAAAGACAAGTGCACGGGCACGCAAGCACTCACACGAGCCCCAGCTCGCAAGCCCTTCTTCCCCTCTGTGCTCTCTGTGCCCTCTGTGTTAAACCTGTCTTCCGGTTTCTCTTCGCGTTCTTCGCGTCTTTGCGGTGAATGCTGCCTTCACTCGCCCGTGTACAGCCGGTCCGCGAGCTGCGAGGGCAGCTGCGCGATTGCGCGGATCTTCTTCGCCGTCTCATCAATGTCATACGCCAGGCGCACGAACTCCACGTGCGTCGCGTGCAGAATCGCGTAGCTTGCGCGATTATCGCGGTCGCGGGGCTGGCCCACGCTGCCGACGTTGATCACGGCCTTCTCACCATCGCGAAACTTGTAGCCGCCCTCGCCCAGTTCGCTGGGCGAATAGAAATCCGGCTCATTGGTAAACACGCCCGGCACGTGCGTGTGCCCGACGATGCAGATCCCCTGCACGCGATCAAAGATCCCCTCGAGCTTGTCGGGGTTGTTCGCCGCGTCCTCGGGAAAGATGTACTCATTAATCGGCTTGCGCGGCGAGCCGTGCACCGCCAAGAGCGGCCGCAAACCCGTGGGCGTCGCGCTCACCGGCTGGGGCCCGTCCGCCCCGATCTGCTCGGCCACGCGCACCTTGAGGTGATTCAGAAACTCATACCGCGCGGCCTTCTTGACCTCATCGGTCTCGGTCTCAAACTGCTCGCGCGTCCAGTGCGTCGCCATCTCCGCATTGGGGTTGAAGTTGGTGGGCTCATACAGCACCGCAAAGTCGTGGTTGCCCAGCAGGCTCCACGCACAGCGCTCGCGCACAATGTCCACGCACTCCAAGGGGTCCGGCCCATACCCCACCGTGTCGCCCAGACAAATGATCCGCTGCATGCCCCGCGCATCAATATCCGCGAGCACGGCCTTGAGAGCCGCAGCATTGGCATGAACATCACTGATGACCGCGGTAGGCATGGGGGGGATTCTAGGAGAAGCGCGGGGGGCGAAGTGCCGGAGTGCGGAGTGCCAGAGTGCGAAGTACCGGAGTACCGAAGAGACGGAGTACCGGAGGAAAGGCAGGGGTCGCGGAGGGGCGGAGTGTGGGCGGAGAGACGCGGAGGGCGCGTGGGGACGTGGGGGGCCTTGGGAGATGATGCGGAAGCGGTGTGGTGATCGCGACTTGTTTGCGGGGTTGGGCCGCGCGTGCAGCGACGGAACGCAGGCAGCCGCGCTGGCGGGTTTCGCACATCTGCCGTTCATGCATGAGGCGGTGCCACCGGCCGTGGAAGTCAGACTACTTCGCCTGGCACAAAGTGTACGGTCATTTTGCAAAAGAACGGCTCTACCTACTCTATTGTGACGGCTTACCCCACAAACTAGAGAGGACTTGTATGAATATGGATCAACCTACCGAAGGTGCAGAGATTGAATGGTTTTTCAATTGTTACTTTTACCAGTCATGGATGCACTTCTACTCAGATTGGCAAGATGTGGTACATGAAGCTGCACGTGATCTTAACCAAGAGGATAAGTCGCGGATCGTTTCCGCCATTCAGCAGTTTGTGGCAAGTAAAAGTGATGGAGAAATTCAGGAGTTTCTTGAAAAGAAGTGTTGCTTCTTGTTCACGGAAGGCGACCCATCGCCAAGCGTGTTTTTGACAAGCGTCTCGTCAATGCTGCTTCGATAAAAGGCAGGTGGCACAACCTCCTCTGTCGGCGGGTGGCACCACTTCCGCAGCCCATTGTTTGCGTGCCACTTGCCTGCTGGCTTTGCAGCTGCCCGTGCGGTCTTGGCCGTGAGCGGGCGGGGGGCGTGCGTGAGGCCGTTGGCGGAAAGAATGAGGCCGCAGGCCGTTGTGGTGATCGCGACTTGTTTGCGGGGTTGGGCCGAGCGTGCAGCGACGAAGCACAGGCAGCGGCGGAGCCGGCAGCCTGGGGCGCGTGTTCAGTCAATGCGTGAAGTTGTGCCACCCGCCGGGGCTGATCGCCGTGCCGTGGAAGACGACTCACCTGTTCAGCGTCCGCGCATTTTCTGTTGCATCTCGAAGAACGCAACCTTCTGAAGCAGTTTGATTTCGTCGAACACTACGCAGCTGCGCCAGCCAGTCACACCGATGCCAATGTTGTTGATCTCGCGACGCAGTGGTGGTGTGACCATCAGCCCCTCATTGTCACAAACGAATGCGGGGACGTCATTTGTGTCGGCTGGCAGCACGCAATAGTCGGTGTCGTGCCGCACGCCCGACCAGTGCAATCGGTTGCAGCCTTCGCAGTAGTGACACTTGCTATCGTGGAGCAGCGTGTCGACGCGATAGTGGGGAGGAACGCTCAGCCGTACATACCGATGACCGATTTTGAGAGGTGAACGCGGGGCGCTCGTGCATGGCGTCGCCACCGCGAGCGGCCAGTGCGGTTGCAGCACTTCCCACAGCGCGACGTGGAAGATGGGAGTTTGCAAATGGGGAACACACAGCCACTCTTCAACAAAGTAGAGACCCAAAGGTGGAAGCGGACGCGGGTGCCAGTCGAGAAGATCGTGACCGCAGGGTGCTTCGCCGTCATGGGACGTGATCACGATGCGATCGTGGTGCCCGTCGTTGGGCATGTCATACTGATCCCCGTACTCCTCCAGAATGAACATGGCACCACGTTCTGAGCTCATAACAATCACACTTCATGGCGGTCATTTGCTTTGCAAATCAACTAGCGACTTGGCGTGGCAGGTGGCACCACTTCCGCAGCCCATTGTTTGCGTGCCACGGGCTGCTGGCTTTGCAGCTGCCCGTGCGGCGATGGCGGTCGGCGCGATATCAGCGAACGCGTCGCCGTGTGCTACTCGCCATAAGTTGAGCCGATTCGTGGAGCTGTACCGCGCATCGCAACGAGAACGCCCGTGAATCCAATCACTCACTCGGCAAACAAAGCCTTACGGAATCGCGCGTAGTTTGACGTGGAGAGCTCGTTCGCACCCCTTTGACCAATCATTTTTGCGTCGTAGTCGCTCGCGATCCAAACCGACAACTCTGATGTATCCGGGGCCCGAAGCCGCTCGGCGGCAGCTTCAGGCGAATCAAACCAACCATCAAGCGTCGAACGTCTGGTCAGGTCGTCGCTATGGAGCCACAGGTACACGGAACCTGCGTACCTACCCCTTCCACCAAAGACGAATACCGTGGTGTGCGTGCCGCTAGTTTTTCCTCTCAGCAGCCCAAAGTCGAAGAGTCCGTGTTCAAGGTCGTTGGACTCAACGCGATGCGAACTCGAATCGGCGTTGTTTGATGCTCGCTCGCCGCTGTCGCGCGGAACGGGCGTCTGCACAGGCGCTTGCTCCGAACACGCAACCACCAACAGGCAAACGCACGCTGACAGTCCCAAGCTGGCGCATACCAACGTTCGGCGCACGATTCAAGGCTCCAAGACAGATGAGCCGGGCTGCAGATACACGACACGACACGAGCAGATCCGCGAACGTGTACGACCGCGCCCGCCTTCTTGTTTGCCCCTGCCTTTCCTTCGGTACTCCGTCTCTTCGGTACTCCGGTACTTCGCACTTCGCACTTCGCACTTCGCACTCCGGCACTCCGCACTCCGGCACTACCCTCCCTCCATGTCCACCCGCTACGACCAGTTCCAGGCTTACCGCACCAAGATGAACGCCCGCATTCTGGGCGATGATGCCGAGCGCGGGGCCGCCGGGGCGGCGCGGAGTGATGGCAGTGTGGCGCAAGGCGGCACGCTGGTGACCAAGCGGTTTTTTCGGCTGGATGGGCAGACCTACGAGCCGGGCGCGCTGGATGCCAAGACAAAGGAACTGCTGGGCCTGACCGCCAGCGCGGTGCTGCGCTGCGATGACTGCATCGCGTATCACATTGATCAATGCGTCAACGCGGGCTGCAGCGATGCGGAGATCTGGGAAGCCCTCGATGTCGCCCTGATCGTGGGCGGCAGCATCGTGATTCCGCACTTGCGGCGGGGCGTGGAGTTTTTGGATCTGGCGCGGCAGAAGAAGGCACTGGGGACGGGGCACTAGGGACGAGGAGGAAGGCGCGGCATTGGGGAAGGCGCGGCATTCGGCATTCGTGATTCGTGATTCGTCGCAAGCGAGGCTGTTCGCCCAAGGGGCACCCGCGCGGCGCCAGCACGAATGCCGAATCACGAATGCCGAATTACGAATGCCGACGCCCGCATCCCGTGTCCCGATTGCCGCATCCCCCGTCCCCCACCCCACCGGTTTATCTGCTACCCTATCGCCCTTGCCCTTTCGCCAGCATGGCGGCGGGGCGGTGGTGTCTTGTCTGTATCCGTGACGCGTCTGCATCACGGGTGTGTTCGTGCCGGGGTTTCTACCCACGAGGTCTCGCGTGCCGCAACTCGATTCTGTCAACCTGGCTTTCATCAATCCGGCGTCTTCCTTCCTGACGCTGGCCCAGCAAGGCCAGCCGTATCTGCTCATGTCCTGGTGGAAGCCGCTGGTGCTGCTGGTGCCCTTCTTTGTCTGGGCCTGGTACGTCTCCACCGTGCTCGACAAGCACGCCCGGCGGTTCCTGCTGCCGCGGGAAAAGTTCAACACCATTCACCTGGTGGTGGGCCTGGCGGCCGTGCTGCTCTCTATCGCCATGCCCCTCTACGGCATCGGGGCCTTCCTGCTGGGCCTGGCCATTCTGGTGATTCTGCTGGCCGCCGACATTCTGATCTTCATGAGCGTCCACAACAAGGACGAGCGCGTGCCGGAAAAGTTCCGGCTGAGCCTGTTTGACTTCAGCAGCATGCGGGAAGCCAAGGCCGCCAAGGCCGCCGCCAGCGCTCAGGGCAAGGTGGAACTGCAACTGCAGCGTCCCGACAAGAGCATGGTGACGACGCCCAACGCCGAAACGCCCGAATACGCGGTGCGTGTGGCGGCGGAAACGCTCTACATGCGGGCCATCGCCGGTCGCGGCACCCAGCTTGAAATCGCTCCCACCGGCAAGGACAACACCTACCGCCCCATGTGGCTGGTCGACGGCATGCCCGTCGGCGGCGATGTGATGCAGGGCGCCGATGCCATGAAGATCATGGACTTCTGGAAGGACGCCGCCAAGCTCGATCTGGCCGAGCGTCGCAAGAAGATCAGCGCCGATGTGCTGGTGATCAAGGAAGACCGCAAGCGCAAGGTCCGCATCACCAGCTTGGGCACCGCCCAGGGCATGCGTCTGCAACTGCTCTTTGATCCCGAAGCCGCCGTCAAGCGCGATCTCAAGGAACTGGGCCTGCTCGACCAGCAGCGCGAGGAGATCGCCGAACTGGTCAAGGGCAAGGGCGTGGTGCTCGTCGCCGCTCCCGCAGACGGCGGTCGCACGACCACGTTCTACACCGTCATCCGCATGCACGATGCGTACACCACCAACGTGCAGACCATGGAAATGGAGCCCCAGGGCACGCTGGAAGGCGTCCGCCAGAACAAGTACGAGCAGACCGGCGACGGCCCTGAGTACAGCACCACCGTCCGCTCGATTCTGCGTCGCGACCCCGATGTGCTGGGCGTGGCCGAACTGCCCGATGCCCAAACCGCGAAGGAAATCACCAAGGCCGACCTCGATCGCGCCCGCGTCTACGTCAGCGTCCGTGCCAACAGCGCGACCGAAGCCCTGCAAGGCTGGGTCAAGCTGGTGGGCGATGTGGATGCCGCCACCAAGCAGCTCAAGGGTGTCATCAGCCAGAAGCTGCTCCGCAAGCTCTGCGGCAACTGCAAGCAGGCCTACCAGCCCACGCCCGAAATGGTCAAGAAGCTGGGTCTGCCCGATGGCTCGGTCAAGCAGCTCTTCAAGAAGGGCGGCCAGGTCATGGTGAAGGACAAGGTGCAGGAGTGCGGCGCATGCAACGGCGTCGGCTACATGGGCCAGGAAGCCATCTTTGAAGTCATCACCCTGACTGATGGCGACCGCCAACTGCTCAAGGCGGGTGATCTGGCTGCTCTGAAGCTGGAACTCCGCAAGCGCAAGGTTCCCACGCTGCAACAGTCCGCCCTGCGCAAGGCTCTGGACGGCATCACCAGCGTGGACGAAGTTATTCGCGTGACGACCGATGCCCCCGCCACCCCCACCGCTCCCGCGGCAGGTGCAGCTCCCGCCGCGGCCCCCAAGGCGTGATCGCCAGTCATTGTCCCTGAACCATCTGCCTTGGTCCATGGTATAGAAAAGTACATCGCAGGCGGCTGAACGCGGCACGCCGGCGCACAACGTCAAAGGTCCCCCATGATCCTCTCCCTCATTGTCATTCTGGGCACGCTGCTGCTGACCTTCCTCTGGAGCACGCGCGGCTTCTTCTCGGCTCTGATCAATCTGGCCTGCACCATCGCGGCGGGGGCTATCGCCTTCGCCTTCTGGGAGCCTTTGGGCTACAAGTTCCTTGCCATGGCTCCGCCCCGCGGGGCCATGTCGGGCCTCGAGGGTGCTGGCTGGGGCCTGGCTCTCATGGTGCCCTTCGCGGTGAGCTACGTCGTGCTGCGTGCCGCCGAAATGATCGTCATTCGCGCCAACGTGACGGTCTCGACCGCGGCGAACTACGCGGGCGGCGGCGTGTGCGGCCTGCTGGCTTCCATCATCTGTATGGGCATCCTGACGCTGGGCCTGTCGAACATGCGGTTTGGCCGCGAGTTCATGGGCTACAACGCCATGGCGTGGTCACCCAACGGCAGCGTTGTTCGTCAGGACAAGATGCTGCTGCCGGTCGACGACATGACCGCCGGTCTCTACGGCGCACTGTCCGAACGCGCCTTTGCCAGCAGCGAACCCCTCGCCAAGTGGCACCCGGACTTTGCCGAAGTCGGCCACAGCAACCGCATGAGCTTTGGTGATGGTCGCAACCGCAACGCGATGCGTCCTAACGAGTTCACCGTCGCCGGCCGCTTCACGGTCAAGAGCCCGAGTGAATCGATCAACGACGTGACTCGTGACCCCCAGACGGGCAACCCCCAGCAGATCACGATGCCCAACGGTGAGCCCTACCCCGCGCAGGGCCGGATCGAAGGCTTCGTCGTCAACTTCGGCAGCGGCGCGAGCGAAACCGGCAGCGGCAAGGTTTCGGTGGGTTCGCCGCAGATTCGTCTGGTGGTGCAGAACGCGGACGGCACGCAGCGCGAAACGCTGTATCCCATCGCGGTGAGCAGCCAGGCCGACGGCACCGCGCCGATCTATCGCCGCTGGCTGTACAACTCGGAAGCAACGTTCATCGCCAGCGTGGGCGGCGGCGCAGAAGCCTACTTCGCCTTTGAGTTTGCCGTGCCCAAGGACATGGATCCGATCGCTCTGTATGTTCGCGGAGCCCGCGCGGAAGTAAACGGCAGCCTCAAGCAGCTTGCCACCTTCAGCAGCCCTGCGGCCCGCGATGCGGCGCTGAGCAATGTCGTCGCTTTCGCCACCGGCTCATCGGGTGGTTCGGCTGGCGATATCGATACCAGCAAGGCGACCGTGCTGCGGTTTGACGCTCAGGCTCGCTCGGTGCCCGGTGTCGCGCTTGGCTCGTCGATCGGCTTCCAGATTCAGAAGGGTCTCCACTCGCCGCTCGAACTTGGCGAGAGCGATAGCCGCCGCGAAGGCGGACGCGTCATCGGCGGCGAAAAGTCGTGGACCGTTGGTGAAGTGCAGGACATGAGCGGCCCGATCGAAGGCACGCTGCGTATCTCCCAGTTCCAAGTGGAAGACGACATCATTCTGGTGCGTGTGGACGTCGCGTTTGACTCCAACCGCAACGCTGGCCCGCTCTCACTGGGTGGCCCGCTCGTTCGTGACCAGGACCGCTCGGCTCGCGTCGTGCTCGTTGACACCAACGGCCAGACCTACAGCGCAGCCGGCATCGACTTCACGGACGGCGAAGTTCGCACGCTCCGCATGACGCCTGGCCAACCGCTCGCAACGCTGTCGGACATCGATCGCTACGCACGCGTGAGCGATAGCCGTCCGGAAGTGCAGATCCGTCTGTTCTTCCGCGTGACGCGCGGCGTGACGTTGCAGCACTTCGTCGTGGGCAACACCGCGGTCGCGACGTTTGAACCGGGCATCTCGACCGCTCCGCAGTAAGACAGCCCCGTACCATCACGAACAAGGACCGGCGAAAGCCGGTCCTTTTTTCATGGGTGTCGGGATCAGCCGAACGCGCAAGTCCTTGTGAATCAAATACTTATTGGCACGACCAAAAATTATCCGCACAAGCATGGAAAACCTATTGACAGGCCGTGCGGCGAACGGTAGACTATCACCAACCAAACAAAATGCTCGCAGGCTGACTGCGTGTCATCGAGTTTGGCAGAGTTCGACGATACTTGCCCGGGGCATCAAGCACGCGAGTGGGTGATGCAAGCAGTCGGTGGTAAGGATCGGATGGGAGCTGTTGGGGCGGAGCCCCCTGAGTTTCGCATCTCTCGCTGCGTGGAGCGCCCACGCGAGAGACCTCAGGAGGTTGGTCATGAAGGCTGATCGCACACAACACGTCGAATCGCAGCACGAAGCATCTCGCAGCCTCAAGGAGGCGGCGCGCGGTGGATCGTCTGCTGGTGAAGCAATGTCCGAAGTGGGTGAGACGCCGGTGGTGTGTTTGGGGCCGGGCGGCAGCTACGTGCGGTCGCTGTGCGCGGATGAGTCGCAGGCAGGTTCGCTGGTGGAGGGGTCGATCAGCGCGAGCCAGGCGGTTCATCAAGGTGCATGCGACTTGTGCGGTGCCGCGGTGACGGCAGGCGCGTCCGGCCCTTTGGACCCGGTGGGCGTCGTAGCTGCCGTGAGCGACGCAGCTTCGCGGGCAAGCACCGCGGCTGCAGATATGTGCCGGGCCGCGATTGCCCGTGTCGTTGGCATCTTGGCAACGGCAGACGGCATCTTTGAGCGGCAGCAGATGTCGGTCTTCCGGCTGGCGCACGGCGCAGCAAGCGCGGCGGCGGCTTTCCGGGATGTGGCGCAGCCCTCACCCGTGCTGGCGGGCTTTGGCCCGGCGGGCGATCTGGGCGCAGGTGACGAACAGAACCAATCCGGCGCGAAGACGCGGCCGGTCAGCAGGATTCGAAGCACCGGCCGAGCCGGTGAACAGACACAGGATGGGGGCCGCAGCGCTCGCGGGCGCGTGGTCGATAAGCCCGGCTCCTACGCCGGAAGGGATGTGACTCATGGCGATGAATCTGACTCCGAAGCAACTCCGCATTCTCCAGCTCATTCGCGATTGGCGAGTGCGCAAGGGCTATTCGCCGACGATGCAGGAACTCGCGGACGAGATTGGCGTGAGCAAGGTGACCGTATTCGAGCACGTCGAAGCGCTCATCAAAAAGAACGCCCTGGTGCGCGAGCCCAACAAGGCACGCTCTTTGTCGATCGCTGAGGGGATCGCGGTCCCGGATGAAAGCCGGCCCCTGCGCTTCCCGCTCGTCGGCAAGATCGCCGCGGGACATCCCATTGAGCGCGTCGCCAACGAAGAAGAGATCGATCTGGGCGAAGTGCTCGCTCCCGGCGACACGGAGAACAGCACCTTCGCACTCAAGGTCGAAGGCGACAGCATGCGCGACGAAGGCATCTTGGATGGCGACTATGTGCTGGTCGAACGCACGCAGGTAGCCCGCAATGGCGACCGCGTGGTGGCCCTGCTGCCCGACGGCTCCACGACGCTCAAGACGTTCTTCAAGGAAGACGACCACATCCGCCTGCAGCCCGCCAACCCGCAGTTTGAGCCCATTCGTGTGCGCTATTGCCAGGTGCAGGGCATTGTGAAGGGTGTGGTTCGCCGGTACGGGCGCTGAGAAGGCGTGCGCGGACGCAGCGGCTGCGACTGTGCCGTGTCGGGCGCGTGTGGCGCACGATGGGCTGGCTGTGGCTTGGGGCGTGTGCGGCTCGTTTCGATGAAGAAGAGGTACGCGCTGTTGCGTGCTGGTGGCTTGTGTGCTGACGAGTAGCGCGGCAGATGGATCGGATGCGCCAGCGACGCGAGGTTGTTGCCTTGGCATTGCGTGGGTGTGTGCCGTGTCTTGATCAGGCTCATTGCCGCGTGCGTTCGAGCTGAAACCGTGTCTTCACGGTGGCGCAAAGCAGGGACTTCGCTCAACTCGATCGCGTTGGTGGTGTCGCGAGGGCGGTGTTGCTCGAGTCTTTGCATGCTCTGCCGCAGCATGATGAATTTTGGCAAGGGAGGCTGCGTCGTGATGTCGTCTAGCATGCACGATGCACACGGAAACGACTGCAAGCGGGGCGGGCATGGTGGATGGCAAGCGATCGTTGCCTGTTTTCACGTTCGTGCGAGCACCGCTGCTGGCACTTGTCGCGACCGCTCTGGTATGCGCGATTGGGTACGGGGCGACGCGCGGCATGGTTGCCAATCCCGCGGCGATCGCCAACCCGTTGATTGTCATCGGGCTCATGTTCGGCGTGGGGGCAGTGTCGGTGTGGACGTGCCGATGGTCGCGATGGCCATCGGGCGCGTTTGCGCTGGTACTCAGTGCCGTGCTGCTGGCGGGATACGTCGTGGGCTCGTTCTGGGCGATGAGCGATGCCGGCGGTACCGGGCCATGGCAAGCGTGGCGCGAGCGGTGGACGAACGGTGTGTCGCTGCTGCCCGGCAGATGGACATTGACAGGCTGGTGGGGCTGGCTTGCGATGTTGAGCGAGCTTGTCGCGATCGGTTTGGCCGTGCTCGCATGCGCAATCGCGGAGTGCGGACGGTCCTACTGCCACGAGTGCGACTCGTGGGCCCGCAAGGGCGTGTGGAAGTTTGAAGTTGCCAGCCCGCCCAAGGCGACGCTGATGGAACTGAAGAACACCAAGCGAGTTCGCGCACTCACGGGCCTGCCTTCGAGCGGCGGCGAAGGCAAGATGCGCGGAGAGGTCGGTACGTGCGTGTGCGGCAAAATCGGCACGTTCGCGCTGACATGGATTCCGCCTGCCAGCGACGACAGATCCATCAAAGAAGAGATCGTCGAAGACCTGCGACTCTCGCCCGAAACACTGACGCAGATTTTCGAGTGGGGCGAACGCCTGCAGCCGTCACTGGTGGGACAGCGCCCCGTGCTGCAAGTTGAAGCCGAACCAGTCATCGCGCTGGATGTCGTGCCCGTGCCTGCGGACGGCGTGCGCCACGGCGAGGACCACTTCGGCTGGAGCGGCACGAGTCTTGGCATCGTCGATTGTCATGGCAACTCGTACACCAACGCGATGCGCAAGCGGCTGGACAAAGGCGATTGGCGCGCAGCCGAGGAAGCCATGCGAGCCCAGCGCAGTGCGGATGATCTCGCCTTCGTGGCGCACGCCGCAGCGACTTGGACATCCGATCAGGAGTTCTTCGCCGCGTGGGCTGAAGAGAAGGGTGAGAGCAGCGCGTACCTGCTGACACGCGGCATCTGGACGACGCTGCAAGCGTGGAAGATCCGCGGCACGGGTTTCACGATCAACGATCCGCAAGAAGTCGTCGCGACTTCCATGAAAGCGATGTCGCTGCTGCGTCAGGCGACCGAGCGTGCAAGCAAGGATCCGACGGCGTGGGCGTGGATGCTGCAAACGGCGAAGACGCTTCCAACGCAGCGCTCCGAACTGCACGAGATCTCTCAGCAAGTGATCTCGCGAGCGCCTCAGCATCGGCTGGCGCACGCTGTGATGCTGGATTTGACAATGGAAAAATGGGGAGGCGACGAGAAGCAGATGTTCAGCTTCGCTCGCGAATCAGCGGCGAAGGGTGGCGCGGGCAGCTCGCTGGGCGTGCTGGTCGCCGTCGCACATCTGGAGGCGGCCTGGTCGCGCGAGCGCGACAACAAGATGGCCGCAGACGAGTACCTGTTGGACAAGTCCATCGCTCGCGAGATTCGCGATGCACATGATCGCACGTTCCACGCGGGCATCTTCAAGCCCTGCATGGATACGCCGCTGGTGCGTTCGTACTTCGCGTATGCCCTATGGAAGTGCGGCGAGCGCGACGCGGCGGCGGAGCACCTGCGACTGCTCAGCCCCAAGCTGTATCACGGTCCCTTCAGTCCGAGTCTGGTTGTCGCGACCAAAGACAGCATCGCAGCTGCACGCAAGGAGTGCGGCGTGCGTGATGACGTGTAACGCCACACAATGAAAAACGCCGACGTTCGTCGGCGTGTTCATGACTACATACTGAATCGATTCGCTCACTTCGCGGCGATGCGGCCAAAGCCGTAGATCGCATCGAGGAAGTCGGCTTCCGTGGGAATGATCGCGGGCTTGATGCTGCCAAGGATGCGTGCTTTGGGTGCGGCCACAGCGTCGGGCGCGAGGCCCAGATCATCCATGGCATCAAGTGCGGTACGAATCTCATTCAGCATGGCCAGTGCCTGGCGATCACCAGCGTCACCGGTTGTCCCTTGCGTGTCGAGATAGGCACGCCAGCCTTCACCGGTGGGCTTGCTCACCAGCGCGGCGTAGCGATTCCAGCTTTCCTCGAGCACGCGACGGACGGTGTCAGTCCGCGATGCGTACTGCACGTTGCCTTGCTCATCCAGAAGCGGAGCGCCGGCTTCATCGGTCACGGGCACGAGCATGAGTGTGCGATACGCGTCGACCGCACGCTGCGCGGAAGCTGCGTTGACACGCACGATCGGTGCGGCGTTGCCCACTACGCCAGCGACGGGCAACTGGTCGGAGAAGCGGCGACCCGAGAGGCCATCGACAATTTCATCAATCGTCGAACCGCGCGTTTCGATGCCCAGTTCGTTGAGCAGAGCCAGATCACTTGCGCCGGCCAGCAACTGCTGCGGCTGCGCGGGTGATGCGATGACATTCACACCGTCGCGCACGGCGGTCGTGATGGTCGTGGCGCTGGGACCGCTGCCCGGCAGATCAAGCGGCAGGATGATCGTGCTGTTTGCAGCATCGGTGAAGAGGGCGGTGTTCACCGCGGGGCGAGCAGTGCGGAAGATGAAGCCCTGCAGATCGCTGTCGATCGTGCCCGAACCGATGGCAAAGCTGGGGTCGTTGCCCGTGCCTTGGAAGACCGGACGACGGCTGAAAGTCATGGTGCCGCCCGCGATGACTGCGGTGCCCGCGTCGGGCACGAGGTTGTTGGAGCGATCTCGCACCGACGAGTTGCCACGACGATTGATGTTGATCGCGCTGGCCGTCACGTTGAGATTACCAAGGGTGTTGAGATCACCGAAAGTGACCGCACCCGCGCTGGTGATGGTGAGCGCGCCCAGCGCGGTCACACGCTGGTTGGCGCCAATCTGCAAGCCGCCCGCACCGACGATGATGGAGAAGGCGTCGGCAGCCGCGACAGAACTCGCGGTGATGCGTCCGTCAGCGTCGAAACTGTCAGTGAAGACGATAGTTGCAGCCTCTGAAGCGCCGCGATCGGCACCGATGCGGAGCGAACCGAGGCGACGCGTCGCGCCGATGCTGCCACCGAAGCGGAAGTTGGTCGTGGTCAATCCGCCCGGCGCAACGCTCAGCAACGACAGCGTCGGATCGGTGACAGATGTGTCAGCGTCGAGCGCACCGCGGAAGAGAATCGTGCCGCCAGCGGCGTCGATCGTGACATTCGAAGCGCCGATGCGGACCGGACCGCCGAAGGTGATGTTGCGAAGCGTGTTGACGTTGGCGCCGATGATCGTGGGGCCGGAGCCGGTTGTGGTGAGTGTGCCCAGGCGAGCCACGCCGCCCACAACGCCACGGAAGATGGTCTCACCCGCGTCGGTGCCGACGGTGGACGTGGTGATGGTGATGTTGCGTGCGCTCGTGGTTGCATCGCTGTTGAGCGTGCCCTCGAACGTGACGTCGTTGGCTTCCAGCACGGTGTTGGCGGCAAGACGCACACTGTCGCTGAAGAGCACGTCGCCATTCGTACGAACGAGGCGGCCAGCGAGGACAGTGACACCATCAGCGTTGGTGGTGATGGTGCCGATGCTGTTAACGTCATTGAAGCGGGTTGTGCCGCTGCCGCCCGTGTTGGCGATGAGGTCGAAGCCCTGCTTGCCGGTCGTCTGCGTATCGGAGTCTTCGCTGTCGAGCGCCGCGCCGAAGGTGATGTCACCCGCGTTTGTCGTCACGGTGAGATCGGCGCGGAGCAGGCCCGTGCCGTCGATCAGGATGTTGCCCGGACCGGTAGTTGTGAGATCGCCATTCAATGTCGTCGCACCGGTAAAGGTCTGATTGGCCGCGGTGCGAACGGCACGCAGGCCGATGGAACCGCCTCGCACCGTCAGATTGCGAATCGCCTGAAGACCGGTCGCGGTGCCGGTGCCGACGCCGCCTTCAAAGAGCACGTCACCCTCAGCGCGAACGCTGAGATCGAAGCTGCCGTCAACGCCATTCACAAGACCGCGGAAGAAGATGTCGTCATTGGCACCGCTGCCGAAGTTGCGAACACTCGAGTTGCCCGTGAGACGCACCTCGTTGACGAACTCGATCAGTCCGCTGGCGGCGGTGACTTCGCCATTCAGGAAGGTCTGCCCGACGTAGCGCTGACCCAGGCCCGTCGCGACATCGCGCAGGCGGATGGTGCTACCCGTGACGGTGAGGGAGCGAAGCTGAGAACGCTTGCCAACGTTGCCGAAGAAGGTGACTGCGCCGCCGCCCGCGTTGACGATGACATCGCGTGAGGTCGCGTCGGAGTCCAGACCCTCACCGAAGCTGAAGCCGTTTGCCGTGAGCGTGAGGTCACCCGCTGCGACAACGCGGCCCGTGTAGGTCTGCGTGCCGGTGGTGGTCACGTTGTCGGCAAAGCTGACGACGCTGCCATCCAGACCGTCGATGCTCGCGAGGGCGCCGGTCGCGCCAACGGTGCCTTCAAAGATCGAGGAGAAGTCCGCCGCATCACCCGCGTTGAGGAAGAGCGAACGAGCGGTCGAATCGCTGTTCACGCTTGCGAGGAACTGAATGTTCGCATCACTGATGAGCGTGACGTTACTCGCGAGCACGACCGCGTCGCCGAAGATGATGTCACCCACGGTGCTGATGCTGCTGGTCGCGATGGTGGTTGTGCCGGCGGCATCGGTTTCGATCAGACCGATGCGTTGCGTGCCGCCGATCACGTCGTTGAAGCGCGTCGCGGGCGAGACGAGCTGAATGCTGTGATTCTCACCGGCGACGCTGTCGATGGTGCCATTGAACGTGATGGACGTGGTGCCGGTGACGTTCGCGACGGGGACGCCCAGCAGCACGGGGCTGTTGAAGGTGACGACCGTGCCCGAGACCGGACCCGAAAGCGTGATGCCGTTCGCGGCGGACGCGAACGTCACAGCGCCTTGGCCGCTTGACAGACCACTGCGAGCGCCAATCGTGCCGACGACGATGCCGTTGGTGTCGCTGATGTTGACACTGCCGACCGGATTGCCTGCGAGCGTGACGATGTCGTTGCCGGCGTTGGTCAGCTCGTAACGACCGTTGCCCGTCAGCACGAGTTGCCCCGCGACAAGGCGGCCTGACTGCTGGCCCACATCGAGCGCTTCCAGCGTGAGCACTTGATCGGCCGCGGCCATGGTCAGGTCGTTGATGTTCACTTCACTGCCTGCCAGCGTGACGTCGTAACCGCGGGCTGAGAAGTCGACGGCTTCGACAGAGAGATCAGACGTTCCGGCGTTGAACGTGACAGAGTTGAACCCAGTCGCGCCCGAGGCGATGTTGTCGAGTTCGGCGTTGTTGATCGAGAAGCCGCTGAAAAGCACGCCCACATTCATGTTCACGCCGTCGCGGGCGCGGAATGTGAGATTGCCGGTGCCCAGCAGATCGATCACCTCCAGCGCGATCGAATCAGCGATGATGTTGAAGTCACCGCCGCGAGCGTTGATGGAACCGGCGTCGCCGCCGATGCCGGTGAACTGGTCGCCGTTGTTGGCGCCGTCGCGGTTGAAGGCGGTGATGGAGACGCCCGTGCCCACGATGCCGGCTTCGCTGGTCAACCCAAGGCCGCGGCTGAAACCGCCGCGCGCCTCGCCCGTGATGCTGACGGACCGCGCCGCACTCGCGCCGCCCGCGAGAATGTCAGGATCACCGCCGTTGCCAGTGATGAGCACGCCGTAACTGCCCAGACCGGTACCCGACAAGCCAGTCACGGTCAGCGCGTTCTCGCTGGCGACTTCCGCGACGATGGCGTTGGCTGTCGTCGCCATCGCAACACCGTGACTGATGTTGCCGGTGCCCGCCGCCTCGCCGCGCACTGTCAATGCGCCGGTGCCCGCGTGACGAATCTGGCTGGAACCTTCGATAGAAACGCCGTGATTACGAACGCCCGCGCCCGAACCGCCGACGCCAAAGACGCTCAGCGTCTGCGCGTTGCCTGCGTTCTGTGCGAGAATCTCGCCGCCCAGGCGCACCAGCACGCCCACCATGTCTTCTTCCGCCGTCGCGCCGCCGGTGCCATGCACTGTCAGTGCGCCGGTGGACCGCACCGAACCGCCTGTGCTGACGAGAACACCGTTGTTGCCCAGCCCCGTGCCGGCAAGACTCGAGCCACCGCCCAGCCCATCAATGCGAACTGTCGCTCCCAGCACCGTGCTCTGCACGCGTACGCCCTGCGCGCCGTCCACGCCGTCAGCGCCCACGCCGCGCACCGTCACGCTGCCGGAGCCTGCGTCGACGGTGGTGCCTTCAAGACGGATGCCCACGGGATTGGCCGAGCTGCCACGAGCCGCGCTGTCTAGCAGCGCGCTGGTGTAGCCGGTGCTGGTCGGATCGCCCAGCGTCGGATTGCTCACATTGCCGCCCGCCAGCAGAATGTTGCCGCCGCGCGTTTCGATGCTGCTGCCGCTTTGCAGCCAGATCGAACCTGCGTTGGGATCAAGATCACCAGCGCCGCGATTGGCGAGCATTTCGACATTGAGCGAACCGCCACCGATGGCTTCGATACGACGATTGCTCTCAAGAACGATGTCATTCGCGGCTTCCAGGCGGAGCGTCGGGCTGCCGCTGGCCGCGTTGCGCACAATGTCAGCTTGAATGCGGATGTCACCATCCTGCGCGCCGTCACTGCCGGTATTGATCGTCACGCTTGTGCCGTTGTTGAGTCGGCTGACGATGTCCGCGGCAGAGACTTCCGAGTCATCGAGAGATGGCGTGAAGACTTCGGGGTTGGTGCCCGAAATCGTCACATTGGTAGTACCGCTCGTGATGTTGACGTTGCGGGGGTCCAGCAGCCACGTGCCGGCATCGCCGCGAGCGGCGCTCGCATCGATGCGTGAACCATCAACAGCCAGGTGCTGCTTGCCGGAGGTTTCGATGAAGCCGCCATCGCCGCCACGCTCGCCGCCCTTGGCGGAGATGGCCGCAGCGGTGCGGGTCGTGTCGTCGGCCCACAGCACCACGCTGCCGCCGTCACCGCGCTGGGTTGCATCGGCGCGAATGGTCGTGGCGCTGTCAGCGACAGTCACCGTGCTGTTGCGCAGATCGCCAGCGAGCGCGGTGCCCATGATATCGCCACCAATGCGCACCTGACCGCCGCCCTTGGTGCCACTCACATCAAGCGTCGCGGCGAAAAGGCCCACCGTCTCGCCTGTAATCGTGATGGTGCCGCCCTTGGCCGGCGTGACGTTGCGACGATCAAAGCGGGAAGACCACGCGGTATCGCTGGCTTGATTCACGCCGTCAATGGAGCCTTCAACCAGCACGCGACCCGTGCCCTGACCGGCGATCGTGGTATCACGAGCGATGATCTGACCATCGGTGCGAATCGCCAGGCCATACACGTCGCCCGCAGCCATCGTTACCTGACCGCGACGCGCGTCGATGGTGCCCGTGTTGGTCACCGCGGCGTTCTGGCTATCGCCCTGAGCCGGACCGGAGACGCGCACATGCATCACATCGTTGCGGCTGGTGAAGACTACATCAGTGCCAGCGGCCATCGCCACCGTGCCCTGCGGCGCGACGATGTTGCCCATGTTGGCGACCTGGCCACCCGCAAGCAACACGGTACCGCCCTGATCCACGCGGATAAGACCTTCGTTGGCGACGCGACCCGTCATGCCGGTCACGCGATCGATGCCGCGATTGAAATCGCCGTCGCTCATGTTGCCAGCGGCAGCAAACAAGCCATTGACATTTATCACCGAGCTGCGACCAAAGACCACGCCCGCGGGGTTCACGATGTACACGCGACCGTTCGCGCTCAGATTGCCGTCGATGCGCGTCGGCGCAGCGCTGGTGATGCGGTTGAGCACCCGGCTGCCCGCATCGGGCTGCACGAAGCGGACCGATTCGTTGCTCCCGATGTTGAAGGAGCGATAGTTGATGATGGAGCGATCGCCCGCGTAGATCGTCGTGTTGTTGCCGTCGCGCACGAAGCGCACGCTGCCTTGGCGAACCTGCTCGCCCTCAGGGCCGGCGTGTGCGCTGGCGACGCAGCCCGCGGCAAGCGCGATGGCGGCGGGGACCGAAAGGCGGTTGAGGAAGAATGAGGCCCGCGCGAGCAAAGATGAACGGGTCATGGGAGGACTCCGGAAGGGAAGGCATGGGGCGCTAGGCACTTGGCACTAGCGGAAGACCGAAGACAACGGTTGTCTGGTTGCTTCAGTACTTCGTCTCTTCGTTACTTCGTCACTACGTCTCGTCTCAGTACAGGAACGTCAGCAGGAAGTGGAACCGGTTGTCGCCGCCGTCCACGCGGTTGGCGGGATCGTCCACGTCTGCCAGGGCCATGCCCCAGTCCAGCCGGGCGACGAGGTTGCGCTTGAGCTGCAGCTCAGCACCCACGCCCGCGCCGATCAGGGTGTAGTTCTCTTCGCCAGGCGTTGAGCCCGACACGAGCACGTGGCCCGCATCGACAAAGCCCTTGAAGATCAGGTCCCAGTCAGCACGACCGAACGCCTCTTGCGGGGCGTAGCGGAAGTCCTTGCCCAGGAAGCTGGCCAGCTTCGCGTAGTCGCGGCCGTTCAGAGTGCCAGGGTCACTGACCTTGAACGTGCGCGGATAGTGGAAGCGATACTCAAGCGTACCCACCAGCGAGCTGTCGCCCGCCACCACGCTCTCGGGGTAACCGCGAACGCTGAACAAGCCACCCAGCACATCCTGCTCATTGGGGATCAGGCGGTTGTTGAACGCATACTGCCCGCGGGCGGACAGAGCGATCTCGTGCGCCAGGGTGGTCGGGCCCTTCTCGCCCTTGCCCTGGTACACCTCGCTGATAAGCGGCTCGATGTAGAAGGAGTGGTACGCATCAAAGCGCACAATCTGCCATTCTTCATCCACGCCCGGACGGCCCAGGCTGTTCAGGTCGGACTGGTTCACGCCTGAGATGTTGGGTTCCATCCACTCAAACGTCAGGCTCGCCGCGAACTCGTTCACATCGGTGAAGCGTTCGGCACGCACGCCAACGTAAGGCGTGAAGTACTGCTCTTCGCCGCGTTCGATGAAGAGATCGTTGGTGACCTGCACGCTGTTGTACCGGGCGCCAAAGATGCCATCAACGAAGAAACGGCCGTTCTGATACGCGGTGTACGCGAGTTCGGCTCCCAGGTTGTAGTTCTGACCCGAGAAATCTTCGTCCGAGGCGCCCACGTCGCTCGCGTCGTACTCGCTGTAGCCGCCGAAAACCTTCAACCGCAGCACATCGCTGCGCAGCGGGAAGTCGTAGCTGCCCTGGATGCCGTTGGCTTCATCGACGCCAGCGGTAAACGCATCGATCCGAAGGACGTCGTCATTGCCCGTGAGCTGGTTATGGCTAAAGCCCACGCGGTAGCGCCAGTCGTTGGTGCTCTCCGTGCCGGTGTTGCTGGTCTGGGCGTACACCGTCCAGGGCTTGCTTTCGTTGATCAGATAGTCCAGTGCGACTTGCCCAACTTCTTCACCTTGACCCACGCTGACGTCCACCCGGCGGCCCGGATGGCGGTTGAGGCGGTAGACGTAGTCGTCAATGGCGCCCTTGCTGACCAGTTCGCCCTGCTTCACCGGGCTCTGCTCACGGATGCGACTGTGCACACCGTCGTTGCTGTCCACGCGGGTCGTCTTGCCCGCGTTAATGCGCTTCTCCAGACGCTCCCCCACTGCGACAGTGCGCACCGCACTGACTTCGCCGGTCCAGACGATCATGCGCAGATCGCCATCTTGGTTGGGACGCTTGTCGGCGCCGGTTGCGCTGTCAACGTCGTCGGGGTGCAGTTGCACAATGATGCTGGCAAGGCCCAGACGCTCAAGTTCCTTGACGATGCCCTTGGCGACAGTGCTGAGAGCAGCCTGGCTGAAAGTGCCTGGGTTCGCCGGAACAACTTCTTCCAAACGCAGGACAACCGTGGGCTCACCCGCACGCGGCGCGAGGTAGCCGTCAGGCCCCTGGGCCAGCTCGATGGGAGCCGCCATGACCGAGTCAATCGCGGGGTGCTGAGGGTGCTCGCTGCGATACTCAAGCAGAAATCGCGACACCTTGTAGTTGGGGCCCTGCTCCGCGGCGGCTTCCGTCCGCCCCAGCGCGCTGGTTGCAGCGGCGGTGATCCGCTGCTGCCCGGGCTGACCCGGACGCACCGAATTGACATCGAACGGCTGGCCGCCCGAGGGAGACTGTTGTGCCAACGCCTGTCCGCACGTCGCCAGCAGCAATGCGGCGACCGACGGAATCACACCTTGACCGGCTGCACGACCTGCACGCTTCATCACGTTCCCTCGCGAGGACAAAAGGACTGGTACCATCGCTTCATGGCTCGGCATCTTGTGCCAACGCCATCGCGCCGCGACCCCAGGTCGCGCCGCTGGAACAAGGTATGCGGGATTTTCATCGGGAGCGTGCGACATGGCTCGAGCGACCGCACGAGAGAAACTGCAGCAGGACAACCCCTCTCACGGCAAGACGGTGATCGTGCCCAAGACCATGAAGCAATGGGCGGGCAAGAAAATGCTCATCCCCAAGCCCATCGATGTGGACGCACACATGCGCGGGGTGCGCAAGGGCTCGGTCATGACGCTCAGCACCCTCCGCGACCGATTGGCCGCCGACGCCAAAGTGGACATCTGCTGCCCCCTGACCTCCGGCATCTTTGCCCGGATAGCGGCAGAGGCAGCCGAGGAAGACCGGGCCGAGGGAAAAACCCGGATAACCCCGTGGTGGCGCACCGTGCGGGACGACGGCACTCTTATAGATAAGTTCCCGGGTGGCGGGTCGGTGCAGGCGCAACTCTTGCGCGAGGAAGGGGTCGAGCTGGGGACGGTGGGCCGGAGTTCCAAGCTGCGAGTGCTTGCCCTGGCGGCAGCTGCCAAGGCGACCAAACCCGCCCGTCGTTCAGGTCGATAGCGCGGGTATGAACCGCTTGGCATGTGGCGTGGTGTGCATGGTGACATCGTCGGTGTTCGCTCAGGCTGTCGCAACGCCTGATGCGTGCACGACATTGCTTCATCGCGCGTCGGGCGTCACGAGCATCGCGATGACACTTGACACCCCTGCCGGCGCGACGGGCAAGCCCGAGCGCATCGTGCTGGCCCTGGACAATCGCAAGCGGCTCGCATTCGCGCAGTATCGCTCGCAGGACGGCACCACGTATCCAGCGACACCCGTTGCGATGCTGCACTTCACAGATGGCACATCGCGCAATCAACGGGTCGGGCGAGATGTGTACATCGAGAACACGCAGATTGACCTGTGGAGCAACGTACCACCCAGGCCGGCGGTGTTCGCGCCCTGGCCCGTGCTCGCGACGCTGCATGCGCACGCGCTGACGGACGGCAAGCATGAGCTTGCGAAGACGGACGCAGGCTGCTCACTGCGATCTCCCGCGTATGCGTTCTCGCTGGATGCGTCGGCAGACGGCACACTGACCAGCGTGACACTGCAGGTCGCGGAGACGACATGGAGTGTCGCGTTCGTCGATGCATCACCCGTGCAGATTGGCGAGACGACGATCTCGTTGCCTGCTCGCATCATTGAGCGCGAGATTGACAAAGCCGGCGAACGCACAACGACGTGGACGGTTACATCACTGGAAGTGAATCCGGCAGATATCGATCAGCGGCTTGCATTCGACGCCGCGGGGATGAAGCTCAACAAGTGGGACGTTGAAGCGGGCAAGATCTTTGACGCAAGCGGCAAGCAAGTAGGCATCGAAGAGATTCCCGCTGCACGCAGCGTGGAAACGTGGGAAGTGACAACCAAAGCCAGTGCGTGGATCGCCGTGTGGAAATGGGGATCGATCATCGCCGGGCTGGGGCTTGTCGGCTTCGTCCTCGACATGATCCGCCGCCGCCTGTAAAGACCGATCACGCTGCGGCGGCTTGGGCCGGCACCTGCCAGCGCACGTGCACCTCAGAAGGAATGAGGCTGGCGCGGGCGTAGCTGTGCAACCGCTCGATGGTGAGCGTGGTGAGCTCATACCCGCGTGCAAGCACCGTGCGGCCATCCTGCGCGATGATGTCATCGAGCAGTTGCATGCCTTCACGCAGCTTGCCCACCGCGACCTTGCCCGACTGATACTCAATCGTGACCTTGGGCGTACCCGCATTCTCTTTCAGCAGTTCTTCGACGACGATCAGCACCTGTTCTGCGACTGGCGAGCGGTCCTGCTGCAGCGACTCGGTGATTTCGGACGCTTTACACACGCCGCGGCGGACGCGCTCGACATCTATCGCGACGCGAAGCACGCGAGCGGGAAGCGCGACAGGCGATGCAGCGTTGAGCGCATGGAAGGGCGTGTCATCGCAGCATGACGCGACGATCTCAGACACTTGCGCAAGCCGCGGGATGTGATGCAGCAGCTTCGCGCCCGACTTGGTGCACTCGTGCAGGTTGGCTTCTTCGAACATCGCCGCATCGCTGAGCTCGCGCATCACCGCAAAGCCCAGCAGACTCAGGCTGGCAGCAATGGGCAGGCGCCAGTCGGATGACAACCCGATCTTGTTGGCGATGCGGTGGGTGTTGGCGCGCACAGATGCTGTCGAGATCGCGAGCGTGGGCCGCGACAGCGTCATCGCATCGGTGAGCAGGCGAATGGAGCCCGCCAGCGTGTCGCGTAGTAGCACGCGTTCTGCGGTAATCAGCTCATACTGACGCATACCCGCGGCGATCGCGGCGTCCATCGTTTCGGGCGTGCAGGGCTTGTTGAGGAACCGGAAGACGTGTCCGCGGTTGATGGCCTGCGCCGCTGTCGCCTGATCGACGTTGCCCGTCAGCATCATCAGCACGCTGTCTTTCGCGAGCGGGCGGACCGCCTCCAGAAACTCGATGCCGTTCATGCCGGGCATCTGCATGTCGGTGATGATGACCGCGAACGGCCCCTTCTCCTTGACGAGCGTGATGGCCGCGGGACCGCCTTGCGCGGTGACCAGGTTCCACTTGCGACCGATGGAGCGCCGAAAACCCGCGAGCACATTGGCGTCGTCATCGACGATCATGAGGCTGAGCGGAGCGTTCGCGGGCGTGGACGACGCGTGTTCGTTGATGTTCATGCGGCGTGCCTTTCTTTCCGCAATCGCGACCATTCAAGGCCGCGGGTGAACAGAAACTCCTCGCAAGGTTCGATCGCTTCGACGTATCGCGAGACGGGATTGAGCGCTCGGGCGGCGTGCACATACGTGAGCGGATGAGCAGCCTCATTCACGCTTGATTTGAACGGATCATCCTGATACGTGACCGCTTCGACGACGGCGTCATTGAAAGCCCACAGACCAAGGGCGTAACCGCCCACATGCTGCTGCGGCGCGCCGCACGTTGATGCTTCTGCCTTGTGCAGCTTCGCGCCGGATTCCGTGAGCTTGCACGCCGCGATGAGATTGATGGGTTCGTACCGCACGAGCAGCGCACGCCCGATGAGGCTCAGCGCGCCTGCGAGGAGTGACTGCTCGACGACGGCCTGCGACTGACCGGCTTTGCGAGCAAGCGCCTCCGCGGCTGCGCCAATGCGCAGACTCGCGGCCCAGAGCGACGAGATGACATGCGAACACGCGTCGTCGGCCGCGAGACAATCAAACGCGTGAGCAGTCACGGCGATGGCGCGCAGGTTTCGCGTGCCCAGCAGGGAAATGGCGTCCTTGGCAGTGCTGATGCGGCGCGGTATGCCGAAGAACGAGGTGTTGACGAGCTGAATGAGCTTGGTCTTGAGAGCTACGTCACGCTCGACGATCTCTGCGATCGCGGTGAGCGATGCGTCAGCGTCAAGGGCCTTGCCCAGCATGGTGTGTGTGCTCGCCAGCAGCGGAAGCGACACAACACCCGCACTGACCTTACGAAGCCGACGAGATTCCAGCAGCGTTCGCACTGTCTGCGCGCGAAGAACCGTGGCTCGCACCGCGTCGGGGTCGCACGGCTTCTGCAGGAACTGGTGCACGGCGCCAATGTCACCCAGCAGTTCAGCCTGATCGGTCTGGCCCGAGAGAATCACCCGCAGCGCATCGGGCCAGCTCTGCTGCACCCGACGCAGAACCTGTGCGCCGTTCATGCCCGGCATGCGCATGTCGGACACCACAACATCCGCGGGCGATTCGTTCATCGCGCGGATCGCGGCTTCGCCTGATTCCACGAATCGCATGTCCCAGTCAAAGCGGCTGGCGCGAAGCTGACGGCGCAGGCCATCAAGAATGCGGGGTTCATCGTCCACGAAGAGCACACTGAATTGCTGTGACACGCTGTGTCCTCCTCAGGCCGCTTGCGCGACCTCTTGCTCATTCTGGGCGATGACGGGCAGACGAACGATGAAACTGGTACCCACACCAGGCTGTGACTCGAAGGTCATCTCACCCGCGTGCTTGTCCACGATGATGCTGCGACTGATGGCAAGACCTTGCCCCGTGCCCTTGCCGACACCCTTGGTTGTGAAGAACGGCGTGAACAGGCGCGGCTGTACCGCGACCGGTATGCCCGAACCATTGTCAGAAACGCGAATCTCGACGAAGTCGCTGCCCGCACGCGTGCTGACAGTGATGAGCCCCTTCGCACCCGAGTTGCCTTGCTTCTCAGCGATGGCATCTGCGGCGTTCACCACCATGTTGAGAATGACCTGATTGAACTCCGCAACAAGGCACGGGATCATCGGCAGGTTGTGGTCAAACTCCGTCTTGAGGTCAGCGACGTACTTCCACCGGTGCGTGCAGACGACGACGGTTGAAGCAATCGCCTTGTTGATATCGAGAAGCTGCTTATCGGCGCTGCCAGGGTGCGAAAAGTCCTTCATCGCGCGCACGATCGTTGAGACTCGCTCCAGCCCGTCGAGTGACTGATCGATCGCGGCGGGCACTTCGACACGTGCGAACTCGTAGTCAAGCTGCTCAAGATCCTTCTGGATCTGCTGGCGACGCTCATCCCACGACTTGGCGCCGGCATCGACATCAAGCTGCTTCGCATAGCTCTCCACCACTCGCAGGAGTGAGCCGAACTGTGACTCCAGGAATCGCGTGTTGTCGCTCACATACTGCACGGGCGTATTGATCTCGTGCGCGATGCCCGCGGCAAGCTGGCCGATGGATTCCAGCTTCTGCGCCTGTGCCAGGCTCGCTTCGAGCGCCTTGCGATCCGTGATGTCGGCATAGATGCTGAGCACGCCGACGACTTCACCGGATTCGTCGCGCATCGGCACCTTGCTTGCAAGATACTGCCGAGACTTGCCCGCGGTAACGCGCGAGAGCTCCATGCTCAGCAAGGCGCGGCCGGTTGCAATGACGATCGCATCCTGCTGCTGGTTGACCGCTGCTTCCTCAAGTTCCACGGGCAGTTCGGTTTCCTGCTTGCCCTCAATGTCTTTGGGCGATGCCAGACCCACAAGACCCGCAAACGCAGTGTTGCAGCCGCGATACACAAGGTCACGGTCCTTCCACACCACGTAGTACGGGATATGCGACATGACATTCGTGAGCAGTTCGCGCTCACGGTACATCTCATGCTGGGCTTCCACCAGTTCTCGCGTGCGAGCGATGACGGCGGACTCGGTTCGTTCGCTTTCCAGCGCGTTGACCGCCTGCGCCTCCGATGTCTCGCGCAGTTGACGCATGCTGGCAAGGCATGAGTATGACAAGACGCCCGCCGCGGCGCACAACCAGCCCGCGGCTTCTGTCGCGCGATGCAGCGAGATCGCATCCGCCGTCAGAGCGACCGCGACGCCGCTCACGCTCAGCCCTGCCGCAACCGCGGCGACGACTGGCCACTCGCGATACATCGCCAGCAAAGCGAGGGAGAAGCACGCATGCAACTGTGCAGCAGACTCATCTGTGCCTGTAGATAGATAGGCAACGGAGGCAAAGACCTGACTGACTGCAACGATCCACCGGGTACTGACGTCGCCAGCCTTGAGCTTGGCGGCAGCAGCGCCACTGGCCAGCAGACAGCCGGCGATGATCATGGCCACGTGACCCATCACCAGGAAGATGGCGAACGCCGCTACCGCCTGTGCCATCATCGCATACGCCATGACGCGATCAGTCTGGAGATACATCTCGGACCGATGGTGCACAAACAGCCAGTGTGATGCCTCTTTGGTTTCCTGATGGAGTTCCACGCGACCCGCCTCCCCAGCTTGGCTCAACGGTGCCCCTTCCCATTTGTCGGTGGCGTTCATCACGCCCCTACCCTGTGAAACATCGCCCGACGCATAAGGTCGCGGCATGGAAATGCTCGAGTTTGCGCGTTTCAGGCCGCTGATATGCGGCGCAACAGCCGTAACTGGGCAGGCTTATCCAGATTCACCTCGCACTCACAAACTCCAAACATGCCAACTCGGCTGTCTTTGCTGAGGGTGCCGACGCCTGAATGCCGCTCTGTGTAATAGAAGAGGCGATTCGCTCGCTTCTTGGAAGGTTTGTGGTACATTGCATCCGCGATGAGTAAGGGCATGGAGAAGTTCGAAGTCGATGACGTTTCCACGGTGATCGGTCCGGGTACTGCGTGCCCGATCGAGGGTCCTGGCACGCTCATTGGCCAATACAAACTGCTGCAGGTGATCGGCGAAGGCGGCTTCGGCTTTGTTTACATGGCTCAGCAGAATGAGCCAGTGCGGCGCAAGGTCGCGCTCAAGATCGTCAAGCCCGGCATGGATACCAAGCAGGTGATCGGCCGGTTTGAAGTCGAGCGCCAGGCGCTGGCGATGATGGATCACCCCAACATCGCCAAGGTTTACGACGCGGGCATGACGGCTACGGGTCGGCCTTATTTCGTGATGGAGCTCGTCAAGGGCGTGCCCATCAACGAGTACTGCGATGATGCGAACCTCACGACCAAGGAACGACTTGAGCTGTTCGTCACGGTGTGCCACGCCATTCAGCATGCGCACACCAAGGGCATCGTGCACCGCGATCTCAAGCCCAGCAACGTGCTTGTCACGCTGCACGACGACAAGCCGATCGTGAAAGTCATCGACTTCGGCATCGCCAAGGCGATGAACCAGGACCTGACCGACAAGACGGTCTTTACGGAGTTCCGCCAGTTCATCGGCACGCCCGAGTACATGAGCCCCGAGCAGGCCGCCATGAGCGGTCTGGACGTTGACACGCGCAGCGACACCTATTCGCTTGGCGTCATTCTCTACCAGCTCATTGCGGGTGTGACGCCGTTTGACAGTTCACGGTTGCGCGGCGCGAGTCTGCAAGAGATTCAACGCGTGCTGAAGGAAGAAGAGCCGCCGCGCCCCTCGACGCGATTGAGCCGCGCACTGCGAGAAGAAAAGCTCGCAACCAAAGCCGGTACCGCTGACGCGGGTTCGCAGCAGAGCACCAAGACCGGCACGCAAACCGCCGCGTTTATCGCAAGGCACCGCCGGACCGACGTCAACACGCTGCGTCAGCAGCTCGCGGGCGATCTTGACTGGATCGTGATGAAGTGCCTGGAGAAGGATCGGGCGCAGCGCTACGAAACCGTGTCGGCGCTTGCGGAGGACATTCGCCGCTTCCTGGCGCACGAGCCGATCATCGCTCGCCCCCCCACCACCGTGTACCGCGCGCGGAAGTTCGCGCGGCGCAATCGCGGCGGGCTGGCTGTGGCGCTTGGTGCAGCGTGCGCGCTGGTGCTCACCTTCGCCGGGCTGGTATACGGCCTGGCCGAAGCGCGGCTCGAGCGCGACAAGACCGCCCAGCGCGAAACCGTGACCCGCGCCGAAATGCTGCTGGCAACCATGGACTCGGTGCGTCAGTACACCATCAAGAACGTGCGTCCCGCGCTCGAAGAAGCCAATGCGGGCGCTGGTGCAGGCGTGAGCGGCGCCGCGGCACACGAAGCCCTTGAACTGACGCCCGAACTGCGCGCACGGCTCGATGACGAGAACTTCCGCAGCGAAATGGTGCCCGGCTTCTCTGCGATGCAGGTCGCCCGCCACTTCGCCGCCAACGAGAAGTACAAGCACTTCGTCTATCGCGAAGCCAGCCCCAACCCCACCAATCGCAGCAACAGGACCGACTCGTTCGAAGAGCAACTGGTCGCCAAGTTCCAGGAAGATCGCAACGCCAAGGAATCAAGCGGCATCATCGAACGCAACGGCGTGCGCACGTTCTACATCGCTCGCCCGATGATCGTGGGCGATGCTCGCTGTCTTGATTGCCACACCACGCCGGAAAAGGCTCCGCGCCGTCAGGTGGAGCTCTACGGCAGCGAAGGTGGGTACAACTGGAAGCTGGGCGACGTGATCGCGACGCAGGTGGTGTACGTGCCCGTCAGCGAAGCGTTCAAGGCCGACGAATCGCGCACGTTCACTGTGCTCGCAGCGTTGGCCGGAGCGTTCGTACTTGTGAGCGCTGCGGGCCTGTACCTGCTTCGCAAGGCGTGAGGCGTCAGAACGTCAGCGGATTATCCATGACGGGCCGACGACGCGGCAGCTTGGGCGGCGGCGCAACCAGTGCGTCCTTCGCGGTGAACATCAGCGCTTGGCTGAGCTTTTCATGATCGGGCACCGCATCGAGCAGTTCGATGAGGTCTTCAACCTTGTGAGCCGGAGGCCAGAGCGGATTGACCTTGCGGATCGCCGCGTCACCCAGCGCCTCTTGCACGCTCAGGAACCACGCGCTATCGGGCAAGGCCTCGCGCGGGGCGTTGCGCAGCGATTTCTCTTTCCAGTCCTTCAACGCTGCGGGCGGTTCAACCTGCACGCGCGCCACGATATTCTCAAACTCACCCGCGCCAACTCCCACGATGGGCCACTTGCCGGCGCTGGTGGTGGGTTCCTTCACGAGCGTCAATGCAGGCACCTTGCGGTTGCGGACAAGCTCACGGAACTGCCTGCCATCGAGCCCGATGAGCGGCGGCTCCAGCAAGTAGAAACCCGGCTCGATGCGCGTTTCAGGAGAGGGCAAACTGCCCAGTACAAACACGCCGCCTGCGTCCCGAGCGTCGGTCGCGAGGTGACGAATCTGGCGGCGGGCCTCCTGCAGCGGCATGGCGATGCGACTGATGCGATCAAAATCAAGCACGCGCCGGGCCTTGTCCAGCGCCCGCAAGCAGAACTCCTGCGCAGCGAAGTAGTCCGTCGCTTCCAGTGCGACACTCGCGCGTTCCATCAGCGCGTCGATCGCGCTCGATGCCGCGGCGATGCGCGCATCCGAATGCGTCGGAAACTGACTTGGAACGCCTGCCAGACTCATGCGCGTTGCGCGCCTCCCTCTTGACCACGCGGACCCGCGCCTTCGGCAGGCAGCGAGCCAACATGATCCGCAAGCGCGTCCAGCAACTTCTCCCACGCCTGCGCTTCTTCGCACAGGTCGTACTCCAGCACGTCGGCCAGTGCGGCCCAGTCCTGGCTGCCCAGCGCCGTCTTCACGCGGCGAAGGTGCGTCAGCAGGCGCGACGATGCCTGCGAGAAAGTCTCACCCTCGGGCAGGCCGCTCAACTGGACGCCGCCCAGATCCGTCTCAAGCAGGCTGCCGCCACGCTCGACCAAGTCCTTCACGGTCTGCCACGTCTGAAAGATCGCCTGCAGGCCAGCGATGGCCTCCTGACCCTTGTCCGCATGGATCAGCTCAGCGACGCGGTGCTGTTCGTCCAGCAATGCACGCAACGCCTCGGCGCCGTCGCCCAGCGTCACTTTCACGAGCGTCCGCGGATCGGCGGAGATGAGTTGCACCAGACCAAACTGCCCCTCGCTATCACTGGGGGTGCTGAGGGCCTCGTCGGTCAGCATCGCGCCGTCGCCCTTCACCTCGATAATGACACGGCCGCGCGCACGGGCCTGGGTCACGCCTTCGGCCAAAGCAGCCGCCAGCGTGGGGCGTGCGATAACCATCGGTTGGCCGTCTAGGGTCACATGCATACAGACAAGATGCGCTATGTTGGCCGTTTGACCAGAAATCCCGGCACAATCGATACAGAAAATATTGACAGACGGCGACACGGACGTCCCGTTTGCGCTTCGTTTGGACAAGGCTTGCGCGATTCGGCAACCCCCGCGCTATACGGACGTTGCACCCTCCGCCTCGCGTAGCCGCTGCTTGTGAATGAGGCGAATGTTGCGGGCGTAGATCACCAATCCGGATGACTGCCCCAGCACGCCCACGAAGTCCTGGCGCCAAACGAAGTAGGCAAACAACGCGACGCCGCCGCCCAGACTGAGATACCAGAATGCGGGTGGCACAACGCTCTTGCGTTCCTTCTCGCTCACAACCCATTGCAGGAACATGCGTCCGCTGAAGGCCAACTGACCGCCCAGCCCCACCACCACCCACGCCAGACTCGACCAGCCCGTGATGTTGAACAACCGGAAGAACAGGTTGTCGCCCTGATGGACCACATCGTGCAGGGCCTGTGGGCCAAACTGCTTCTCAAACTCGGCGCTGTTCATCGAAGGCGATGCGAAGCCGTTGCGCAGCAACACGCGAAAGCCAGGGGACTCTGGCTGAGCGGCGGACTCGGTCACCTCGACCACTCCACGCGCGTTACCCAACCGAAACTCCACGGTCCGAGCGCCCTCCGCGGGCTTGATGCCGGTGAACTGGTTCTTGTTGTTCCACACCAGCCACGCGCCCAAAGCGAGCACGAGAATCATGAGAGCGGGCGGTTCCCACTTGAAGCGTTTCATCGCGCAAGGCTAGGGAAGGGCCGCAAACTTCGCACGCGTCAGCGCGAGGTGGCCATGGCAGGAGTGCCGGCGACTTCGATAATGCCGTCGAGCAGCGCGGGCGAATACGTCGAATCGTCGCGAACCAGTCGCGCGAGCAGACGATCGCGCGTCTGGGCGTACTCCACGTCCGTCAGACCCATATCGCGCAGCCCCGCGAACACTTCACGCACGCCAAGCAGCGTGCGCATCGTCGTCGCACGCTCGGGCGTGGTCGCCACATACCACGCAAAGTCGCGCGGCTCGATCGGCGCGTCACTTCGCGCCGCATACGCCGCAAAAGCGTCGTCAAGATCGGCGATGACCGCATCGGTCCTGTCGCTGCCCGGCCCGCCAAACACGGCATCATGCAACGTCACAACTTGCGCGACTCGCGCACGCTCAAATCGAGCCGCCGCAACGCGCACTTCATCGTTGTCACTCGCCATCACGCGCATGTCGTTAAACACGCTGCGAGCAAGCAAGCCGTACGACAAAACCTCCAGCGTGGACGTGGACCGTCCACGCACCGCAATTGCGCGAAGTAGATCGATGTCGTACACGGGCACGCGCACCGGCGCCGTCACAGCAGGCTCGCGCGGCACAATGTCCACCAACTGCGCAACCGCCGGAGGGGGCGGAGGCGGTGGAGGCGGTGGAGGTGGAGGTGGAGGAGGCGGGGGTGGCGGTGGCGGTGGTGGCGGTGGTGGTGGCGGTGGTGGCGGTGGTGGTGGTGGTGGCGTGTCGCGCACAGGCACAACCGCATCCAGCACCACGCCATCAGCGTTCACAAACTGATCATCCGCCAGTTCGCCTGCGGACATCTGCACCACTTGCAAGCCGCCCGTGCCAATCGCCGTGCCCGTTGCCGTACCGATCCGCACCGCAGGCTGCGCACCATCACCCACCATTTGCACACTGCCCCGCAACGTCAACGTACCACGCGCGACAAGATCAGTGCCATTGTCGGTCACCAACGTGCCTGATGCACCCAGCACCGGGCTCGCCGGACGACGCAGCAGACTGATGCTGGCGGCATCCACCTTCAGATCGCCGCGCGTGCTGACATCACTCAAGACAGCATCGGTGATCGCATCGATCAACACGCTCCCAAGCCCCGTGAGCTTGTCGCCCTGCGTCATCGCGAAGCTGTTCGCATACAGCGCGATATCGCTCTCACCGATGATGCTCGCCCGCGGCGCGGGTGTGCCCGTGACCGTCTGCGTGGTGAGCGCATCAAGCCGGCGCACGGCACCAAGACTGGTGCCAAGCCGAATCGCGCCGCCATCACCAACCCGCAGATGCAGATCACGAGCGGCGATGTCATCGCTATCAATCGCGCCCCGTACGCGAATCTCACCACCCGTGTCACCCTCGCCCGCACGCATCGTCACATCGCTCGCGAGCGTCACGCGTGCGTTGTACGTCTGCGATTCTCGCGTCACCACGCTCGTGTCGGAGCTTCCACCGCCCAGCACCGTGGGCCGATCAATCGTCAATCGATCAATCGCACGGATCGCGCCGATGCTGCCAGCCAGCCGAGCTTCACCAGCGATGGTCAACGCGCTCACGGTGGAGCCGGCTTCGCGATTGATCGCACGCTGCACATTGATCGCGCCGCCAGCAAGGGTCACATCACCCGCGAGATCTACGTCACCTGTGTAGGTTTGCTCCGCGGACGTGATCGTGATCGGAGCTGATCCACCTAGCGTGGCCAGACCATTCACGAACAGCGACGACGCCGCGACGGAATCCGCAAGCCTCACGCGGCCGCCAGCATCAAAGGCACTGCCACCCGACAGCGACAGGATGCCGCCACGAAGCTGGTTGCCATCAGTGATACTGACATCACTTGCAAACGAAGCAATCGTGTAGCGAACAGGCAAGCCATCAGGACCACTCGCCAGATCGTGCGAGAACTGAAACAACGCCGGAAGCTGGTCGCTCGCGATCGCGCCGCCCGCGCCAATGAAGACCGAGCGCGGATTGCTCACCGCGTCAGACCCACGCAGTTGCGGCGAGTTGGTGCGTAGATCAACGCTTGCATCTGCTCCCAAACCCACGTCGCCAGCCTGCAACCACAGATCATCCGCGGCGAGTACCACGTCGCTCGCTGTCACACTAAGTGCGCCCGTGCCGTCGCGGCCCGCACGCAGCGTCACATCACTCTGGCTGCGCACACTGGCGCTCAGTTGCATGTCATCACCCGCGTCGATGCGCACGTACGTGCCACTGACGAGCGAGTGTTCCACGTTCACATCACCCGCCGCCACTGCATCCAGCGACAGCGCGGCGCCGCCGTTGCTGCCGAACAAGCGCGCGAACGTCAAGCTGCCCTGCGTGACCTGCGCCACCACCCGCGTGCGACTGGGGTCTGCCAGTTGGCCACCCACGCTCAAGTCCAGCACACTGTCTGACCCCGCGGTGTAGAAGAGCGTCTTGCCCGCAGGCATGGCGGCCTGGCGGAAACCGATGGTCCCGGTCGTTGCGGTCAATCGCACATCACCAAAGTTTGACCGCAGATACGTGCCATCGATCGTGTTGTCAACGATGTCTCGGCCCGCAGCAAACTCAATCCTGTCGGCAGCCAGCGACAGATTGAGTCGCACAGGCTGGTTGCTGCCCACCACATCAGGATCAGGATTCGCCCGCTGCCCCAGCAGAATGTCACGCCCCGCATCAATCACCAAGGCGCCAAGAAACTTGCGGACGTCATCATTCACGAGCACATCGCGGTCCGCGCGAATGATGACATCGCCATAGAAGTTCGAAATCGCATGCCCTGAAAGCGTGTAGGGCCCGAACGCCCAGCCAAAGCCGGGGTTGTCCGTGTCGATGATGCCATCGTCGTAGATGTCATCATCCTGCGCGCCAAGCGGCCCGATGAGCACATCAACCGGCCGCAGCAGCAGTCGCGCGGGCGCCGCACCTTCCGCGTGCGTGGCCACCAATGCACCTTGCAAGCGCATCGCGCCGCTGCTGGCGACGAAGACATCGCCGCCATCACCGCCCAGCACGCCGCCTGAAACATCCACACGAGAACCTGCGTCACTGCGCACGATTCCCTTGCTCTCTATGCGAATATCACCACCGCTTGCGTGCTGTTCGCCGCGCGCAGCAGTCTGGCTGCCGTCACGAAGATGGATCGCATCCTGCGCGATCAATGCGATGGAACCCGCGCGATCGGCCTGACTGCTGACATCAATCGTGCCGGCCTGTTCAACCCGCGAGCCTTCAAGTGTGACATCACCACCCCGCGCTTCGATCACGCCGCTGTGCAACACGCCCGCGTTTTTCATCGCCAGGCCCATGGCATCGCCAGCGCCCAGCGACACCATGGCTCTCTTGCCGCGCACTACCCCACTATTGACCACCCTTGGCGTCGCCAGCGACGCATCTTCCGTGCGAGCATCACTCGCAAGCGCACCGGCATTCATCGTGACGCTGACCCGGCTGCCGCGCTCGCGAATGTGCACCTCGCCCGCCGCCGTCATCGTCACGACGCCGTCATCTGCCAGCAACGTGCCGGTGTTCGTCACCGTCGCACCCGCCAGGTGAATCGCGTTCGCCCGAATCTCGCCATCGTTGACGACATCGCCAGTCAACTGCGTGAACCGCGCTCGCCCCGCGACAAAGTCCGCGTCACTCATCTCACCAGCCGCAGCATAAATGCGGTTGGCATCGATCACACTGCCCGCACCAAACGTGATACCCGCCGGATTCACGAAGTACACCCGGCCATTAGCGCTCAACGCACCATCAATGCGCGTGGGTGAACCACCCGTGATGCGATTGAGCACGCGAGCGCGATCGGTGGGCTGCACAAACTGCACGCTCGCGCCGCGAGAGATGTTGAACGCTTCGTAATTGATGATGGCCCGGTCACTGGCGCGAATCACCGTGTGCGATCCGTCCGTCACCACGCTCGCTGAGCCTCGCACCACGCGCGCGCCTTGAATGTCCTGCGCAAGCGCCGGCGCGGCGACAACCGTGCCCGCGCTGAGCAGCAGCAACCCTGCGCGATTCAATCGCAGAGCGTTGGCGGGCATGTGCATCCATTCACACGTCATCAGGCTTACTCATTCTCTCCGTACGTCGCCGGGGAGCGCACGGATCACCAAACCGCACTCTGCACTTCACCGCGCGATCAATACAGGAACGTGGCCACAAAGTGCCACTGGCCATCACCCGTATCCACGATCGCGTTACCCGCTCCGTCTTCCACTTCACTCAAAGCCCAGCCATAGTCCAGCCGCACCACAGCGCGACGCACGATGGAGAACTCAAAGCCCAGCCCCGCCCCCACCAGCGTGTTGTCTCGCTCAAAGCTCTCGCGATCGACCTGCGAGACATACCCCACATCGACGAACCCGCGCAGAATCAAGTCCCAGTCCACCGGGCCATACGCATATTGCGGCCGCCAGCGGAACGCCTCACCCAGAAAGCTCCCCGCCTGCTCGCGCGGCGCCAACATGCGCGGCAGGTGGAACCGATACTCCACGCTCGCCGCCACGCTGTGGTCACCCGCCGCGACAGACTCGGGATAGCCGCGAACCGTGTACAGCCCCCCCACCACATCCTGATAGTTTGGCGCAAGGCGACTCCCAAGGCTCACCTGCGCCTTGCCCGTCACCGCGATTTCATGCGCCAACCCGCTGCGCTGCTCCAGACTCGCGTTGAACAAAGGCTCCAGATAGAACGAATGCGTCGCATCGAGCTTGATGGTCGCCCAGTTCTCGTCAGCGTCAAAGCGACCCAGCGTGTCCACGCTTTCACCATCCAGCCCATCGATCGAAAACTCAAGCATCGCACTCGCGGCGATCGCATTGCTCATGCGATACCGCTCGAGCCGCGCGCCGAGGTAGCCAACCGTCACACTCTCGTCACCTTCCACACCCGCAAACTGATTATCCACACGAATGCTGTCGAAGCGCACGCCGCCCACCGCGTCAATGAACAGATCCGCGTTCTGATAGAAATTCCATGCGACTTCGCCGCCCGCGTTCCAGCCTTCGCCTTCAAACGTCGCATCAAACTGGCCCACATCCGCGCTGGTGTATGCGTAGTAGCTGCCAAACCCGCGCACGCGAATGCGCCGCGCATCATCGATCGGTCGCTCGTAGCTGCCCTGAAACGTGTTGACGTTGTCAAAGCTCGTGCGGAAGCTCAGCGACAGAATGTCGTCAACACCCGTCAGTTGATTGTGCGTGACACCAAAGAGATACCGCCACTCATCATCATCCCGCCGTCCATCGCGCGTCGCCTGCGCGTACAGCAACCACGGTCGGTTCTCGGCAATCAGATAATCAACGCTGGTGCCGCCAAACTCATCGCCGCTCGGCGCGAGCGCCGCATCAACCTGCCTGCCCGGATGACGATTGAGCCGGAAGAGGTAGTCATCCAGCTTCACACGATCCACCGCCGCGACGCCCGCCGCCGTCACGGGAGAATGCTCGCGAATCCACGCGTGCACGGGGTTGTTCACCGTCGCATTCACATCGCGAATGCGTTCACCCTGCGCGATCGTGCGCACCTCCTTCACAAAGCCCAGTGCAATACCGATGCGTAGCGACGTATCACCCGCCGGGCGACTGTCCACCACCACGCCATCCTCGATGCGAAACTGCGCCCCGTCCGGCTCGGCGTACACGCCGATCACGCCAAACTCCTTGACGCGCGCCGCCACCGCCTGCGAAATGATCGCCAGCGCAGTGTCGTGCATCTTCGTCGGCCCTGCCGTCCCCACATCGCTCAGCTTCACCGTGCGCGTCGCCAAGCCTTCATAAGGCGGCACCCACGCCCCGTTCACTTCCGCCAGCGTCACGCTCCCTGCCAGCACATCCGCCAGCGCCGGCGCTCCCGCCAGCTCGCGCGTGTAAAACAGTTCAATGCGCGTCACATCGCGCACTTCGCCATCCATCTCCACACTGCCAGGCACCGGCGGCGTATCGCCCGCAGCGGCTGTTGCTTCCGGAGCCGCGTTCTGCCTCGCAAAAGCGGGCGAAAGTACACCGGCGAAGGCAAGCAAGCCTGCCGCTCGCATGAGATGTTGGCCCAGTCCGCCGTGCATGCGAATCCTCCGCGCACAGCCGGCACGCGATGCCGACTCGTCTTGCACAGGATACACGATTCTCGGGCGAATCGCACGAGCAACGTCTCAATAACCGCACGAAATCCGCGGATTTTGCCGCATTCCCACGTTGAAGTCACCGATGCGCGTCGCCAATCTCGCGGCCCCGGCCACTGCCGGCAAAGTGACCGCGCTGGCGGGTCGATGTCGCTTGCATGCGTACCTGCATCAGCCTGCTCGCCAGCCTCACGCTCCTCGCGATTGCGGGTTGCCGCGCTTCGCACGCATCCACCGCCGCCGCCGCACCCAAGCCGCAAGCGCCCGCCAAGCTCACATCGCTGGCCGCGGGCGATGCTCTGGGCCTGGCTCTGCACGAGCACTACGTCATGGTCTCCACCCTTCGCGGCGAGACCAAACCCGTCGCCATCACGCGCAAATGAAAACCTCGCACCACTGAAGTGCAAGGTTCATTTATCGCTTTTCGCTTTATCGCTTTATCGTTTTCTCTTACGCCCCGCGCACCATGTTGATGATCTTCGCCGGATCGAGCTTGCTCGCTTGCGCCCGGATGTTGCCTTCCTGGCTCGCAAAGACACCCTTGGCTTCTTCAAACTTGCGTGCGAACTGCGCCTGCAGATCGCCCATGCTCAGCTTGCGACCGCTTGCGTAGTAGCTCTTGGCCACCATGCCCAGCGCATACGTGCTTGCGAATGTCATCATCGGGCCCGTGGTCTTCTCAACAACCTTGCCGGCCGTCTTGCCCAGATACTTACTCGCAAGGCCGCCCAGGAACTTGCGGGCGTAGCTCTCGACAAACTGGCCGCTCATGCCCAGGCCCACCGTCGCGATGAACTCCTTGATGTGGCCGCTATCGAGCTTGTAGCCGTAGAGCGAACCAATCTTGTAGACCATCTTGGTCTGCAGCGGAATGATCGCGACCGTCGCCAGCCCTTGGGGCAACAGCTCAAGACCCGCGTTGATCGCGCTGTACGTCAGCACCGTGTCATCGACCTGCTTCTCGAGGGTGGGCCCCGCCGCGGCAGGGGCCGCAACTGCGCCAAGACCCGCCGCGCCGACAGCCGCAGCTGCACCAGCGCCCGCCGCTTTGCCATCAAGCGTCAGATCAACCAGGTCATCCGCTTGCTTCACCGTCTCTCGCGCTGCCGCCGCATCCACGCCCAGCAGCACGGCGAGCTTGCTCAGAAATTCCTTCTCCGCAGGCGAAGACACGCCGTCGCAATCACACACGCCCACCGCGAGTTCGTAGCACGAACGCTTGACCGCAGGATCATTGATCTTGCGAGCTTCTTCTTCGATCGTCGTCTGTCGCAGGAAGACACGCTGAAAGACCGAGGGGTCAACGCCGCCGATCTGGTTCAGCGCCTGCTGCAGCTTCACTCGCTCGCTTTCGCTCTGATTGCCATCCACCATCGCAGCAAGCAGACAGATCGAGGCCAGAGCTTCACGTTCCATCGTCGTCATTGAGCAACCTCCGCAGCATTGTTGGGGCTGTCAGCGCGACAGTTTCAGTGATTCCCGCATAAGTAACCGTCCCTCTGCATGCGTTACGGCACGTCAACGTCAAATCCCACCCATCCGTCGCGATCTGGCCATGCCGTCACGCTCCAGCCGCCAAAGTCCACGCGGCTCTTTTCCGTCGCTCCCCGCACAAACACACGCCACGACGCAAGCTGCCGACTCTGCCCTGGCTCCGCCACCTCCACCGTCTTCGCATCACCCGCAGGCCGCGACACAGGCGCCGCGAACTTCGTCGTCAGTCGGCGTTGCAGCGCGACACGATCGCCCTGCTGCACCACCCGCGCAAGGCCGCCCCGCCGCGAAAGCCCTTCACGCTGCAGCCACGCCGCATCCACCACCAGCGACGCGGCCACACTCGTGCCAATCACCTCACCCGTTTCCAGATCAACTTCCACACACGCATCTTCACCCACGCCAATGGCAAGTCGCGTGCCCGACGCTTCCATCGCCGCAACCAGTCGCCCGATGCGGTCGCGCTCAAAGAAGTGCGAGTCCGTCATCGCCCAAGGCAACATCCGCATCCCCGGCCCGATACGCGGCCCCACAATCACCACATCATCCCCGCCCGGCGGATTGTCCGGATCAATCGTCGTGTCAAACGCGACCGCACTCTCGCCCTCGCGCACAATGCCCAGCGCCGCGGAGCTACGACCGCTCCAGAACATTACATCACCCATCATCGCCGCACCAGCGCTTGTCCCCGCAATCACGCCATCTCGCGCCAGCAGCCGCCGCATCGCCAGACACTCTGGCGAATCCTTGTCGCCCTCGCGATACTTCGCCGTGATGCGCTTCTGATCCCCACCCGTAAAGAACAACGCGCTCGCCGCATCGATCTTCGCGACCGCCGCTTCGCTGCTGGTCTCACGCCCGATCACATCAACGGCAATCTGCGGACACCACACCGCAAACGACTCCATCTTGCCCTTGGCCGCATCCGCTTCGTCGCCGCTCGCCGTCGTCACAATCACAATGCGCGGCGCTTCACCCCGCCGCGCACCCACGCGCACAAGCTCCGCAAATCGCTGATACACCGGCGCATTGTCATCTTCAAGCCCGCCGCCAATCACCAGCAGCGTTCCGCGCACGCCTGCATCCGCACCCCCGCTCGCCTCACGCCCCGCCCCACACGCGCCAAGCACCACCATCACCACGCCAAGCACCGAAAACAACACACTTCTTGTCACCATGTTCATCAATCCTCCCGGATCCTTCCCCAACTCACCTCTTCACCTGCTCACCTGCTCACCTCTTCACTGTTCACCGCACCTCTTCCTCAAACACCCCCACCCACGCCTGACCCGTGCTGTCCGCCGCAGCGCGATACATCCCCTCGCTGTTGTACATCATCACAATCACACCATCGCGATCCACCGCGATGATGCCGCCATCATCTTTCTTCAGCGTGTCAAACACCACACTGCGCGACGCCTGTTCCAGCGATTGCCCCGCAAGCTGCACCCGCGCCGCCACCATCCGCGCTACGCCGTGACGAATGAACTCTTCTCCCGTGCCCGTGCAGCTCACCGCCACTCCCGCGTCCGCATACGTCCCCGCACCCACGATGGGCGTGTCTCCCACGCGCCCGAATCGCTTACCCGTCAGCCCACCCGTGCTCGTCGCCGCCGCAAGATTCCCATGCACATCTCGCACCACGCAGCCCACCGTGCTGTACGTGTGGCGCACATCGCCAGGCGCAGCATCGCTTCGAGCGCCGCGCTCTCGCAGCACTTCCTCCAGCATCTGCCTCCGCTTGGGCGTGCTGAAGTAGCTGTTGGGCACTCGCTCCACGCCCATCGCATCCGCAAATTGCTCCGCTCCGTCTCCCATCAGCAGCACATGACGCGTCTGCGTCATCACCATCCGCGCCAGGCTCACCGGGTTCTTCACGGTGCGCACACCCGCCACCGCGCCGCAGCGCAGCGTCGCACCATCCATGATCGACGCATCCAGTTCGTGCTCGCCCTTTTCATTAAACGCCGCTCCCCGCCCCGCGTTGAACCGTTCATCATCTTCCAGCACGCGCACGACAGCTTCCGCCACATCCATCGCTGCATCACCTCGCGCCGCGCGCTCTTTGCCCACCGCCAACGCTCGCCGCAAGCTTTCCCGATACGCCTCCAGCTCCGCCGGCGGCGCATCACGATCAAGCGTGCCCGCCCCGCCATGCAGCGCAATCGCCCACGCTGGCTTTCGCGACGCGCACGCCCCGAAAGTCAGAAACACCATCGCCGCGACCGCCAGCACGAAAGTTGCACGCGTTTGCATCAGCGCAGTCTACCGCAGTCCGTCCATCTGCACAACCTCACCGCCGACCATCGTTCACGTCGCCCACGTCATCCTCGCCACCCCCACCCGTTGCCTCATCAGCGCGTCGGGTCAGTTCCTCAAGTTGCGACACCCGTGCATCCAGCCGCTCAATCAGTTTGTGCAGTTCGCGCACATGCTCCGCCAAATGGTCTTGGCCATGCTGCGTGAACAGCATCGACTCTTCCACGCGTTGCAATCGTTCATCTTGTCGCTTCGGCTCATTCATCGCGATACACTCCAACCCAATCGTACCGCAGGAGTTCACCCATGCAGCGCACGTCTCTCGCTCTCTCCCTGTTGCTTGCCGCTCCCGCCCTCGCGCAAGAAGCCCCGCAAACCCAGCCCGCACAAGTCGACCTCTCTGCCGCGGCATCAACCCCCTCGTCCCAATCCAGCTATACCAACGCCGACACAACCTGGTACACCTTCGGCGCCGGCGCCAGCACCGACTTTGACGAACTCAGCGACATCAACGTCACCGCCGCCATCGAGCACTTCGTCGTCGACGATGTTTCCGTCATCGGCGAGCTCGCCCTCCGCGACTTCGATATCCCAGGCGACGACGTCCAAGCCATCAACCCCGCCATCGTCTTCCGCTGGCACTTCTGGTCCACACCCGACAACGACTGGACCGCCTTCGCCGACATCGGCATCGGCATCCAGTTCTCCACCGACGACGTCCCCCAAGACGGCACCAGCATCAACTTCACGCCCCGCGCCGGCTTCGGCATGACCAAAGCCATCTCCGACAACTGGCGCATCCAGTTCGGCGCACGTTGGAGCCACATCAGCAACGGCCGCATCTTCGGCGACGACGACAACCCCTCCAGCGACGGCATTATGGCGTTTGTCGGCTTCACCACGTCGTTCTGAGGGCGACGGGAAGCAGAGAGAAGAGAACGGAGAACAGAGAGCAGAGACAAGAAAGCAGACAGCAGCGATTGAACTCCAGCAGTCTGCGGCCACCCGCAACGCCTCTTCTCCGCTCACCGTTCTCCGTTCTCTGCTTTCCTCCGCTCACGCCACCCTTGGCCGCGTCAGCTTCGTCCGCACCAAGGTCGCCCGCGCCGCGCGCCGCTGCTCCTGATCCAGCTCGCGTCCCACTGCTCGCTGCAAGTGAGCCGGCTGCACAAGCAGCATCAACTGGTTCACCACGCGCATCGTCGGACCATCTCCCATCGGTCCCGCGCCGCGCAGCAGGCCCATGCTCACGCCCAGCCGCAGCAAACTCAGCGCGCCCATCGCTTCTTCCGTCGTCAGCAGTCGCGCACTGCTCAACATGCCCCACGAGCGCCACACCTGGTCTTCCAGTCCCACGCGCCGCTTCGCCAGCAGTTCGCGACGGCTCAGTCGTTCATACTCCACCACGCGAGGCACGATCTGCCGCTCCAGTTCGTGTAGCACCTGCGCCTCGCTCTTGCCCAGCGTCGCCTGATTGCTGATCTGAAACAGATCACCCACCGGCTCGCTGCCCTCACCATAAAACCCGCGCACCGCCAGCGCCATGTCCGTCGCCGCGCGCTTCACCTTTTCAATCTCGCCCGTCAGCCGCAGTCCGGGCAGGTGCAGCATCACGCTCATGCGCAGCCCCGTGCCCACATTCGTCGGGCACGCCGTCAGATAGCCAAACTTCGAGCTAAACGCATACGTGAGCCGGCTCTCAATCTTGTCGTCGGCGCTGTCCACATCACTCCACGCGTCACTCAGCGCCAGCCCACTGCGAATCGCCTGCAACCGCAGGTGATCTTCCTCATTCACCATGATCGCCAGCCGCTCATCAGGCACGCTGATGGCAACACCGCGCGGATCCTCGTTGGGGTTTGCCCCGCGCCCCTTGCCATGGTTCTTGCTGATCAGGTGCCGCTCAACAAGCAGTTGGCGCTCCAGCGCGGGCGAACCGTGAATGTCCACCCAAATGATCTTCTCCGCCAGCCCCGCGTTCATCACGCAGTCCCGGCACACCTGCATCGTTTCAACGCGATCGCGCCGCGTCGCCTTCGTCGCAAAGGGACGCCCGGCCAGGTTGCGCGCCAGCCGCACGCGCGACGACATCACGACATCATGCGATTCCCCATCGCCCCGCAGCCACGCCGCGCCCATCTCCATCGCGCCAGCCGACCCCTGCGACGTCGGCTGCGGTTGCTGAGGCTGCTGTTGCGCGCCCTCATCAGGAGTCTGCTCGCTCACGATGCGCCTCCTTCGCCCAGCTCCATCTTCCGCAACTGATCACGCAGCTTCGCGGCCATCTCATACCGCTCGTCCTTCACCGCCTGATCAAGCTCCGAGCGAACCATCCGCACGCGCTGCTCACGCTCCTCCGCCATCCGAGCCGCGGCCTCGCGTGCCATCTCATCACTCGCTTCCGCCATCGTCCGCTTGGGCAGCTTGCCCACGTGCGTCTGCCCACCCTCATGCGCCCGCTCGAGCAGCGGCAACAACTGCCCCTCAAACGCCCGGTAGCAATCCGCACACCCAAGCAGCCCATGCTGCTTGAACTCCGCAAACGTCGTCTTGCACGTCGGACACGCACTCGCCCGAGGCGGCTGCGCAGCAGGCGGCACCACAGGCGTCAACCCCTGCGCCACCACAAAGTGCTTGATCAGCTCATCAATCGGCTTCTGCGGCTGAATCGAAATGCCGCTCGCATGCGCGCATTCCTCGCACAAGTGCCGCTCAATCTTGACCCCGTTCCGCACGGTCACTTCATGCACCGTCGCCTCACGGTCACAATGGTCGCACTTGCGGTTCATAGACAATTCTTGGGGGCTTTCTGGTGGACCGCCCCTCCGGGGCGGCCGAATTCCAAACTCATCCAAAATACAAAAAACCCGCGAGCCAATCGCCCGCGGGTTCATGCATTACCTTGCAAATCTTACTGAGCAGCCTTCTGCTGACGGGTGTACCCGTACTTGCGCTTCAGCGCCTTGGTCACCATGCCCGTGCGGATGGCCTTGGTCGACACGCGCACGCGCGTCTGCTTGCCATCCATCACCGCGACGATCTCTTGCAGATTCGGCTTGAACGAACGGCGAGTGATGCCCGTGGGCTTGAGGCCGAAGCCGCCCTTGGCGACAGCTTGACCGCGCCAGGCGCGCTTCATGCCGCGAGAAGTCTTCTTACCAGTCAGGGGGCAAACGTTCGGCATGATCCACCTCAGAAACGCTCCGCAAACCTCGCAGAGCCGAATGACATACTTCCGCCAGCCCACCGGCTGGCCCACCGCAAAGTGCAGGGCCGAAAGTATTGGCGCGAAACCCGCTCCGGGCAAGCCCGACCTTCAACCTGTTTGTTCGGATAACGATAGGATTCTCACCCCCGCCGCAAATTCTCCCGCGAAATCATCAGCTCCAGCGTCCCTCCCACAATGTCCACATCCTTCTGCGTCATGTCGTTGTAAAACGGCAGCGCAATCGTGCGGTTGCTCACGCTCTCCGCGATCGGATACATGCCGGGCCGGAAACCCAGTTCGCGGAAGTGCGTCTGCAAATGGATGCACGGGAAGTAATCGCTCGCGCCAATGTCGTGCCCGCGCAAGCCGCGGATGATGCGATCGCGCTCATCGCTGGTGTACGTAGGCGACAGTCGCACCACAAACACAAACCAGCTCATGTTCACATCATCTTCAATGGTCGGCAGCGCGATGTCCTTCACACCCGCCAGCCGCTCCATGTACCACCGCGCCACGCGCTGCCGCTTCGCGATCATCTCATCGAGTCGCTGAATCTGCGCCAGTCCCAGGGCTGCGTTGATCTCACTCAGCCGGTAGTTGTACCCCAGTCGCTCATGTCGCAGCCAGCTTCCCGTCGCCGTGCCGCCATGCGTGGGTTCGGCCGCCTTGGGCGCACTCCAACCCAAAGGCCGCCCCTGATTGCGCAGGCTGCGGCACATATCCGCCAGCCGCGCATCATCCGTCACAATCAGCCCGCCCTCACCCGTGGTGATCTGCTTGTTGGGGTAGAACCCAAAGACCCCGCACCGCCCAAAGTGCCCCGCAGGCCGGCTCTTCAGCGTCGCGCCTAGCGCCTCGCAGCAATCTTCAATCATGGGCAATTCATGCCGCGCCGCGATGCTCGCATACTGATCGAAGTACGCCGTGTTGCCAAACGTCTCGACCGCCAGAATCGCCTTCGTGCGCTTGCCGATCGCCGCCTCGACCTTCGCCGGATCCATATTCAGCGTGCGCGGACAGATATCCACAAACACCGGCGTCGCACCCGTCATGAGAATGCAATTCGCGCTCGCAATGAACGAGAAAGGCGTCGTAATGACCTCATCACCCGGCCCGATCCCCAGCGACAGCATGCACAAGTGCAGCCCGCTGGTCCCACTGTTCACCGCAATCCCATGATGACACCCCGCCCGCGCCGCCACCGCCGCCTCAAACTGCTCAACCACCGGGCCAATCGACAGCCGCCCCGACCGCAGCGTGCGCAAGACCAGTTCTTCTTCCAGCGCAGTGATGTCGGGCCGGGAAAGCGGAATCTCGTTGGGCGAACTCATGCCGGGTTATCGACCAAATCACGAATCACACCGCAATCGTGCTGTTCTGCGCCCCGGTTGCAACCCCGGGCCCAGCCGCCGGTATCAGCCTCAGATCCTCTACCCGGACCAGGAGATACCCATGCGATACCGCCCCGCCGTCCATCTTCTCGCATGCATCATGACCGCTGCTACTGCCTGGGCCCAGCCACGCTTGCGCTCCGTCCAGCTCGTCACCGTCGCCGAAACCGTCTTCGTCGCCGCCCCCCCGGGAGACACCTCCCGGCTCTTCAGCGTCCAGCGCAACGGCACCATCCGTGTGCACAGCATGCCCAACCTCACCGTGCGACCCACGCCCTTCCTCACCGTGTCAGGTGTCAATACGAGCGGCGAACGCGGCATGCTGGGCCTCGCGTTTCATCCGCAGTACGCCCAGAACGGCTGGTTCTACTTCTACTACTCGCGCACAACAACGCAGAACGCCGCCGACACCATCATCGCACGCTGTCGCGTCAGCCAGACCGACCCCAACCTCGCTGACCCCTCCACACTCCAAGTCGTTCTCAACATGCCCAACGCCGGCGGCAACCACGTCTCCGGCTGGATCGGCTTCGGCCCCGACGGCCTGCTCTACATTCCCCATGGCGACAACGGTTCTGACTCTAATAGCCAGAACATGACCACCCTTCGCGGCAAGATCCTCCGCATCGATGTCGACGGCCCCGACAACATCCCCGGCAACGCCGACGACGACGGCTTCCCCACCGACAACGACAAGCTCTACACCATTCCATCAACCAATCCCTACGTCACCGACCCCAACGTGCCTGACGAAATCTGGGTCTCCGGTGTCCGCAACCCCTACCGCTGCTCCTTCGATACCGAGACCGGCGACCTCTGGGTCTGCGATGTCGGCGGCGGATTCCGCGAAGAAGTCAATCGCCTGACCACCAGCAGCGGCGGAGCCAACCTCGGCTGGCCCTGCGCCGAAGGCAACATCGTCTGGCAGCCTCAGTGCTTCCAGTCCATCGTGAACTACACGCCCCCGATGTTCGACTTCCGCCAGAACTTCAACCCGCCCCCGACCATCTCCATCCCCGGTGCATGCGCGACCGTCGGTGGATATGTCTACCGCGGCTCGGCAATCCCGTGTCTGCGCGGCACCTTTGTCTTTCTCGATGCGTGTACCAGCGTCTACTCGCTCTGGGTGCGAGGCGTCGGCCAAGTCAGTGAGTTTCGTCTGCAGGGTCTCTCGCCGGGCGGTCGAAGCATGGGAGTCGACGCCGCGGGCGAGCTCTACGCCATCTCCAGCCCCGGTGCCATCTACCGCATCCTGCCCGACGGCGTCGTCCCCGGCACCCCCGACTGCGACAACAACGGCTACTACAACCTCTGCGAAATCCGCCTGGGACTCTCCCTCGACACCAACAACAACAACATTCCCGACGGCTGCGAAGGCCTCTGCACCGACATCGACTTCAACAACAACCGCGTCTATCCCGAAGATCAAGACGTCATCGACTTCTTCAACGTCCTCGCCGGTGCCCCCTGCGACTTCCCCGCATGCGACACCATCGACTTCAACCGCAACGCCGTCTTTCCGGAGGATCAGGACGTCATCGACTTCTTCACCGTCCTCTCCGGCGGCGCCTGCTCCTGAAATCACTCGTTTTCCGCCCGCACACCCCTGATTGACAACTCCTTCGCAACCGCCCGCTCCCCTGCACGTATCGCCAGTCCGCGTCAGTGCTCACAGGTCGAGGGAAAGAGGTGACACATGCGGTTGTTGCAGCACGTCTGCGGACGGATCATGACCGGTCTGGCCACGATTGCCTGCGTTGCCGGGCTTGCATCCAGCGCTCACGCGCAGGTCGCCGTCCGCGTCATCCTCAAGTCCTCCATCCCCGGCACCATCTACGTCACCGCGCCACCGGGCGATACCTCCCGCATCTTCAGCGTCCAGCGCGGCGGCACCATCCGCGTCCACCCCACTACCACCTACGCCGCCAACGTCACGCCCTTCCTCACTGTCGCCAATGTCAACCAATCAGGTGAACGCGGCATGCTCAGCATGGCCTTTCACCCCAACTACGCGGCCAACGGCTGGTTCTACTTCTATTACAGCCGCACCAACGGAACTCTCGCCGAAACCGTCATCGCCCGCGCTCGCGTCAGCACCACCGATCCGAACGTCGCTGATCCTGCCACGCTGCAAGATGTCCTCGTCGTCGCCGGCTCCAACGCCATCCACCAGGCCGGATGGATCGGCTTCGGCCCCGACGGCCTGCTCTACGTCCCTCTCGGCGACAACGGCCAGAGCTCGCTCACCCAAAGCAACACCACCCTCCGCGGCAAGATTCTGCGTCTCGACGTCGACGGCCCCGACAACATCCCAGGCAACACCGACGACGACGGCTTCCCCGACGACGCCACCAAGCTCTACACGATTCCCGACACCAATCCGTTCTTAAACGACCCGATGCCCGACGAAGTCTGGGCCGTCGGCGTGCGCAATCCCTTCCGCTGTTCCTTCGATCGCCTCACCGGCGACTTCTGGGTCGGCGATGTCGGCGGCGGCTCGCGCGAAGAAGTCACGCGCCTCACCGTGAACAGCGGCGGAGCCAATCTCGGCTGGCCCTGTGCCGAAGGCAATCTCATTCCCAATCCATCCTGCGTCACCGCCATGGGTGCTTCGTACGTCGGCCCCATGTTCGACTACCGCAACAACGTCGGCACGCTCAACACCATCGCGGGCGGCTGCTACGTCGTGGGCGGTTACATCTACCGCGGCAGCGCGATTCCCTGCCTCCAAGGCCAGTACCTCTTCGCCGATGGCTGCGCCGGCTGGTTCACCGGCATCCCGCGCTCACCCGGCGTGGTCGATGAGTTCTATCGCCAGGGCACCGATCGCTTGCAAAGCGCAGGCGAAGACGCGAGCGGCGAGCTCTACCTCATCGGCCTCAACCAAGGCGGCACCATCTACAAAATCGAACCCAACGGCCTCGTCGCCGGCACGCCCGACTGCGACGCCAACGGCTTCTCCAACGCCTGCGAACTGCGCCTAGGCATCACCCTCGACACCAACAACAACACCATCCCCGACGGCTGCGAAGGCCTCTGCACCGACATCGACTTCAACAACAATGGCGTCTATCCCGAAGATGCCGACATCATCGACTTCTTCAACGTCTTCGCCGGCTCAGGCTGCTTCTACCCCGAGTGCGACACTATCGACTTCAACCGCGACGACGTCTTCCCAGACGATCAAGACGTTGTTGACTTCTTCACCGTCCTCGCCGGCGGCACGTGCTAGAGCCTCTCACTCACACCCACCCGCCAGATTCGTAAAGAACGCGATCACATCCGCATCTTCCGGATACACGCCGTTCACGTTGATGTCAATGCTGTCGCACGCCTGCGTCGTTGTACCTTCGCAAGTGCCTCCTGCGAGCGCGCTGAAGAAGTCCATGACATCCTGGTCTTCCGGAAAAACTCGGTTGTTGTTGAAGTCGATGTCAATGCCGCGAACGCGGACGACATCTGTCGCGACGCTGCCCGCAGAGTTTGTCACGATGTAACGGAACTCTCCGTTCTGCACGCCCGGCACATTGATATTCAGGCTACCAGAGGCCCCGAATGTCACTTGTGGAAAGTCCACCAGTCCCGTCAGCAGGTTCTCACGAAAGACCAGGGTTGAGCCGATGCCGGGAGCGGTCACTGTCAGCGACCTTGCTGCCCCGTCACACGCCAGAGGAACTTCCAACGTTGATATCTGCAAGGACGGATCCTGCACACCCGCCAACTGATACACGCCATACGGCTCGGCCCCGCCGCTGTTCTCAACACCCGCAAGCAACTGACCCTGCCACCGAATGAGGCTCCGTGCCGCTTCGAACTGTGGCGTAGGCGTCGCGCGAACGCCGGGCGCCCAGCGAGCGACCGCCGAACCCTGCTCGCCAGGGATCGGAACGGCTGGTCCGACCTGACCGCCCGCGACATACAACTCGCCATCGTGTACTTCCATTGCCGCCACGAATGCGGGTGCCCGAACCGCAAAGAACGTCGTTGCCTGCTTCCACCCTCCATCCAGCTGGATGGCGATCGGCGAAACGCTCGGCGAATTCACAAGCCCGCGCGGCGCAAGCCCCGCATGCAGCCGGCCACCGAACCGTGCGACGGATCTGACTGCCGCGGGCGCGACCACACCAAGGCTGACGAACGTGCCGTTCTCATATCGCAGCAGTTCACCGTTTGTCCGTCCTGCGTACATCTCACCATCAACGACACTGAGCGAATACACGTCTGCCAACGCGCCGCCCGGCGGATCGACCCACTGCGAGCCTTGCAGCACTTTGAGCGATGTCTGCGGCTGACCCTGCGGATCCCCGATGATCGACACCACCCACAGCCGCCCGTCGTATGACTCCACGTCCCACCCCACCGTCGTACGACCGGGGATTGTCGGCAGTCCGTCACCCACCGGAAGCCATGCATTCCCATCCCATTTTGCCGCCTGGCGATACACGCCATCATCAAACTGACCGACTACGTACAACTCACTATTGTGCGTCGTCAGCTCGCGCGCAATCTCGCCCGGTCGTTCCACAAGCAACTGATTCCCCACCCACACCCACTGCGTGCCATCCCACCGGCGGACAAACGCGCCCAGTCCGGTGTTCGGCAAGCCGTTGCGACCGGCAAGGTACAACTCGCCGTTGTGGACGTGCAGGTCATAGACCGCGCCTTCCGTGAAGTTGCCGAACTGCTGCCACGATTGCTGCGCAAAAGCGCCCGTAGCCGACAGCCCCATCACACCGACCATCACGATGACTTGCTTCGCCGAAATCATGTTGTGCTCCATTGCCACGACCGCTTCGTTTACCGGCAAGCACCCCCCGGTTGCAAGACTCCACACAGTTTTCCCCCCAACTCACATGACAAAAACCTCATGATTGCACCAGCGTCCGGCCACTTTTCTCCGTGCCCGCCCTACGCTGCCTTGCGCCCGGTTTCGCCCCGGGCAGTCGGCACAACTCGCTGGCCTTCATATGTTCGGAAAGACTCTCCCGCAATGGACGCGGGCTTTCCTGCGGATGCGACAGGCCGTGCGCGGTTGTGAACTTGACGCTGAAAGGACCCGCCCATGAGCTTCGATGCCGTCGTCCACGCCCAGGCTATTGAACTCTGTCGCCTCTCTCTCGACATGTGCGCTGCTTCTGGCTCGGGTCACCCCACCAGCGCGGCCAGCATCTCGCACCTCACCACGGTGCTGATGTTCAACACCATGCGCTGGAGCCCCGACCACCCCGACTACCCCACTAGCGATCGCCTCGTCCTCAGTGAAGGCCACGCCGTCCCCGCCGTCTACGCCGCGTGCGCCAAGCTGGGCGTCATGGCCGGCAAGGACCCCGCCAAGCGCAAGAAGCTCGCGCTCGAAGACCTCAAGACCCTCCGCATGGGCAGCAGCGTCCTCGATGGCCACCCCAACCCCATGGAAGGCTTCCCCTTCTTTGACGCCGCCACCGGCAGCCTGGGCATGGGCCTCTCCATCGCCGCTGGCCTGGGTGAAGCAGCCCGCCTCGACGGCCTCGACAAGCGCATCTACTGCATCATCGGCGACGGCGAAAGCCGCGAAGGTCAGATCGCTGAAGCTCTCGACTACATCGTCGATCGCAAGCTTAAGAACGTCCTGCCCATCTTCAACTGCAACGAATACGGCCAGGCCGACCGCGTCAGCGGCCAGCAGTCCATTGAAGTCATGGTCCCCAAGCTCGAGGCCTACGGCTTCGAAGTGCGCGTCGTCGATGGCCACCAGCCCAGCCAGATCAAGGCCGCGTTCGATGCCTTCATCGAGAACAGCACCAAGCCCAGCGGCAAGCCCATGGCTGTCGTCGCCAAGACCGTCAAGGGTTGGGGCAGCCCCAGCCTGCACGGCGGCGGCTGGCACGGCAAGCCCCCGACCGGCGATCAACTGAAGAAGGCTCTCAGCGAGCTCGAAGGCATGCGCCAGCAGCTCACCTCCTCGCTCAGCAGCAGCGATTCCTTCACCATCCAGCCGCCCCCGCAGGCTCCGCAGAAGGATTACGCCACCGCCGACATCCCCGATCTCGTCGATGCGATGAAGAAGCAGGACATGGGCGCGCTCTACAACAGCGGCAACCTCGCCACGCGCCGTGCCTACGGCATCGCTCTGCGTGAACTCTGCAAGTCCAACCCCAACGTCGTCGTCCTCGATGCCGACGTGAGCAACAGCACCTTCGCCGAAACCGTCCGCAAGGACCCGGCCATCGCCAACAAGTTCATGGAGTGCAAGATCGCTGAACAGAACATGGTCAGCGTCGCCGCGGGCCTCTCTGCCGCCGGCAAAGTGCCCTTCGTCAGCACCTTCAGCAAGTTCTTCGCCCGCGCGTATGACCAGATCGAAATGGCCATCTACAGCGGCGCCAACCTCAAGCTCGTCGGCAGCCACAGCGGCGTCACCCTCGCCGCCGACGGCCCCAGCCAGATGAGCCTTCCCGACGTGAGCTGGTTCCGCAGCTTCAGCACCATGAAGGACCACCGCGGTAACCCCGGCTGCTACGTGCTGCAACCCAGCGACGCCCACGCCGCGTATTCGCTCGCCCAAGTCATGGCTGAGTACGAAGGTGTCTGCTACATGCGCACGCTGCGGGCCGATACCGAATTCATCTACAGCAAGGATGACGTCTTCAACCTCGGCGGTTTCCAGACCCTCGCTGAGGGCCGCGACATCCTGATCGCCGCCAGCGGCTACATGGTGCACGAAGCCAACAAGGCCCTCGAAGCCCTCGACAAGGCCGGCATCAGCGCTTCGCTGGTTGACCTCTACAGCCTGCCCTTCGACCGCGACGGCCTGCTCGACATCATCAACAGCAGCGGCGGCCTGGTCCTCAGCGTCGAAGACAACTTCGGCGGCGGCATCGGCAGCGCCATCGCCGACGCCATCCTCGAAGCCGGCGACGGCTTCCGCCTCGAGCAGATGCACGTCACCCGCATCCCCAAGAGCGCCCGCACCGCCGACGAAGTCCTCGCCATGTGCGGCCTCAAGGCCGACAACATCGCCCTCAAGGCCAAGCAAATGCTGCAAGTCGTCTAACCACTGGTGGCCCGCCCCTCCGGGGCGGGAGGCTCGGGTACCCCGGTTCTCCGAACCGGGCCGCAAGCGCAGCGAGCAGGCTTTCCGACGCCACCACAAAACAAACAAGCCGCGCACCCGCGCGGCTTGTTTCATTTACTGAGCTGTCCCATCCCACCACACTCAACTCGGACACACCCCACCCGCCAACACATTGAAGAAATCGACAACGTCCTGATCTTCCGGGAACACTCCGTTGTTGTTAAAATCAACGTCGTTGCAGCCCGCGCACTCACTTCCCGCGAGCACACTGAAGAAGTCCACCGTGTCTTGATCCTCCGGGAAGACGCCGTTGTTGTTGAAGTCAATCGAATCGCAAGCGATCACATCCACGCGCGCCGCCGTTGATGTCACGCTGCCCGCGCAGTTGGTCACGATCACGCTGTACATGTCCGCATCACCCGCCGACACATTGTCAATCGTCAGCATCGCGCTCGTCGCGCCGCTGATGCCCGGCTGATCACTCAAGGGCGTCGCGCCGCGCAGCCACTGATACGCAAGTCCCGTCCCACGCGCCATCACGGTCATCGTCACCGCTTGTCCCGCGAAGACCACCTGCTCGCTCGGCTGCTGATCGATGATCGCCAGCTTCGTGCTCGTGTACGTATCACTCTTGATGGCAAACGTCTTGCTTGAACCGCCCGCGATGAGCATCTCGCCACTGGGCGATGTCGCCGCCGCATGCGTCCACACGCCGCCGCCCGCGAATGGCTCGCTGAGCTGCTGCCAGCCCGCACTCGTCAGCAGCCACTGATCGCTCAGGACGCCCGAGGCATTGCGACCGCCCGTCAGCAGAATGCCCCGCCGCGATGCATCCCACTGCATGCTGTGGTAGAAGCGCGCCGAAGGACCCGGGCCCGTCAACTGCGTCCACGTGGTCCCGTTCCATCGCCACGTGTCGCCCAGATACTGCGAATCACTGTTGAAACCGCCAAACATAAACAGGAAGTTCCGCTGCGGGTCATACGCCATCGCATGCGCGAATCGCGCAGCCGGCCCGGTCGCAGCCGCCTGCGCCCAGCTCCCATCCGCGACATTGAACTCCCACAATTCCGAGTTCGTCTGGTTGTTCCCCGTCACATCAGAAAAGCCACCAAACATCATCACGCGATTGCGCGCCGCGTCAAACGCCATCGCGTGTCCCGCACGCCGCACTGGCGCGTTCGTAGAGACAGGCTCCGACCAGGCTGATCCGTCAAACCGCCAGAAATCTCCCAGAATGCCGCCCGCCTGCGTCTGCCCGCCAAACACGTACGCAAAGCGATCATCATCCGCCGCCATCGCATGGTCAGCTCGTGCGCTCGGTCCTGCCGCAACCACAACGGGCTGCCATGCCGTACCGGTCCAGCTCAGCGTCTGATTGCCGAACGTGCCATTGACATCCCGCCCGCCAAACGCGACAAACGTCCGCAGTCCGGCATGCCACGAAATCGTGTGCTGCCACCGCTCGCCCAGCGACACACTGTCAACCGCCGCGAATCGCTGAGCAATACCGCACAGGTTCACACGCCACGCCGATGTCGCGCCCGTCGGCGTCAAACCCGTACCCGCGATGAACGAACCATCGCGAGAAATCGCCGTGACTTCGCGCAACTGCCAGCCCATCACATTCGTGACGCCGCGCATGATCAGATACTCGCTCACATCCGAGATGGTCCCGTTGGGCTCGCGAAGAAATGCAACCGTGCTCGAACCGACCACGCGATTGCCCGCGAACCAGCGTCCGTCCTCAGACATCGCCGTCACGAGCTGATCACTCGGAAACGAAATGCCACCACCCCCAACCGTGAAATACCCGTTGTTGACGATCTGGCCAAAGTGCGTGCCATATCCCGCGATGCCGCTCCCATCCGCTCGCATACCCGCATACGTCGTCGTCATGCCCGCGATAGAGACCCCGCCCACCGCAGGGTTGAACGTACTGACGTACTCGCTACCTGCCTGGAAAAATCTCGACACAAGCGTGCGGCCATCCGCGCTGATATCAATGCCCCGCCCGCTCGAGCAGCGAACGTCAGCCTGCGGCGTCGACGAGGGCGTGTCAATCTGGCCCGCGCGATTCCATCGCACCGTCGTCGTGTTGCAGTTCTGCGGCGGCACAAACGACTCGCCCACAATCAGCGATCCGTCATCATTGCATTTGCGCGCGACAGCGTCCGAATACAAATTGCAGAACGACGGCTGCCCAATGCACGGGTTGTACAAGAACCCACGCGGCGTCGTCCACGACCCGTTGCGCCACACGCCATTGACGGGCGACACCATCACGATGTCGTTGTCGCTGATGTCAGAGATGTTGCCACCGATCAGCGTCGCGCCCGTGAAGCTGTCGCGGAAACGTTTGCCATCTTCCGTGACGACCGTTCCCATGATGTTGACCGCACTGGGCCTGCCCGCCGGCACCGCCGTGAAGAACGGCTGCCCCGTCACCACCCCACACGTACCAGCCACACACACAAGCCCGAACAACGACAATGCACTTTGACGCATATGGAATCCCCTGCAAACAAACGACCCTGTATCGCAACAAAGAGAACAACGGTCAACACCATCCATAAGCCTCGCTGGCAAGCATCACGAGCAGTTGCCTCCCGCCAGCACGTTGAAGAAATCAATCACATCCTGATCTTCCGGGAAGACCCCGTTGTTGTTGAAGTCAATGTCGTTGCACGCGCCGCACTCGGCGCCGCTCAGCACCGCAAGGAAATCGATGACATCCTGATCCTCAGGAAAGACCGCGTTGTTGTTGAAGTCAATCGAATCACAGCACAACGTGCCGACCGCGCAGCCTGCATCAAGTGACACGGCGAAGCTGGCGAAACTGACCGACCCGTTGGGTTCATCAATCACGCCGTCTCCGACAAACTGCTGCCGCTGGTTGTCGAACGACGCCGTACCGAGGACGCGCCACCCGCTGCCAAGTCCGCCTGCGACCAAGTCCTTGATCCAGACAAAGCCGATGTCAGGACGGAACACGAACGCCCCACCTGTCGTAGACGAACTGCCGTACGCAAAGCCGTCTTCATCCAGCCGCGTCAGGCTTCCCGCCATGTACGCCTCACTCGCGGGCTTCATGTGATGCGTGATCCGCGTCGTGGGATCGAAGTACCACAACTGATCGTTGAACGCCGGCGACGCAGGGCTGCGAGTCTGCTTGCCGATGATGACACCCGCCTCGTTGGAATAGGAAGCGCCTGTATAGCGCAAGCCAGCCGCACTGATGTACTCCGGACCGACAAGCCCAACCAGCACTGTGCTGCCGCCCGCAAACTGCCAGATGTCCTTGCCTGTGTCGCTGGTCGCCGACGAGTACGTGGTCTGCTCGCCGAACGCTGATCCATCGTCCCACACCCTGCCAATCCCGCTCTCGCGCGTGCCATTAGGGGACGTATGGGTCGCGTCGTTCAATCCCGGCGTTTGGTACGTACCCCCGCTGAAGATCCACACCGTACTGCCGCGCGGCCGACTGGCGAAGTCATACCGATAACTACTTCCCGTGATGATGCCACCGGGCGAAATGAACGCCAGGGAAGAACTCGTGCCATACGTGTTGTTGATGTACTCTGGCCCCGTCAGTCCAAGTTGCTGGTAGGTCACACCGTCCCACACCCACGCATCGCGACCCACGCGCTGATCGACGCCCGCAATGCGTTCACTGAAACCTGCGACCACGCCCGCGTCGCTCGCGCTGGTCACGCTGTGCACCTCAAAGCCTGCCGAACCCTGATAGCCGGCTCCCGTCAGTCCCAATGTGAAAGCCGCGCCGTTCTTGACAACCCACGCCTGACTCGCGGATGTCGGCAGCAGGTAAGACGTGCCGCTCGCGGGCAGTTGTGTCGCAGTGCCAGCAACCAGCGTGATGCCGGGTTTGATCACCCGGGTCGTTACGCTGATGTAACCGGTCGGCAGATCGAGCACTTGCGTCGTCACGCCGTCATAGAGCCAAATCGCATCGCCCGTGCGAACCGGCGCAGTCGTGCCCGGGTTGTACCGCGTGGCCCAGCCCAGCACCTGTCCGTTCGGAAGAATGGGAAACAGCGCTGCGCTGGACCGGATGCCGGCGGGATTGGTGAAATCACCTTGCGTGGGAGCGATCAGCGTGTAGGCTTCGTCGCGCCACAGCCATGTCGCAGTGCCACCTGCCGCACGGACAGACGTGCCAACCACCATCTGCTGTTCACCGTCCACCATCATGCTCGTGACCATGCGATAGTTGTTGCCATCCACAAACTCCGGTCCGTCCGGGCCCAACACGCGCGTGCGGATGCCGTCAAACACCCAGCCATCTCGTCCAACCGACGGCGCGTCGTAGCGATCCGAGAATCCCAGCACCCAGAACGCTCCCGCCGGTCGGCGCACGATGTCAACGAACGCTTCGTGATTCTGCAACCCCGCCGGTCCCTCATACGCCGGCCCGGTCAGCCCCAGCCGCCGCGTTGCAATGCCGTCAAACATCCATGACGAGAAACCCAGTGCCTGCGTACCGATGTAACGTTGCGACCGCCCCACCACCCAGCCGGTTGCAGGATCAACCGGCCCGATAAAGCTGTTGCGTCGCCCGTTGCTCGCCCGCGTGTTCTCCGCATCGGGCACGCCGACAATCGTCGTCGTTGTGCCGTTCCAGAACCACACGTCGTTCCCCGAACTGATTCCCGCACCCAAACGATTCGATGTGCCATATGCGCCCAGCTTGCCATATGCCGTCACACTGGACGAAACCGCACCGAGCGCACTCACGTGTGCGCTCCCTCGCGGCTCGATGCGCTCAATCGAATAACTCCATTGCGCCACAGCCGTGCCAGCAAACAACGCAAGACCAACCGTGGTGACAACGCAACGCGACGATGTGCATGAGAACTGCATCGAAACCTGCTGCCATCAAGGAACCCACTTACCCAGAACCCACTTAACCAGCCGACCTTGCCGGCACGCGAACGACGCGCACCACCGCGCGATTCACCGGCATGTGCGCAGGCAAAAAACGACGATCACGACGACCGAAGACTTCAGACACGCACAAACCATCACAAACCCCTTTTCGCGCGACGCATGCCACGACACACGCCCACGATCATGCTACAGCAAGTGATCACTCGCCGCAATCGCGTTGACTTGTAATTATACAAAATTATCGGTTTTTAACCGAGTGCTCGTCCCCAGCCGCCTCAATGCCCAAACAAATTGCGTTCCCCAAAGTACCCATTCTGTTCAAAATACGTCAGCGCCTCATGCGTGCTGCTGAAGATCTTCGTCGCCGTCTCCGTGATGAACGGGCTGGGCGCCTTCTTGGGCTTCCACACCACAAACACTTCCTTGGTGTGTTCAAACGCGTGGTGCAGTTCGCGCTCCACGCCGCTCGACAACCCTGGAATGCCGCCGGGCAACTCGGGGATGTAGCTCACGATCATGTCGCTCTGATCCACCAGCTTGAAGTCGCGCATGTAGATCTGACCATCCACGTCACCCGCGATATCCAGCACCTCGCGCACGCGCACGCGAATCGGCGGCCCACTCTGGTTCTTGCTGCCGCCGTAACTGTGGGCCGTGACTTCCAGATAGTCCTTGCCTTCCTTCGCCGCGAGAATCGCGCGGTCCAGCAGCAACTTCTCATCCACGTCACCCGGGTCAAACGTAATGAAGTGCTCAGCCAGGCTCGCGCGGAACGCGTCAATCTCCGCCAGCACATCTGGCATGTCCACCACATGGCTCATGGGGAACGACGGATACACCTTCTTCATGTTGGGCCGGCACACAAGGCGGAACATCGTCCGTGTCGTGCTCACATGCCGCCCGCGCGCCATGATGTAGAACTGACTCCCCGGAATCGCCTTGCTCATGAGTTCGGTCGCGAGAATCTCCTCCTCGCGCCACACCATGCAGTCCTTCAGTGTCGCATCAATCTCATGCTCGCGGTGCAAGCGGTCGCTCACCACTTCAATGTTGTCCACCAGCGCGATGAACACATCGGGCTTGAGCGCAGCGATCTGGTCATAGTCAAACGCGCTGAACAGCCCGTGCCGCCAGCGGAACGTCGCGTGCGTATTCACGATCATGTTCTTGGCGTCACGGCTCTCGCTGATGACATCCTTGAACGCCGCACGCCGCAGCGAATTCAAGCGCGACAGAGGCAAGTCAAGAATCTTGCCAGGCCGCACGTCCGGCCCCTCGCGATACATCAGATCGCCCACGTGATACATCGACACGCTTTCCCCCTGCTCGCCCGCAAATCGGGCAACCGCATCGAGGTAAGGCTTCTTGTCCATCCCAATCTGACCCGTGATGATCGCTCGCATGGGCGGAGGATAGGAACGAATCCGCCAATCCTCACGCCGCCCCGACCAGCCCAGTTATCACATCATCACATCATCACAACATCACCACGCGATCGCCTCACCCGTGTGCCGCAGATACGCACCGCTCTGCGCGGGCGTCAGTTTCTGCGCCACATCCAGCAACTGCTTCATGCTCACCGCCGGATCAAGCGGAGCCTGCGCCCCGCCCATGTCCGTCTTGTTCCACCCCGGACAGAAGCTCACCACCGTGAACCCTTCGCCGGCCAAGTCCTTCGCCATACGCGCCGTAATCATGTTCAGCGCGGCCTTGCTCGCGTTGTACGCGTAACTGAACCCCGCCGTCGCACCCGCGATGCTCCCCAGCTGGCTCGATATGTTCAGCACCTGCTTGCTCTTCCCCAGCCGCAGATTGGGCAGCATCGCCTGCGCAATCAGCGCCGGCGCAAACGTGTTCGTGCGGAACACGCGCTCAAACGCTTCCATGTTCAGCTTGCCCACCGCCCGGTCCTCATCACTCACGCCCGCGTTGTTGATCAGCACATCAATCGGCACACCCGCCAGCGCCTTTGCCAGCGCATCAATGCTCGCAGGCTTATCCGCCTCCAGCACATGCACCGTCGCGCCAAGCTTGGCAACCTCGCTCACCTTCCCTGGCTCGCGCACCGTCGCAATCACCTTATCCCCGCGCGCGATGATCTCCCGCACCAACGCCAGCCCGATCCCACGATTGCCGCCAGTCACCAAGTAAGTTCGCATGGCCGATCCGATGCCTCCACTCTCGACCGGTTACACGTGAGCCCCCTGCGTGCCTTCGTGTCGTCGCGCCTTCGCCCCAAGCAAGCCCTCGCACGCCTCCCACACCCGCTCATACGAAATTTTCTCAATCGCGCACCGCTCCGGATGGTCGTTGGACACTTCCTTCTCCGGCAGCGTCGGGTCCGCCGTCAGTATCACCTCCGGCGCATCCTCACGCGTCGGAATGATCGTCCATCGATGATCCGTCGGCCCAAACAAGCTCACGACCGGCACGCCAAACGCCGCCGCAATATGCCTTGGCCCCGTGTCATTCGTCACCATCAGCTCCGCACGCCGGCACACCGCTTTCAGCGCGCCCAGCGTAATGCCAAGCTTGGGTAGCTCCACACACCGCGCCTTCTTGCACAAGCCCGCAATCTGCGCTACCAGCTCCGCCTCCGCAGGCGAGCCGTTCACCACAATCGTCAGATTGTGCAAGTCCGCCAGATCATCCGCCAGCCGCGCGAATCGCTCCGCAGGCCAGCGCTTCGCGAGGTTGTTGCCACCCGGGTTCAGTATCACATACCGCTCGCCGCTCGCCACGCCACCCTTCGCCAGAATGTCACTCGCAAGCTGTTCATCCGCCGCTGTCGCAACCAGCTCCATCGTCACGCCCGCAGGCAACCCAAGCTGCGCATGCACTCCCCCACTCGCCACCGTCGGCGTGCTTCCCAAAAAGAAACTCGCCAGCCGCCAGTAGTAGCTCACCGCCGAAATCGGCGCAAACTCCACCACACCGCGCTTGGGCGCATCGATCTTGTCCGTCAGCAGCAGCCCGCGCGCGTCGCGGTCATACCCCACGCGCCGCGGAATCCCCGCAATCCGCACAATGAGCGCGGTCGAAAACGAGTTCGTCAAAAGCAGCGTCGCGTCATACCGCCTGGGCCGCAGCTTCGCCGCAACAAACTTGGGACCCATCACCCCGCTCGCCCGCTCCACGTGATACTCATCCACAAAGTCCGTGCCCGCCAGCAACTGATCCATCCCAGGCCGCGCCAGCGCACCGATAAACGTCCCCGGCAGCTCACGCCGAATCCGCCGCAGCGTGGGCGTCGCCATGACGACATCACCCACCCAGCTCGGCAGCACAATCAGCAGTCGCAGTGGTTTCACCGTGTCAGCCACGCCGCATCGTACGTGCCGCGCATTACAACGCAAACGCTTCGGCGATCAACTTATCCCCCGCCGCCGTCGCGCTCGCCACCGCGTTCCAGTCCAGCGCCGCCGCCGTCGGAAATCGCAGCCGCGCATCGCCGCGCGCCAGTTCCTCCGCCAACTGCGCCCGCACCGGCACATTCCGGCTCTCCGTCTGCGACATCAGCCGCTCCGCTTCCGCCGACAACAAATAACTCGCCAGCGCAACAGCCTCTTCCCCATGCGGCGCGCCCGCAATCACCCCCACCGTGCAAGGCATCACGATCGGCCCACGCCCGCCCATCGCCGTCCCCTCTTCCATCGCGTCAAACACGCAGTCCACGGGCCACCCATTGGCCTGCCCCGCCCACACGTCATCCGTATCCGTCCAGCCCACATCAATCTCGGCGTTCGCAAGCCCCTGCACCACGGCGGAGTTCCCCTCATACACGCGCACACGCTTCGCCATCGCCAGCAGCCATGCGCGCGTTGCCTCTTCGCCATGCAACGTCACCAGCGCGGCGACGTGCGAACGTGTTGTGCCAAACTGAGGCCGCGCAATCCCCATGCGCACGCTCGCGTCACTCGCCAGCAGCGCAGCAGGCGTTGTCGCCACCTGCTCGCGCGTCAACTTCCGCGTGTTGAACGCCGTCACACGCGCGCGCGTCGCCGCCCCATACCACCGCCCCTCCCGATCACTCACATGCGCCGGCCATGTCCCGCTGAAATCCGTGATGCACGTGGGCGTGAACTTCGCCAAGAGTCCCAGCGATGCCAGTGACGCCGTCCCCAGCGCTTCACCGCTCCACCACACATCACATCGCGGCCGCTCGCGCTCCGCCATCAATCGCTGCACAAGTCCGAGCGTCTTTGTCGCTTCGGTATCTGTCACCAGCGTCACCTTCACGCCGCTCTGCTGCTCATACGCCTGCACCACCGGCTGCGCCACATACGCATCAACACTCGTATACAGCGTCACTTCGCGATTGCCCTTGCCCTCGCGCCTGCCGCATGAAGCCAACATCGCCGCCGCGCCCGCACCAGTGCATACCTGCAAAAACTCTCGTCGTGTCGCTTGCATCGTCATACCCCTTCTGTCAAACTCACTCATGCCTTGCCCGGGATCCGCCCCGCGCACGCCTCACGCCACATCCAGCGCAAGGCTTCACCAAATGTCCGGCCAAATCGCTCCTGATCACACAACGCCGATGCCCGCATGCGTTCCCGCAGCGTGCTGCGATACTGACCAAGTGCCTCCGTGTTCGTCGCCAGTCGTTGACAGATTGCCACAAAGCCCGCGTCGTCTTGCGCGATCAGCTCAGGCAACCCCACCGCCGTCAGCAGGCTCGCGCTCACGCGCGATACGTGCGCCGGGCCCGCAAGCGTCACAACCGGCACGCCCATCCACATCGCCTCGCACGTCGTCGTCGTGCCGTTGTACGGAAAGGTGTCCAGCCCGATGTCCACATGCTGATACTGCGACAGGTGATCTTCAATCGACTTGCTCGCAGGCAGCAGTTCCAGCCGATCAGCAACGCCCGCCCGCTCAAACAGTCGCCGCACGTTCGCCTGCACCGTGGTGTCATTCAAATCAATCGACTTGATCACCATCCGGCTGCCCGGCACCGCCGCCAGCACCTTGGCCCACAAGTCCACCGTGCGCTGGTTGAGCTTTCGCGCCGCATTGAAGCTGCCAAACTGCACATGCGTCCGTTCACTGCGCGTCGGGCTCGGCGCCGCCGGCGGCGCGTTGTAACACAAGAAGCACGGATCAAGCCGCACCAGCTTCTCCACGCATCGTTCATCAAAGTTGGGCGACAATCCCGGCGTTGCGCTCGCAGGTGGATCCGTAATCGCATCCACAATCCGGTAGTCCACACCAGGTATACCCGTCGTGTCCGGATAGCCGCAGTACGTCACCGTCACCGGCGCAGGCCGCAGTGCAAGCACACCAAGTCGATTCCCCGCCGTCAAGCCCGCCAGCTCAATGGCGATGTCAATCTTGTCCTTCTGAAGCTGCTTGGCGAGATCCAAGTCACTGACAAACGGCGTCGAATTCCACTTGTTCACCAGCTTCTTCAGCCGCTCGCTGAAGTCGTCTTCATTCAAGTTCGTGTGATACACATGCAGCTCAAACTGCTCGCGATCCAAGTGCCGCATCCACGGCTCACTGAAAAACGCCACACTGTGTCGCCGCAGATCCGGACTCAAGATCGCAATCCGCAGCTTGCGTTCCCCCTCAGCAGCCGTCGGCAGCTTCGTCGGCGTGGGCAAAGACACCAGCGGCGCGACAAACGCACGCCCAAACTCACGGTGCGTCCTCGCCACCGTCGCGGGGTCTCGCACCATCGTCGCGATGCTTGCCGTACACAGCGCAAGCCGCAACTGCGGGTTGTACGGAAACGCTGCGATCGCCTTGTCCAGCAGATCAATCGCTTCATCCGGGCGTGCAAGCTCAATGAGCCCTTTGGCGTGCGTCAGCGCAAGCTGATCGTGCATGCCGTACTTCAGGCCCTCTTCACACTCCGCAAGCGCTTCACTGGGTCGCGTCCATTCCATCAATAGGTTCGCGACACCCAGCCGCGCATTGTGATTGTGAGGCTGCAGCGCAACGGCCTTGCGAAAGTTCGCCATCGCTTCTTCGCGCTTGGCTCTGCCCGCCTTCACCTGGTTCACCTGCAGAATGCCCAGGTTCGTCAGCAGGTCCGGATTGTCGGGCATTTGCAGCAAGGCCTGCTTGCAGAAGTACTCGCCTTGCTCCAGCTTGCCCATCTGCTGACACGCGAGCGCGCTCAGGCTCAAAACACCAAGGTCACTGGCGTGCTTGCCCATCAGCGTCTGCAAAATCGCAAAGCCCTGCTGCGACTTCCCTTCGTTCAGCATCGCCTCGACCTGATTCAACTTGTTCGTCAGTTGCGACATAAAGACTCGCTTCAGGCCTTCTGCTCACACCGCCAACGCCACAAAGTCCGCAGCGCGTCCGCGAATCGCACGCCAAACGCCGGTCCGTCGCACAATGAACTGCTCAGCAGTCGCTCACGCAGCGTCGCGTGATGCCGCGCCAGCGACTCGCGATCCTCCGCCAGCCGCTTCGCGATCGCCACGTACTCCGCATCATCCTTCGCGATGAACTCAGGCATGCCCGCCGCCGTCAGCAGCGACGCGCCGACCCGCGAGCGGTGCTCAACGCCCGCAAGTGTCACCACAGGCACGCCCATCATGAGCGCCTCGCACGTCGTCGTCGTGCCCACATAGGGCGTCGTGTCCAGCGCGATGTCCACTTCGTCATACATGCGCAGGTGTTCCGCCGAGCCCTTGGTGCGCCCCGCAAATCGCAGGCGTGCCGGATCCACGCCCGCCGCCGCGAACCGCTTGCGCAGCACATCGGGCGCAAGCTGTCCGCCCATCGCCCAGCCCTTCACAAACAGCGTGCTGTCAGGCACCGCAAGCAGCACCTTCACCCACAGATCTGTTGTCGCCGTGCAGATCTTGGTCGTCGCGCTGAACGAGCCGAACGTGATCGGCCCCTCGCGCCGCACCTGCCGCGCGGGCGGCGCATCCTTGCCCGCGTCATAACACAGGAAGCAGCCATCCATGCGATGCAGCCGCTCCGTGAACAGCTCGCTCTGGTCCGCAAGGTCCGTGATCTTGTCGACAATACGCCACGTGACTTCAGGCACCGCCGTCGTGCCCGGATAGCCCAGGTACGCCACATGCATGGCCGCCGGCGCGTAGCAGCATGCATCGAGCCGACTGCCCGAGGTGTAGCCCCCAAGCTCCAGCAGCACGTCAATCTTGCTGTCCGCGATGCGCTGCGCCGTCTCCGCCGGCTTCATCTGCGACACATCGTGCCATCCATCACACAAACCGCGCAGTTCAGTCGTCACATCATCCTGCAGCCCATTGGCGCAGAAGCCATGCACGTCAAACCCCTCACGAGGCAGGTGCCGCAGCAAAGGCCGCAGGAAATACGCGCAGCTGTGCGTGCGGAAGTCATGGCTGAGCAGCCCCACGCGCACCTTGCGCGCCGGATCAAAATCCTTCACTTTGCACAGCTTCGCGCCGCCAGCCTGCATCGCGAAGAACTTGGCCATCGCTCGCGCCGCAGCCATGCGGGTCAGCGTCGACGCGCCGGCGGGATAGTTCAAGAAGGGCGTGTAACTCTGCAGCAGCACGAAGTTGTTGGGGTCCGGCTGCAACGCGCGATCGAGCATCACGCACGCCTCTTCGACCATGCAGTGATCGGCGTACACGCGCGAAAGGTTGTTGATCGCGCTGGCGTCAAAGGGATTCAGCCGCACCGCCGTGCGCAGCGGCTGCATCGCCAGCTCCGCTTCCTCTCGCATCAAGTGCACCGCGCCCAGCGTGTTGTGACTCAGCGCCTCACGCGGATCAAGCTCCACCGCGCGCCTGGCGTGCATTAGCGCATCATCGAGCTTGCGCTGCTTGATGCAGATCTGCGCCATCAGGTTGTGCAGTTGTCCGTGCGCAGGGTTCATGCCGAACGCCTGCTGCGCGATCACGACCGCCTGTTCAGTCTTGCCGCCAAAGTGCATCGCCGCAGCGAGTAGGAAGTACCCCTGAAACTCCCGCGGCTTGGCGGCGACCATGCGCCGAGCGAGTTCCTCCGCCTGCTGAAACCGACCGGTGTTCAGCATCAGTTGTGTGCGTGCGTGAAGATCGGCTTGAGGTTGTGATGGTGTCGGAGGCACAGGAGCGAACGGTAGGTTGCCGCAGGTCCTCGCAGCGCACGCACTACGCTTGTGGCATGCCCGTGCGCAACGTCAGACCGCCCCGCGAAGACGACGAGAACCCACGTCTGGAAGACGTCGAAGCGTTGAACGATGCCACACGCGACTGCCCCAAGTGCGGCGCGGTGCTCCATGATGACGTGGACATCTGCTGGAAATGCGGCCACATGCTCTCGCAACGCGATGAGAAGGGCCTGCCGACATGGGCGCTGGTGACTGGTGCGGTCCTGATCGTCGTTATTTCGCTCCTGGCCCTGTTCTAGGCCGCGACGAAACGTGCGATGCTGTTGCGGCAACTCATCAGTAGCCTTGCGCCAGCCTCGCAACCAGTCGCCCGCGTGCGACGAACTCTTTGCGGCCTTGACGCGTACACCCTTTCAGGAGCCCCCATGATCCGCCCCGTCATTCTGACTCTGACCGCCGCACTTGCGACCGTCGCCGGATCACTCTCTGCCTGCTCACCGCGCACCAGCCAGCCCGAGCAGGTCGCGGTACAGCCCGCGACGGCAACTGAACCGGCAACATCGAAGACTCCCACTCCCGCCCCCACTGCCAGCGCGACAACTCCCGCCGCGCCCGCGCCGGAACAACCTATGGACCCTCTTCTCGCTCAGTGGAAAGACATCCCCGTCGACCCTGTCACCGGCGCAGTCACGCTGACCGAAGCGCAGTGGCAGCAGCGTCTCACGCCTGATCAGTACCGCATTCTGCGCCAGAAGGGCACGGAGCGCGCGTTTACCGGCAAGCTGTGGAACACCGGCGGCCCGGGCGAGTATCGCTGCGCGGCGTGCGGCAATCTGCTCTTCACGGGTGACGACAAGTTCGTGAGTGAGTGTGGGTGGCCCGCGTTTGACAAGGCCATCAAGGGTTCGATTCGTTACGAATCGGATCGCTCGTACGGCATGGTCCGCACCGAGGTCATGTGCAATCGCTGTGACGGTCACCTGGGTCACGTCTTTGAAGACGGACCGACCGACACCGGCACCCGGTACTGCATTAACAGTTTGAGCATCATCTACATTCCCGGCACGACCTCGAGCAAGAACATGGAAACCGAGGCGATTATCGAGGCTCCGCCCAAGAAGTGAGCCCGACTTATCACGCGAGTGAAAATCGCCGATAAGCGTTGCATGCGTGGTCGCATCGCCATCTGCTGTCTGCCGCTCTTGCTTGTCGGGTGCTCTGCGCAAAGCGAGTACAGCCCTGCCGAACGCAGCGTGTCTATCAAGAGCGTTCGGCAGTTTTCGCCTTCGCAGGTGGATGCCAAGTGGCCGGAGAACAACTCGGTGGGCCCGCGCGCCATTGGTGGCGGCGTGGCTGTCCGCAAACACGACGGCAAGCCCGATGGGCTGCCTGACGGGCGGCGTCAGGGTCGCAACGACCGTCGCTGAATCGCGGCATGCAGCCTGCTTTCCACGCGGTTTCTGAGCGGCGGCTCCATACGATTGCGCATGCTCTGGCAACCATCGCTGCCTGATGTGTACACGAAGATGCCGGCCGATCTGCTGGCGCAGGCGATCACGCAGCGTCGCAAAGAGCTGGGCGATCAGCTTGTGATACTGGGGCATCACTATCAGACGGATGAGGTGATCCAGCACGCTGACTACACGGGCGACAGCCTGAAGCTGAGCCAGATCGCCGCGCGGCTGAGTGGCGAGCGCGGGCCCAGCAATCCTGTGAAGTATGTTGTGTTCTGCGGCGTGCACTTCATGGCGGAAACCGCTGACATGCTCACGCCCGCGGAAGTCGCGGTGATTTTGCCTGACTTGTCCGCCGGGTGCAGCATGGCGGACATGGCGCAGTATGACGACACGGTGCAGGCGTGGAATGACATTCACGCTGCACTGCGCGAACAGGGATGGAATGGGAAGATCGTGCCGATCACGTATGTAAATTCGTCGGCGGCGATCAAGGCGTTTGTGGGTGAACATGGCGGGGCATGCTGCACGAGCAGCAATGCACGCGAGGTGTTCGCGTGGGCGATGAGTCAAACGGGTGGGCCGCCCCTCCGGGGCGGGCGTGTGCCCAAGACGTTCGGCCTGCAGAACGTGCCACCACAACTGGACACGATTGAGACACCACATGGTGATATTCCGCATGACACGATTCGCCTGAAGCCGATCGGTTTCACGCCCCGCGATCCATTCCCGGAAGGACAAGCATCGCCGCGCGACTTGCAACGCGACAAGCGCGATCTGCCTCACCTGCAACTCCATGACGCGACCTACTTCGTCACTTGGAAAACGCATCAAGACCGGGCACTGAGCGATGCGGAGATGAAGGCCACGCTTGACGCGCTGACGCACTGGGACGACAAGAAGTGTCGCGTATATGCCGCCTGCGTCATGAACACACACGTTCACTGGATCGTGCGGCCTCATGCGAAAGAGGATTTGGGCGAGCTGGTGACAAGCGTCAAACGCTTCTCGGCGAAGACGATCAACCAACTGCGCGGTGAACAGGGTCATGTGTGGGACGATGAGCGATTTGATCACATCATCCGCAACGAAACGACATTCACTGAGAAGGTGTTGTACACGATCCGCAATCCGGTCGCCGCCGGATTCTGCCAAGCGCCCTCGATGTATCCATGGACGCGCGTGCATAGCGACGTGGGATGGAGTGACGACAGTGGCGGGAATACGGCCGCCCCGGAGGGGCGGCCCACCACGGACGTACGCGTGCTGTTCTTGCCGGACCAGCACCTGGGACGCAACACGGCGCATCGATTCGGGATTGATGTGGCGCGGCAGTCGTGCGTGTATGACCCGCGGCTGACGCGGCGGGGGCAGGAGCTGGGCGGCGCGACGCGCGAGCAACTGCTGGCGAGCAAGGTGATTCTGTGGGCGGGGCACTGCTCGGTGCACAAGCTGTTTCGGCCTGAGCACTGCGATGCGATCCGCAGCGAGAATGCGGAGCTGGCGGCGGGGCAGGAGCCGACGACGATTCTGGTACACCCTGAGTGCTGCAAGGAAGTGGTTGACAAGTCGGATCTCAACGGCAGTACGGAGTTCATCATCAAGACGATTCGGGAGGCCAAGGCCGGGAGCCGGTGGGCCGTGGGCACGGAGGTGCACCTGGTGAATCGCATCGCGAAAGAGGCGCAGGGGCGCGGGGTGCATGTGCGCATCCTGAGTGATTGCCAGTGCCTGTGCACGACGATGTTCCGGATTGACCAGCCGCATTTGCTGTGGGTGCTGGACAATCTGGCCGGGAAGTGCGAGGAACGGACTGGCAGCGGCAAGCCCGCCAAGGCACGGATCGTGAATCAGATTGAAGTGCTGCCCACGGTGCGGGAACTGGCACTGCTGGCGATTGATCGCATGCTGCAACTGGGGCCGGGCGCGAGTGCGGGTGGGGATGGAACGCACAAGCATGAGCAGCGGCTGGAACGGCTGGGGACCGCTGACTGAGGCTGACGGGGCGCGGGGTGTGATGGCTTGAACTGGTTGTGGCGCGGGCTGCGCGATGGGTTGTTGCGCGAGTTGTTGCGGGGATTGCTGCGCATGCAGTGAGTGCGCGGAGATGAGCTGCGCGGTAGGCGGAGCGGGCGCCGGCAGGGCGATGGGCGGCGCGACCGGCTGGGGCGCGGTGGGTTGCGGGGCGGGCTCAGGTACTGGGTTGGGGGCTGGCTCTGGCTCTGCGGCGAGAGCTTGGGCCAGGGCCTCGGCGATGTGGGGTTGGCGGGACCACCAGAGGACTTGGTAGTAACGCAAGTCACGTGCGTACGACACGGCTTGCATGTCGCCTTTGGCGGCGCGGATGAGCTTGATGAGGTCGCGGTCGTAATCCGTCAGGCGCAGGTACATGGCGTTGGCCCTCCGTATTTACGGGCGAAGGGCGTGTTGCGCGCGCACAAAGGTGGTTGTGAGGGGGTGTGAGCTGCGTGTAAGTGGTTGCGGGGGAAGGGGAAGAAAAATCTGCGGTTTTGCGGCCGGGAGAGGTGGGTTGGTGCGGATTTGCGCGCACGAAGGTGGATGTGCTTGTTTGTGCGCGCGCTGGCGGGCGGTGTGGGCTCGCGGGGGGGTGGGATGGGTTGCGTGGTGAGAGTGAACGCGAGTTGGGGTGGCTGATGCAAGGAGGAAGGGAGGCCCTTCCTCCCTGCACCCTCCTTCTCTATTGGGAGCGGCGGGCGTTGCAGGATTGGATCGGCGGACCGACCCGAGCACATCGTGCTCCCGCCGAGCCCGATAACCGTGCTGAGAAACTGGCGACGCCGGGCTATCTTGGCAATGCTTGGGACGTTCCAGCGTTCTACCGGGATGACGCGACTCGGATTTCAGGTTGTAGCCGTGGCGATGGTTGCGTCTCTCGCGGCCTCGACGGTCATTGCGCAGAGCACGACTCGAACCGCTGTGTTTCAGGAAAGCACCGGACCTGTTCAGCGCGTTTGGGTCGAGTATCGTCCACCTGGTGTTCCTTCGAGCGAGACGCTGCCGACCGTGCTGGTCCTCCACCCCGGTGCCAGTTCGCCCGCCAACATCGCGGCCGCGTCTGGATGGAACGCTGTCGCGGACGCGAACCGCCTCATGATCGTTTACCCTGCAGCCACACCGGGCACCACGCCAACAACCGGTGTCTGGAATGCCTGGCGATGGACGGGAGCGCCGATCCCCACGGGCACGCCTCCGGGCCTCGCAAACCGGGATGATCTGGGGTTCCTCTCCGCTCTGATACAACTCCTCACGACCCGGACGAGCGAACCCGCGGACGCGGCACGGGTCTACATGTCCGGTTTCTCCAGCGGTGCCCAGATGACCGACACGTTTGCGGGGGCTGGGTTGAGCAGTGTTGCGGCGTACGCGCCCGTTTCGGGAGGGTGGTGCGAGGCGTACGGAGTTCCTACGACGTTCTGTCGTCCTTCGGGGCCGGTGCCTTTGTGGTTCTGGCGAGGCGATGGAGAAAACTCGATCACTACCGGGGGAGTTCCACGGAGCATCCAGGATCAGCAGCAGCGCGACTTCTGGATTGCATGGAACGGCGCGTCCTCCCAGCCAACCTCAACGGACTCACGTCTCGTGACGGGTATCCGCACGACCCAAGCCGGCTCGACCACCGTGACCGTCACCCACAACACTCTGGTGTTTGGTTCAGGAGGCACGGAGTTCCGCTATACCGAGGTCATCGGCGGCAGGCATGAGTATCAGGTCGGTGCCGCACCGCGGATCTGGTCCGAGTTCTTCTCTCGCTTCCGGTTGGTGCAGCCGGGTTGCAACAACGCCGATCGCAACTGCGACCAACAGATCGACATCGACGACCTGTATGCGATGAATCAGTCGCCTGCGGACCTGAACGGTGACGGGGTTGAGGACAGCCGCGACGTGACGGCTCTTGAGGTATTCCTGCGGAAGAATGAGATCGCCGAGATGACCAACGGTCGTCGATGAAACGCAGCGCCTGATCGTCAAGGCGGGTGGCATGGGAAGGGCTGGGTTGTGGTGTTGTGCCGCGGACCGATCGTGCCGCGGCCACTGAGTCGCGGCGGGCGGCGATGCGGATGCGAGAGAAGTCGCATGAGATGTCGAGACGCGAACCAACGGAGCAGGGGGGATTCGAACCCCCGAGGCCTTTCGGCCTGTCCGATTTCAAGTCGGGTGCTTTCAACCGCTCAGCCACCGCTCCAGTGACCGCATGGTAGAGCCCAGCGCGACGGGTTACCACGAGTCACGTTTACCTGGTCATGTTGATGTCGGGGCGGGATTTGGCCCGCCGTGTGGGCGGCGGCGCGCGGGGTGAGTCTCTCTCCTCCACACTCGCCGCTGCGCGTCGCCGCCGCCCGGGTTGGTTGTTGTGCCCGGCGGAAGGCCGGGCGGATGCGTGGTCGCGATCAGATGACGATTTGACTGGGCTGGGTGACGACGATGTCGGTCCCACCGCGGGCTTTGATGATGGGGATGAGTTCAGCGAGGTTCTGCCTTGGGACGGCGACGCGGACGGCGTAGCCGAGGCCGCCGTTGAGCGGCGCGACGGTGGGCTCGCGCATGCATGGCAGGGCTTCGATGACGGTGGCGAAGTTGCCAGCGCTGACGTTGAGATCGACCATGACGCGTTCGCGAGCGGCGAGGACGCTCTTGATGAGCATGGCGAAGTCTTCGACGCGGCGGCGCTTGTCGGGATCACTCATGGCGGCCTTGCTGGCGAAGAGCTTGGTGGAGCTGCGCATGATGTCTTCGACGATGGTGAGGCCCGGGCCGACCTGCGGGCTGCGCCAGGCCATGGCGTCGATGATGACGTCGGCGTCTTCGGGGGTAAAGGCCTGCGTGTCGCCATAGGTGCGGACGAAGCGCGCGCGGAGATCGCTGGTGGCGATCCAGGCGCGGGCGAGCTTTTCGTATTCACTGGCGACGACGAGTTCGCGCTGCGGAAGGCGGCCAGCATCGAGCAGCGCAGTGGGCGCGGCGGCGACGATGCTGACAGGATCGAGGCCTGTGTCGAGCAGCTCGACGAGATCAACGCCTTGCTCTTCGACCCAGTCGCTGCCTGCGAAGCCGACATCGCGCGAGCCGGTGGCGAGCATGCCGACGATGTTCTGCGGCGAAAGGGCCTTGCAATCGCTGTTTTGGAGCGGGAGCAATGGGCGCTGGGGCGTGAGGCCTTCGGCGGGGCGGAGGCCGGCTTGGGCAAGCAATTCGACGACGGCGGATTGGCGCGAGCCGTTGGGAATGGCGATGCGCAGCGTGGTTGATTCCACGCTTCGTGAGCGTGGCACGCGGGTGAAGGAGGTCTTGGGATTGGAAGCGAAAATGGTCATCGGTCGGTCCTTTCAGTGCGGCAGCACTGGGTTGGGACCGGCCCGGCTCGACTCGGCGTTGATTGCGTCGCCCACCGCGACACAAACAACAACGCCGACCCGAGAGGGCCGGCGTTGGGTGCGAGTGAAGACTGCCAGGTCTCACATGCACAACGCGGGCCCGCTGGTATCAGCGTGGCATTGCGTGCACATGAGTTTGGCCTGGAACGTGAACATGGTCAGAAGAAATCTATCGACGAGTGAGATGCCGGTCAAGCGGATGAGTTCAAAGAATCCGCAAAGTTTGTTCGTGATTTTGGGGGTTGTGGATGCGGTGATGATGGATTATGCGGGTTTGTGCGCGGGACACTTTGAGGTTGTTGCGCGTGGATTTGCAGGGGTTGAGAGAGATTGCGGCGTGATGAGGGCGGAGCACGGAAGATGAGTGAGATAAGCGGTCTGGCTGTCCGATAGTGTGGGGTGATGTGCGGCGGGTGTTGCGGCAGGCGGTCTGAATACCCTGCGAGCCCGCCACCGACCTGATTTGCCGAGACGTCCTGATCTGGGGCATCGAGTTTTCGTTCACCCTTCCTGTCGCAGAGAGCATCGCGTGCCACGACCGACCATTCTCATCATCTCGCAGGTGTATGTTCCGGACCCCGCCAGCGTGGGCCAGCACGTGGCTGACGCTGCGGCGGAACTGGTGAAGCGCGGGTACAACGTGAAGGTGTACGCGGCGGCGAACGGGTATGACGACCCGAGCAAGCAGTACCCCAAGCGCGAGACGCTGCAAGGGGTGGAAGTGGTGCGGCTGCCCTTCAGCAGCTTTGGGAAGAACTCCATTGCGCAGCGACTGCTGGGACAGGGACTGTTTGTGGCGCAGGCGTTTTTTCGCAGTCTGCTCGTTGAAGATCTGGCGGGGATCATGGTGTCGACCAGTCCGCCGTTCTGCGGGGTTGTGGGCGCGGTGCTGAGCAAACTGCGCAACGTGCCTGTGAAGTACTGGCTGATGGATCTGAACCCGGACCAGATGATTGCGATGAAGAAGATCACGCCGACGAGCATGCAGGCTCGGGTGTTTGATTTCTTCAATCGCGTGATTCTGCGGCAGGCGAGCGACATTGTGGTGATGGATCGCTTCATGCTGGAGCGGATCGCGGTGAAGGGCGTGCCGATTCGTGAGAAGACGGTGGCGAGCCCGCCATGGCCGCACGAAGATGAACTGCAGCGGATCGCGCATGCGGAGAATCCGTTTCGCGCGAAGCACAGCCTGGGCGCGACGAAAGACAAGTTTGTGGTGATGTACTCGGGCAATCACAGCCCGGCGAACCCGCTGAAGACGCTGCTGGATGCGGCGGCGAAGCTCGAAGATGAGAAGCGGCTGGTGTTCTACTGCATCGGCGGGGGCGGCGGCAAGAAGGAAGTGGATGATCGCATCGCGGCGGGCGCGAAGAACATCGTGAGCCTGCCTTATCAGCCGTTCAAGGAAATCAAGTACAGCCTGAGCGCGGCGGATGTGCATGTGGTGAGCATTGGTGATGATGTGGTGGGGATTGTGCACCCGTGCAAGGTGTATGGGGCGATGGCGGTGTCGCGGCCTGTGCTGCTGCTGGGGCCCAATCCGAGCCACGTGAGTGACATCATCGAGCAGTACAACATCGGCTGGCATGTGGCGCACGGCGACGTGGACGGCTGCGTGCGTGTGCTGCGCGAAATGCTGAACACGTCGCCCGAGCAGCTTGCGACGATGGGGCAGCGAGCGGCGAATGTCATCAGTACGAAACTGAGCAAGAAGAATCTGTGCGGGGAGTTCTGCGATGTCATTTCTCGCGGATTGCCCACGCCGCCCGCGCGAGCGACGGAAAAAAACGAGCATCACTCACACGCCCACTAAACGCCCATGACGAGCATGTCCACCAACACCACAGCCGCCAGTACGACACGCACGCCCAGCAACGTGACGGTGATTGTGCCGACGTTCAATGAAGAGGCGAACCTGCCCTATGCGCTGGAAAGCGTGAAGGCGTGGGCGGATGCGGTGTTTGTCATTGACAGCGAGAGCACGGACCGGACGCGCGAGATAGCGAACCAGCATGGCGCGACGGTTGTGGTGCAGCCGTGGCTTGGGTACGCACGGCAGAAGAACTGGGCGCTGACGAACCTGCCTGTTACGACGGGGTGGGTATTCATTCTGGATGCGGATGAGGCGATCACGCCGCAACTGCGGGATGAGATTCTGATGATTGCGCGCGGGCAGCCTGAGCTGCAGCCCGTGTCGGGGTTTTATGTCAACCGGTTGACGTACTTCCTGGGCAAGCCGATCAAGCACTGCGGGTACTTTCCCAGCTACAACCTGCGGTTCTTCAAGCGAGGCAAAGCTCGCTATGAAGAGCGTGAAGTGCATGAGCACATGATTGTGGATGGGCCGACGAGCCGGCTGCGCAACCTGATGCTGCATGAGGATCGGCGCGGGCTTGAGCACCTGATCGCGAAACACAACCGCTACAGCACACTGGAAGCGCGCGAGCTGACGCGTGAGCAGATTCTTCGCAAAGGTGAAGATGCGGGGCCGCTGGAGCGCGGCATCGCGACGCGGCGGTGGCTGAAGCGGAATGTGCTGCCGAGACTGCCTTTCACGGCGCTGTGGCGGTTCATCTACATGTACATCATCAAGCTGGGCGTGTTGGATGGCGCGACGGGTTTTCGGTTCTGTCTATTCCTTGCGGCGTATGACTTGTTCATCGCGCTGAAGATGGTGGAGATTCGCGCGAGCGGGCTGACGAACACCGGCGCGATCGTGCCCAAGCCGACAGCTGCACCCGCGAAGGTGCAGGGGCTGGCGGTGGCGGAAGGCACGGCGACGAATGTGCCACTGTCGCAGTATGCGGCGGTGAAGGAAGCGGGCACGGCGGCGACAAGCGCGCCTGCACCAGTGCCCGCAACGGCAGCGGTGGTGGCAAGTGTGGCGGCGGCGACGCCTGTATTGAGCGCGGTGACTGGCGGACCGACGCCAGACCCGACGCATGCGGACGCCAACACGCTGCGCGAGAAGCTGAACCCGACGCAGATGCCGCCCGGCGATTTTCCGGCGGCGGGCAGCGTGAACGTTTCGATTCTGGTGCCTGTCAAGAACGAGCAGCGGAACATCGTGGAGTGCTTGCGGCGCTGTCAGTGGGCGACGGAGCTTGTCGTCGTTGACAGCTCGAGCACGGACCAGACGATTGCACTGTCGCAGGCGATGGGCGCGGATGTGTATCAGTTCAAATATGACCGCAGCACGGGCTGGCCCAAGAAGAAGAACTGGGCGCTGGAGAATGTGCCTTGGAAGAACGAATGGGTCATGATTCTCGATGCGGACGAGTACATGACGCCTGAACTGGCACAGGAGATCAAGCGCGTGGTTGAGGGCTCATGGAAGCCTGAAGGCAAGTTCGCGCAAGCAGGCTGCGGCGACGGGTACTGGGTCAATCGGCGCTTCATGTTCATGGGCAAGTGGATCAAGGGATGCGGCTACTACCCAAGCTGGAATGTGCGGCTGCTCAAGCACAAGCTGGGTCGCTATGAGCGCATCGGCACGCTGGGTGACACGGGCAGCGGCGACAACGAAGTGCACGAGCACATCGTGCTGTCGACGGGCAAGGCCGGATATCTGTCCAACGAGTTTTTGCACTACGCGTACCCGGACTTGGCCGCGTGGATTGAGAAGCACAACCGCTACACGACGTGGGAAGCGCACGCGATGGAAGCCAAGGACAAGGGCGCGGTTCGCGCTCGCATGTTCGGCGAGCCGATTGAGCGTCGGCGCTGGATGAAGAGCGTGGCGCGCAAGCTGCCGTTCCGTCCGACGCTGCGGTTCCTGTATTCGTTCTTTGTGCAGAAGGGCTTCCTGGACGGCTATCCGGGCTTTGTGATGTGCCGGCTGCTGAGCTGGTATGAGTTCACGAGCATTGCGAAGTATCGCGAGATGCTGGCGCTGCGCGGTGAGCAGGCGCAGCGTGACATGCTGAACACGAGCGGGAAGCCGGGCTGAAGAGCATGAAGCGATAAAGTGAAAAGCGATAAAGTGAAAAGCGATAAAGCGAAAATGAAAGGCATCGAGCCGGTTCATTTTCGCTTTATCGATTTTCGGTTTATCGTTTTCTTACTGCCGCATTTCGCGCTTTTTGAGGGCTTTGGCGGGGTTGCCCACGTAGATCATCCAGGGCTCGAGGTCTTTGGCGGCGACGGCGCCTGCACCGAGGACTGCGCCGGTGCCCACGTGCACACCTGGCAGCACCATGGTCTTGGCGCCGAGGAAGGCTTCTTCGCCGATCACGATATCGCCGACTTGCAGGGGGAGACCCGGATCGTTGAGATCGTGGGTGCCGCCGCAGATGTAGGCGTACTGCGAGACGACGCAGGCTCGCTTGAGCGTGACGTGACCGAGGTTGTAGACCTCGCTCTTGGGGCCAAGGGCGGCGCGGTCTTCGAGGGTGAGTTGCCAGGGAATCTTGATGATGCAGGTGCCGTGGACGAAGGGGCGGCCGGAGATTTTGCAGCCGAAGAGGCGGAGCAGGAAGAGGCGCCAGGCGTTGAGGGGCTTGGGCGTGGTGTGGAAGAAGAGCGCTGCGACGATGAGCCAGAGCAGCATGCCGATCTTCTCACGCGTGGACCACGGCGAGGCGTAGCGGCCCGCTTGCGACGGGTTCTTGATGCGGATACGCGAGCTTGCGCCGCCTTTGGGTTGCGGCGTTGTTGTGCCAGACTCGCCTGACCCTGCGGTCATGGCCTTGCTCCTGCGAGCAGCGAGCGGAAGTCGGCGATGTAGTGAGCGGCGACTTGTTCGTAGCCAAAGCGCTGTGCGACGCGGGCAGCTTCGTCACCCATCGCTTTGGCGCGGGTTGGATCGGCGACCAACCTGCGCAGCGAGCCGGCGAGATTTTCGGCGAGATTGCCTTGGCGGTGGTCGAAGACTTCGCCATTGGAGCCGGCGGTGAGATAGTCGCGGAACTGGGGAATGTCGGAGACGACGGGAGCGAGGCCGGCGGCCATCGCTTCCATGGGCGCGACAGGCTGGGCTTCGCCTTGTTCGGCGAGGGTGGGATAGCAGTAGAACGTGGCGTCTTGCAGGGCTTTGGCGAGCTGCGCGCGGTCGTAGATGGGCGGGCTGAACTCGACGGGGGCGTCGCCTGCGAGGGACTTAAGTTTGTTCACGTACTCGTCGCCGCCGCCGCCGCGGTCGATGGCGGAGGGACCGATGAGGCGGAGCTTGAGATCGGGGAACTCACGGCGGAGAATGGCGGTAGCTTCGACGAGGACGTGGAGGCCCTTCTCGGGGTGAATGCGGCCTGTGAAGACGATGGTGCGGCCTTTGCCCTGCGCGTTGGCGTAGTCGCGGTCGGCGGGAGGCTTAAAGAAGAAGAGGTCGATGGGATTGGGGACAATGGCGACTTGGCGGGCCATGTCGGGACGCTCATTGATGATGGCGTCGGCGATGGCTTTGCTGACGGCGCTGAGGCGATCGACCTTTTTGTACAAGGCCATCTGACCTTTGGGCACGCGCTGGACGTTCATCGAGATGCGGCCCGCGCCGGGCTTGAAGATGCGCAGCATGGTGGGCAGCCAGAAGGCGTTGGTGACGACGATGTCGGCCTTGGGGCAGGCCATGAACATGCGCAGGGAGAAGAAGAAGTCCTTGATGATGTCGAGCTTGACGTTGCGGCCTTGCTTCCACGCGGTCATGCGGCGGGTGCGGACGCCGTCCTTGGTTTCTTCGGCGGGGAGGCCTTCGAAAGCGCGGCTGAGGACGAGGACCTCATGGCCCATTGTGGCGAAGTGGCGGGCGAGGTCTCCCCAGACGCGCTCGACGGCGCCGGAGGGGCCGGGGGGCGTTGGGAACCAGGGGCCGGTGACGACGGTGATGCGGAGCTTGCCGCCCGATGCAGACGATGGCTGGGCGTTCATGAGCGAGCCCCCTGAGCCGGCTTGGTGATGCGGACGAAGGCGAGAAGGAATGTGCGCCACACCCAGTTTCGCAAGCCACTACCGGGGATGGTGAGATGCGTCACGTCATACCCGGGAGCGAGCTTGGCGAAGTCTTGCGTGGAGACCCAGTGAATCGCATCGGAATCGCGGAACCACTTCATGTGGAACATGGATGGATCCGTGTGAATGAAACAGGCCGGGTCGCGGTCGTTTCGCATCTTCGCGCGCTGACGCCACAGCCACCATGACACGGCGTATTGCGTGAGCGTGCCGTAGTGACGGGCAGATGGGGGCACGTAGCCGGGATAGTCGTAATGCGGGCAGGCGATAAAGATGCTGCCGCCCGGGCTCAGGATGGAGAGCAGGTGCTTCATGGTCGCCCTGGGGTCACTGACGTGTTCCCAGACGAAGGTGGAAAAGATGATGTCGTAGGGTTCCGCCAGTTGCTGCAGGGGACCGATGTGCTGACGGTCGCTCGCGCCGCGGAGATAATCCAAGTTGGCTGGGGTTACATCCTGGGCGGTGAACTCGACGCTGTTGCGCAAGTCTCCCAGGGCTGTCACGAAACCGGTGCGGCCTGCGCCAAACTCGAGCACTCGGACTTTGCGGCCTGTTGCCGCGAGTTCGCGGATGCGAGCGACAATCTGGGCCCAGATGTGATCGTGACGGGAGAGCTCTTTCGAGAAGTCGGAGTAGTCCTGGGTCGTGCGGTAGAACTCATCCAGGCGAACGCGCAGCTGCTTGACCGCGTCGCTGTCTTCGTTCGTGATGCTCTGGGCAAATGACATCGAACCTCTCCAATCCCCGTGTGGGCCGGCGAAATCGCCGACGTTGCAATCATTGTCGGCTTACGCGTTGGCGTCCTGCACCAGTCTGGGCTTGACAACCTTGGCGGGATTACCGGCGAGCACCATGCCAGCCGGCGCATCTCGCATGACCACTGCGCACGCACCGATGACGCAGTTATCGCCCACGGTGACGCCTGGCCCGATGAAGGCCTGCGTGCAGACCCAGACGCCATGACCAATGCGGATGGTGGGCCTTTGGAGAGGCAGATTGGGCTGGGTGTAGTCGTGCGTTCCTGCGCAAAGGACGGCGCGGTGGGAGACGACGGTGTGATCGCCAATCTCGATGGGTCCGAGGTTGTAGACGTCGACATCTTCGGCGAGGACGCTGTATTCGCCCAGGGTCAGGAGCCAGGGGTGGACGATGCGGGTGGAAGACTTGATTTTGGCTGTTGGTGCGATCTTTGCGCCAAAGGCGCGGACCCAGAAGCGTCGCCAGCCCTCCATGCGGCGGAAGCTCCAGCGAATGCATGTGGCCTGGACGAGTTCCCAGAGGGCGCGACGGACGTACCAGCGTGCTGGGTAGGGGAAGCGCGCGGTGGTGTTGAGTCGCTGGAAGATCTCGGACTTGGTTTCCGACATGAACACTCCTGACGTCGCAACTCGTCGTCGGGTTCACACCACAGACGTGCGACCTGTATCGTCCATTTCCCTACCGTCGCACCAAACGGGCACGCTGCGGACGGCTGTCGTACTGTGGGTGGATTCGGGGTGATGCTTGCGTGCGGCCTGTCCGATGCAAGAGGAGCCTTGTCTGGTCGTTATTCGTGACTTTGTGACCTGGTGACGCTGTGCCACTTCGCGTACTTCATTACCTGCCCTATATCGATACTCGCGCGGGCGGGCCGGTTCGAGCCGTGCTGGACCTGACGGACGCGCTTGCGCATCGCGGTCACTACGTGACGATCGCGACGCCACACGACACGGAGTCGAACCGTGCACTGAGTCAGACGCGACAACTCGTCATCGTTCGACCGGGGCTTGTGCAAGGGCGATGGCTGCCTACACAAGCGCGCGACGAGATGCGGCGACTGGTGCGGCAGCACCAGATCGTGCACGTGCACGGGGTGTGGGATCTCAGCAACGTTCAGGTCGCTCGACTTGCCCGACGCGCGAACCGACCGTACTTCGTGAGCGTGCGCGGCATGCTGGACGACTGGTCGATCCAGCAGAAGCGCGGCAAGAAGATGATGTACCACTCGCTGGTGGGGCGTCGCCATCTTGATGAGGCGATCGACATTCACCTGACGGCTGAAGGGGAGCTGGATCAGGCGCGGAAGTGGTTCGGACCCGGCAAGGGCACGGTGATTCCGAATCTGCTCAATCTGGATCCATTTCGCAACGCTCCGGGGCCGGGGTTGGCACGAGAGAAGTTCGAATGCTTGCGAGGGCCGCGGCCAGTCGTGCTGCTGCTTTCGCGCATTCACTACAAGAAGGGTCCGGAAATCCTGATCGAGGCGGCGGCGTTGCTGAAAGCGCGCGGTGTTGATGCTGCGTTTGTGTTCGCAGGTCCGTGCGATGCGGCGTACCGCGTTCAGCTTGATGCACTTGCGTCCCGGCTGCAGGTGAGCGATCGCGTGCACTTCATCGGGCACGTGGATGATGACCTCAAGATCAGCGTGTACCAGACAGCGCGAGTGATGGCGCTACCGACGAGCCAGGAGAATTTCGGCTTTGTGTTTCCGGAGTCTTTGGCGGCGGGCACGCCCGTCATCACGACGAAGGGCGTCGATATCTGGCCGACGCTTGAGCGCGGCGGCGGTTCGATGATCGTTGATCGCACGCCGGAGGCATTCGCGGATGCGATGGCGACCATACTGACCGACGACGAGCTTCATGCAAAGATGTCTCGCGACGGCCAGGCCTTCGCGTTGCGCGAGTTTGATGAGAAGCAGATCGTCAACAGCTACGAAGAGATGTATCGGTCGGCACGCAACTTCCGACCGATCGGAACGCCCCGTGTCGCGCACTTCATTGATTCCACCGATCTGCGCGGCGGCGGCGTGCCTCGCGTGGTGCTGGATGTCGCTCGCACGGTGGCCGAAGCGGGTCTGCCTTCCACGATTATCGCCGGAGATACGCAAGACACCCCCCAGGAGTGGATCAAGAACGTTGCCCCGATCCAGACACCTGGCCCACTGGATCCGCTTGTTCCCGCGGTGTACAAGGTCGCGATGGACACGCGTATCGCGAGCGCGGTCTCGACCGAAGGCATGCGCGACATCGTGACCATTCTGCGGCACAGCGATGTCGTGCATTTGCACTGTCTCTGGAGTGTCGCGAACCTGCAGATTGCGGACGCATGCCGATCGATGGGCATTCCGTACATCGTGACGACGCATGGCATGCTCGACGACTGGAGCATGGAACAGGCCAAGCTCAAGAAGCGCACGTATCTCCAACTCGGTGGCCAGGAGATGCTCGAACAGGCGATGTTCGTGCTTTGCACCGCCCAAGGTGAGATAGATCAAAGCCGCAAATGGTTCCCGCACGGCAACGGCACGGTGCTCAGCTACATCATTGACCTGGAGCCCTATCGCACGCTTCCGGGACCGGAGCTGGCGCGGAGTCAGTTTGCCGTTGTCGCGGAGGCACACGCCAAGGGTGAAGCTGTTGTTCTGTTTCTTTCGCGACTGCATTACAAGAAGGGCTGCGAACTCTTGATCAAGGCGGCGAAGCTGGCGCTCGAGCAAGGTAACCCGGCGACGTACGTGTTTGCGGGCACGGGTGACGATGCGTATGTGCAAAGTCTGAAGGATCTGGCGGCTCAACTTGGCATCGCTGATCGCGTGCACTTTGTCGGCATGGTGAAGGGTGAGGCGAAGATCAGCCTGTATGAAGCGGCGGATTTGTTTGTGCTGCCGACGAGTCAGGAGAACTTCGGGCTGGTGCTGATTGAGTCGCTCGCGTGCAACACGCCGGTCATGACGACGCGTGGAACTGACATCTGGAAGGACATTGAATCGAGCGGCTCGGGCATCATCGTGGACCAAACCGAGTCGGCCATTGCCGCGGAGCTCAATGATCTTCTCGGCAATCGTGAGAAGCTGCGTGGACTGCGGCGCGGCGCCCGAGAGTGGGTTTTCGCCAACTACGAGGTGAATCACCTCGTGAAGAAGTACATGGATCTCTACACGCACGCGGCGAGCACGCCGCCGCCCTTGCAACCGGCGAGCTTGACCCGGACACCCGCGGTCCTGTGGCTTCTGGGCAAGTGGAACGAGGCGACGCCCATCGAGAATTCGTAATTTGTTTGGAATTGCAACGAGCTTTCTTGGCTGACGCGCAATAAAAGTTGCTATTTCATTGGCATTCCCGGATTTCTGAGGCATGTTCGTTGCGGCGATGTCTATCGGGGCGTCGCTGTTGGGTCATTGCTTGGCGAAGCGAGATCCTTCGGGAGCCTGTTGCAGGAAGGAGCTGCAACGGGAGTGGAACACCCAGTCGGTGTCGCAAGACACGGACACTTCAGAGCGGGACAGACGATGCACATCGTGCACTTTGTGGACTCGACAGACCTTCGTGACGGCGGCGTTCCGCGCTTTGTGCTGGATGCCGCCCGCGTTATGGCGCAGTCGGGCTACCCCTCAACGGTCCTGACAATGGATGTGACTGACGCCCCGCATGCATGGGTGAGTAATCGCATGGGTGAGGCGGGCAATACCGCCGTTTGTCGTCAGACACCTCTGGTTCGTCACGTTGCGCAAAGTCGGGTCGGCGGGAAGCTGCTGGGTCCGCAGGCGATGCGCGACGTTCGTGCGTCTATCAATCAAGCCGATGTAGTGCACCTGCACTGCGTGTGGAGCCTTGCCAATCTTCAGATCGCGGCGGCGTGCCGCGCGATGGGCGTGCCCTATGTGATCAGCGCTCACGGGATGCTTGATGATTGGAGCATGGCGCAGAGCCAGTTGAAGAAGAAGGTGTACATGCATCTTGGCGGTCGCACGCTTCTGGAGCGAGCGGCGCGAGTGCATTGCACAGCAGATGCCGAGGTTGAACAGGCACAGCGGTGGTTCCCGGCGGACCGCGCGTTTGTCGCGCCGTGCATGATGGATCTGGGCGACTTCCGCACGCTTCCTGGCGACCAACTTGCACAGAGCGAGTTCGCGTGTGTTCGCCAAGCCAAGTCGGAGGGCACGCCGGTTGTGCTGTTCCTGTCACGCGTGCACCACAAGAAGGGCATTGAACTGCTGATTGAAGCTGCCGCCGAGCTGCAGAAGCGCGGTCAGCGGGCGTGCTTTGTGATCGCAGGCACGGGTGATGCGACCTACGTCGAGAGCCTTGTCACCATGACCAAGTCGCTTGGCGTGAACGACATGGTTCACTTCGTTGGGATGGTCAAGGGTGCGACGAAGGTGAGCTTGTACCAAGCGGCTGACTTGTTTGCACTGCCGACCAGCCAGGAGAACTTCGGCTTGGTGTTGACCGAAGCCATGGCGTGCGGCACGCCTGTTGTCACGACGCGTGGCACCGACATCTGGAAGGACATTGCGGCCAGCGGCGCAGGCATAGTGGCTGAGCGGACAGGCCTCGCGTTCGCTGATGCCATCGGCGGCCTGCTTGCTGATCGCAACACGCTTGCGGCGATGGCCTCGAAGGCGCGACCCTGGGTGTTTGCAAACTTCAGCGAAGATGTCTTGGTGAACCGCTTCACGCAGCTCTACCAAACCGCGATGGGTCTGCACTCTCAAGTCGAAGCCAAGCCGCTGCGGTTTGCGGCCATGCAGAAACTTCAACGCGTCGCTGCGACGCTGTAAAGCTCTTGTTCATCGGAACCAACCCCGCGATCTTCGCGGGGTTTTTGCATAAGCTGCCCAGCGTGAAGATTCTCCACTATCTGAAGTGGATGCGCAAGCGCGACGGCGGGGTCGTGAGCTGCGTTATGCAATTGGCGCCTTTGCAGGCGGCGGCGGGTCATGATGTTTGCGTACTCACTGCGGATGCGACGGATGTGCCTCGCACAGCCGCGTGGACGCATGCCTTGGCGGCTGAGGCGTTTGCCGCCGGTCGGACGGCGGCGTGTGTGGAATTGGCGCTTCGCGATCGGCTTGCGGAGATGCGCGGCAGCACTGCATCGAAGGCGGAGCGCGATACTCCTACACAACTGCTGACACGCGAGTCGTTGTCCGCGGCTCGTACGCTCATCGGGCAGGCCGACGTGCTGCACCTGCATGGGCCGTGGACCACGAGCAATCTGCAACTGGCATCGATCGCACGTGACGTGAAGACGCCTTACGTCGTGAGCGCGCACGGCATGCTCGATGACTGGTGTATGGCGCAGGGCGCGATGAAGAAGCGGCTGCATCTTGCGCTTGCGAGCGGCAGGATGCTCAACCGCGCGAAAGCGGTGCACTGCGCGGCAGAGGAAGAAGCGCGGCAGGTTGCACAGCGCACCACCGCGCCGACGCGCGTGGTCGCACTGCCGATGGATCTCGCGCCATTCTCCGCGATGCCGGGTCCGGCGATGGCGCGGGAGAAACTGGGACTGAGGCACGAGACCCCGACGCTGCTGTTTCTGAGTCGGCTGCACCCCAAGAAGCGCGCGGAGCACGCGATCGATGCGTTGCACCGTCTGCGCAGTCAGGGGGTCGATGCGGATCTGATCCTTGCGGGCCCGCCTCAGGACGAGGCGTACGCGGCCTCACTCCGCGAACGTGTCGCCCGCCACCAGCTTGACAGGCATGCGAGGTTTGTGGGGATGGTCGACGGTGCACTGAAGATCAGCCTGTATCAGGCAGCAACTGCGCTGGTGTTGCCGACCAGCCAGGAAAACTTCGGGTTTGTGCTGCTCGAGTCGCTGCTGGCAGGCACGCCAGTCGTGACGACGCGCGGCGTTGACCTTTGGCGCGAATTGGAAGCGAGCGGTGGTGCGATCGTTTCTGAACCGGTCGGCAGTGCGATCGCGCAGGCAGTCCGGGGTGTGCTCGACCCGACCACACGCCAGACTATGGGCAGCCGCGGCCGACTGTGGGCACTGAGCACGCTGCAACCCGACGTGCTTGTCGCCGGATACGACCAGATGTATGCGGGCTGAAGGCCGATCCCGTTTGGGAACCGCGACGTACGCTTGTTTGCGTGATAATCACGGTCGAGCGAAGGTCATGCGGTTGTACGACCGATAGTCCAGTTCGGCGCAAGGCTGACGTCCATGGAATCACTGCTTTCGCTCGTGAACCTCATCGTCATGCTCATCATCATTTCGGTGATGATCATCCGCGTTGCGCGCGGTGAAGCGATCTTTTCGCTGACGCACTTTTTTCTGCTGGGGTTTATCCAGTTTCAAGTTCTGAGCGCCGTGTTCGGGCTTGGGATGCAGAACTACACCGAAGCTGGGGTCTCGACACCTGAATCGTCGGGCCTCATATTCACTTTCATGGTGATTGTCTTTCTGACGATCTTCGCGGTGTTCTGGAAGACGAAGGCGTTGACATTCGGCTTCGAGAAGCGACTTGGCCGCGATATCGAACCACCGACGCCTGGGGCGATGATGGCGGTGGCCTGGGGCATCATCCTCTTTGCCGGCATCTTCCGATTTGTCATCGCATACATCCCGGTGATTTCCGCGTTAGCACTGATCATCGCGGCGGGTCTGTGTGCCGCCGCTGCCGGCCTCGGCGCGTGGGCATGGGCCAAGAAGTGGAACAACCCCATCATGTTGGGCTCGTTTCTCGCCCTGCTTGCTGTCGCGGTGTTCTTCACCATGTACCAGAACTTCGGACGCCGCGACACGGCGAACGTGATGGTGGCGGCGGTATTCGGAGCCTATCAGGGCTATTTCCGCCATGTGTCGTTGCGCCGTGCGATCATTCCATTGACGCTTGTGGGAAGTCTGGGACTGCTGACACTTGGCGCATACAGCTCGGCTCGCGTGGAAGGGGCCGCACAGCTTTCGGCGGCGCAGACGATTCGGAATCTGGTGACAGCGAACCCGTTCAAGGGTTTGCAGGGCATGATCTGGCAAGACGCTTCGGCATACTCAATGTACCTGATTGAAGCGCGTCCGGAGGTGAACCCGTATGACACACTTCATTCGCTGTACTACGGGGCGAGCATGCCTATTCCGCGTCAGTTCTGGCCTGACAAACCTCAGGCTCTGGGCCTGACGGTCGTGCCCGAGATTGGCATCCGCTTCAAGAGCGGCGGTTTCAACATCGGGCCGGGCATGATCGGACACATCGCCAACGACAACCCGTACATCGCCCTGTGGCTATACCCGATCATCTTTGCGACTTTCCTTCGTATTGCGGATGACGTGATCAAGCGATGTCCGAACAATCCGTTTGTGGTCATGCCGCTTGGGTCATGCCTGGCGGAGGTGTTGGCGTTCTCGCGTGGTGAACTGGGCTTGTTCGTGTTCCGGGCGGTCGCAACGATCGTGTCGGCGTATGTCGTCTTGTGGATTCTGGAGCGGATGTACGCGGGCGCTACTGGGAGGCGCCTGGCCTCCGCGCAGTATGATGAATCCGAAGATCAACTGAACGCTAACGAAACGGCACCGGAACAGGAGTACGGCGCGGACTTGATTCAACCGGAGTACGCCCGGGAATACATGCAGTCAGACGACGGTCACCAGACTGAACCGCAACGTTGACATGCGCTACACATTCGTGCGCGTCGAACTTTATTGCCCGTCTTGCCCGGTCTTTCTCGGCTCACTTTGCAACCTGTACGACGCGGTCCGACCGAGAATCGCCCACGGACCGATTCGGCTCGACGGCTCCCACCGTTCACTAGGTAACGCAACCGATCCTTGACCTGATCGGAAGTGTCCAGCCGAACTCGGCGAGAGGAATGAGTCATGAACCTGTCCGGCCTGCTCAATCGTCTGCGTCCTTGTGCTCGACTCCTGCTGGCCGCAGCGTGCACGAGTGCAGGCCCCACCGCAGCCGCGTGGGCTCAAGCAACCGCGCCGCAACTGCCTACGATCGAACAAGGCACGGCGACCGTGACATCGCGCCTGGTGGGTTCGCAGCTTGAGCTTCGCGATGCGGCCAGCGACGAGGTGATTCTCGCGCTGACCAACGTTCCTGTCACCGTGAACTGGCCGGCAGGCGTGACGACCAACATCACGTTGCAACGCCAGCCGCACGGGGCGGATGTGAGCGTGACGGTGCGCAACGTGAGCGCGAGTCCCAAGAGCATGGGCAAACTCATGTTCGGCATCTTGAACGTGGGTGAGCAGATTGAGTATCTGGACTCCAATCTCAACTCTCGCATGGTGGAGGGCGCGGCTAACGACTTTGTCGGACAAGCATGGCTGTACCCGCTGCACCTGTACTCGCCGGCGATGGTGATTCGGAACGAACAACGCGCGGTTGGTCTGAGCGTGCAGTACCCCATCATGGACTACAAGCACGATGTTCGTGTGTCCATCAACAGCCCGGGCAGCTGGATGGCGCAGGGCGAAGCCGGACGGGGCTGGCTCGTGGCGTTCGAATTTGACAACGCGCCCAACCAGAGTTCGTGGACGCGCATGAACTTCCCCGGCCAACTCCAGGCTGGGGAAGAGCGCACGTATGTGGTGAGTCTGCGGGTCTCTGATCGACCCAATGAGTGGGTTCGCACGTTGTTGCCTTATCGCGACTACTTCCGAGCAACGTACGGAGGGGTGCAGTATCGGCGCGAGACCGCGCCGGTGCGCGGCGTGGGCTTGGCAGACACGTCTCTGATCAGCAGCAGCAATCCACGGGGTTTCACACCCAGCCTGCGACCAGACCATAACGGGTTCGGACCATTCGTGCGGTACTTTGACAGCCAAGGCTGGGACGAGATGATGATCTGGACGCCCAGCGGGCTGTACAGCGAGAATCGCGATCTGAACTGGCCCTTCCAGATGGTCAGCCCGCTGACGCAGACGCCTCAACTGGCGACGGCCTTCTCAATGACGGATGGCTTCCCGTGGCTGGCGTCACGCCGCAAAGTCGGATTCTGGTGGGGCCGCGCGCTGGACGTGAGTTTCGAGTGGGATTCGCCTCAGTTCGAGCACTTTGACCCGAACAACCAACTGCATGTGTCGGTGGCCAACCGTGAACTGGATGAAGCCGCACGCGCAGGCGCGACGGTGATCGGACTGGATACGTTCACGCCGCTGCATGTGCCCATCTGGAAGCTGCTGCCCTGGCTGCAGCAGATGCAGGCGCGGCAGCCTCAGATCAAGTTTGTGACCGAGCCGGCGCAATGCGACCTGCTGCACCTTCACGCACCGACCTGGCTGGACGGCTGGGTTGACATTGAAGGCACCACGCAGAATCGCGAGGACCTGTTCCAGATCCATGAGCCCAACGTGCTGTCAGACTTCATGGCGCCCGGCCACGAAAGCTGGGCGGCAGTCGCCTATCGCCCGCCTTATGTGCGAAGCTTCGGGCAACCGACGCCGCAGCAGATTCTGTCCGACATGCAGCGACTTGCGGGGTTTGGGTACCGCCCTGTGATTGCGACGGCGATTGCGCAGCCTGACAACGTCGCGAGCGCGGCGACGTGGGAAACCTCACTGCCTGCGGACATTCGTGACAGCGATCCGTTCATTCAGAACCTGCGAGCCGGTCGCCTTCCCAACGAGAATGCTCCGGCGCCTTCAACTCCGCCGAACGGGAACGATACAACGCCTCCGGCACAGGATTCATCTTCGAATCAGTTGCCCGCTGAGAATCCGTCTACGGGCAATCCGCCCGGATCAGGCCAAGGCAATCCGAGTCAGCCTGCGGAGAACCCGTCTTCGAGCACGCCGCCGGCGAACAACCTGCCGGGCGTCAACGCGCCAGCGAACAACCCGGTCAACACGCCGGCGACGAGCAATCCGCCGAGCAACGGCAACAGTGCGCCGAGCGTTCCGCCTGCGGAAGCGCCTTCCAATCCGGTGACGCCGATCGTCGCACCGATTACACAGACACCCGCGCCTTCGCAACCGACGGCGAACAACTCGCCGGCACGTCGTAACACGATGGTTCCTCAGCGTGGCATTCGCGTGACGCGCCGGCCGCCCATCGTGCGCAACAACACTGTGGCGAACAACAACACGAATGCGAACAGCGGCAATGGTGGTTCGTCGAACGCTGCGCCTCGCGTCAACGCGCCACGAGGCAATACGACAGGCGTGACTCGTGCATCGGCGGTTCGCCGTCCGCCCAGCGCCATGACGGTGCAACGCAACCAAGCGATCCCGCCGCAGCAGCAGACGACGGCAAACCCGCAGTGACGATCTGTGTGTTCAAGCAGCAAGGCCCGGTCACTCGACCGGGCCTTTTCCATTTCAATGAGCTTGTTCGCGCATCCAGCCCCACTGCTTTGCCAAGCCTTCGGCGAAGGTGGTGCGTGGCGCGTAGTTGAGTTCTCGCTGGCTGCGCGAGATGTCGGCGCAGGTCAGTTCGACGTCGCCGGGTTGCATGGGCTTGTGGTCGATCTTGGCGGCGGTGCCAACGACGTGTTCAATCGCGGTGATCATGTCGCGCAGGCTGACGGGCTTGTTGTTGCCCAGGTTCCACACACGGAAGCCATGAGCGGGGATGGCGTCGTAGGCGCTCAGCACACCTTGCACGATGTCGTCGACGAAGGTGTAGTCGCGGGCGGTCGTGCCGTCGCCGAACATGGCGATGGGTTGACCCTTGCTGATGCGCTGCATGAACCCGCTGATGGCCAAGTCAGGACGTTGGCGCGGGCCAAAGACCGTGAAGAAGCGGAGGCACGCGACCGGCTGTTTGGTCAGATGCACGTGAGTGTGCGCCAAAAGCTCGCACGCCCGCTTGCTTGCGGCGTATGGACTGATGGGCGTGCTGACATCCAACTCTTCACTGAACGGCGAGACTTTGCAATTGCCGTAGACGCTGCTTGACGAAGCGACCACGACACGCGAGCAGCCAACGCGGTGCGCGTTCGTGAGCACACGGGCTGTACCGGTGACGTTGGTGTGCATGTAGCCGGCAGGATCAGCGATGCTGGGGCGCACGCCGGCCTTGCCAGCGAGGTGAATCACGCCGACGGGCTTGTGTTCATCGAACGCGCGTTGCATCGCGGCGTCGTCGCAGATGTCGATTTCGAGCAGAGGCCACCGATCACCCAGGCCGACCTCGTGTGCGTTGCGCAGCTTGATCGCACGTTCGTAGTAGGGATCGAAGTTGTCAAGACCGACGATGGGCACGCCGCGCCGGGCTAACGCCGCGACAACATGCGAGCCAATGAAGCCCGCAGCGCCGGTGACCAAGATGGGACCGCTGGCGGTCATGCGGAATCGTTGGCAGGTGATTGATGGGCGGATAACCGGTTGGACAAAAGTCGGATGATTCCAGCGTCCGAAAAGCTGGAATCATCGGATTGTCCGAGAAAAACGTGTCTGGTGCAAAAACAAGCAGGGCACCATCTGGTAGACGGTGCCCCGCTGGAGGAGAGAGAGATCAAGGTAGTGTACAGGTCATCGGAGTTCGTGTTCGGATTCCCCGCAAATTTCGGTTCAGAATTCACAAATGCTCTTGACTTTTACAAAAACGGGTGACGTTCGTGGCCTTTGTTCCTATCAAAGCACAAACAAAAACTGGCGATGTGTTGTTGGTTTTGCGCCGCCAAAAAAAGCGGAAGGCTGGGCACAGAGCACCAGCCTCCACGCTATCGGGGGCACGTTGTCGATGAGGCACCGATGGGTGCCAATGGGGTTAACGATCATGCGAGATTGGTATTGCAGAGGGAGCAAAAATTTACAGGTTGCTCGCTAATCACATGCGGATCAATAACTTAACCCTGTGGCACCCAAAGAAAAAGCCCCGGTGTTGACCGGGGCTTTGTGCGTTCTGCACTCGGGATTGCGTTACTTGGGCTGGCGTTCGCCCTTGCCGCGGCCGCGCTGGCCGCCTTCAACGCCGCGTTCCTTCATCTTCTCGCGGATGAACTCGCGACGTTCTTCGGGCGACATGCCCTTGAGCTTCTCGCGTTCTTCTTCGCTGAGGTTCTTGAGGAGCTCTTCGCCGCGACCGCCGCGTTCGCCCATTTCGCCGCGACGATCCTGGGCCATCTTCTCCATGGTGACGCGGACGTGCTCCTTCTGCTGTTCCGTGAGGATGCCCATGACAGCAGTCTGCACTTCGGTGGGTTGGGGCGCGGCTTCCATGATTTCCTTCAGACGAGCGCGAGCGGCGGTGGCCTTCGCTTCGTCGATGGGCTTGTCGGCGGGCTTGTCGCTGTCCATCATGTCTTCGCCGGGCTTGCCTTCGCGGGGCGGGGGCATGTCTTCGCGGCGTTCGCCACGCGGGCCTTCGCTGGGACCACGCAGCATTTCGTCAATGCGGCGGCGTTCGCGGGGGCCGACATCTTCACGAAGCTTGGTCACTTCTTCCTTGTTGGCTTCGCGGTAAGCCTGCACTTTGGCCTCGAAATCGCTGCGGAACGACTGAATCTTGGACTCTTGCTCAGCGGTCAGGCGCAGCTCGGCGGGAGTACTTTCGGCCTTGAGCGATTCGACGGCGCGGATGAACGCACGGGGGGCCTGCGGGCGGCCTTCGCCGCGAGGCGCACTGCCATCACCCAGCTTGCCGCGACCGCCGGGGACGCTGTTGTCCTTGACCTTGGGTCCACCCAGGTCGTCGTCGGCCTGAGCGGCTTGCACCGTCACGAGCGAGCCGGCAAACATGGTGAGCATGAGAGAACGAACGACGAAGCGTTGCAGTTGCATATTGATCCTTGTTTCAGAGAAGGCGCACATCCGCGAATGTGCGCCAGAGTTGCGGTGAACAGAGACGACTGGAAGAGCAAGACAGTCGCGAAACCCACGTGGTTGATTCTGCCGCATCGCGTTTGCCTTCTTCATCGAGCCAAACGCGGGCAAAGGGAGCGTATTGCAGCGCGCATGGTGAAAATCCGGGGGTTATGACCGGATAAACGGACCCTACGATTTGCTCCGTGCGACTCTGCGCGGACCCAAGACGGGTTGTCTTGCGATAGGAACGCTCATGCCTCTGACCAAAGACGGAATCAAGTACACACTCGGCGCGATCTCTCACCCTGCGGGCGGGACGCTCGCCGATCACGATGCGATGCTGTGGAGCAGCGTGTGCGATACGTACGCCAGTGTGAAGCTTGAGCTGCCGGCTGGCGCGACGCGCGAGCAGTTTGACCGGGTGAGCGCGGTCGCCAAGCAATCGATGGATGCGTACGCGCTGCGTGAAGGGACGAAGCTCGACTCGTTCATCATTGAGTACGTGGACAAGAACGGCACAGTGGTGCACACGGCACGCTTTGGCGGCATGCCTGGCGCGTCGGCCGCTTCAGCATCGCAGCCGGCGACACCGAGTGCGTCCATACAGAGTTCACCACAGGGTTCGCAGGCGCCCAAGCCTTCCGCTGCCAGCGGTCATACGCCGATTCCTGGGCTCAAGCAGCCGGAGCGTGCAGTGAACGCGCGGCACATTATCGCGGTTGGCGCGGGCAAGGGTGGCGTGGGGAAAAGCACAGTCTCGCTGAATATCGCGGTGGGACTGGCGCGGCGCGGCTTTAGCGTGGGCCTGCTTGATGGCGATATCTACGGCCCGAGCATGCCCACCATGCTCAACCTTGCGTCGCTCGATGCGGTCGTGCATCGTGGGATGCTTCAGCCATTTCTGACGCATGGCATCAAGGCGATGACGATTGGCAAACTTGTCGATCCTGACAAGCCGCTGATCTGGCGCGGGCCGATGGCGCACGGGGCGTTCAAGCAATTGACGGAGCAGACCGAGTGGGGCGAGCTTGATTATCTCATCATCGACTTGCCGCCTGGCACGGGTGACGTGTCACTGACGATGGCACAGACGCTGCAACTGACGGGCGCGGTGGTGATCTGCACGCCGCAGAAGGTGGCGCAGGATGACGCGGTGCGTGCGGCAAAGATGTTCCAGCAGTTGCAGATTCCGATTCTGGGTGTGGTGGAGAACATGAGCGCGTTCATTGGCGATGACGGCAAGCAGTACGACATCTTCGGCAAGGGCGGTGCGGAAGTGATGGCCCAGAAGCTGAACGTGCCGTTCCTCGGTGCGCTACCGATCACGATGAGCCTTCGTCGCAACAGCGACGCAGGCGACCCCACCAGCAACTTCACGCCCGCGAAGGACGATGTGGCGGGGCAGCGGCTGACCAAGGCGTTCGAGGATCTGATTACGAATCTGGAGGGTCAAGTCGCGCTGACGAGCGTGCGGGGCGGCAGTACCAAGCCGACGCTGACGATTTCGTGAGCATGACCCAGACCATCAACCGGATTCGCGATCTGCTGCCCGGCTGACGCCACAATCCGCTTGCACTTTTCGCCGCTTTCTGGTACCTTCCGCTTTCGCGTCCACGCGGACGACGCGGTGAAGGTGGTGCACCATGGCGAAGAAAGTCGCAAAGAAGAACTCGAAGACAACTTCCAAGAAGGTCCTGAAGAAGGCGCCAGCCAAGGCACCGGCAGTGAAAGCCAAAGCGAAACCAGCGGCCAAGGCTGGCGGGGGCAAACCCGCGAACGCCGGCAAACTGGTGGGCATGCACCCGATCAGCACGGGGAGCGGCGCATCGGCGGCGGAGATCGGCGCGGCGGTTGTGGCGCACCTGAACAGTGGCGCGCATGACGACGCGCCTTTGTGGAACAAGTACTGGTCGAAGGACTTTGCAAGCATTGAAGGCATTGGTGTGAATCTTGCCTGGCATGGCCGCGATGCGGTGCTTGCGAAGTGCCAGAGCTGGGTTGCTGAGAACATTGTGCACGGCTGTCGCGCCGAGGGGCCATTCGTGGGCTCCACGGGGTTCTCCGTGCACATCACGATGGATGTCGAGGAGAAGAAAACGGGCAATCGACGCACGATGCGTGAAGTAGGCGTGTACACCGTGGAGAACGGCAAGGTGGTACGCGAAGAGTTCATGTACGCGTGAGCCCGGAAAGGCTCGTGGGGTCATGCCGGGAATCTCGTTGCAGAACGTGCTGCTGCACGCGCAGACGCTGACAGAGGGCGGACGTATTCCGCACGCCATCAGCTATCTCCAGCAGTACCGGCGCGCGTTCGCGCTCGATCCGTACTTCAATGCGCTGCTGGGGACACTTCTGGGCGCGTCGCAGAACTTCAGCGCGGCGGCTGGTTGCCTGGAACTTGCGTGGCGCGGCGGCGCGCAGCGCAGCGACGTGCTGCTGAATCTGGCTATCTGCCTTGCGAACACGGGCCAGGCCGCTCGCGCGGAGACGCTGCTTCGTGAAGGTGTCGCGAGGTACCCCGACGTTCCGGCGTTCTCACACGAGCTGATCACGGTGCTGCGGAAGTCGGGGCGGGTCTGTGAGGCGGCTCAGGAGGCGATGCGGCAGTGGCGTGAGCAGCCGACCAACACGGCAAAGGCGAGGCGAGCGTGCGGCGAGCTGCTGGCGTGTGCGAATGTGGACTACGCGCTTCTCGCGCTGCGCGAGATGTCTCAACACCCGGCGACGCAGCTCGAAGCGCAGTGTCACATGATGCTGCAACTGCTGTATAGCGATCGTGTTTCGCCGCATGATCTGGTTGTCGAGCATCGGCGTGCCGCGCAGCTGCTTCAGTCGCGACTGCCGCCGCTGCGAGAACCGTTCACGAATTCGCCTGAACCTGATCGCCCGCTGCGCATCGGTTACTGCTCGCAGGATTTTCGCAATCGCAGTGCGGGGCACTTCATTGAGAGCGTGATCGCGGCGCATGATCGCGAGCGGTTCGAGGTGTACTGCTATCACCACACTATCAGTGAGGATGAGCTGACGCAGCGTCTGCGCTCGCGTGTGCATGCATGGCGCGAGGTGCAGGGCAAGGATGACTACGCAGCGGCGAGGCTGGCCCGAGCAGACCGCATCGATCTGTGGATTGATCTCACAGGCTGGACCGGCGCGGGACGCATCGGCATCTGCGTGGCGCGTGCCGCGCCGATTCAGGCAACGTACATGGGCTATGCGTGCACGACTGGAGTTGAATCGGTATCAGCACGCTTTGTGGATGCACTGACTGATCCGCCGGGTCATGACGACTTGGCGACCGAGACGCTCCTGCGCATTGATCCGTCCTTTTTGGCTTACACGCCGCCGCACCACACGCCGGCGGTGCAGCAAGGGCCTGGGGCCTCTGACCCCGCGCGACCCATCACGTTCGGAAGCTTCAATACGTATCAGAAGATCTCCGCGACATGTGTTGATCACTGGTGTGCGGTGCTCAAGGCGGTGCCGCACTCGCGGCTGCTGCTGAAGAACTCCAATCTGGAGCACGCGCAGTGTCGGGAGCGACTGCTGCAGGCGTTTGTGCAGCGCGGGATTGATGCGAAACGCATCGAACTGCGACCAGAGACAGCGGAGAAGTCGCAACACTTGGCAACGTACAACCACGTGGACATCGCGCTGGATGCGTTCCCGTATCACGGCACGACGACGACGATTGAAGCGCTGCTCATGGGTGTGCCGGTGTTGAGTGTGGTTGGCGGTGCGCACCACGCACGGGTCGGTGCGTCGCTGCTTCATGCGATCGGACAACCGGATTGGTGCACACAGAACGCAACGGAGCTGGCGCAGCGAGCGAGCGAGCTTGCGGGCGATCGGGCGCGGCTGCGCACGCTGCGTCAGGAACTGCGGGCACGGCTGCTTGCATCACCGATTTGTGATGCAAGCCGGGTCACGCGTCAGCTTGAGGCGCATTACCGGGCACTGTGGCAGGCGTGGTGCGGCGAACAGCGGAGCCGAAGTTCGGAGTCGGTTCGCACTGGCGTAGCGGCGGCGGAGGCTTGACGACGCTGGTATATTGGTTTGCCGCCGCCCTTGTCTGCTGGCGCGCCTGATCGGTTATCGGGGACTTGTTCTGTTTCGTCCAGCCACTGGATGAGGAGTTGCTATGCGCGGAGTGTTGCTTGGAAGTTTGCTTGCCCTGATGACATGTGCCGGTCTGGCGGCGGCTCAAGAGGTTTCGCTCGATGGGCGATGGTTCACCGTTGATGCGCTGCCGCCTGAGGTGGAGAACGGCACGCCATGGATTCGGCCGTCGAAGGGGCATCAGGTTCTGCTTGATGTCGACTCGATGAAGCGAACACTCATCGCTGCGCCGCTGGAGAACATGGGGCAAGCGCCGATCATCGTGTGGCTGCCCAAGCCAGACGGCACGTTCGAGCGCTTCCGTGTTGTGGAATCGCCCATCATGCTGCCCGATCTTGCGGCGCAGCTGCCCGACGTGAAGACGTACGCGGGACAAGGCGTTGACGATCCGCACGCCAGCGTGCGCTTTGACATGACGCCTGCGGGCTTTCATGCGCAGGTGCTGAGCGTGAACGGCGCGTACTACATCGACCCCAGCACGCAGGGCAACACCGACTACTACACGAGTTACCACAAGCGCGATTATGCCCGCGCACTTGGGGAAAGCTGGCGCTGTCTTGTGAGCGACGTCGGGCAGCAGCTTGAAGTGCCGGCAGGCGGTTTCTCGCCGCGCGTCACGCTGAGTCTCAGCACTTTGCGCGTCGCGATCGCTGCGACGGCGGAATTCACGGCGTATCACAGCCTGACCACTGATACTGATGCCGTCAAGCGAACGAAAGCGCAGGCCGCCATCACGACGCTGATGAATCGCGTGAACGGCATCTACGAGAACGAACTGCAGGTGCGACTGCTGCTGGTGAACAACACGAACATCATCTACACCAACAGCGCCACTGACCCGTACACCGACGGTGACGTGAACCAGATGTTCAGTGTCAACACATCGACCATCAACACTGCTGTCGGTTCGGCGAACTACGACGTTGGTCACGTGCTCGGTCGCACGGGCGGCGGCGGTGTGGCCGGGCTGGGTGTGGTCTGCTCCGCCAACAAGGGCCGTGGCGTGAGCTGCTTCAGTCCGCCGATTGGCGATCCATTTGCGGTGGATTACATCGCTCACGAGATGGGGCACCAGTTCAATGGACAGCACAGCTTCGCGGGTTGCAACGGCAACGCGGGCAGCTCGGGCTGGCGATATGAGCCGGGCAGCGGCTCGACGATCATGGCGTACGCCGGCATCTGCGGCGCAGACAACCTGCAGAGCAACAGCGATCCGTTCTTCCACCACGAGAACATCGTGGGCATGCGTGCGTACATCGCGGGCCTCGCGTGTGATGGCACGCTTGCGAGCACCAACAACATTCCCACGCTCACCGCGCCGGGCCTTACGTATGTCATTCCGCAGCAGACGCCCTTTGCACTCACGGTGACCAGCGCGGCTGACAGCGACGGCGACCCGTTGACATATAGCTGGGAACAGAGCGACAGCGCCACCACTGCGACAGCAGCGGCTTTGTCGCAGGGCGACCTGGGCACCAACCCAATCTTCCGCGCTCGCGCGCCGGTGACCAGTCCGACGCGCTTTTTCCCCGCGCTTGATGACGTGATTGACGGCACGCGCGATGCCGGTGAATTTCTGCCGCAGGCAGCTCGCACGATGAGCTTCCGAGCGACGGTGCGTGACAACCGCGTCGGCGGCGGCGGCGTGGCAATTCAGCCCAGCGGCGCTGGCGCGGAGACGCGCGTCACGATCAGCACGGCTGCGGGTCCTTTCACAGTAACCAATCCCACGGGCAATCCGCTTCTGGCTGCGGGCAGTCTGTTCTCGCTGACGTGGAACGTGGCGAATACGAACGTGACACCCGTGAACTGCGCGAACGTGGACATTCTGCTGAGCACCGACGGCGGCCTGACCTTCCCCACGGTTGTTCTCGCGAACACGCCCAATGACGGCGCACAAGCGGTCACGGTACCCAGCGTGTCAACCAACACCGCGAGGTTCATGGTTCGCGCGGTCGGCAACGTCTTCTTCAACGTGAGTCCGGCCTTCCGCGTCAGCGTGCCCGCGCCGCCGACGCCCACGAACCTTTCGGCATCTCCGAATCCGTTCTGCACAGGTCAGTCCGTCACGCTCAACGCCACGGTCGGCAGCGGCGAAACGGTTGACTGGTATCGCGTGGGTTGCAGCGGCACGCCGATTGGCACTGGCACCACATTGCTGCTCACCGCACCCCAGGGCGGCACCTACTTCGCTCGTACTCGCCGGCTGAGTGATGGCGCGACGAGTTCGACGTGCGCCGGGATCGTGGTGGGACTTGGCGCAACGCCCACAACGCCTTCGGGGCTCAGTGTCAGTCGCAACAACTTCTGCTCAGACGACAGCGGAACGATCACGCTGAGCGCAACCGGCGGCACCGGCACCACGCTGCGCTGGTTTGCTGATGCATGCGAAACAGCGAGCATTGGTACCGGCAGCGCGATCATCATTCCCAGCCCGCAGGTCAGCACGACGTACTTCTGCCGCTGGGAGACTGCATGTGGCAACTCCACGTGCGCGAGCGTGAGCGTGACGGTGAATCCCGCGTCGGCGGCGCCGACTTCCGTCAGCGTCGATCGTGACACGTTCTGCGCAGTGGATGCCGGTGTCATCACGCTCACTGCCTCGGGCGGTTCTGGCACGTACGAGTGGTTCGCCGACGCATGCGGCACCGCTCCGATTGGTACGGGCTCGCCGCTGGTGATTGACAGCCCCGCAGTGAGCACGACGTACTTCGTGCGAACAACGGCGGCGTGCGGGGCGAGCGCGTGCCTGAGCACGAGCGTGAACGTGGGCACAAGCGACATTGACTTCAACAACAACGGGATCTTCCCCGAGGATCAGGACATTGTGGACTTCTTCGATGTCCTGGCGGGTGGCGACTGCCCGGCGTGCCGCTCGATTGACTTCAATGGGGACGGCGTCTTCCCCGACGACGGCGACGCGGTTGACTTCTTCAATGTGCTTGCAGGCGGCGGCTGCTGATCTGCGGGACATTCAGGATGCGTTCGACTGATTGGAGCAGGAACAAGTCGAAGTGCGCGAAAGTTCAGCTTTCGCGCACTTTTTCGCATCGTCCGTAGATGGGGTGCGAACATGCCCAGCCAGCGATGACGCCAACCAGTGTTCTCATTGGCAATGACGTCTGCTTATTCGGACGTGATGTTGCACGCGAGCCGCCGCGCGAGCACAACAATAGATGCTTCGGTTTCGTGTCTGCTTCGAGAGACGGGTGGAGACGGCCCAGTCGCCGTGACGATTTATTGAGGAAGGAACAGAATTATGCGGAAACTCATCACTGCAACAACATTGGCTCTGGTTGCGTGTGCCGGCTCGGCTCACGCTCAGAATCTCACGCTCTCCACCACACGCGTCGCGACTGGTCTGGCTCGACCGCTGTATGTGACGGCTCCCGCCGGCGACAACAGCCGTCTGTTCGTCGTTGAGCAGCGCACGGGTTCGGTCGCGCCGGCGACGGGCCGCATTCGCATTCTCAACCTTCCTGCCAACACGCTCAACGCAACGGCGTATCTGAGCATCGGCAACCTGTCAGCGGGCAGTGAGCAAGGCCTCCTGGGTCTGGCTTTCCACCCTGACTTCCTGAACAACGGCTACTTCTACGTCAACTTCACCCGCACCGCTCAGGCTGGTGTCAGCGCGGGTTCCACCCAGATCGTCCGCTACCGCGCCAACGCCCCCTTCGCCACCAGCACCACCGCCGATGCCGCCAGCGCCACCCCCGTGCTCACCATTCCGCAGCCTGATGCCAACCACAACGGCGGTTGGATGAGCTTTGGTCCCGACGGCTTCCTGTATGTGGCGACAGGCGACGGCGGCTGCGCCAACGACTCGACGTGCGGCGGCACAGCGCCCAGCGTCTTCCCGCACAGCGCGGGCGGCAATGCGCAAGACCTCACGCAGAACCTGCTGGGCAAGATGCTCCGCCTTGATATCGACGGTGCGGACAACATCCCCGGCAACGCCGACGATGATGCGTTCCCCGCTGACGCCGAACGCAACTACCGCATTCCCGCGACCAACCCCTTCGTCGCCACCGCCGAAGACGATGAGATCTTCATGTATGGCCTGCGCAACCCGTGGCGCAACGCCTTTGACCGCGCGACGGGTGACTTCTGGATCGCTGACGTGGGTCAGGATGTGCGCGAAGAAGTGAACCTGGTGCGCGCGGGCCATGGCAGCGGCTGGAACTTTGGCTGGCGCTGCATGGAAGGCACACGATGCACGAGCTTGTCGGGCTGCACGTGCAATAGCGCGGGCCTGCGCATGCCGATCATTGAGTACGGACACACGACGACCATCGGCCCCACCACGCTGCTGGGCTGCTCCATCACGGGTGGCCACGTGTATCGCGGCAGCGCGATTCCGTGCCTGGATGGGTACTACTTCTTCACCGACTACTGCACGGCGAACATTCACACGTTTCGCGCCGGTCCCAATGGTGAAGTGCTTGATCTTGTCTCGCGCGGGCAGATGAACCCTGCGGGCCAAGCGATCACCAACGTCGTGAGCTTTGGTGAAGACAACGCCGCCAACATGTACATCGTCGACCAGACCGGCGGCGAGGTCTATCGCGTCATCTCGACGGGCTTCACCGGCGCTGACTGCAACGGCAACCAGCAGCCTGACGCGTGCGACATTCGTCTGGGCTTGGCGGCGGACAGCAATGCCAACGGCATTCCCGATTCGTGCGAAGTCATCCCGTGCGATGACATCGACTTCAACAACAACGGCGTCTTCCCCGAAGATCAAGATGTTGTTGACTTCTTCGATGTGCTCGCGGGCGGTGCGTGCGCCGAGTGCAATGACATCGACTTCAACAACAACGGCGTCTTCCCCGAGGATCAGGACATCGTCGACTTCTTCAACGTCCTTGCCGGCGGCGAGTGCCCGTAAGTCGTTGATTACGTGAATCAACAGTCAAATGAAGAACGCCCGAGCCGCATGCTCGGGCGTTCTTTTCATTGGTCATCGCAAGTCCATCACTGCGGCGGAGCCAAACCGGGCGGCAGCACTGTCTCTTCCTGCGTCGCGGGAGCTGCGGCTTCGGGCGCCTTCAGCATGTCGGCCATGAGGGGGCGAAGGTTGCTCACCTTCCAGTCAGGGAACTGAAACGCCCACGGCGACAGGCGTGCATGGAGATCTGTCGCTTCCTTCGAGATGGCGGCGATCGTTTCATCTGTCGGCGCAGCGGCACCTTCCACAAGCGGCGCGGCGTTGTTGCTGTCGTAGGCCACCGCAATGTTGACCCATGTCTTGCCGTCTGCAGCGACGCTGAGCACCGTGAATGACATGCCCTGATAAGTTGTGTACACAGCGGTGGCGGCCTGCGAGAAATCAAGGCCTTCGGCTTTTCGCACATCATCAAGCGAGAGGCTTGCGAGCGCTTCAAGCACTTGCCGCGGCTTGTCCGGGCTGATCACTTCGCGATCGGCGGGCTTGTTCACGAGCGAAGGCTCGGCAGTTGGCGTGGCGCGATCGATACTGACACTTTCGCCGGCTGCATGCGTGATGTTCACTTTCCAGAAGCGATCGCTGCCGAACGCCAGAACCTCGCGCTTCATCCAGTCCACGGGCTCGAGCCCGGCGTTGAAGGTGGTCCGCACCAGATAGCTCTTGGCAGAGTCGACGGGTCGCACGAAAGTCGCCGCCTTCTCGGTGTCCCAGTTTGCAGCCTCCTGGCGTGTGCCGAGGATCAACGCGGCGAGCGTGACGCCATCGGCCTTGGCGAGCGTGACGAGCATGCCCTTGGCGCCGCTCTGCGTTGGGTCTTCAACGCCCAGTCGCGCGTACAGATCGGGATTGCTGGTCTTCTCCTCCGCGACTTCCGCGTCGAGCACGCGTCGCACCAATTCGCGGACGCGATCGTCGAGCGCGGGATAACCATCGCGCGACGCGACGACCCATCCGGTGCCCTCACGAGCGATCTCGACTTTCTTCTCACCCTGCTGAATCATGACGCGGGCAACGTCCGCCGCGTTGGCGTCTGCAAACAGCTTCGTCGCGCTCGCGGACGACGTCGCCGGCTTCTCGCGTTGCTGCACGACATATGCAACGCCCGCGAGCAATGCAGTCACACAACCCACAACAGCCACAATCTTGGTGTTCATGTTCGCCTCGACTGAGTACTACCACGCACCGCGTGGAAAACCGTTCTATTTTTCGCGGGCTGCGCCAAGTCCGCAAGTGCCCCACTCATCACTTCCTTTGCCACGCCGCGGGCAGCATGGCCGCCTGTTCCTGCCCATCGACAAGCGACAGACTCGTCGTCAATCCGGCGGCGGATGCGTCGCTGCCGCTGACCTCGCGCAGCCAGCGCTTGGTCGCGGCCATGGCGTGGGGCGGCTTGGCGGCAAGTTCGTGTGCCCAGCGCATCGCTCGCTGTTCACACGCATCACGTGTTGCTTCCGTGGCATGGACAAGTCCGATTTCCAACGCCCTTTGTCCGCTGACCAGTGCTGTATCCAGCATGCGCGCACGCGCGGGGCCGTCGCCCGTCGCTTGTCGGAGCGCGGGACCGGACACAGCGGGCGAGATGCCAAGTCGGAGCACGGGATAGCCGATCTTTGCGTCTTTAGTCGTGACCACGATGTCTGCTCCGCACAGCATGGCGCAGCCGCCAGCGATCGCACCGCCGTGTGCGCTGATGACAACCGGCTTGTCGCTAGCACGCATCGCACTCACGACTTTCGCGAGTCCCGTGAGCAGTGCGGGCAGTACCGAAGTGTCATCCTTGCACAATGTCAGATCGAAGCCAGCACAGAACATGTCGCCCTCGCCAGTCACGAGAATGACACGGACAGCGTCGTCTGTCGCCATCGCTTCGATGGTGTTCGGCAACGCATCCAGCATGGCTGGCGTCATGGCGTTGCGCTTCTCGCTGCGCGCAAGTGCGGCCACTCCAACACCATCTTCCACTCGCACCTGGATCACGCCCGTGTCTCCTCTCCGGGACCAACTTACCACTCGCCCTCGATCATCTTGTCGATCGCTTTCGCCAAGCCGTCGTCGTTGTTGGTTGCAGTGTGGCGCTTTGCGGCCTCACGCACTTTGGGCACTGCGTTGCCCATGGCAATGCCCAGTCCGGCGCGAGTGATCATCGCCATGTCGTTGACTTCGTCACCGATTGCCGCGATTCGCGCGGATGGCACGCCGAACCGCTTGGCGACGTGCGAGATGCCGCTCCACTTGGTCGCTTCGGCGTCGAACAGCTCGATGATGTGCATGAGTCCACGCGCGTGGTGTGTGGCTTCTTTGGGCGCGACAACAGCCGGGAAGTTGTGAATCACGCCACGATCGCCCGCAATTCGCGCGAGAGCGTCTTCAATCTCATGGAGCTGCCCGCTTGGCGCGCATGCTCCCACGCGCACTGTGTGCTCGGGGTGTTCGTCATGTCGCAGTTCATCCAAGAACCGTGCACGCACGCTCATTTTGCTGAACCACCACTGGGTGACGGGATCGAGCGCGACTCGTTGCGTGCCCTGCACCACCAGGTACTCGTACCCGGCTTCGCTGGGGTCCTTCAGCACCAGCGCAGCATGCTCACGCGCCAGCAATTCGTTCACGGCTGCGTGCACCAAATCAGCGTGCATGCTGAAACGATGGAGCGTGGTGCCGCGCTGCGCTTCAGCGACGATGGCTCCGCCCGCGACAACGACCGGATCACTCTGGCGAATCTGTTCGAGGATGTGCTTGCATTCCACCCATCCGCGACCTGTGCACACAATGACGCGCAGGCCGGCCTTGCGAGCGCGCTCGATCGCGGCGATGCTGGCCGGCGACACGGTGCCATCACTCCGCAGCAGCGTGCCGTCCAGATCCATGGCGAGAATGTCGTACTTGCACGAGCCCTGCATAGTCATCGCGTCCGACTTTCTTTGGCGACATCACAGAGACATCATTCTCCCGCGTGTCACGAGCCAAGCGTACGCCCTGCCCCGCTCTTCTCCGTGATTTCACGCGAGCCCAGCCACCGCCCCACGCGCGTCGTTCGCACAAGCGGCCACGTTGCAATCGCTCCGCCCAGACCTGCAATCAGCACAATGACGAACTTCACGCTGTATGGCCAATCCACAAAGTGCAGCGCGAGAATCGCGATGCCCTGAATCGGCACGTGCACCATGTACACCCAGTAGCTCGCATCGGCGATCTTCGCCGCTCGCTCGCCCATCCAGCGGCCAACAGGCCGCGCGAGCATCATGATCGCGCCGATGGCGCACCAGCCCAGCAATGTCGCGCCGCCCGCGATCAGCCAGCGGTTGATGTCACTGGTATCGCCCCGCATCCACGCTGCGGCCGTGGGTAGATACATCACCACACCAAGCAGCGCGCCGACGATGCACACATCAAGCAACACACTTCGCGGTTTGCCTTCAACACCCTTGTTTGCGCCGTACATCACCAGTCCCAGCACGAAGTATCCGCTGAAAAACAACAGCTTGGGCCAGTCAGGCTGAAAGCCGTTGCGAAACGCCAGCAGCACGCCCGGCTTGATGACGAGCGCTCCGACGCAGACGCTTGCCGCGAGCAGCATCGCGGCGATCGTCCACGCACGATTCAGTCGCACACGCGTCACGCCCACGCGCCTCGCGATCCACACGACACCCGCGAGCACGCATGCGTAGATGATCAGATACTGCAAGTACCACAGGTGACCGAGGCCGTACAAGTTGGGTTGAATGTGTTTTGCAAATCGCACGTGTGCGATGTGCGACCACTCAGCTTCGCGCTGCACCACCCAACCAACCGCCCAGAGAAAGTACATGAAGATCAGCACGGTGCTCATGCCCACCAGCATGGGCACGCCCAGTCGCTTCACTCGTTCACGCACGAACTGGCCCGGTTCGCGGCGGGCGATGGCCCGAGCCGAGAAGTACCCAGCGATGACCGAGATGAGCGCCACACCAATCGCGCGGCCGGTCCACACGATGGCGTCGTACGTCCACGACTCGCCGCTCGCCAATGTTTCCAGGCGCGTTATCCCGCGCGGGCCGTATCCGCGTTCGCGAATGATCCACAGCAGGCCGGGCATCACGAACAGCATGTACGCAATCGCCGCGTGCAACGTCGCGACAACGCTCATGCCCACGATGCGGCAGACATCCCACGCCGGGTCGCGTGCCGCCAGTCGTCTGGAGTTATCCGTCGTTTCTTGCACACACAACTCACATGACACCAACCCGGGCTGGCACAACGACGCATTCTGTGGTAGGCTGTCCATCATGGCAAGCCCACTCCGGTCGTCAGCTATTGTCGCACGTTCCCCGCGTCGCGTTGCTTCGATGCTCGCGTGCCTTTGCATGGGCAGCAGCGTGCTCTTGCTTGGCGCGTGCAGCGGTCCGCAGCACGTTTCGCTCGGCATGCTGCAGGGCGAAGCCGCGCCGCGATCAGTGACCAAGGCGGAGATCAGCGAAGCACTTGCGCGTGGATGTGAGATTCTGGTGGCTCGCCAGGCGGCGGAAGCCGAAGGTGGCCCCAAGGCCCAGTGGCCTTACGAAGGTGTGTATCGGGTGGGGGGCGAAATTCCGGTGGGCTATCGCGTCGGCGGCACGGCCATCTGCACTATCGCGCTGGCAAAGGCACCAGGCTACGAAACAGACGCCGCACGCGCCGAGGCGGTCGCTCGCGCGGTGGAGTACATCTGCTCCGCTCGCAGCCATCCGCTCATGAGCGAGAGAGATTACACCGCAGGCTACGACGTGCGCGCGTGGGGATACATCTATGCGATTGAGTGTCTTGCGACGCTCAAGCAGCTCAACCGCGTGCCCGAAGCGCACGCCCAGGCTGTCGACGACGCCATGAAGTGGTACATCGACGCGCTGAACAACGTGGAGATTCCGCAAGTGGGCGGCTGGAACTACGCCCGCCCGCGCGGCCGCGACACGGTGGCGCCACCGTCGCCTTTCATGACGGGGCCGGCCATTCAGGCGTTGTGGCGCGCCAAGGCGGCTGGCTACACCGTGGATGAAGCGATCATCGATCGTGCGCTCTCGTTCCTCGAGCGCTCCCGCGCGGAGTCGGGCAGTGTGGTGTATAGCGGCGACGCCACGGAGCGTTCGCGTGACCTTTCACCCGGCGCAGTCGGCCGCATGGTCGTAGTCGAAAGCACGCTTTCGCAGGCGGGTCGCAACAACCCGCGCGATGTGCGCGGCGCGGTGGATGCGTTTATCGTGCACTGGGACTGGCTCAAGAAGCGCAAGCAGCAGACGGGCACGCACGTGCCGCCTTATGGGGTTGCGCCGTATTACTTCATGTTCGCGCACTACTACGCGGCGCAGGCGATTGAGCAGTTGCCCGCCGCCGAACGCCCGGAGTATCGCCGGCGCGTGAACGTGTTGCTGTTCAGCGTGCGCGAGGAAGACGGCTCGTGGAATGACCGCGTCTTTGATCGCAGCGCGTCGTACGGCACAGCAATGGCGATGATGGCGATGCAGGTGGAGTGAAAATGGCCGCCCTTGGGTGGCCCCGCCATTCCACGGCGGGGGCTCGCGCGGATGCTCGCACAAGGAGCACTCTGTTCATCGCGGCGGATCAGAGCAGATCAACACGCTCAAGTGCCCACAACTTCGCCCGGCTTCTTGCTCGCCGGCAAGAGGCCCAGCAGCATGCACAGTGCCCCACCAGCCAACAGCCACACGCGCGTCGCGTCAGTCGTGGCGAGCTTGCGAAGCGTGGAATCAACCTTGGTCTGGACGGGCAGCACGACGGGCGGCGGTTCGAGAGCGGGGAAGACTGATGCCTGCACCGTGTTGTCCTGCACCGTGCCAGGGATCGCAGCGCGGTCAACAGGAATCTGGTTGAGCTGGCTGCTCGCCAGGCTCTGGACCAGGGCCGGCTGCTTCTCATCGAGTGCGGCCAGAAACTCTTTGTAGTTGTTCAGCCGTGCTTCGCGGTGCTTCTCAACCGCGAGCTGCTGATCACGCAGGTGGCGGGCTTCGTCCACGTCATCCTGAGCGGCAACCAGCACCGTTGCTGCAACCAACGCCACCCCCGCGACCAGAAAGAGCCACGTGGGGTCAAAGAACACAGGTTGGTTCGTCTGCCTGTTCACGAATGGGCGAGTATCGACTGTTGTCGCCAACTCACATGAAACTTCAGAGTGATTGGCGGACACCCAAACACAATCCGAGCTTGTATTCGATCGTGTCTGCGGGGAGCATGCGTGGCTCGCCCGTCAACTGACTCATTTGGCGAAGGAACTGATGCGAAAGTAGTGACCATCGGGGTGTCGGATGCGGCATTCGCGCACGCCCCAAGGCTCTGTCACCGGCGGCTGCACCACATCCACACCCGCGCGCTGAACGACGTCGAACGCCGCATCGCAGTCGTCAACCCACCAGCTCATCCAGGTCGCACCGATGTTGTCGTTGCGCGGATGAAAGCCGGGATCGCTCATGATCTGAGCGAGCGGGCGAGAATCTCTGGCGCCCTGCGCTCCACAGCAAAGAAAGATCTGCGGAGCCTGACGGCCAGCTTCGTTCACGCCGCACACGACGGAGCCGAATGTCGCAGGACCATGCGCGTTGTGCAGTGCGGCTTCTGCCATCAACCCGCCCTCATTCCACGTGAAGCCGCGTGTCCAACCCAGTCGCTCGAACCACGCGATGGACGCCGCCACATCAGTGACATTCAGGATTGGCGTGAGTGATTGGACGCGTATGCCTGGGCCGTGGGGCGACGACGATCTGGTCATTTGTCGTCCTCGGGTGTGACATCTTCCTTGGGGGCTTCCGCAGGAGCCTTGCCCGTGCGGATTGGCGAGACCGTTTCCATGTCTTCGCCTTCAACCTTGAAGTCCTCGCCAAGAATTTCGATCGCTCGTTCAGCCAGCGCGATGAAGCCTTCTTCGTCAGCTTCCGCCTCGGGTGAGTTCCAGACCGCGCTGAACGTGTAGAGCTTGCCATCTTGACGCTCCACGAGCCACACGCCGCTCATGACGCCCGGTTCCTTCGCGCCAACATATGCGGCCGACTTCCATACCTGGGGATCAAGGCCCACGCCCGTGCTGGCGCGAATCCACGGACTGATGAGCAGGGTCTCTTGCCGCACTTCAAGCTCACGCATGTGTTTCATGAGTTCGCACAACTGCTCGGCGCTGGCGAACCAGCCGATGTCGGCGACGCGAGGACTCTTGGCCCAATTGGCGAGTTTGGCGACATCGGGCTTCACGGTGAACAGGCCGCTGGACGCGGTCAACATCGATCGCTGTTCATCATCTGTCGCGTCGACCCAGCGTGCGGGTGTCTCATCGCCGGCGAGTTTGAGTGCGAATGCCTCGCGCGTGGTGAGGAACGGCACGTTGAGCGCGGCATTATCGTTTCGAGCGTTGACCGATGCTTCGACAGCTTCGCGCGAGATCGTTGTGACGATGTGATCTGTCGCGGTGTGATCATCGCCGGTCATCATCAGTTCTGCAAAGCGACGGATGGGATAGCCGCGGCCTGCAGCTTCGAGTTGCATGCGCCCGCCGCTCGAGCTGGGCAGGCTTTTGCGATCATCCGCAATCACCACGCGCGTGTCCCACGTGAGTTTGCCTTCTTCGATCTGCTCGACCAGCGCGTTGAGCACGTAGAGCCGCATCGTGCTCGCGATGTTCAGCGCGCGATGCTCTTCCTGTCCTGCAACCGGCAGCAGCTCAAGCGGACCATTGGGCTCTTTGGGATCGCGCGGCTGGATTTCATACACGCCGTAGGAGACGAGTCCGCCAAGCTTCTGCGCGTCATCGGCGAGTGGATCCCATTTGCCGTTACTGCCGCTGCCGCCGGGGTTGTTGCCACCCGCGGGCGCGAACCGCAGAATCGCGATTTTGCCGGTTCTGTCGTCGGTCATGAGCAGCACGGAAAGCGCGTTGGGCATGCCCACGCCCGTGATGATCGCGTCGACGCTGTCGTCGCGATCACCTGCGATGGCGCGCACAGCGACAATCTCTTTGCCTTCGTAGACCTCTTCCTTGATCTCACGAAACGTGCCTTCAAGTTCTTCGACGGAGATGAAATCTAGAAACGCGTCGCTGCATCGCTCGCGAGCCTCCGTGACGTCCACGTTGTTCAGGGCATCGAGTACCCATTGCAACTGCTTGCCGGCGGTGGTGGGCGGAATCTTCGCGCGGACGCTGCCGGGCATGAGTTCGTTCATCTCTTCACGCGCGTCACGCAACTCGGGAGGTGGTCCGGCGAGCGTGCTTGTTGCGAGCAGGCAAGTCGCGGAGAGGCGGAGCAAGAGCGGAGAAACGCGGAGGAAGCGCATGAGGGAACTCCCGAGTGCAGGAGCAGGGTAGTGGCGATGGCCGCGCGGCCGTGACGCGGCCTGCGGTACGTGCACCGAGCAGGGAGCTGTTTGTGCGGGTGTGTGTTGGGCTGGTTCGGGTTTGGCTGGTTTGGGCTGCGCTGTAGTGGGTTGGGCTGGTGCGGGCGGCTGGGCCTGTTGCGACTGCTTGAGCTTCTCAATCGCGGCGGCGATGTGGGGCTGGCGGGTCCACCAGAGAATCTGTTCGTGGCGGAGATATCGATTGAAGGCAACTTGGCCCAGATCGAAGTTGCAGGCGCAGAGTTCGCGCAGCGTGTCGTGGTCGTAACTGGTGAGTTGCATGTCTTTCCCCCTTCGTGCTCACGGGCGATGACGCTGACAGACTGCCTGACAGTGACGACATCGCGTTGCGAAGAGATATACCAAAGCGGCAGGGAAAGGTTTGCAGAAAAATGGGCGTGTGCAACAGATGCGCGCACAAACCATGTCGAAGTGAGCAGATTTTTGTGGTCGGCTCAAGATTTGGGTGGCCTGTATCTGTTGAGGGCAGCGCGTGCGTGTGCTGCCGCGCGCTTGAGAGTGCGACTGTGCGTGACGTGTGAAACTTCACACTCTGCTGCACACAAATAGTTTTTGCATGATCTGCAAGAAGTGTGCGCCGGCGCGCCAATGACTTTGTTCGCGAGGCTTGTGTCTCGCTCGAAACGATCACAAACATCAAAGCGAGATTTCCATGTCGTCCACGCGCACGCTCACGCTTTTTGCCGGCCTCACTTTTTCCGCCGCCTCCGCTCTGGCTCAAGGCACCCCGGGCCTGTGGTCACGCGGCTTCCTCCACACGCCCGATGCCGCCACCACCCTCACCGCGAGCGGCCCAGGCCGCGTTCGTGCCAGCAGCTCCGGCGGAGGCCTCGTACTCGCAACCTCCGTCCAATGGCCCTTCAGGCTCGGCGGCATTGTCACCTGCGACACTAGCAACCTCGATGCGCCCACGCCCGGCCTGCCCCAGCGCAGCATCTCCGCCACCTTCCACGATGGCTCCACGCAAATCGGCACGCTCATCGCTCGCGGCAAGCACTTCACGGGCCGCCCGCCGCTTGAGGTCAATCGCACGGTCGCCTGCGATTTCTCCTCCAACGGCGCAATCGCCGTCGAATGGCGCTGCATCGATGCGTCCGGCATCGTCCTAGCCCAAGGCGTCTCCAGCGGCCCCTTCCTCGAGTGCGATGACCTCAGCGACTACCCGCCCAGCGATGCATCCAGCTACGGCCTTGGTGCTGGCAAGGCCACCTTCAAAGAGTTCACCATCACCAAGAAGGTCGGCTCGGCCCGCGTCTACTCCACCACCGGTCCCGTGTTGGTCGCGGACGTCGCCACCATCAGCTTCCGTCCCATCTGGTGCATCACTTCACCTTGCCCGGGCGATGGTCTTGGCATCAGCAACATGGACATCACCACCAGCAACCTCCCGCAACTCGAACTCAGCGATGCCGTGTGCAGTTGGTCCTGGGGCGAGTGCAACACCGGCAACAAAGGCTCTCGCCGCCTCACTCTCCACGCCACCGAAGGTACGAAGATCACCGAAGCTCCCCCCGCCGACCTCGATGGTGATGGCCAACTCGACAGCGTGATCGGCGCAGGCTCGGCGAGTGGCATCTCCGCGGGCGCAGTCGCTGGCATCGTCGTCGCTCGCCCCACACTCGCCCAAGATACTGAGCCCACCGGCATCAGCTTCAAGAAAAACTACGTCGGCCATGTCACCCTCATCAAGCAACGCACCGCCGCTGGCTTTACCAGTTCCATCACCACCCAGACTGACCCGCTGACCGGCCAAATGACCATCTCCCCTGACTTCTCCTCTGTCGGCAGCACTGAGTGGGAAGTCACTGGCTACGGCCCCAATGGCGAAGAGATCGGCAGCGCGTTCGCGTGCTGTGCAACCGGCATCTACCAGAACCTCTGCCCGCAGGGCAGCTATGCCAAGTGGGTCTTCTACCCACCCCACTGGTACTTCCAAGGCTGCATCATCCCCAGCAACTTCACCCTCCCCAATGGCAACGTCCTCAGCGGCGTCACCAGCCTGCGCTTCGGCCCTGTCACCGGAGCCAGCCTGCTCAGCGATGTCGAGGAAATCGAAGTCCTTGACCAAGCGCCCGTCGATCCCGATGGCATCGCCACACCGATCCAAGTCGGCCAAATCGAAGTCATCACCGCTCCCCCCCTCGGCGCGCCATCCTGCGACACCATCGACTTCAACAACAACGGCGTCTTCCCCGAAGACCAAGATGTCGTCGACTACTTCGACACTCTCGCCGGCGGCAACCCCGCAACCTGCGATGCCGCCCTGGGCTGCCAAGACATCGACTTCAACAACAACGGTGTCTTCCCCGAAGACCAAGACGTGGTGGACTTCTTCAACGTGCTTGCTGGCGGCAACTGCCCGTGACCGGTGCGACCGGCGAAGCCAGCCGTAAAGCGATAAAGCGAAAAGCGATACACCAATAAATGCTGAGAAAGCCGGGCCCGAGCAACCGCTCGGGCCCGTTTTCATTTGCGAGCCAAGCGATTGATCCTCGACCTGACCGCCCGCTTTCTGAGGCCGCGCTGCCTCATCGGCATCCTTCACCGGCCCGATGGGCCCAACCACATGCCGCAGCTTCGTGCGATTCCCATTGACAATCAGGGAATCGCAGTTATCTTGAGCTACACGCAAAAAACGCGGCCGCGCAGCGGCGAGTATTGGTTCGTGGATGGAAGTCCGGGGAGAACGACGTGTCCGTAAAGTCCTTCATCAACGTGGCCGCGCTCGCGGCCGTTATCGGCTTAGGCGCATCGTTCGCCTCCGCCCAGATCACCATCCCCACCGTCTCCATCGGCAACCCGGGTAACGCGGCAGACTCCACCGGCTACGGCTCGGTGGCGTACACGTACAACATCGGCACCACCGAAGTGACCAACGCGCAGTACGCGGCGTTCCTCAACGCCGTAGCCACGACGGACACCAATGCTCTTTATAACAACAGCATGGCAGGGCCGTTCGGCGGCATCACCCGTTCTGGCTCGCCGGGGTCGTACACCTACGCAACTGTCAGCGGGCGGGCGAACAACCCCGTGAACTTCGTTTCGTTCTGGGATGCGTGCCGCTTCGCCAACTGGCTGCACAACGGTCAGCCGACGGGCGCGCAGAACAACGCCACCACCGAGACCGGCGCGTACACGCTCACCTTGAGCGGCACCAACGCCAACACCATCACCCGCAACGCGGGCTGGCTGTGGGCCGTGACCAGCGAGAACGAGTGGTACAAGGCTGCGTACCACCAGCCCGCCAGCGCGGGCGGCGACGCCGACAACTACTGGCTCTACCCCACGTCGAGCAACAACGTGCCCACGACGGCGCAGGCGAACTTCGGCGGCGCCATCGGCAACACCAGGCCCGTCGGCTCGTACGCGGCCAACTATTACGGCGTCTCGGACACGGGCGGAAACCTGATCGAATGGAACGAGGCGATCATTGGCTCTACACAGCGCGGGCTTCGGGGCGGAACATTCCAACTCGATGCCAGCTTTATGCGGCCCACGCTGCGCAACTTCGGCGACCCGAACTTTGGTTTCAACGATGCCGGGTTTCGTGTCTCCCAGCGCCCGGCCCCATCTCCAGTCTGCGACGACATCGACGTCAACAACAACAGCGTCTTTCCCGAAGATCAAGATGTGATTGACTTCTTCGACGTGCTTGCTGGCGGCAACCCCGCGACGTGCGACCCCGTCCAAGGCTGCAACGACATCGACTTCAACAACAACGGCGTCTTCCCCGAAGACCAAGACGTCATCGACTTCTTCAACGTGCTCGCTGGCGGCGCATGCCCGTAAGCCTCGCCGAAGCGGGCGAGTAACGCGATACACCTGCAAAGCGATAAAGCAATAAATGCTGAGAAGCCCGGGCCCGAGCAACTGCTCGGGCCCGTTCTTTTGTTGCAAGGTCTGGTAGTGAGTGTGGCGTCGCGAAGAACAGTGCCAAGCCGGACGCTGGTGTGCGCAGTTATCCCACCCGCTCAGCCTTCTGCTCGCGGCTCATCAGCAGGCCGATGGCGTCGATGGGGTCGGTGTTCTCGAAGAGAACGGCGTTGACGGCCTGCACGATGGGCATATCCACGCGGTATTGCTTGGCGAGTTCCACGACGCTTTTGGTGGTGGCGACGCCTTCGACGACGAAGGGGGAGCCTGCGAGGTATTCGTCGAGCTTGCGGCCTTTGCCGAGGGCTTCGCCGCAACTGCGGTTACGGCCTTCGGGGCTGAAGCAGGTGGTTGCAAGGTCGCCCACGCCGGCGATGCCGAAGAACGTGCTGGGTGTTGCGCCCATGGCGGTGCCGAGACGGACGATTTCGGCGAGGCCGCGGGCGAGGAGTGCGCTCTTGGCGTTGGCGCCGGCGTGGAGGCCGTCGCAGATGCCGGCGGCGATGGCGATGACGTTTTTGACTGCGCCGGCGAGTTCGACGCCCACGACGTCGCTGTTGGTATAGATGCGCAGCCAAGAGTTGCCAAAGAGGGCCTGAACCTGTTTGGCGAAGGCGGCATCGTCGCTCGCGGCGGTCATGGCGGCGGGGAGGCAGCGGGCGAGTTCGGCGGCGATGGTCGGACCACTCAAGACCGCATAGGGACGCGGGGCCCGGTCGGGGTGGTCGCGGCCTTCTTCGCGCAGCACATCGGCGACGATTTGCGTGGGTCGCAGCAAGGAGCCGTTCTCGATGCCTTTGGCGACGCTGACGACCCCGGCACCCGCGGGAACATGGCGGGCGAGGCGCTGCCACACGCTGCGGGTGTGCTGGACGGGCACCGCAGTCACGAACATGTCGGCGGACGCGATGGCTTCGTCGCTGCGGAGGACCTCGACATCGTCGGGCAGGATAAACCCCGGGAGCCGGTCGGTTCGACGAGTTTGGAGGAGCGAGGCGGCTTCGTCGGGGCTGTGACCCCACATGATGACGCGCAAGGGCTTGACGATACCGCCCTCTCCACCGGAACCCTGGGCGAGCAAGCCGGCACAAACCAAACCCATCTGTCCTAAACCAAGGACGGCGACGGTCGGTCGCGTGTCCGTCGGGGTGGGCCGGCGATCTTTACTTGGTTGAGCCACGCACAGTGCTCCGATAGAGGTTGCGGGTTAGGGACAGGATCTGGATCCAAGCCGCTCGAACCGGCATTGCAAATGCTGCGTAAGCCTAAGGCCGGTTCTCGGCGTGCGTTGTCGCGTGCACCTGTGCGCAGGTTGTGCCGATACCGAACAAAGACAGGTCGCGAAGGTACTGGCTATGACGAGGATGTCACGCCGTCCCACGCGGCGTGCTCGCTTGTTTGGCTCTGTGTCGTCGTGGCCCGTATCCTGTGGGCCTTTTCGTTTGTCCTGACCCTGTTCGAATTTCTCTCTCCTTCGATCAGCGGAGCTTTCAACCTATGCCAGTTCGTCACTTTCCGCTTCGTCACGCCGGACACGACCACGCCGGGCACGACCACAAGCACGATCACGCTCACGACCACAAGTCGGGCGAGCCGCACGTGCACTCGTACGACGACAAGGGCGAGATGGTCTGCTGCTCGCACCATGAGATCGCGATTGAGCGGTGGATTCGCTTTGCCCTGGTGGGCGGCGTGCTGCTGCTGGTCAGCACGATCATGAAGGTCTTCGGCACGACGTCGTTCGGCGACAACCGCATCGCGGATATCCCGGCGGTGATCGCGGCCTTGTGCCTGGGCTGGCCTCTGTTCCTGGCGGCGTTTACGGAACTGAAGAATGGCAAGGCCAGCAGCAGCACGCTGGCGGCTCTGGCCATCATCGCGGCGATTGTCGTGGGTCAGTACACCACGGCGGGCTGGCTGGCGTTCATTCTGGTTGTCTTTGGGCAGCTCGTTCGCCGCAGTGCGAGCGGTGCTCAGCGCGCCATTGAACAACTCGTCAAGCTCACGCCCGACGTTGCTCGCAAGCTGACGGATGGTGTGGAAGGCGAAGTGCGCGTCTCGACGCTTCGCGTGGGCGATGTGGTCCGCGTGCGGCCCGGTGAAAACCTGCCCGTGGACGGCAAGATCATCACCGGTCGCAGCACGCTGAATCAGGCGTCGCTGACTGGTGAATCGGCCCCTGTCGAAGCTCAGGTGGGCAGCGACGTGTACGCGGGCACGACCAACCTGACGGGCATGATTGATATTCAGGTAACCACGATCGGCCAAGACACGACGATCGGTAAGGTGACGCAGCTGATTCGTCAGGCCGAGCAAAGCCGCACGCCCCGTCAGATGTTGATCGAGCAGGTGTCGCGCTTCTTTGTGCCGGTGGTGCTGGCCGTCGCTGCGGTGACGTGGTTCATCATGAGCCAGAGCGCGGATGAGAGCATCAAGAACGCCGCGGCGACGACGGCGGTGACGGTGCTGGTGGTGGCGTGCCCGAGCGCGTTGCTGCTGGCCAGCCCCAGCGCGATGCTGGCCGCGTTTGCCGCGGCGGCGCGACTGGGCATTTTGATCAAGCAGCCGCAGTACCTCGAAGCTGCTGGCAATGTGACCGCGGTGGTGATGGACAAGACCGGCACGATGACGACCGGCAAGTTCCAGGTGACCAAGCTCGCACCGGCGACGGGCGTGGATGGTGCGGAACTGCTGATGGCCGCCACCAATGGCGAACAGCACAGCAACCACCCGCTGGCGCAGAGCATTCTGACGACGGCGAAGATGGCGAACATCAAGCCCGACGGCAGCAACGACTACGAAGAAATCCACGGTCGCGGCGTGAAGGCTCGCACGAGTATGGGCGAAGTGCACGTGGGCCGCGCGAGCTGGCTGCGTGAGATCGATCCGTCGATCAAGGGCGAAGTGGAGCAGGTTGAAAGCAAGATCGAAGGCATGACGGGCGTGCACGTGATGCGCAACGGGCGCTATCTCGGCGCCGTCGCGCTCGAAGACACGATTCGCCCGAACACCAAGAACGTGATCGGGCGGCTGCGCGAGCAGGGCATTCGCTACATCGCGATCTTCACGGGTGACCGACTGAGCGTCGGCAAGCGCGTGGGTCAAGCGGTGGGCGTGGACACGGTGGAAGCCGAGTGCCTGCCTGAAGAGAAGCACGCTCAGATTCAGGGCATGGTGAAGGCCGGCTATCGCACCATGATGGTCGGCGACGGCATCAACGACGGTCCGAGCCTCGCAGCGGCTGACGTTGGTATCGCAATGGGCCTGTCGGGCAGCGACATCGCCGCAAACAGCGCGGGTGTGGCGCTGATGAACGACGACCTGAGCCGCGTGCCGTTCCTGATTGAACTGGCCCGCCGCACGCGAGCGGTGACGGCGCAGAACATCGTGATCAGCGTGGTGCTGGCCATCGTCGGTCTGGTGCTGGCGATTCTGACGACGAACAAGATCGGCGCAGTGGCGCTGCCTTTGGCGGCGTTCTACCACTTCGCGGGTGACATTTTCGTGCTGGCCAACAGCTTCCGCCTGTTCCGCTTCGGCGAGGACTTTGCGGATGCCGAGAAGCCCAGCGATGCGCCGATGATGCCGCGTCGCGAGGCGAGCGTTCGCGGGTTGAGTGCGACGCCGGCGTAAGGGAGTTGATGACGAAACAAAAACGCCCCGCATGCGATCATGCGGGGCGTTTTTCATTTTTGATGCGGCTGCATGCGGATGGAATGTGGCCGCCCCGGAGGTGCGGCCCACCATCAACCCGCACGAACCAGCGGCGATGCGACGCCGATCAACGCGCTTGCGGGCAACCTGCGGGCTTGGCGGCGGAGTTCTTTGTGCAGCACATCGCGGTAGTGGGCGAGACGCACGGTCGGATCGTCGAGCGTTGCGCCGAACGAGCGGTTGGGGTCGTTGTAGATCAGCTTCACGGGCATCTCACGCACGGCCAGCGCGAAGGCAGCGGCCTGCACCCAGAACTGCATGGGGAAGGCGTAGCCGTTTTCTGTCAGGCGCAGGCGATTGAGTGATGCGACGCGGTAGGCCTTGAAGCCGCAGAAGCCGTCGGTGAGCTGGGTGCCTAGACGACCGCCGAGGCGATCGTTGACTTCTTTGGTGATCGTGATGTTGACTGCCCGGCGCTGCGGCGGGGCGGCATCCGCCGCGATGCTCTGAGGCATGTAGCGTGAGCCGCTGATGATGTCTGCTCCGCCGCGCTGGGCTTCATCCAGGAATCGGGGAATAGCTGCCGGCTCGTGCTGCTCGTCGCAGTCCATGGTGATGAGCCAGTCGTAACCACGACCACTGGCCCAGCCGAACGCGTCTCGCAGGCTCGCGCCGTAGCCGGCATTCACGCCGTGACGGATGACATCGATGGGATGCTGAGCGAGGATCGAGGGGGTCGCGTCGGTACTGCCATCGTCAATGGCCAGGACGTCCACGTGGTGACGGTCCAGGAGGCTGTCTCGCACGGCGAGTACGCGGCGCAAGATGCCATCGGCGTATTTGGCCTCGTTGAACACCGGAATGGCGATGAGCACTTTCATGGGCTTGGAAGGCATATTCAACAAACGCGTTGGGCCCGAGGCTCCCCCCAGGCAAGCCGCGGCGGGCGATAACCGTCGCTCGCGATCCGTCTATGAATGTGCCATCCGTGGCCTTCACTGTTCGATGCGGATGCGGGATGAGAGTCACCGAAATTCCGAACGCAACATTCGGATGGACGCTCCGAGTCCGCTTTAGTCCGCACCCTGGGGCTCATCGCCATCATCGAAATCGCTCGACAGCCGACTTCGGGCGAGGCTGGTGAAGGCGGCAAACCCGAAGGGCTCGGCTTCGCCGCCATCGGGCTGGTTGCCCTCGCCCTGAGCGCGAGCGTTGGCTTCGAGCTGGTCCATCAGCTCTTCTGTCAGGGCGTGGAAGCCGCGAATCTCGTGAAGTGGCAGCGTGTAGACCTCGCCGCCGGGCGTGTGGATCTGGAAGACTGTGCTCTGCAACACGGCCGAGAGCGTGAGTGACTGGCTGGAGTTGGGCACGCTGGCTGAGAAGACGGGATACACCGCCGCGATGGGGATGCGCTGGCCCGACTTGGTGATGAGTCCCAGCCGGCCGTCGAGCACTGCCATCGGGCTGGGCTCGGGGACGGGACCGGGGACCGCCGGAGCCGACGGCTTGACGCGAAGCATGATGAGCGAGACGAGCACTTCGCGAAGGACATTCTGCCAGAACAGATCGCGATACGCCTGCGTCTGTGTGGGCGAGAGCGTCAGTCGCATGTGCGAAGAAGCGGTTCGCAGCGACGTGACCTTGCGCTTGACCAGAGCACGACTCTTGCGAGCGGCTGACTTCGCAGCCGGGCGGGCAGCGGGTTTGGCTGGACGTTTCGCCATCGGTCAGGCCTCCACTCGTGCGCCAGTTGCGTCGAAGACATGGGCGCGGTCCATATCAACTTCCACGTGCGTCGCCATGCCCGGCAGGATGTTCATGTCGATGGGAACGCGCGCCGTGATGCGCTGCCCACCTGCAAGCGTGAGATGCACATCCATCTGTTCCCCCAGCGGCTCCACGGTTTCAACGGAGGCCGAAAGAGTTGCTGAACCGGCAGCAGGGACGATCCGCAGCATCGTCGGGCGCACGCCCAGTTCCGCGGCGGGGACGGTCATCGACGCACGCGCACGCGGGAGCGAAAGCCGAGCTGCGGCTGCGGAGACGAAAGCTCCATCTCGCACGCTTCCCGGAATGAAGTTCATGGGCGGCGTACCGACGAACGATCCGACAAACCGGTTCGCGGGCTTGCCAAAAACACTGAGCGGTGTGTCGAATTGCTGCACCAGGCCGGCGTTCATAACGACGACGCGCTGTCCGAGTGTCATTGCTTCTTCTTGATCGTGCGTGACGTAAATCGTGGTGGTTTTGAGCCGCTGGTGAAGAGCCTTGATCTCTGCACGTGTGGTCACTCGGAGCTTGGCGTCGAGGTTGCTGAGCGGCTCGTCGAACAGAAAGACCCTCGGCTCGCGAACGATGGCGCGGCCCACGGCAACGCGTTGACGCTGCCCGCCGCTCAAAGCGCCGGGCTTGCGATCGAGCAGTTCTTCGATACCGAGCGTCTTGGCAACAGCGGTGACCTTGCCTGCCACCGTTTCTTTGGTGATGCCCTTCATCTTGAGCGCGAAGCCCATGTTCTCTCGCACGGTCATGTGCGGGTAGAGGGCGTAGTTCTGGAAGACCATCGCAACGTCGCGATCCTTTGGCGCGACGTCGTTCACGACGCGCGGACCAATGCGAATCGTGCCTGCTGAGATGTCTTCCAGACCAGCGACCATGCGAAGCACCGTGCTCTTGCCACAGCCCGAAGGGCCGACGAGCACGACAAATTCACCATCTGCAATGGAAAGCGAGACGCCTTTGACGGCTTCCACGCCGCCAGCGGGTCCGCCGCGCGTGGGCGGATAGACCTTGCGAACGCCTTCGAGCACGACTTCAGCCATGGCGGGAGGTTAGCGCGGCGAGAAGTCCGCAAGGAATCCACAAGTCACACACATTCATGGTTGTCGCAAGTGGTTCGCGTGTAACCGTTTCGCGACGCGATGTGAATGTGTGGTGGCAGTGGCTTGCTTTTTGTTTCCCAGTCCCTACAACCCGCACCCTGAATTGTTGAACTGCGCAGAAATCGCACTCGTATCCAATCTACAGAGATCGGTCGCCGATCTCAACCCAGTCCCTTCTCGGAGGTGCGTTATGGGTCCGTCAGAAAAATCATTCCAGCAAGTCCGCAACATCCTGGGCAAACTCGACCGCAACATTGATTCGCTGCGAGCGCAGCGCACGTCGCCCCCGCCGGCGCCTACGCCGCGAGCGCCGAGTGCTCCGATCAGCCCGGATCGCACGATTGGCACTGCCGAGCGCGCCGTGCCCGGCGCACAGGCGGGCAACCAGCCCGCGCCGCAGCGCGCTGCCAGCATCTACGGCCGCGCGAAGCCGTTGCCGCCGGCGTAACTGCACCACAATCGATCCGTCGCACCCACTACGCTGCGTGCATGCGCGGCGTTTTTCATTTCATCGTGGCGACGGTGGCGACCGTGCTGCTGGTCGGGTGCGAGAAACCCGCGCCGCAGCCTGCGCCCCCCACCGCTGCAGAGACCGTCGGACGCGAGCAACGCGTGGTTGTCTTGAGTCCGGCACTCGCCGTGATCGTGCGAGATCTGGGATATGCCGATCGTGTCGTCGCTCGCCATGCATACGACGATGTGCTGCCTCGTGAACTGCCGGCAGTGGGTGATCAGGCGGGCATTGACTACGAAGCGTTGGTTCGGGCGCGACCAACCCACGTGCTGATTCAGTGGGGCGCGAGAGAGTTGCCAGAGCGACTGACGCAGCTTGCTCAAAGCAACGGGTGGCAGGTCACCAACAGCAATCCGCTGACACTCATCGATATCGAGCGCAGCGTGCGCGAGATTGATGGCTCGCTCGCGGCGAGTGCGTCACCAACGCCAACTGCCCAGTCACTTCTACACGCGCTGGAAGTTCTTCGCACATCTTCGCAAGACGACCCGGCACAAGTCACCCCGGCGTGGGGTCCGATCCTTCTACTGGCATCCACGGATCCACCCGCGGCGCTCGGGCCAGGCTCGTGTCACGACGAAATACTGCGCGGTGTCGGCGGCATAACGGCGATTGCTGAAGGCTCACCTTGGATGGAACTGTCGCGCGAGGATCTGGTGCGCATGCAGCCGCGTGCGATCATTCTCGTGCGGCCGCGAAGCGCACGCGGTGTGACCGACGCAGATGGACCCACCGACGCGACCTCGAAAGACGCTTGGCAACCATTGCGCGAACTGGGACTCACTGCAATCAGTGAAAATCGCTTCGCAGTGATCGATGATCCAGAAGCCCTGCTGCCATCGACGAGCATGATTCGCGTGGCAGACACGATGCGGAAGATGATCCTGTCGTGGAAGTCGGAAGCCAAGTAGGCAAAGGGCCCGTGGGGGGCGAAGACGGTTGCCGGAACTTCTGAGGCGCAGGTACGGGCGGGGCAAGGGCGACAAGAGAGCAAAAAGCAACCAGCCGCCCGTGAAGGCGGCTGGCTGTGTAGTACATCATCCAACCTGACTGGACAAGCCAGTCAAGAGATTAGAAGCGGACCTGAGCCTGGAAGGTGAGAGCGATTTCGCCTTCTTCGGTGTCGCCGAGGAGACCGTTGTCGCTGCCAGCGCCGAGGCCTTCGGTGCTGAGCAGGCCGCTGGTGTCTTCGAAGGCATAGATGCCCGAAACGACGAACTTGGCGGCGTTGCTGTCCTGGAAGAGGTAGTAGTTGGCGCCGAGGGTGAGGAAGTTCAGGGTGTCTTCCGCGTTGACTTCGTCATCGAGGAAGAGGCCGTCGTAACGACCGAAGAGTTCCCACTGGCTGGCGACGAAGATACCGCCCTGGGCCATGAAGCCGAAGTCGGTGGATTCGCTGCCGGCGGCATCGATGTCACGGTAGTAACCAACACCCGTGGCGTTCCAACCCGCACCTTCCCAGGTGAAGTCGATGGTGGCCAGGAGGATGTCGGCGTCGGACGTGTTGGCGGTTTCGCCACCCGACTGCCAGTGAATGGCGGCGCCAAGGAGGGCGCCGTCTTCGCTGTTCTGCCAGCTGGTGTAGTTGTTGAAGCGGGCCCAGTCGCTGCCGACGACGAGGAATTCGCCGCGAGCGCTCAGGGCGTAGTCAGCTTCCGCACCGCTGGTGAAGTTGGTGTTGGCCGTGCTAGCGCCGTCGCTGAGCGCACCCATGAAGCGGAAGGTGTCGCTGGTGTAGCCGAGCTGGACGCCCTGGCTGTAGCCCTGACCGAAGAACTGGCTGGTCACCGAGAAGTCGGCGCCCAGGTGATCTTCAGCGCCGATCACGACTTCGCGAACGACGGGCAGGTTGAACTGACCCCAGCGGAAGCTCCAGCCGTTGCCGAAGGCGTATTCGCCGTAGGCATCGTCGATCTGGGCGAAGCCGCCGGCGTCGACAGCGCTGCCGCTGCCATCGTCGACCGAGCCGCCGCCGAAGCTGGCCTGAACCTTATAGCTCAGGTTACGGCTGCCAACGGTGCCGCTGGCGCGGAGACGGGTGAGGGGGGTGCTGAAGCCCGAGGCGAGGTCGTTGGTGTCGCCAACGCTGTCGCTGTCGCGGAAGCTGGCGTTGTAGCGGAACATGGCGAAGCCGCCAATCGTGAGACGGTTGTCGCCGCTGGCATCAGCAATGTTGAAGCCAGTGTCGGCCGAGTAGGTGCCGCCACCTTGAGCGAAGGCCGAAGCCGCGAGGCTCAGCGAAGTACCGGCGACCAACATCAGCATCTTGGATTGCATCATCGACTCCTTCTGGTAGAGGCGGAAGGTTGGAGGGCTGAAACGAATCCAGCCAACTTCTTGCCGCATCAGGTGGATCGCACCACGCGATCCAATTTTCGAACTCGAACCGTCGTGCTTGTCTGGGGCCGGGTGCGGCACACGCCGACCCTCAAACCCCCTCACGGGAGCACGCTGCCAGTCGGGACTCCACCGTCCCGAGGTTCATGGGTCGCTGTCCGCTACAGGACGGGCAGAGACCCTCGAACCGACTTACCGGCGTTGACTTGTCCAACAAGCGGATCCTCCACTCGTACGAAAGACTTCTTCAGACCGCGAACTGAAACCTGTGGTTCTGACTGTTCGCCGCGTCGCGAGTGCGTTGCGGTGTGTATTGAAAGCCAGAGTGTTGGGATTCGTTACAGGTTTCTTCCAGTTGCATGTGTAGACGAAACAAGACGCAAGTAGGGTGACCACTATAGACCGAGGCGAACCGAGCCGCCACAACACTCCGTACAGTCGGCACATCGTGGGCTAGAAGCACTCAAATTTCACGAATTTCCTCAAGAAGCTCAGGCGCATTGCTTGCGCGAAGTTGTCGAGCGCTTTGCAAACATCTGCCAATATTGAAGTTGCGCGATGGCGACTGTGTTGATGAATTGTTGAGAACAGCAGAATTCACACCTAAGTTGTTTCTGCACAATGCTTAATGATGAACTAGCCGGGTCCTATGGTCGGGGGACCGAGTCTTTGCCATGCTACAAGTCCCTATGCTGTAGTCACTTGTGAAGCCATGCCTCCCCCGAAAAAGGCGGCGGATCAGTCTGTGCAATATTCACTAAACCTGAACCAAAGCCCGGCATTGACGCGACTTACGATCAAGCCAACTCGGCGAGGTACATGATTTTTCGGGTGTTTTCCGAACATTGCCCGCACACCGGCGAGGATCGCATGGCTGGCCGCAAGTACATCCTGGTGGTAGACGACGAGCGGGATCTGGCAGACACCGTTGCGTACAACCTGCGAAAGGCAGGGTATGACGTGACCACAGTCGCGACCGGGCGCGCCGCGCTCGATGCGATTGCCGCGAAACAGCCGGACCTGGTGCTGCTTGACGTCATGCTGCCGGAGCTTTCCGGGACGGAGGTTGCCAGCCGGATCCGCAGCAACCCGGCCACGATGCAACTGCCCATCGTCATGTTGACGGCCAAGGGCGAAGAGGTGGATCAACTGGTCGGTCTGACGGTGGGCGCGGATGACTACATCCCCAAGCCGTTTTCGATGAAAATTCTGCTGGCTCGCATTGAGGCGGTGCTCCGCCGCACGCAGCGCGATCCGGCGGAAGTTCGCACTGCCAGCATGAATGGCGTGGAACTGAACCTGGACACGCATGAGTGCAGCGTGGACGGCGTGCCGGCCAAGCTGACGCTGACGGAATTTCGGCTGCTTGCGTCGCTGATCCAGGCGGGCGGACGGGTACTCAGCCGCAGCGCACTGATGAACCGGGCGATGGGTCCGGGCGTGATGGTGACGGAGCGCACGATTGACGTGCACGTGACCGCCATCCGCAAGAAGCTGGGTGACAAGAAAGCCGGCATGATCAAGACGGTGCGGGGCGTGGGATATCGGGCGACGACGGATGTGAGCGAGGGTGACGAGGAGCCTGAAGCGGCGGCGAGCGAGGCGTGATTAGCACGATCCGCCGGCGAGCTTCTCGAAGAAGGCAACGACATCTTGATCCTCAGGGAAGACACCGTTGTTGTTGAAATCGATGTCGTTGCAGCCGGGACACGGTGCGCCTGCGAGCGTGTTGAGGAAGTCGATGGCATCTTGATCTTCGGGGAAGACCCCGTTGTTATTGAAGTCGATGTCGTCGCAGCCGAGCTGGATGTGTGACGCGATGAACGCGGCCGACTGCTGGCCCTGGGCGGTCATGAGGCAGCCGATTTCGTGGCCACAGGTGGTTTCAACGTAGTTGGCCGGCCACTGCAGGTTGGCGAGGTGATCGCGGAACTGGCGATTGCCACCGACGAGTTGGCCGACGACCATGCGAATCGGCGGACGCTGACGGAGGGTGGTGGCACTGGTGACAGTCCAGAACCAGGCGGAGTACTGGTTGTAGACGTTGACGTCGCTGTTGAATATCTCGACCGCGAGGGAGGCGTGGGCGGTCTGCATGGTCTGCCACGTCGCGAGAGCACCGTCGTACTCGACACAACACGCGAAGAGCTGCGGGAACTTGGTGTAGAATTTCGTCGCGCCGAAGCCGCCCATGGAGAAGCCCTGAATCACTCGGGCGTTGGGCGTGGCGAGCGTGCGGAAGGTCGCGTCGACGTGGGGAATGAGGGCGTTGATCACGTCGGACTCAGCGGGCTTGTAGGTCGTGGCACTGTTGGCCCACCACGCGTCGACGTAGCCGTTAGGAAAGACGATGATGACCGGCCCGATGATGCCGGCGGCACGAGCGGTCTCGAATGCGCGAGGGACGGCACTGGTCTGAGCTCCGCCCTGATTGCCACCGATGCCATGCAGGTGGTAGATGACGGGGTATCGCTGGGTGGACGTGTCGTAGCCCTCGGGGAGATAGATATTGAATGAGACGGTGTGGCCCATGGTGGGATGGGTGGTCGTGCGCGGCTCAACACGACCGCGCAGTGGCTGGGCGACGGCGCCGAGGGTGCACGAGAGCGAGAGAACTATGGCGACGATGATGAGGCGAAGCTGGTTCATGGCAGGCTCCGTGGCGGCGGGGGCATAACGCTTGGCGGGCAAGGCGATTGCATCGCGCGGCCCACGCGGCGGGGGTATGTGGACGCGAATCCGACGCGCGCCCTCTACGCTTGATGCATGGCGGAGCCAGTCAAGCCCAGTACGGATGCGTCTTCAGCGCCAGCCAAGGTGGATATGGGGCGGTTTGCGCACCTGCACTTGCACACCGAATACAGCCTGCTGGACGGTGGCAACCAGATCGACAAGTTGGTGGCTCGCATTGCTGAACTCGGGATGAAGGCGTGCGCGATCACCGATCACGGGAACATGTTCGGGGCCGTGGCGTTTTACTTGGCTTGTAAGGACAAGGGGATCAAGCCGATTCTGGGCGTGGAGGCGTATGTGACGCCGCCCGGGAAGCCGCGGACGGATCGGACGTACAGCGGCGGCGGCGAAGGCGGCTATCACCTTGTACTGCTGGCGATGAACAACAAGGGCTGGCAGAACCTGCTGGTGTTGTGCAGCGAGGCGTACCTGACGGGGTTCTATTACAAGCCGCGGATTGATCGTGAGCTGCTGAGCAAACACAGCGAAGGGCTGATCGCGATCAACGGGCACCTGGGCAGCGAGATCGGCGAGCATCTGGTGAACTTTCATCGCACGCAGGATGAGAAGCACTGGAAGCTGGCGGTGGAGAGTGCGGAGTGGCATAAGAAGACGTTTAGTGCCGGAGTGACAGAGTGCCAGAGTTCCGGAGTGAAAGGCAAAGACACTGCCGCACTCGGGCACTCTGGTACTCAGGCACTTCCGCGCTTCTACGTCGAGCTGCAGCATCACGTGCCGGAGCAGAATGCGATCAATCCGCTGCTGATCAAGTTGGCGCGGGAGACCAAGTGTCCGCTAGTGTGCGACAACGACGCGCACTTTCTGAAGGACACGGACCACAACATGCACGACACGCTGATCTGCATCAGCACGGGCAAGGGCAAGCGCGACGAGAACCGGATGCGCTACCCGACCGATGTGTATGTGAAGAGCCCCGATGAGATGCACGGGCTGTTTGGGAAAGACAGCATCTATAACGATGATGTCTTTGGCAACGCCGGGCTCGAAGCGCTGGAGAACAGCGTCAGAATCGCGGAAGCGTGCGACGTGCAGCTTTCGCTGGGGGCGAATCACGCGCCGCTTGTGCGGGTGAAGGTGCCTGACGCGAAGGACCTGCCCAAGCATGATGACCCCACGTACGGCGGCGACTTGACGGCGTGGTATAAGGACTACTGCTCGAAGTTTGAGTTGTCGCCGTTTCGGAGTGAGAATGGCGAGGCACAGACGGATGCGGTTCGGGCGAGTGTGAAGGCGGACTGTGATCGCGCGCTGCGGCTGCTGGCGGAAGGCGGGTTCGTGTGGCGCTACGGACGTACGCCGCAGGTGATCGCGAACCCTGCGAACGCCGAAGACACGTCGCAGAATGACAAAGTGGCGCGGCTTGAGCGCGAATTGAAGATTCTCGCGGACAAGAACATCTCGGCGTACTTCCTCATTGTGTGGGACTTTGTGAACTGGGGGCGCAGCAACGGTGTGCCGGCGCTGGCTCGTGGTTCGGGCGTGGGGACCATGGTGGGTTTTGTGCTGGGTTTGTCGAACGCGTGCCCAGTGCGATATGGGCTGCTGTTTGAACGCTTTACCGACCCTGACCGCAGTGAGTACCCCGATATCGATATCGACTTGTGCCAAGACGGGCGGCAGCGCGTCATTGATTACGTGCGCAAGAAGTACGGACATGTGGCTCAGATCATCACGTTTGGAACGCTGAAGGCTCGCGCGGCGATCAAGGACGTGGGACGCGTGCTGGAGATTCCGCTGCCTGAAGTGGATCGCATCACGAAGCTGGTGCCGGAAACGCTGGGCATTGAGATCAAGGATGCGATTGATCAGGAGCCTGAACTCAAGGCGATGTACAACCGCGATGAGCGGATTCGTGAGTTGCTCGATCAGGCGATGGCACTCGAAGGACATACGCGGCATGCGGGCGTGCACGCAGCAGGTGTGATTGTCGCGACGCGGCCGCTGAATGAAGTGGTGCCGCTGTATCGCGCGCCGGGAACGGTGAAGGACGAGAACGGGCAGCCGATTCCGGAAGATCGGCGCGATGACTACGTGACGCAATGGGACGGGCCCACGTGCGAGAAGATGGGTCTGCTGAAGATGGACTTTTTGGGTCTGCGGACGATTTCGATCGTGGCGCGGGCGAAGAAGTTGATTCGGGAGACGCTGAGCGAGCGGGAGATTTGGGAGGCGGTGGGAAGGGGAAGCGAGTATGAACAGTGGCAAAGTGGCAGAGTGGCAAAGTGGCAAAGTGATCAAGACGTTTCGCGATCTGCTGGTGTGGCAACGCGGAATGGAGTTGACACGCGAGGTGTACATCGCGACACGAGCGATGCCGAAGGCGGAAATGTTCGCACTGACGAGTCAGATGCGAAGAGCGGCGTCATCAATTCCAATGAACATCGCGGAGGGATTCGGACAACACACGCGCCCGAAGTTCGTAAACGGCCTCAGGATCGCAGTGGGATCACTGAACGAACTGATGACGGCGTACGAACTGGCGGTATCGATGAACCTGATGCCGCCGTCGCCGCGGATACCCGAGCTTCTCGCAGAAGAGGATCGCCTGCTCGGATCGCTGATTGCGAAGCTGGAAGCGAAAACCAAGGCGGAACAGCGCACGAGTCGCAGGACGAGATAAGCGCCGCCACTTTGCCACTTTCTGCTCCGCCTCATCCTCTGGACCTTGACCGCCTTTCCTATGCCGACCAGCGTGTGTTTGAGATCTTCCGTCGCGGCGAAACGACTGGCGTGTTCCAGTTTGAATCAGGCGGCATGCGTCGCCTGCTGGTGGAGATGAAGCCGGACCGGTTGGAGGATTTGATCGCTGCGAACGCTCTGTTCCGGCCGGGGCCGATGGATCTGATTCCGGATTACAACCGGCGCAAGCACGGGGAAGAAGTGCCTCGTGTGCACGAAGTCGTCGACAAGTACACCGCTGAGACGTACGGCGTGATGGTGTATCAGGAGCAGGTCATGCAGATCGTGCACGGCCTGGGTGGCATCAAGCTGCGCGATGCGTATTCGCTCATCAAGAACATCAGCAAGAAGAAGCACGACAAGATTGAGAAGGAACGCCCCAAGTTCATCGAAGGTGCGGTGAAGCAGGGACTGACCAAAGACGGCGCGAACGATTTGTTTGAGTTGATTTTGAAGTTCGCGGGCTACGGCTTCAACAAGAGTCACTCGACGGGGTACGCGATCGTCGCGTATCAGACGGCGTATCTGAAGGCGTACTTCCCGCAGCAGTACATGTCGGCATTCCTGACGTATGAAAGTCAGGCGAACAAGGTCAGCGACTGGATTCCGTATCTGGAAGACTGCCGGCGCACGCGGTTTGTCGATCCGCAGAGCCCCGAGCGCGATGTCAAGACCGTGAAAGTGGGCGTGGAGGTGCGCCCGCCAGATATCAATTTGTCGCGGGCGGATTTTGCGGTGGTGCGCGATGATGGACCATCGGCGAAGGCGCGCGACAAGGATGATGGAAGCGGAGGGAACGCGCCCGCCCCGGAGGGGCGGGCCACCTATCACGAAGGTCACGTGCGATTCGGCCTGAAGGCCATCAAGGGTGTGGGCGACAAGGCGATTGACACGATTATCGCGGAGCGGGAGAAGAGTGGGCCGTTCCTGAGCTTGTTTGAGTTTTGCGAGCGCGTTCCGCCGGGCGTGGTGTCGAAGGCGATGCTGGAGTCACTCATCAAGTGCGGCGCGTTTGACAGCGTGCACGGTCGCGATCAGCGAGCGGCGATGGTGGCGACGATCGAGACGGCGATCAACGCCGGCGCACGGTTGGCGGCGGACAAGGCGATGGGGCAAACCGCGCTCTTTGGCGGCGTGAGCCCGGCGACGACTTCGAAGCCTGATGTGAAGCTCGCGGCTCCGCTGTCGAAGGTAACTCCATGGCCCGAGAAGGAAACGCTGACTTTCGAGAAGGAAGTGCTGGGGTTCTATGTCTCGAGCCATCCGCTGGATCGCTGGAAGTTCTGGTCAGCAGCGTTTGCAACGTGTGACACAGCGGGCATCAAGACGCAAGCGCAAGATGCCCGCGTCGTGCTGCCCGCGATGATTCAGAGCGTCCGCACGATCGTGACTCGCAACGGCAAACAGGCCGGGCAGAAGATGGCGATTCTGACGGTCGAGGATTCCGCCGGCGCGTGCGAGTCCGTGCTGTTCACCGACAACTTTCTCAAGTACGGCCACCTCGCAGAAGCCGAGAAGGTGGTCTTTGTACTGGGCCGCATCGATCTGAAGCGCGGGGATCCGCAGATCATCATCGATCGACTAGTGCCGATTGAGGGCGTGCCGTTTGACACGGGCAAGGTGCGGCTGTTTGTGGATGAGATGAAGCTCAACGGGGGCGCGGGGCAGGCGCTGTCGCGCGTGGCGCAGTTTTTCCGCGAAGCGGACAAGCCGGTGGCGGCGAGCGAGCCCAAGCCGGTGATCGTGGATCAGATGAAGTTTCCGGTGGAGGTCATCATCGGCACGCAGAACGCCGTGGTGGCTGTGGCAGCGGACGCGAAGCTGCGCGTGAATCTGGGGCCTGATCTTGTGAAGAACGTGCTGGGCGAGCTGGGTGATGGGATGCTGAAGGTGATTGGCGGCTTCACTGTGGAGAAAGAGAAGAAGCCGTGGGAGGGGAAGAAGAAGTTTCGGGGTGGGGATGAGGAGTGATGTGGCGGCTCAGGCCTTGCCGTGATCTTCCCAGCGGGTTTTGAGGTCATGCGGCACGTGAAGCAAGTCGAGAATCTTGCCGACGATGAAGTCGATGATGTCATCGAGGTTCTTGGGATTGAGATAGAACCCAGGGTTGGGGCTGCAGAGGATCGCGCCGGCGAGGGCGAGCTGCTCCATGTTGCGGATGTCGATGAGGTTCAGTGGCATCTCGCGGTGGCAGACGATGAGTGTGCGACGTTCCTTGAGAGTGACCATTGCGGCGCGCGTGAGGAGGTTGCTGCCGCTGCCGGTGGCGAGCTGGCCCAAGCTGGCAGATGAACAGGGCATCACGACCATGCCGTCGTGGAGGAAACTACCGCTGGCGATGACTGCGCCGACGTCTTTGTTGGGGTGAATGAGCAGGCGCTTGGTGAAGTCGGCGGCTTGAGATGAGGCGGCGAGCTTCGGCAGGAGTTCCTCCAGCGTGAGATTCTTGATCTGGGCTTCGTCGAAGAGCAGGCGGCGGCCGTAATCGGTCACGACGAGGTGCACTTCGTGTCCTTGGAGGAGCAGCAACTCAAGGAGGCGGAGTGAGTAGCAGGCACCACTTGCACCCGAAATACCGACGACGAACTTTTTGCGGGTGGCGGAGGTTGAAGCGGGTGAAGCACTCGGCATGCGGGAATTGTTCGCCACGCAACGCCCGCGCGATGCGTCGAATCGTTCCACAACCGTCAAGCAGGTCGGGATTTGCCGCTTTTCTTCACTCGCGCGAAGTTGCATTCACGCTGGCTTCACGGTGCGTTACCCCCCATAATCATCATGAACCACAGATGCCTGATGTGCGTCTGACATGCTGCTGATTGCAGTCGTCCATTGCATCGCATCGCCGGATGCGGGCCCCCACTTATGACCACCACGAACCCTGACCAGACCAAGAAGTCGTCCAAAGCCAAGAAGATCCTGTTGCTCGGCGGTGGCGGTGCGCTCATCGCTGTCGCGGGGCTCACGGCGTTTGCGCCGAGCATCGCCAGTGGCCTTGCACCTGGCATCATTCGTGAACAAGCGGGGAAGTTTGTCACTGGGAAGGTGGATGTCAGCGACGTGAGTCTGTCCTGGAGCGGACCTCAACGCATTGAAGGGGTGACACTCGTGGACACGAGTGGCATCACGGTGGCGAAGGCCAGCGTTGAGACGACTGCTGGGTTGTGGGGTCTGGCAACGGGCAATCTGGACCTGGGCGAAGTGACGATTCGCGACACATCGCTCGCGCTGGTGCGCTTTGAAGATGGCACCACGAATTTGCAGAAGATGATCGTGCCGCCGGTAGCACAGCCAGCGCCGGGTGCGGGGCAGCCGGCACCGCAGAAGAAGGAGCCTGCGAAAATTCCCGCGGGACTCAAAGTCCGCGTGAAGGTTGCGAATGTCAACGTGCAGCTGGAAGATCACACCGGACCTGGTGGCAAGGCGAGCCCCACCAAGATTGAACTGAAGAACGTCAACGGCTCTGCAGTCCTTGATCCAAGCAAGCCGCTGGATGTCACACTCTCGGCAGAGACCATCGGAACGACGGGAACGGGAAAGATCTCGGCGGATATCGCCGCGACCAACTGGGCTGACTCAACCGGCGTCTTGACGGCGGAATCGGCGAGCGTTGATGCGACGATCGACATTACATCACTGCCGGTCGCGCTTGTCGATGCGTTTGCGGGTGGGAAGATCAAGGACGAAGCGGGCAATGTCGTTCCGTTGGCACAAGCGATCGGTCCGGCGCTGAACGCGAAGGTTGTCGCGAAGGGGACGATCAAGGATGCGACGGCGAGCGTGAACATCGCTGCTGATCGCGTGCAAGTGACGGGTGATGTGCGCCTTGCCGACAACGTGGCAACCACGCCGAGCGGGCTCACGATCAGTGCGAAGGGCGCGGCACTGGGTGATCTTGTGCCCGCGCTCAAGGCTGCAACCCGCGCGAGCGCGACAACGAAGATCGACACCCTGCCAGACGCGACGGTGCGCATCAGTGATCTGCGCTTCGCGCTGCCCAGCGGTGGCGGTGCATTGAACCTTGCCGGCACCGCTGCGACTCTTGTGATCGACACAACGCAAATCAGCGGTACCGCGTCACTGGGCGAGGGCCAAGCCGCACAGCCCATGACCATCGCGCCGATGCGGATCAGCATTGCGACGCAGGATTTGGCGAAGGACGTGCGCATCAGCGGTGGCACCAGTGCGACGCTGGGCGGCAGGCCGGCGGGCACATTCTCGGTTGAAGCAACTGCAAGCGGATTGCTTGACGCGACTGGCGCCGTGAAGAAGGGGATGCCGAGCGCAATTGACGCTCGCTTGCAGGCAACTCAGATTTCGACGGCGATTGCGCAGCCGTTCGTTGCTGCGTGGAAGCTTGATCTGCCTCGAGACGTCGGACCAGTGCTTGATCTGGACCTGACCGCGAAGAGCGCGGCGGCAGGAAGCGACACCATCAACCTGGACATTGTGGCGAACGCACAGAGCCTGAAGGCACGCGGCGCTTTGAGCTATTCACCCACGATGATTGCAACGCGCGAGGGCGGCTTCACGCTGGAAGCGGCGAATGCCGGACGACTCGCCCGAGCATTTACATCGGCGGGTACCGGCGAGTGGATCGTCGGCGAATCGGCGGGCCAGGACGGTTCACTTGTGGCGAACTTGTTGTATCTTTCATTGCCTGTGGGTCAGCACGGACCGAAGCTGGCCGAAGCAGGCTTGCAGGCCAACGCCTCGCTGAAGGGCTTGTCGATTTCGAAGCGCACCGGCGGGGGAGCGATTGACATCGCAACCCTGGGTGGTGGCGTGCTGTTAACCAAGGGATCTGCGGAAGTGGGTATGCAAGGTTCCATGGGCTTTGAGCAGCGCCGCTTCGATCTTGGTGGCAACTTCACGATCGCGAACATGCTGCTCGCCAACACGCCGACCAACGCGACCGACAAGGCGTGGAAGCTTGCAGAGCCCGTGACGCTGCGCCCTGTTGGCTCACTGGAAGTGATCAATGTGCCGACGTCACTGGCGAAGATGGTGATGGAAGCTCCCGTCGAGGGTGCGTTGGATGTCGCTCAATTGGTGCAGGAAGTCGCAGGGCCGGCGGTGACGGTGAAAGTGACGAGCGCGAAGGATGCCGCAGACGCCAACGCACTTGCGATCGATCTGTCGGCGGATAGCGGAGCCGTGAAGGCGCGGGTGAAGGCGAGCGCGACTGATCAGCGCATCGGGCTTGCAAGCACACAGGTCGATACAACACTGACCCCGCAGACGTTCGCCACGCTGCTGAACACGTTTGCGAAGGACATGGCCGACAAGCCACGGCTTGACGCGCCGGCGACCGCAACGCTCACGCTCAAGCCGCTCACCATTCCACTTGATGCGAACCGCAAACCCAAGATGGCGGAAGCCGGCTTGGTTGCAGGCACTCTGGCGATTGCTGGCGATGCGATGGTGAGTAACGTCACCATGGGTGGCAGCGAACAGGCACCGCAGAAGGCGCGAGTTGGCGTGCGAGGGCTGGAGATTGAGTTTGAGGCGCCGGCATCCAGCCTCATTGCGCCAGAGCAAGGCGGCAAAGCGGGCCAAGCGAAGGCCCAGTTGCGCGGCACGGTGCTGGGTCAGCAGAGCGATGCACTCGCACAGATCACGGGGTCGCTTGGCACCATGCTCGCTGGCGCGAAGCCGCAGGGTGACGCGACGGCCGATGTGACGGTGTCGAGCATCGATACGCGGCGTGTGGAAAGCCTGCTCAACAAGGCCGGGCTGCTGAGCGGCGCTCTGGGCGACACAGCTCAGCTCGGACTACGTGCGACCTACGGCTTTGCGACAACCGACGCTGCGGCGCAGTTGACGCTCACCGCACCGAACGTCACGACGACGGGTCCTGTCAGCGTGCGAGCGGCTAGTGATCGTCTGGAGCTTGTGCAGCCGGCGAACATTCGCGTGAACGCGCAACCTTCGTTCGTCAATGCGTTGCTTACTCCAACGGCGATTCCCGGAGAAAAGGCGGTCGGTCCGGCACTCACGATGACGGCACCGGCAGTCATCGACATCGCGCTGACGCGGCTGGTGTTGCCGCGGGCGAAAGAGGGACAGAAGGGCACGGTGGCGCCTGACGCCGCGCTGCGCCTGAGCGTGCCCACGATGGCGCTCCGCACATCGGACAACAAGAATCTAGCGCTGCAGGGCGTGCTTGTCTCGCTGGAGAGCGACAAGAGTTCTGCGGCAGATCGTCCCGTGAATTTCGCCGCGACCATCGACAACGCACAGGTCGAGGGCGCCGAAGGCAGCGGCAAAGTCGGACTGACCGGGCGCGTGTCGCAGCTTCTCGATGCGAACGGCGGCTTCAGCATGGACCGCGCACTGGCGGACGCGAAGGGCAAGATGCCAGCGGTGCCGACGGCTGTGGTTGACGCGCTTGCGAAGCAAGATGGACTGCTGGTGGAGGCGCTCGGACCGATCATCGCGCTTGATCTTGACGTGCAGCGATATCCGGTGATGGGAAAGCCCGTGCCGGGTGCCCAAGCGGGCGTGATCAAGGCGGACTTCCGCAGCGATCGCGCTACTGCGAAGATTGAAGGCAATATCGATGACGCGGTGCTGGTCGCCAGTCAGCCGGTCGCTGTGGACATCTTTGAGATCACCAATGCGTTGTCCGGCAAGTTTGTGAAGGGCTTGCCGCTCATCGGATCGTTTGAGAAGGGCAAGAACGACCTGCCCGCGACCGTGCGCGGCACCGGGCTGCGTGTGCCTCTTGATAAGGATCTGAGCAAGCTCAACGGTGTCATCACGCTTGACCCCGGTGAAGCGCGGTTCGGCACAAGCGGCGTGTTCGGCGAACTGCTCAACGTTGCGGGCCTTCGCACAGGCGGCGTGATTGGCCAGCGGCTTGAACCGCTGACTGTGACCGTCGAGAACGGCGTGGCGACGTATCCGAAGTGGCGGCTGCCACTGGGTGAGTTCACAGTCGAGAGCGAAGGCACGGTGGATCTCGTGAACCGTCAGATTGACGTGATTACGTGGATTCCGCTTGGTGCGCTGACCGACAAGGCGGCGGGCATGTTCAATACAGGCATTGGCGGTGCGCTGGGGAAGGCCGGCCTCGATCGCGTCAGCACGCTTCCGTTCCGCACGCGCGGCAGCCTCGACAACCCGGAAACGAATGCGGACCTCGAGCTCTTTGCGAAGCAGACCATCAAGAACGTGAACCCCGGCAACCTGATCGATGGGATTCTCAAGAACATCGGCGGGAAGAAGGACGAGAAGAAGTAAGCAATGACGACGCGACGATCTGCCGCGGCACGGGCCTGGCCCCTCCTGCATGTCGCCCCACTGCTCACTTACATGCGCTCAATGGCGGGAATACCAAGCACACTCAGCGCGTCTTCAAGCACGCGGCCCGTGAGCGCGCAGAGGCGCAGGCGGGCGTTGCGCAGCTCGGGCGTTTCGGCGGCGAGCACCGGGCACTTGTCGTAGAAACTCGCGTAGCTTCCGGCCAGTTCGTAGAGGAACTGACAGAGGCGGTGCGGCTCGCACGCGGCAGCGGTACCCGCGAGGGCGGCCGGATACTTGAGCAACGAAAGAGCAAGCTGCTTCTCCGCCGGCTGCGACATGGAGAGCGGCGCGGTCTTCCATGCATCGCCGATGCCCTGCTGGGCATCCTGCGCTTTGCGCAGGATGTTCTTGATGCGCACCAATGCGTAGAGCAGGTAGGGACCGGTGTCACCTTCAAACGCCAGCATGCGATCGAAGCTGAACGTGTAGTCTTTCGTGCGATCCGTTGAGAGATCGGCGTACTTGAGAGCGGCGATGCCGACGGCACGACCGATCTGTGCGAGCTCCTGTGCCGGGAGATCCGCGTTGCGACTCTTCACCGCGGCGCCAGCACGATCGAACGTCTCGCGGATGAGATCTGCAAGCTTCACGCTTTCGCCACTACGCGTCTTGAAGGGGCGGCCATCTTCTCCCAGCACGCTGCCGAACGCGGCGTGTTCAAGCACCGCCGGCTTGCCGGTGGATGGATGGGTCGCGAAGCCCGCTTTGCGCGAGCTGGCGAAGACCTGCTTCATGTGCAGCATCTGGCGAGCGTCGATGGCGTACAGGGCTCGGTGAGCCTTGAGCTTCTGCACGCGGCGACGCACTGCGGCGACGTCGGTAGTTGCGTACAGGAATCCGCCGTCGGTCTTGCGGATCAGACACGGTTCCTTGATGGGTTCCCACGCGGCGCGACCGTCCACTTGCGGCGGAGCATCGAGGCGGACGATCACGGCACCTTGGTCGTGCTCTGCGATTCCGCGAGTGAGCAGTTCATCAACGAGTGCGGCCAACTCGTCGGCGTAGCTGCTTTCTCCAGCAGAGTCCGCATCCGAGACCTTCACGTTAAGTAACTGGCAGACATCGATGCAGACGGCCATCGTGGTTGCGTAGATCTTCTGCCAGACTGCGTAGGTTGCCGGGTCCTTGCTCTGCAGCTTGACCAGTGTCTGACGCGCTGCGAGGAATGCATCTGTCGCACTCGCTACCTGCGCATCGATCTCGGCGAGCAGCTTGGGGTGGCCGCCATGCTTCTTGACAAGCTCCAGCGCGGCAGTCTCTCGCTGGCATTCCGCTTGTGCGGCCTTGTACGCGGTATCAAGATCATCGAGGGTGAGCTTGTCGAGATTGATCTTGCCTGCATCGGCGAGGCGCATGAGGCGTGCGGTGACCATGGCGATGGGCAGGCCCCAATCACCCACGTGATTCTGCCGAATGACGGTGTGGCCCAAACGTTCAAAAACGCGCGCGATCGCATCGCCGATGATGGGGCTGCGCAGGTGCCCCACGTGCATCTGCTTGGCGAGATTCACACCCATGAGGTCAACGACCACGGTTTCGGGCTGGGTCGACTTCTCCACGCCCAGCGAAGACGTGTCCATGCTCGCAACGGCCTGCGCGAGCGCGTCGCCCTGAAGCTTGATATTGATGAAGCCCGGACCCGCGACAGACTTGTCTGTCAACGGTTCCGCGAGGCCGGACAAATCGACGGCTGCCAGAATCTGCAGTGCGACTTCGCGAGGCGGCTTGCCGACGCGCTTTGACAATCCCATCGCTGCGTTGCACTGGTAGTCACCAAACTCAGGGTTCTTGCTGGCGACGACCATGGGGTCCGCATCGGCAGCGTGTGGAAACGCGCGGGCAATAGCGTCGGCAAAGCGAGCGCGGATGAGTGTGACGGGATCGATGGACATGCTGCAATGTAGCGGGGGAAAACAAGCAGCACGATCGAACTCATCCTGTGCCGGCGAGTTTGCGGACGGTCATGTCAAACGTTCGCACCATGTTGCTGTGCAAGCCGTAGCAGATGATGGCGTACAGAGCTGTTCCCACCAGTGCGCCCACGCCCAGCATGACACGGCCGCTCGTGAAGGCTGCGGCACCGCCACCGGCGGTCGCGGCCATTGCGTCGTCGGGATACGAGCTACCGAAGATGAAGCTGGCGGGACTCATGCCGCCCAAAACGGGACCGATGAAGGCGATGCTCGATATGGACTGATAGGCACACAGCCCGACGACACCGCCCAAGATGCCGACGACCGCCACGGTCTTGACGGTGGAACCCAAGGTGCCCTTGCTACCCAAGCTGAACTGCAAACCCACCATGACGCACGCGGCCATGAAGGGAACGATGGCGAACGGCGCAAGTAGGCCGGCTTCCGGCAGAATCACGGGGACAGAGATGCCGCCCGCGACAACATCCGTGCCACCTTCACGACCAAGGCCGTTGGTGAAGACATAAAGGCTCGCGATGAGCAGCGTGCCGATCGGCACAGCGCAAAGCGGCAACAGATATGCAACCAGACCGCGAAGTTTGCCCCATAGATACGCACTGGCCGTAATCGGTGTGGTTAATAGCAAGTCGAGGTGGCCTTCTTCACGCTCCTTGCTGATGGCAGTGGCGCTCGTGTTGATGGCGACCAGGGCAATCACGATGAGTTCCACACTCAAGGTCGCGGCGATGGCGAAACGGAACGTGTTGTGCGTGAATGTGCCTGTGTGATACAACGCGACCAGCCCCGCACCAAAGAGCAGACCCAACGTCAGGAATGTCCAGCGGGCTGCGATCTTGGCGGGTGTGCTGTTGCGGCTGGCGGCTTCGCGCCAGGCGATGGGGTTGGTCCACACGCTGCGCGGGGCGCGATGTTCACCGGCGGAGCCGGGCTTCATGCCGAGCAGCTTGCGGTGCAGCGGAATGCTGTCTTCGCCTGCGCCGAGCATGGCGAGACCGCCCACTCGCACCGTAATGGTCGACGCGATCATGAAGAGGATGCTGAGTAGCGTGCTGCCGACAACCCATGTCGTCACGGGGGTTTCCAGCATCCATCGCGTTACACCTGAGTACGCACCTTCCGCGGCGCGGGGGTACGTCGTCGGGTTGAGCAGCGCGTTCAGCGCCAGGAACGGATTCAGGCACGTCATGACGGTCACGCCGTCACCCGCCGGGCCCATGCCTTTGCCCGCATTGCGCAGTGCCAGGTCGATCGCAATGGTCACGCCCAGATAGCTGACCACGCTGACGTAGAACGCGAAGAAAGCCCGCTTGCCGGCTGCTCGACTCACTGCAAGACCGATTGCAATCGCGCCGACCAGTAATGCCGCACCGGCGGCCACGAAGTAACTGGCGAAGATCGCGCTTCCCGGCACGCCACCAAAGTACTGCGTTAAGGCGAAGAGCGGCAGCGAGCAGAACAGCAGAGCCAGCACGAATAGCAGGCGACCGAACAGGTTGCCCAGCACAATCTGGCCTGCCGTGAGGGGGGTTGTGAGCAATACCTCCCATGTTTTTGGACCGGCCTCTTGCGCGATGGCACCACCCATGAAGACCGGGGCCAGAATGCAGATGAGCGTGATCTGGAGGTAGGCGATATAGGTGAAGCTCTGCGCACCAGCCTGCGCGAGCTTTTGGTAGTTCAGATTGCCGCCACTGGTGGCGAGCAGTAGTGACCACAACAGCACGACAATCAGCACCGCGAGGTACGCGCTGCGAATGTACATGTGCTTGGTGCGGCGACTGCCGTTGTGCACCAGTCGCACAGCGATTGGATTGGTTGGCCCCAGGCGTAGGAGATACCGAAGGATGGCGGGCATGCTGGAATGTACGAACCCACCCGGACGGGAGTTTGCGGGCACGCCGGGGCGATTTGGTCTGGAAAAGACAAGCGGCTGGCGTCAACCAGCCGCTTGCAAAGCACTGAAGGGTGCGTTTACGGGAGGCAGGTGCCGCCGGAAAGGACGCGGAAGTATGCGATGATGTCTTCGTCTTCGGGGAAGACACCGTTGTTGTTGAAGTCGATGTTGCAGTCCTGAGCGGGGCACGGAGCGCCGGCGAGGACGTTGAAGAAGTCGATGACGTCCTGATCTTCAGGGAAGACACCGTTCTGGTTGAAGTCGATGGAGTCGCAGACGCCACGGATCTGGTAGTTGACACGGAGGCGACCAGTGAACGCGTTAGCGCCGTTAATGGGCGAGATACGGATCCAGTAGGTCTGGCCGTGAGCGAGTTGCACGTTGCGGACTTCGCTCAGGCTTGTGTTGATGTTGGCGTCGTCGTTGCACGTGACGTAGGCGGGGTTGATGCAGTTGCCGTTGAGGGAGATGGGTGCGAGCGGGCCGCGGAAGATGTTGATGACGGTGTCGTAGTTGGAGTTGAAGGTGTTGAGGGTGAGAAGCACGTCGTCATCGGGCGTGAGGCGGTACCACACGGAGCGATCGAGCATCGCGCCGCAGGAGATCGGGCCTTCGCAGAGGCTGGCGGTCGCTCCCTGTGTGCGGATTTCGTCGAGCGAAAGCTGTGTGCCGATGTCGCTGACGAGCACCTGGGCGTTGTTGGCGAAGTCATTGGCGGGCGCGGAGGGTTCGGTGTAGCTAAAGTTGAAGTTGAGATCACCCGCGGCGCTGGCGTTGCCACCGTAGCGACTGACCTTGATGCGGTAGGTCTGGCCCGCGTTCACCTGGAAGTTCTGGATGCTGCTGAGCAGGCCCGTGCCGCTGTCGTCGTCACACTCGATAGCACCAGTGATGCAGATGCCGTTGATGCTGATGGGGCACGAGGAGCCGTAGATGGCGAGCACGGTGTCGTAGGTGCTGCCTTCGGTGTCGATGTCGAGCTCGCCGTCGTAGGTGGCGGTGAAGGTGTACCAGACGGAGGTGTCGTTGTTACTGCCGCAGCCGTCAATGCCGTCGCAGGTGGGTGACGTGGCGTTGGTGACGTCGTACGCGGCGGGGTTGTAGGTGCCGAAGTTGTTCAGCGGGATATCGATGGAGCTGCCGCAGGTGTTGTTCGGCGGAGCGACGGGGACGAAAGTCGCGTTGAAGTCCAGGTTGCCGCCGCCGGGCGTGGAGCCGTACTTGCTGACTTTGATGTAGATGGTGTCGCCGTCTTCGACGAAGAAGTTGTCGATCTGGCTTTGCGTGCCGGTGCCGCTGTCGTCATCGCAGGCGAGTTGCGAGGGGTTGGTGAAGGAGAGGCCGTTGGCGGCGAGCGTGCCGCAACCGTTCCAGAAGCTCACCACGGTATCATAGTCGCTGCCGTTGGTGTTGACGGAAAGGTTGCAGAAGGTGGGCGCGGTGAAGCGGTACCAGACACTGCTGACTTCGCCAGCGGCGCCGGATTCACAGCTTGCTTGCGGTTCGAAGACGCGCTCGGTGGCCCAGGTGGTATCGAGAATGGCGGGGTTGAAGGGCGTCGTGTTGAAAAACGTGCCACTGCAGTTGTCGTTCGTGGGATTGTTTTCGAGGATGGTGTAGTAGGGGTTGACGTTGCCCCAGCCGAAGGTGGTGTCGTAGCCTGCGGTGCCCATGTCGCGTGCGCCGGCGTTCATCGCGGTGATGGTCTGAACACGCGTGGCGAAGGGATACATGCTGCGGAAGAGAGCGGCGACGCCTGCGGCCATGGGGCTGGCGGCGCTGGTGCCGCTGAAGTTGGTGTAGTCACCTGACGAATATCCCACGCCGCCTTCGCGGTCGGTGCTTGGCACGCCTGTGCCGGGTGCGACCCACTGCACGCCTGTGCCGGTGTTGCTGCTGGGGCGGAGGGTGCCGTCACTCTGCACGTTGCCCACGCCGTAAACAAATGCCGCGGAGGCGGGATAGCTGATGGAGGCCGCGCCGTCGTTACCCGTGGCGGCCATGTGCACCATGCCATCGATCACGGCGCGGTCTTCGTAGGCCTGGCTCATGGCGGCGCTGCTGCTCTGGCTGAAGGAGGAGTTGGTTACTTCCGCGTTCTGTCCAACTGCCCACGCGAGGGCGTTGATGACGTAGACGTCACTCGTGCTCCAGCTGGCGGTGGCGCAGCTCACGTCGTCCGCGGTTTTGCCGCCCAAAATCTGCGAACTCGGCGAGACACCGACCACGCCGATGGTGTTCATGCGTGCGGACGTGCAGCCCGCGACGGCGGTGCCGTGGAAATCGCAGGCTTCGGTTGGCGCGCCATTGCCGACGCCACCCACGACGCCAGTCGTGAAGTCACGACCGTTGATCCAGTTGAGATCGGGATGGTCGGTCTGGACGCCGTTGTCCATAACGAGGGTTTCGACGGCAGACGAACCGCGCGTGTAGTCCCACGCGAGGTTGGTATCCATGTCGAAGTCGCTGGTCTGATTGTGCTGCCACTGCGTGTCGTAGAGCGGGTCGTTGGGCGTGACGGACTCGAGCTTGACCGAACAGATCATGGCGGGGTGGGCCCACTTCATGAGCGGATGCTGCGCGAGGGCGTTGGCCTGCTGCATGACGCGGTAGCCGTTGCGCTCGCTCGTGCCCATGAAAGCAACACCCGGCATGAGGCCGAAGTTTTCTTCGAGGATGGCGAAGGGGTTGTTGGCGGAAGCGAGAGCTTGCTTGGTGGCATCGCGCTTGGTCGCGAGAGCCATGACACGATCCGTGAAGAAGAGGAAGCCGCCCTGCACGTCGTCACTCATGAAGACCGGCGCGACGAAAGGAAATTCGTTGAGCTTGGTCAGATCATCGATCATCGTGTTGGCCGCGGCCGCGTCGGCGAAGGGGCGCTCGAAGGTGACGAACTGCCAGCCGCTGCTGGCCTTGCCGCCCGAACGAATGGCGATGCCGGCACGTTGCGCGGCGGTGATGAGGCGGGCGGCGGCCTGCTCGGGGGCTATGTTGGGATCAACCTTCACGGCGAGTCGCGTGTGATCGAGTTGCATGGCGACACGCGTCTTGAGGTAGTAATACCAATTGGGCGTGTTGGCCGGCGCGAGCGGATAGTTGCGAGCCGCGAGCCGAGTGTGCAGGGCATCGTCGCTGTCTTCGGCGGGTGTCCAGGCCGGCTGCGAATCTGGCATGAACTTGGGTTCGCCAGCAGCATCCTTAGTTGCCTGATTGTCGAGCGCTCCGTTGGCATCGAAGCTGATGTCGGCGGGAATGCCGCCGTCTTCGATTTGCGCGAGAGCCGCGCTCGCTGACAGAGCGAGCCCCGCGACGACCACCAAACGAACCGCCAGCCCCGTTCCCGATGTCTTCATACCACGTTGCATACCAAACCTCCAGTCGTGCTTCATCGCCCCTCGGCGATCGGCACAACTGGCACATGCGGAAGCCCCGTGACGGAGGGACAGGAAATTCAGTGAAGAGGTACCATTTTCGAGGTCAGGCGAAAACTGGCCACCAGGCACTATGCTTTAGTGCATGCCGCTTCGTCTTTTCAACACGATTTCCCGCTCGACCGAACAGTTCAGCGCACTTGATCCGGCCAATGTAACGTTTTACACGTGCGGGCCCACGGTGTACGACGACGCTCACATCGGGAACTTCAGGAGCTTTCTGGCGGCAGACGTGCTTCGGCGGTTTGTCGAGTCGCCCCTGTGCGAGATCACCAGCGCGGGCGGTATCCATCGCGGTCCGCGTCGGGTCACACATGTCATGAACATCACTGACGTGGGCCACATGACCGACGACGCGGAGGGCGGCGAGCAAGGCGAGGATCGCATGGCGGTCGCCGGACGGCGCATCGCGGAAGCCAAGAAGAGCGGCAAACTGCCGGCGGACACCAACATCAATCCGGGTGATCCGTATCAGATCGCTCGCTTCTATGAACAGCGGTTCCGTGAAGATGCTCGCAAGCTCGGGCTCAAGCTTGCTATCGAAGCCGACACCGACGCGACGATCATGCCGCGGGCGACGGAGAACGTCGCTGGCATGATCGCCATCGTGCAGCGACTGATTGACAAAGGACACGCGTATGTCGTCGGAGCGCCGGGCGCGCGCGTGGTGTACTTCCGCGTGACCAGCTTTCCGACCTATGGCGCGCTAAGCGGCAACACTCTCGACGCTTTGCGCGCGGGCGAAGGTGGACGCGTGAGCGAGACCAATCAGGCGCAGAAGGAACATCCCGCCGACTTCCTGCTGTGGAAAGAAGATGCCTCGCACATCATGAAGTGGGACAGTCCGTGGGGCAGCGGCTATCCGGGCTGGCACATTGAGTGCACGGTGATGGCGGTGGGCCGACTGGCCACTCGCAACGGTCAGAGCCCGATCTCACCCATCGGACTGACCGAGTTCACCCCGGGCGGCGCGATCATCGACCTGCACAGCGGCGGCGAGGACAACATCTTTCCGCACCACGAGTGCGAAATCGCGCAAAGCTGCTGCGCCTTCAGCGGTGCCAAGGGCTCCTTCGCGCGCCACTGGTTTCACCCGCGCTTCCTGCTTGTTGAAGGCACGAAGATGAGCAAGAGCAAGGGCAACTTCTTCACGGCGCGAGACTTGTTCGCGAAGGGTGTTGAACCGGCCGCTCTGCGGCTGGAGCTTGTCCGTACGCACTACCGCAGCAACGCCAACTTCACGATGCAGGGCCTGAC
>JBKDAN010000054.1:0-72160 GCA_046316615.1 Phycisphaerae bacterium
GTGTGGCGCTGCCCGATCACCTGCTCGACCGCAGCGTCCTTGAACTCTCGCGAATAGACCTGCTTTCCCATCGTGACACTCCTTGCTCCAGGCTGTTGTAGCCAAGACGCGATTGTGTCAACGGAACGTGGGATGGGTCACCCCCAACATCTACTACACCCCCAACACCCACAACCCGCTCATCTACACCCACAACCCCCACCCAAACCCGCCGCCCCCTCGCTACCGCCGCCCTCATCGCAGCCACAGCCCTGCTCTCGTGCACGCCCACGCCACCCGCGCACGCCAGCATCGCACCACCAATGCATGCGGAAGCATCATTTCACCCCCACAAAATCCTCACAGATGCCTCCAAAACTCGCCCGCGTCGCGCCCACCGTCTATCCTTGCGACCCTTCGCCGGGCGCGAGTTGCCGGGCGGTGGATTTCTGTCTGCTTTGGAGCACGCAATGCCCACGACCGGCACGATTACCCAAGTCATCGGTTCGACCTTCGACGCTCAGTTTCCCGAAGATCAACTGCCCGACATTTACAACGCTCTTGAAATCAAGGGCAGCAACAAGTCCGGCACGATCAACCTCGTGGGTGAAGTGCAGCAGCACCTTGGCGGCGGCCGCGTTCGCGCCGTCGCGCTGGGCTCCTCCGACGGCCTCGTCCGCGGCATGCCCTGCCTTGACACCGGCGCACCCGTGAGCGTCCCCGTCGGCGAAGCCGTCCTGGGCCGCGTCTTCAACCTCCTCGGCCAGGCTATCGACAACGGCCCACCGCCCGCCACCAGCAAGCGCAGCCCGATCCACAAGGATCCGCCGGCGTTCGCTGCCCTCAACCCCAACACCGAAATCCTCGTGACCGGCATCAAGGTCATCGACCTCATGTGCCCCTTCGTCCGCGGTGGCAAGATCGGTCTGTTCGGCGGTGCAGGCGTCGGCAAGACCGTCGTCATTCAGGAAATGATCGCACGCGTTGCCAAGAACTTCGGCGGCTACAGCGTCTTCGCCGGCGTGGGTGAACGCACCCGCGAAGGGAACGACTTGTGGCGCGAAATGAAGGAAGCCGAATACACCGACGAGAAGGGCCAGAAGGCTCACGTGCTCGACAAGGTGGCGATGGTGTTCGGCCAGATGAACGAACCGCCGGGGAGCCGTCTCCGCGTCGCTCTCTCGGCCCTCACGATGGCCGAAGAGTTCCGCGATGCATCGGGTAAGGAAACCCTGATGTTCGTCGACAACGTCTTCCGCTTCACGCAGGCCGGTTCGGAAGTGTCGGCACTCTTGGGCCGTATGCCCAGCGCCGTGGGTTACCAGCCCACGCTCAGCACCGAGATGGGTGCTCTCCAGGAACGCATCACCTCGACCAGCAAGGGCGCCATCACCTCGGTGCAGGCGATTTACGTCCCTGCCGACGACTTGACTGACCCGGCTCCCAGCACGACGTTCGCCCACTTGGACGCGTTCATCGTTCTCAGCCGTAACATCGCCGAAAAGGGCATTTATCCCGCCGTCGACCCGCTCGCGAGCACCAGCCGAATCCTGAGCAAGGAAATTCTGGGCGAGCGTCACTACACCGTCGCGACGCGCGTGCAGCGCATTCTGCAGCGCTATAAGGACCTGCAGGACATCATCGCCATTCTGGGCGTTGACGAACTGAGCGAAGAAGACAAGCGCACGGTGAGCCGCGCCCGCAAGATCGAGCGCTTCCTCAGCCAGCCCTTCCACGTCGCCGAACAGTTCACCGGCTTCAAGGGCGTCGACAGCACGCTCGAAAGCACGATCGACAGCTTCGAGCGCCTCTGCAACGGCGAAGGCGACGACCTGCCCGAAGGTGCATTCATGTACGTCGGCAGCCTCGACGATGCGAAGGCCAAGGCCGCCAAGATGGCGCAGGGCTGAGCGACGCGATCTGCAGCACGTTATTCAGAGAAGCCCCGCAAGTCATTGCGGGGTTTCTTTTTGCGCGTGACTTCGCATACCCCGCGGGTACCCTTGTCACAACAAAGAGCGGCTTGACGGCCGCTGGAGAGAAGGAGAAGAGAGATGAAGAGCGTTTTTGTGGCTGCCCTGGTGGCGGCGGCGTCGATGGCATCGGCGCAATCGATTGTGTCGTTCACGGGCACGTACTCGCAGAACTTTGATTCGCTGGTGAACACGGGCACGAGCTCCTCGTGGAGCAACAACCCGGCGTTCCCGGTCATTCAGGGCTGGAGCGCGTGGCGCACCAACAGCGCCGGCATCTTCGGCGCCCGCGATGGCTCCACTAACAACTTCACCGCGTACGGCATCAACGACGGTGGCAGCAACGGCGGCAACCTGTACAGCTACGGCAGCGTCGGCAGCACTGATCGCGCGCTGGGTTCGCTTTCGTCGGGCACGCCTGGTGACATCCTCATCCTTCTCGCGCTCCGCAACGACACCGGTGCGGCGATCACGGATATCACGCTGAGCTACGACAGCGAGCAGTGGCGCAACGGCGGCAACACCGCCCTGCACAGCCATGTCCTCGATTACAAGGTTGTCAGCAGCATCAGCTTCAGCGACAACGACGCTTCGTTCACGACCGGTTACGTCGCTCCCGGCGCGAGCTTCAACACGGTTACCAACGTCGCCAGCGCGACGGCGGCTGCGGTTGATGGCAACGTGGCGGGCCTGAGCGCGGGCCGCGGCGGTGCGATCAGCCTGACGTGGAACCCTGGCGAAATCCTGCTCGTCCGCTGGTGGGACGACAACAACCAGGGCAACGACCACGGCCTGGCGATTGACAACCTGACGATCGTGCCGGCTCCGGGCGTGATTGCGCTGATGGGCGCGAGCGGCCTGATGGTTGCGCGTCGTCGCCGCAAGTGATTGCGGGCTGAATTCCGATCTCCAAACCCCGCGAGAAGTCGCGGGGTTTTTGTCTGCGCGAGTTGTGGTTACACTATTTGCTCACAAGGGAGGTGCACGATGCGGCATGTGAACTGGTTGGCGGCGGGGATTGTGCTGGTTGCGATGGCAGGTTTCGCGGCGGGGCAGGGGTTGTCGGCTCAAGAGATTGAGCAGCGGATTCGCGATGGCGGCGAGATTGAAGACGATGCGGCGCGGCTGAGGCATTTTGATGCACTGGCGGCGGCACTGCGTCGGCAAGAGGCATCTGAGGCCAAGGCGGGTTGGCAGATTGAGCGCACTGTCTCGCCTGTGACTGACAAGGTGACACTGACGTTGACGCTGCAAGCTACCGACGAAGTTGAGGTCGGAGGTGGAAAGAGAGTTCGGCCCCTCATCATTGTGCGAGTCGATGACCGGGTTGTCGAGTGCTGGGTGGTATTTGGCACCAGCGTGATCTCGCAGCAGCGCGATCAACAGTTGCGTATTCCGATGCGCGTCGATGGGTACAAGGCGCGTCGATATGAGTCGGCGGACGTCCACCGTTCAGCGGATCGCATGCGCATCCGTGACGGCATGAGGTTGCTGCAGCAATGCGCGTGCGGTCAGCGACTGCTGATGGAGTTTCCGACAGCGCAAGGTGACAGCGTCGCGGCGTTTGACGTGAGCAACTCGCGCGAGGCGGTGCAGGCGATTGAGGAAGTGGTGGGACAGAAGTTTGATGTGCAGTGTCCGCGATCGCTGGAAGAGGACGCATCGTGGTATGCGATTGAAGAGATTGCATCACGGGCGTCCATGGGATCCATGCAGCAGGTAGGGCGCGATGTGCTGCTGTGGCACGGCGGGGGCATTTTCACGGGCTCGTCTGACGAAGCGGCGTGGAAGCCAGAACTCTCCATGTATTGGCCGCAAATTCACGCTTGGCTGGCGAACAACCCCAAGGGCCGCATTCGTGCGACGAGCTTTGGATGGAGGATGGAGGGGGCACCGAAGGCCGCGTCGGCGGAGGGACTGCGCGACTGGCTGAAAGGGGAGCTTGAGAGGCTGTGGTTTGACACGAGTCGCATTGAAGTGGTGGCGGTGACTTCTGAACGGGCCGCGGAGCTTGTGCGTCGGCCTGCATATGAGTTGTTCAATCATCGCTACGGATTTGAGCTGGCGTTCATCAACGAGCCGTGAACGCACGTGGGCGGCGCGCGGTTTTCCATGGCTTCAACACCACTTGCGAGGGCAGGGAAGCTTGCTCAAGCAGGTGGCGTGCATGGCGGGGCGGTACTTGAAGCGTCCGCGAGAAAACACTGGGTTTTTCATGGCATTTGCGATACGCAGGTGTGGAGTGGCGACATCTCGTGGGGCGGGGCGGTGGTCTATGTTTCTTCATGCTCAAGCACATGATCGCGGCGATGGCTTTGGTGGCTGGTAGTGCACTTGCTCAACCGATCAAGGTTGAGGTGCGTGGGGAGCCGGGCAACTACTCGTTGCTGCGGGGTGGTCAGCCGTATTTTGTGGCGAGCGCGGGTGGGGTGAGTGCGATTGAGTCGCTGGCGAAGGCGGGGGGCAACAGTGTGCGGACGTGGGGGGCGGATGATTTGACGCCGCTGCTCGACAAGGCGCATGCGCTGGGGATGAGCGTGACGGTGGGGATTTGGCTGGAGCATCCGCGGCATGGGTTTGACTACAACGACCCGGTGAAGGTTGCGGAGCAGTACGAGAAGGCGAAGGCCGCGATTCTCAAGTACAAGGATCATCCGGCGGTTTTGATGTGGGGCATTGGCAATGAGATGGAGGGTGAGGGGAACGACGCGGCGATCTGGTCGGCGATCAACAACATTGCGTCGATGGCGAAGAAGCTTGATCCGCATCATCCGACGATGACGGTGATTGCCGAGATGGGCGACAAGGGGCAGAAGGTCAAGAACATTCACCGGCTGTGTCCGGACATTGACATCATCGGCATCAACTCGTACGGCGGCGGGCCGAGCATCGCGGAGCGGTACAAGCAGTTTGGCGGGACCAAGCCGTACATCATCACGGAGTTTGGGCCCAACGGCACGTGGGAGATCGGTCGCAACGACTTTGGTGCGCCGCCGGAACTGACCAGCACGCAGAAGGCGCAGGCGTATCGCAACACGTATGAGAAGAGTGTGCTGGGGGCGAAGGGGACGTGCCTGGGTTCGTACGCGTTCTTGTGGGGCCACAAGATGGAAGCCACGAAGACGTGGTTCGGCATGCTGATGCCGGACAACACGACACTGCTCGCGTCGGCGGAAGTGATGAGCGAGTTGTGGACGGGCAAGGCGCCGGCCAATCGCGTGCCGGTGATTGAGACTTTTGCTTTTGATGGTCCTGATCGCGGCGCGCCGGGCGCAAACCTGCAAGTGAAGCTCGGCGTCACGGATCCTGAGAAGGATGCGATGACGAGCGAGTGGATGCTGCTGCGCGAGACGACGCAGTACGAAACGGGCGGCGACTTCATCGCGACGCCCGAACAACTGAAGGCGGCGGTGCACGACACGAGCCTGACGGGCGCGACGATCACGCTGCCTCAGCAGCCGGGGGTGTATCGGATTTATGTGTACGTGCGCGACGGCAAGGGCGGGGGCGCGACGGGGAGCTTGCCGATGCTGGTGAAGTGAGGGGCTGTGTGGTTAGTCGTCGGCAGCGAGAGCGGCGGCTTGCGCCACGAAAGCGCCGACGGAGTCTGACAGTTCGCTCGTGCGTTCGATGAAGACGAACTTCATGCGCTTGCCCGTTTGCTGGAGCAGTGCGTGTGGGTCAATGAGATCTCGGCCCCGCTCGAAGGCAATCTTGACGCCCGTGCCGTACGGATAGATGACGCAGAAGAGACCAGGTGCTTTATAGCCCAAAGCGTTCCACCCGGGATACACGTGTTCAGTTGCATGAGGAGCGTGCCGCTGAACAAGCGAGCGAGCGGCTCGAAGCAGTGCTTGCTTGGACGGCTCCTGCTCTTTGATCCATGCCAGAGACGTCGTCATGGCTGAAGATAGGTCTGCCAGCAGAAATCGCCCATCTTGATGAATGCACTAGAATGCCAGCATGGGGACATGGTCCGTGCTTGATCGTGTGTCGTTGTGGCGAGGCGAGCGTGAATTGGCGCTTGCGCGGCAGCGTGTGCGTCCGTTGCCTGCGGGGACGGTGTGGTACAAGCGATATGTGGGTGAATCCATCGCTGTGCCTTGGTGGCAGGTGCTTGCTTTTGTTGGCGCGTTCGGCACGCTGATCGCGGTGAACGCTTTCTTCTCGGCCGTGCAATTGCCTTGGCGATCGGAGGAGTGGGACGCAGCAATGTTTTCGGGATGGCTGTGGCAGATGGCTTTGGGGGTAATGCTGGTGTGGATGGGATGCCGGTCCTGGCCTTCACGGCGGGCCAAGGCGCGGGCGCGGCGAGCGCGGGTGCGGCCGTTTGTGGATGTCATGCGTGGGCGCGGGGAAATTGCGCTGGCGCAGCGTGTGTTGACGGAGCGGCGGAGCGGATTGAGTCTGGAGTCTGACGCACCGTTCTGGATTGTGCTCAAGGCTGTGGCACCGACGATTCAGTTGGTCTTTGGCTGCGTAGTGATCGCTGTGGCCATGGAGGTACTGCTGACGAACACGACGCGGGTCGGTCCGATTGCCATGGTGGTGTCGATGGTTGTGGCGATGGGCGCGGGGTGGTGGCAGTTGGGCAATCCGAAGCGTGTGATGGATGGTCGGTGCGCGGACTGCGGGTATGACCTGCGGTCGGTTGAGTCGGAGGCGGCGCTGGTGGCGGCGGGGGTTGATGCGGGGCCGGGTCGGTGTCCGGAGTGCGGGACGCGACTGCCCTTGGTGCCGCCCGCGAGTGGGCGTGAGGTGTTGTGGTGGGACGCGCGCACGCGGGGACTGGTGTGAGATGGGGATCTGGTCTGCGCTGGATGACATCACGCTGTTTCGCTCTGAGCAGGCGAGCTACGAGGCGGAGCGTCATCGCAAGCCGAGTAAAGACGCGCCGTGGTATCGCCAGCATGTTTCAGAGTCTGTCTCGATATCGTGGCTTGGGCTGTTCTCGGTGACGCTTGCACTGTGCATTTTCGTTGCTGCGATGTTGACGCGATCTACCGAGGCCGCGTGGTGGGCGCCGATTGAGCAGGCAGTGACGTCCATCTCGTCGACGCTGTACGTCGCGATGGCTTTCTTTTTGGTTTGGATTGCACTGGTGTACCTGAAGGATGTTCGCAAGCGAGCGCTTGCACGCCGTGCGAGGGTCGCGCCTTTTTGCAGTGCGATCAGGCGGCGCGATGAGAGCGGGCTTGCCACGGCGCGGCATGCGCTTGCGTTACGACGCGAGCAGCCGGTGGAAGGGGGAGCGCTCATCGCTGCGATGCGGGTCAACATGCGCGCGTTCCTGCTGCTGGGAGCCGCGATGTGTCTGGTCAATGGCGTTGAAGGGTTTACTGGGGTCAAGATCAACGGGGCATCTTCGGTTGCTGTGGTTTGTGCGGCGATGCTGCTTTTTTACAGCCTTAAGAGAGGTCAGGGTTCGGCGATGGCTCGTCAGCGGGCCAAGCGGTGTCCGCACTGCGACTATGACTTGTCGTCGGCCACGGTGGATGAGCAGCTTGCGGCGCACGGGGTGGATGCGGGGCCTGAGCGATGCACGGAGTGCGGGCTGCGGTATCCGCTGGTGCCGCCGGCGACTGCGGGTGAGGTGACGTTCTGGGATCGGCGCACGCGCGGGGAGCGTGCGTGATGCCGAGGCCGACTTCGATTGCAGATGGTGTGGGGTTTGCTGAGTCGCCGGTTGCAACGCGGGTGAAGCGGCCTGCGCCGAGCAAATTCAATCCGGTGATCTGGGGTGAGTCGCAGCAGTCTGTGTGGCGGCGCGGCGGTGTGCCTGAGGAGCGGGTGGGGTGGGTGAGCAATCCGAAGAAGACGCGGATGGCATGGTTGGGTGGGTGCGTGTTTGTGGTCGGGTTTGCATCACTGTTTGTGTCGAGCATTCCTGACCAGTTTCGAGCAGTGCCTTGCATGGTGTGCGCGTGTGTCGGGCTCGCGTTGTTCGCCGCGACGACATCGTGGAGTGATGCGCGGATCGGCGGCGTGCGATTTGTGCGGGTGGCTCCGCTGCGGCGCGTGCGGGCTGCGCTAGCGGCGGAATCGCCGGTGAGCGGGAAGTTAGCGGAGGCGGCGATGGAACTGCTGGCTGAGCGGCGCGCGCATCGGGCGACTCTGACGCGGATGAAGCGAGCGAGCGACGGCGTTGCATCTCCGGCCGGGCTGCGGTTGATGATCGCGGGACAGTTGGTGATGTATCTGGCTATGTTGATTTTGCCTTTGACGACGCTGGTGCCTGCGGCGCGAGGTGCACTTTGGTTGACGCTGCCCGCGATGGTCGTGGGCGTGGGTGGGATGTGCTTCTTTGGATGGCGGACGAGCGCAAGTCGGCGTGTGGACGAGCGGCAGCGTGCGGGCAGTTGCCCGGACTGCGGATATGAAGTTGGTGGCTTGGGCGATGATCCGGCGTTGAACGGCCTAGTGCCGGGGTGCGGGCCGGCGAGTTGTCCGGAGTGTGGCGTGAAGTATCCGTTGGTGCCGCCGCCAACACCGAGGGAAGTTGCGGAGGGGAATCGCCCGCGGGTAATCAGATGATGCGCTGTGAGCGGCGGATGGGCAGGAGTTCGCGCAGGCGCGGGTCTCGGAGGAAGACGCTGAGCCATGCGACAACGCCGACGAAAAACTGGATGATCCAAGGCTCGTCGATGCGGACGTGGGTGGCCATGGCTCCGCCCATGTAGCCGGTGATGAGGACTGCGCCCAGCACGGTGGTTCGAGGGATGAGGAAGATGACCACGATCGCGGCCTCAAGCACGCCAAGGCCGCGCATCTGGTCCATGCGCCAGCCGAGATGGGAGACGCCTTCCGCCATGTCGTCAGACTGCGTGAACTTGCCGCTCGCGCTGAACAACAGCAGGCCGCCGATGAGACCTGCGAGAACCCAGCCTGTCACGACCTGCCATTTGGGAAGCGTTGTGCGCATGGTGCAAGATAGACCGGGGTGATGCGTCAACACACCCGCGCGCTAGGGTGGAAACGCGGCTTACTGGTCTTCGTCGGCTTCGACATCATCGGGGTCGATGACGAGCGGCGGTGGGGCGGGTCTTGCGGCAACTTCGAGCGCGTCGTGTGCCAGGAGTGCTGCGTGCGCGACGGCTGCGGGTGCGGCTGCGCTGTCTCGCAGTTGCGCGAGCACAGCTCGCGCGGGCTGATGCTTGCGCTCGGCGCAGTTTCGCACGATCAGCAACGCAGCTCGCTCATCTTGCTCACGCGGCAGATGTGTCAGCAGGGCTGTCAAGCCCGCGTCGCCGCCGTCGCGCAGGAGATCCATGATCGCGATGCGCCGCACGGCGGGGCGCTGATCTTGCAATCGCTCGAGCGGGCTGGTCATGGCGATATTGGAAGACAGGAAGACAGGTTGAACACAGAGAGCGCAGAGGGCACGGAGAAGAGAAGGTGTGTGGGGCGCGAGTAGGTTGGTGTTGTGTCGCTGCGATACTTCGTTATTTGACTTCGATATTTGACTTCGTTACTGGGGTTCTTCGGCGGTTGCTTGCGTCGGCGCGCCTGTCACGGCGGTGTCGGCTGCGGGCTGTTGCACGCCCATTGCCGCGTCGAAGGCGGCGAGGTCCTTCTGCACCTGCTCGCGCTGACTGATGTACCACTGGCCGGGCACGTCGGTCGCAGGGTTGTAGAAGAAGGCGGGCATGGGCTCGTCGCCCGGGTACCAGGCGCGGGCGTGCACGACGTTCCATGGCTTGAAGCCGCCTTCGAGGCGGACAGTGATCTTCTGATAGATGGGCTTGCCATCGGTGGCCAGGCCCAGCTCGGGCATGGGGCGGAGGACATCGACGATGCCGTGATCGGTGCGGAGCCAGACGCGCGTGACGTGGAAGACGGGCAGCGTGCCGGTTGTGTTTTCCGGCGTGGCGGGCTGCACTTCGGGGCCGACCTTCCTGGCGATGCGGTCGTAAAGCATCTTGCGTGTGCCAAGCGGCAGATTGATGACGAGCGGATAGTCGGCCATCGGCAGGGCGTCGGGCGCGGCGGCAACGTCGAACTCGCGCTGGCCGGGGGTCCAGCGGCTGGTGACGTATTGCAGCGCGGCGACCATGGCGGCTTCTGCGGCGGGCTTGTTGGGATCTTCCGCGTAGCCGCGCGATGTGGGAATCGCGGGGTAGTTGGTGTTTTGGAAGCAGCCGGCGAGAGCGGCGGTGAGGCCGATGAGTGAGCAGGCAAAGAGCGAGCGCGAAAGCGAAGCGGGCATGGGTACCTCCGTGTACCGGGTGTGAGTCGTCCTGACGCGCAGATTCTACGCGAAATCACGGGCCGTGTCGCGGAGGATCGCGAGGATGTGCAAAGAACGTGGAGAGCGGCTCAGGCGACGAAACTGACTTCTTCGCCGGTCTTGCGGTAGGCGTCGTAGGCGGCGCGGTCGAAGGTGTAGAGCTTGGCGGCGCGGTGGGCGACGCCCAGTTGGCGTTCGTCGAGGTCGCGCAGGGTGCCGGTTTCCATGATCTTCTTGCGGAAGTTGCGCTTGTCGAGGCGCTTGCCCAGGCAGGCTTCGTAGAGGGTCTGGAGTTGGGTCAGGCTGAACTTCTGCGGGAGCATCGCGAAGGCGAGGGGCTCGTGGCGAACCTTGTCGCGCAGGCCGGTCATGGCGGCATTGATGATCTCGGCGTGGTCAAAGGCCAGACGCGGGAGGGCGCTGGCTTCGAACCAGCCGGCGTTCTCGCCGCGGGCGGCGGCCTTGAGCTGGTCTTCGGCGGGGCGAGCGAGCGAGAGGAAGCAGACGCTGACGACGCGCCCGCGCGGATCGCGGTTGGGATTGCCGAAGGTGCGGATCTGCTCGAGGTGCGTGGGTTCGAGGCCGACGCGTGAGACGAAGAGGCGATGGCCGCCGTCTTCAAGTGATTCGTTGATGGCGACGTAGCCGCCTGGAAGACTCCAGCAGCCTGCGAAGGGTTCTTCGTTGCGGCGCACGAGGAAGACGCGCAGGGCGCGCTGCGAGAAGGCGATGGGCACGCAGTCAACGGCGACGGCGATGTGCGCGGCTTCATCGAGGCGCAGGCCCGGGCGGGCGTAGTCGCGCCAGTTTCGCGGTTCGTTGAGCGGCGATGCCGGGTTCAGCTGACTCATGGCGACCTCCAGATCACAAAGAGCATAGCAGGAACGCAGGCGCGGCGTGAAGAGTAATTGTGAAGTAAACACGAAGTTGTGAAAGTGTGAATGCTACGAGAAACTTGCTGTCGTGAGCTTCGTGTACAAAGGTGCTTTGTGGCCGGAAATGTTGCGTTTGGGCTTTACAGACGCGAGGCCCGGCGTTAAGTTGCTCCGCCGCGCATGTGACGCGGAAGAGTAAAGGTGAACTGCATGACGACTGAAACGGCGACGGCGGCGCTGCCCGCCATTGATTCGGGCTCAACCGCGTGGATGCTCGTCTCGAGCGCGCTGGTGCTCATCATGGTGCCTGGGCTGGCGATCTTCTACGCGGGGATGGTGCGTCGGAAGAACGTGTTGACGACGCTTGCGCAGGTGTTTGCGGCGATGGGCGTCATTGGCGTGCAGTGGATTCTCATCGGGTACTGCCTGGCGTTTGGGAAGAGCCAAGGCGGATGGATCGGGTGGGACAGCAATCTCATCGCGCTGCATGGCATCGACTGGCACAGCGCGTATGGCGACAAGCAAATTCCGGAGCTTGTTTTCGTGATGTTTCAGGGCAAGTTCGCGATCATCACACCTGCACTCATCGCTGGCGCGGTGGCGGAGCGGATGAAGTTCAGCACGTTCCTGGTCTTCAGCCTGCTGTGGACGACGTTTGTGTATTGCCCGCTGGCCCACTGGGTGTGGCACCCTGAGGGCTGGCTGTTTGCGAAGGGCGTGCTCGACTTTGCTGGCGGTACGGTGGTGCACATTTCCAGCGGTTTCAGCGCACTTGTGCTGGCCATTATGATCGGCAAGCGTCGTGATTACATGCCGGGACTGAGTGGTGAGGGCTTTGCCATTCTGCCGCACAGCTTGCCGCTCACGCTGCTGGGGGCGGGGCTGTTGTGGTTCGGTTGGTTTGGCTTTAACGCGGGCAGCGCTGTCGCGATTGAGTTTCCGGCGGCTGGCTTTACTGCGGGGCTTGCATTTACGACCACGCAGACTGCGGCGGCTGCTGCGGCGATCACGTGGCTACTGATTGAGTGGCTGCACCAGGGCAAGCCGACGACGCTGGGCATCGCATCGGGCATTGTTGCGGGACTGGTGTGCATCACGCCCGCTGCGGGTCACGTGCTGCCTTGGCATGCCATCATTTTCGGTGCGGCAGGCTCGTGTGCGTGCTATCTCGCGGTGCGGCTAAAGGGCAAGTTTGGTTACGACGACTCACTCGACGCGTTTGGTGTGCACGGCATTAGCGGGCTGACTGGCGCTGTGCTCACGGGTGTCTTCTGCATGGCAAACACCAGCAACAAGGGGCTGATTTACGGGGATTCGTATCAGTTTGAGCACCAGTTGCTGGGTGCGGGCGTGGGTGCGGGCTTCGCTGTTGTGTGCACAATCGTCATCGCTGCAGCGCTCAAGTACACCATGGGCTTGCGTGCGACTGATGCGCAGGAGCGTGACGGCCTTGATATCTCGGTGCATGGTGAGCGTGGCTATCACGCGGACTTGATGTCGTAGGGGAAGCGCCGAGTGCCTGCGTGCGGGTGCAGAGAAGCGACGAATTGCAGGAATTGACACGAAGGGGCGTGAGGGCGTGTCGAGCGGGTGCGGGGCTTCGTGTTGAAGTGTGTTGAAGTTGTGGTTGCCGGTGCGTGGTTTGTGCGTTCGAGGACTTCCTTCATGAAATTGCTTATCGCCATCATTCGTCCTGATCGCCTCGAAGCGGTGCAGATCGCTCTGCGCAAAGTGCTTGACGAGAATGACACGTATCGCATCACTGTCAGCCCGGTGGAAGGACACGGTGCGCAGCAAGGGGAGGTGGAGTTCGTGCGAGGCCAGAAAGTGCGGCCTCGCATGATTCCCAAGCTGCAAGTGACCATCGGTCTGAACGATGACTACGTGGAGAAAGCCATTAACGCGATCATCGACGGCGCCCGCACGGGCGGCGTGGGTGACGGCAAGATCTTCGTGGTGCCCATGCTCGAGTGCATTCGGATTCGCACGGGCGAGCGGGGCGGCCAAGCGATCTGACACGCTTTACTTGCGGCCTGCGATGTCCAAGCTGGTGATGTAGTCGCTGGGCTTTGCACCGGCAGGCAAGGCGGCGATGATCTTCTGATACAGCGGATCCTGCCAGTCCGTCATTGCGTCGATGTAGTGCGATTTGCTTGTCAGCACGATGTCCTGCAAGCCCGCAGCACGCATTTGTTCGCGCGTTTCGTCCACAAGCACCGCGCCTGCGACGCAGCCGACCAGCGCTTCCACGTCGGCGCGAACGCTTTCGGGCAGCGGCTTGAGCAGTGCAAGGTCTGACACGGCAACTCGCCCGCCTGGCTTGAGGACGCGAGCGATCTCGCGCCACACGCGCTGCTTGTCGGGGCTCAGATTCAGCACGCAGTTGCTGATGACGACGTCGACGCTCGCGTCTGCGGCGGGCAAATTCTCAATCTCGCCCAGTCGAAACTCCACGTTGCTGAGGCCACTGGCCTTGGTGTAGTGGGCGATGTTGCTCCGTGCTTTGCTGAGCATTTCAGGGGTCATGTCGATGCCAATCACGCGGCCGGTTGCCCCCACCTTGGGTCCTGCGACAAAGCAGTCAAATCCGCCGCCACTGCCCAGGTCAAGCACAACTTCGCCGGTGCGCAAGCTTGCGAGTGCGGTTGGATTGCCGCAAGACAGCCCCATGTTGGCGCTGTCTGGTGTGGCTGCCAAGTCGAACTGGGAGTAGCCGACCGCTTCTGCAAGTTGTGCGGGTGTGAACGTTGCGGGCCCGCAGCAACCTCCACCTGCGCAGCATGACGACGTGGTCGCACTTGACGGCGCTGCAATCGCTGCGCTGCCCAGCGGCGTGTCGGCCAGCGCTGCGGACCACCAGCCGTCGTTGGCGATCTTTGCGTAGCCGGCTCGCACCTGGTCGCGCGTGGTGTCGGCAGTCGCGGCTGATGCGACCTGCGGTGTCGAGCAGCAACCGGGTTCGCAGCAAGGCTTGTCGGGGGACGTGTTAGACATGATTGGTCCTTTCGAGTTGTTAGCGGGCGCGCAGCGCATCTGGAAGTGTCTGGATGAATGTTCGAATCTCATCACGCACGCGCCGGTAGTGGGGCATCGCCTCATCATCACTCTTGGCATCACGTGCAAGCCGCGGCGGGTCTTCAAAGCCCACATGCACAACGCGGGCCCCCGGGAAGATCGGGCACGATTCATGTGCGCTGTCACACACCGTTACCACCACATCAAAGCTCGTGGCGATCTCTTCCGGTCGCTTGCTGGTGTGGGAGGTGATATCCACGCCGGCTTCCGCCATTGCCCGAATCGCGAGGCGATTCATGCCGTGGGGGTTCGTGCCCGCCGAGTATGCCTCTACGCTGTCGGCCTTCAGCGCTTTGGCCCAACCTTCGGCCATTTGGCTGCGGCACGAGTTACCTGTGCAAAGAAAAAGTACGCGGATTCTGGGATCGGTCTTCATGCGTTCGCACCTTTCGTTCGCTTGCGCGGTGTTGCGGGCGCACAGCACCCGCCCGCGTCGCAGCATGTGGGGGCATGGGCGATGCACGCGTCCACGGCATCGGCCATCGCCCGCAGTGAAGCCGCAAGGTCGGTGTACCGCACGGTGTAATGGACAGTCTTTGCCCGCCGCTCGCTCGCCAGCACGCCCGCGCGTGCCAGAATCGCCAGATGTCGCGACACCACCGACAGATCAACCGAGCAGCAGTCGGCGACTTCGGTGACAGAGCAAGGCCGCGCGCACTTGGCCAGGCATGCCAGCAATGTCAGTCGCGTGGGGTCGCCCAGAGCCCGAAACAGATCGGCGGAGAGCGCACTGTCGATCGGCCGACGAACACGCGCCGCGTGGCGAGGCGAACGAGGCGGTGTAGCTTGCTTCGTCACTTGCATAGTTGTGCAAGTATACATGGCTAGACCGGTCCAGACAAGACCTTTCGCGGTACAAGCTGTGCCGATTGCTCTGATTGTGCGGTCTATAGCGTTTGTACCGGTTGTGAGAATTGCACACGCAAGGCGGGCGACGACTCGCGTGTCAGCATGAAATGCCTGTCATCACACGCCTCCGGATTGATACGACGTCGCGAGAGGTCGATACCCAACTCAGGTACGTCTGCATTGCCAGAGCGGTGGAGGTAGCACGATGTCCGGGCAGTCTACAGGACCCATCATCAGCAGCTTGCACGATGACGCCGACATGGCCGAACTCATCGACATGTACGTCGATGAGATGGGCGGTCGTGCGCAGTCGCTTCGCAACCATCTTGAAGCGGGCAACTGGAAGCAGCTTGCCAATGAAGCCCACAAGATTCGTGGCAGCGCGGGCGGTCATGGCTTCGACTCGATTGGGGGGAATGCCGCACACTTGGAGGATGAATTGCGGCGTTGCGTCGGAAGCGAAGCCACGATCATGCAGTCAATCAAACAGCAGGTCGATGAATTGGTGAGCATGTGCCTGCGAGCCAAGGCACGTTGAACGAAGTGTGTCGGGGGCGGAGGATGTTCAGTGACGCAACGCCAGTCGCACACGACAGAAGAAGCGCGATCACGCGTGCTGGTCGTGGATGACTCGCGCGATGTGCACGACCTGCTCCGCGTGCGCCTGAAGCACGATGAAATCGATCTCATCACCGCGGAATCAGTCGAGGAAGGTTTCGCCAAGGCCATCGCCGAGATGCCCGAACTGGTGCTCGTGGATCTCGCTCTGCCCAATGACGGTGATGGGCTCGTGCTGCTCCGCAAGCTCCAGGCCGATACGCGCACACAGCACACTCCCTGCATGGTTCTTTCCGCACGCGGAGATGTCGCTGCCAAAGTTGCAGCGTTTGACTTGGGCGCGGTTGATTACGTGACAAAGCCTTTCGAACTGGTCGAGCTGCGCGTGCGTTTGCGTGCTGCGCTGCGCTTGAATCAGATGATGCGTCTGCTCGCGCAGCGAGCTCGGATCGACGGCCTGACTGGGTTGTGGAATCGTGCGTACTTCGACAACCGCTGGACCGAGGAGTACTCGCGCTCCAGCCGCCAGGGCCACTCCCTCGCGCTCGCCTTGATCGATATCGATCACTTCAAGAGCGTGAACGACAACTATGGCCACCCGGTGGGTGACAGTGTGTTGCAGAGCGTTGCGCGTGTGCTACAGCGTGATCCTCGCGCCAGCGATGTCGCCTGCCGATACGGTGGCGAAGAGTTTGTCCTCATCATGCCCGACACCAGCGCGGTTGACGCTGCGGTGGTGTGCGAGCGTCTGCGTCATGCTGTCAGCGAACTGCGCTGGAGTCGTGTGCCCGATCTGCGTGTCAGCGTCTCCATGGGCGTTGTCGGCGCAACTGGTATGACGCTGGCCACCTCGGAGAACTGGGTCGAAGGGGCTGACCGCAATCTGTACGCCGCGAAGAAGGCCGGTCGCAACCGCACCGTGGTGACTGATCTGTCCAAGCCGAGTCTGCGAACGTCTGCCTGACGCGACACCGCCGACAACGCGCCAATCATGTAGCCATGAAGAAGCTTCACGCCGCGTTGTGTCGGTCCGCTGTGCTCGTGTTGGCTGCGCTCGCGGCCCCCTGCGCGATGGCCTGGGATGGTGCAGGCCACCGCATGATCACGCGTGTCGCGGTCCGCGGCCTTTCCAGCGACATGCCCGCGTGGCTCAAGGATGATGCGAGCGTCGCCATCATCGCTGACCAAGCTCAGATGCCTGATCGCTGGCGTGGCGTACGCGTCGCGCAACTCACGCACCTCAACAACCCCGATCACTACATCGACGTCGATGATCTTGAGCCGCTCGGCATGACTCTGCGCACGATGCCGCGGCTGCGCCACGAGTATGTGAAGCAGATCGCACTGGCCCGGGCCAAGCCCGACTTTGCAGGCCCGCCGGTCGACGAGAAGAAAGACTTCGCTAAGACCGACGAGTACCCCGGCTTTCTGCCCATCAGCGCGATGGAGACCTACGGCAAAGTGGTGGGGGCCTTCAAGATCGTGCGCATGCAGGAAATGCTCAACAAAGACGGATCACGTGATGCCCAGATCGAAGGCGCGAAGTGGAACGCGCGCATTCATATCGGGCAGTTGTCGCACTTTGTGGGCGATGCCTCTCAGCCGCTGCACACCACGCGCCACCATCATGGCTGGGTGGGCGAGAATCCCAACGGCTACACGACCGATCGCGGTATCCACTCCTATATCGATGGCGGCGTGCTCAAGTTGCACGTCATCAATGACGCCGATCTGCAAGCCAAGTTCGAACCCGACCGCCAGCTTGATCGCGACGACCTCTTTGGCCAGATGCTCACGCACATCGAGCGCTCCTATGCGCAGATGGAGCCGCTGTACAAGATGCAGAAGGCCGGCGAGCTTGAGCAGCCGGGTGGCAAGGCGTTCATCATTGAGCGTTTGGCGGATGCGGCGAGTGAGCTGAGCGCGTTCATTGAAGCGGCGTGGCTGGAAGCTGCGCCGAGCCCGGAAGAAGTGCAGAACCTGGTGAAGTTTGAAGGCGAGAAAGTCGCGCCGTGAAAGACGCTCGTTTCCTGTTCCTCGGCACAGGCACATCCGCGGGCATTCCAATGATCGGGTGCCACTGTGCAGTCTGTCACAGCACGGATCCGCGTGATAACCGCTTGCGTTGCTCTGCGGTTGTGATGTGGACGGACGATCGCGGCCAGGACCGCGTGGTGCTGATTGATGCCGGTCCGGATCTGCGGATGCAGGCGATTCGCGCGGGGTTGATGCGCTGTGATGCGATCTTTTTCACGCATAACCACGTTGATCACATGTTCGGCCTGGACGAAGTGCGTCGATTCAACGCGGTGCAGCGTGAGCCGATTGAAGTGATTGCGGATGAACACACGATGGCGAGTCTGCGGCGTGTGTACCAGCACATCTTCGAGCGTGAACGCAATGTGAATGACAGCTTTGTCGCCAGTCTGATTCCCAACACGATTCCGGAGCGAGAGATCGAGGCGGGCGTGGCGATCGTGCGGTGGGGGATGAGCTTCACGCCCATCCGTTTGCTTCATGGTCGGCTGCCGGTGCTTGGGTGGCGAATTGAGTGGGCGAGCGCCAATCCGTCCGCAGCCACGGAAGCATTTGTGCACTCGGGCATGCAGGCAGTCTCTTCGCCACTTCCCCTCGCCTACTGCACCGATATCTCCGCCGTACCGACGGAGTCTTGGGTGCGTCTGCGCGGGCTGAAGACGCTGGTGCTGGATTGTCTGCGGGAGCGCAAGCATCCCACGCATTTGACAATTGACGAAGCGGTGCACATCGCCGGTGAGGTCGCTGCGGAGCAGACGTACTTCGTGCACATGAGCCATGAACTGCCTCACGAGGCGACGAACGCTCGCCTTCCGAACACGATGCGGCTGGCGCATGACGGGCTTGAACTGCGGTGAGCGGCACGGGCTACAGCGCGGAACGCTGTCGCAGCCACTCACGCGTGGCGTGTTCGGTGGTCAAGCCGATGGCGCGGTCGTATGCGACGCGGGCTTCGGCAGGGCGATGAACGCGCCGGAGCACATCCGCCCGCACCGCCCAGTACGGCTGATGGGTGCGCACGTCGTGAGCGTCGATGTTGTCGAGCATTTGCAACGCTTGCTCTTCGTGCCCTGCGTCGGCCCATGCCGCGGCCCGGGCGATGAGCGTGCCGATCGTGGGGGCCTGCACCATCAGCGCGTCGTAGAGACTCGCGATCGGTGTGCTGTTGTCGACGCCGCGGAGCACTGCGTCCATGTGTGCGGCTTGAATGGCGGCGTGCGTCTGAAAGCGGCCGGGCCGTCGCAACTGCGCTGCCTGCATGAGAGACTGGTTTCCCGCATCGATGAGCGAGCGATCCCAGCGAGAAAGTTGCTGTTCGCGAAGCGGCACGTAGGTGCCGTGTGTGTCGCGGCGGGCATTTCGGCGGGCGTGGCAGAGCAGCATGAGCGAGCGCAGGCCCCAAGCTTCGGCGCAGTCTGGCAGTTGCGTGGTCACGATGGCGATGAGATCGAGAGCCTCGCCCGCAAGTGTGGACGACGTGTCGGCGCCGACATCATCGTTGTACGCCGTGCCGAATGCTCCGTAGATTGCTTCGAGTACGTGCTCGATGCGATGGGGCAATTCCTCAGTATCCGGTTGGGCAAAGCGCACGCCCGTGTCCACGATGCGGCGTTTGGCTCGCACGAGTCGTTGGCTCATGGTCGTGGGACTTATCACAAAGGCCGCCGCAATCTGCTCGGCTGAGAGCCCCATGACCGCTTGGAGCATGAGCGGCGTGCGGACGCTCACATCAATCGCCGGGTGCGCGCACACGAAGAGCAGCGTCAGTCGCTCGTCCGCAGAGTCTTGTTCATCAAGCGATGAAAGCAAACGAGATAGGCGATGTTCATGTTCCATGCTTGCTTCAGGCAGCTCTCGCTCGCGGCGCGACCGGCGCTGCGCGTCTGCCAGGTTGTTGCGTGCTGCTGTGAGCAGCCACGCGTCGGGGTTCTGGGGCACACCATCGCGCGGCCACGCCACAAGCGCTTCCGCCAGTGCGCCGCTCAGCGCATCTTCGGCGGAGGCGACATCACGAGCTCGCACAGCGAGGATGGCGACGAGTTTGCCGTACGTCATCCTCGCCGCACGCTCTGCGGCTTCTCGTGCTGGGCCAGCATGTTCATGCATGGTCGTTCACATCTGGAGGAGAGGACGCACCTCGACGCAGCCGTGGGGGGCCGGCACGCGGGCGGCCCACGCGAGGGCTGCATCGAGGTCGGGGACGTCGATCAGATAGAACCCGCCCAGAATCTCTTTGCTGTCGGCGTAGGGCCCATCCTGCACCTTGTGCTTGCCGGGCGTGAGGCGGACGGTGGTGGCGGCATCCGGTCCTTGCAGGCCCGCGCCGCCCGCCATCACGCCTGCTTCGGCCAGAGCCTTGCCGTAGGCCATCCAGCCGGCCCAGTAGTTGCCCGCTTCGGGGCCATTGCGACGAGCCTGCTCGGCGGGGTTCTCAAAGATCACAAGTGCATACTTCATAGGGTTTTCCTGATGCAAAGCCTGGGCCGCCAGCCTCCCCTCGGGAAGCAATCGTCAGCCGCCTCGACCCCATGACGCACGACGTCGTGCGATTTCGACAGCCCGCTGGAAAATTCTTCTCGTCTACCCAGACCAAACGAAGACCGTATCAGACTGCCGGCGGGCGGGGGCTTGACCTATACTCGCCCCCCTATGGCAAAGACTCGCGAGATCAAGAAGCGCATCAAGGCTGTCGGCAACATTCGTCGCATCACCAAGACGATGCAGATGATCGCCACCAGCAAGTTCGCCAAGGCCCAGCAGGCCGCGACGGCGGGCAAGCCGTATACCGAGACGCTGTTTGATCTGGTGCAGCAGTTGGCTGCCGCGATGGGCTCGGAAGTGAGCCACCCGCTGCTGGGCAGCATCAAGCCCAGCGCTACAGCCAAGGAGCTCACGCTCATCATCACCAGCGATCGCGGTCTGTGCGGCCCCTACAACGGCGGCGTCCTCCGCACCGCCATGAACTTCTTCAAGCAGAACCCCGCTGCCAAGAGCGGCGTGATTGAACTGGTCGGCAAGAAGGGCGCAGGCTTCTTCAAGTTCGCGGGCGTGAACATCGCCCGCCAGCACAACCAGTTTGGCGACAAGCCCACGTACGAAAACGTGCAGCAGCTTGCTGAGGAATATACCCGCATGTTCATTGCGGGCGAAATCTCCAGCGTGCGCGTCGTCTACATGAAGTTCCTCAGCACCAGCCGCCAGATGCCCACCGTCGTGCAGTTGCTCCCCTTCCAGACCAGCAACCTGGGTGCGAAGAAGGAAGAAGCCGCCAAGGGCCCCAACCAGATCTTCGAATTCGCTCCCGATGCTCAAGAGCTGCTCGGCGCGATTCTCCCCGCCGCCGTCAAGGCCCTGCTTTTCCAAGCCTTCAACGACGCCGTCGTCAGCGAACACGTCGCCCGCATGGTGGCGATGAAGAGCGCGACCGACGCCGCCGGCAAGATGGGCAAGCTGTACACCCGCAAGTACAACCGCGCCCGCCAGGCCCAGATCACGACGGAACTGACGGAAATCATCAGTGGTGCTGCGGCGCTCGAGTAAATCGGCCAAAGTACCACAGACTGACCCTCCCCAAACGCCTCGTGCCCCGCACGAGGCGTTTCTCCGCGCTTCTACCATCATGCTCGCATGCTGGCACCAAAGGGGAAACTTCTTGGCTACGTCGCGGAGTATTGCACTGTCTGCCGCGACATCGTGCCTGCCCGCTTGCTGCGCATCCCACGTCCCGGCGCACAGGTCATCCCACGTCCCACCGAAGACGTTTTCTGTTGCACGGCCTGTGAGCACACGGTCGCGACCGAGGCGCATCGGTATCGGTCATTCGCGAACGCGGCAGACGAGCCGCTGGAGAAGCTTGTCGCGCAGACACATCCTGATCTTCCCGAGGTGATGGCACCGCGCATCTTCCATGAACGTGCCGCCATCGTGGGTGAAGACCAGAGCATTGACCGTCGCGCGTGGATGCAGGAGTCGTTGCGAACTCTCGCGTATGTGCCCAACGTCTGCGCTGACAAGGCCATGCGTCACGCAACGCTCGTCTCGGTCCTGGTTGGAGGCAGCCTCTTTGTTGTGGGCAGTTGTGTCTGGTCCATGAACAGTGTGACGATGACCGACCAACGTGCGATCCGGTGGTCTCTGCTTGTGTTGTTTGTCCCCATCGGCGTGACCATCGCGATCTATCTGGCAACACGAGCGCTGCGAATACGCCGCACGGCGCGAGCCATTCTCACACGCATGCTCGCTCGCTCATTGCGGCCTCTGCGACCCACCGAAGCCGAACTCAAAGAACTGCTGACGTGGTGCAGCGTTGCGCTGCCAGCGATCCATCGCGTGCTGGACGCCGACATGCTGCACGCCGCCATCCGCGCCGAACGCGATGTTTCGCTCGCGAACGTTGATCATCTGGCCCATGTCTATCCGAACCTGAAACTCACGAAGCAAGACTTCGATGAGCGGCCAAATGATGCCGACCAATAGCGCGTTGCCAGCCGGGCTGGTCGCGGTTTGCGGACTCCCACCTCACGCTGCCGCCAAACCCATGGCATCCAAGCTTCCCCGGGGGGCGAAGGATGAGGTATGCCTTTCGACGCAATCAATTGGGGTGTGGTGTTGCTCGCACTGGTGGGCACCGGGGCCTTCTTCGCGGTGTTCGCACTCGTCATGACGGTGTGGAACCTCGCGCAGTATCGCAAGCCCATTGATGATGGCCGCGTTATCAGCGATCTTGTCTCGGTGTGCATTCCCGCTCGCAACGAGGAAGCCAACATCGAAGCCTGCGTGCGAGGCATTCTCGCCAGCACGCACAGCAACGTCGAAGTGCTCGTCTACGACGATCAGTCCACGGACCGCACGCCCGCCATTCTCGCTAAACTCGCGGCCGAAGACTCACGCGTCCGCATCGTGCCCACCAAGACGCTTCCCGATGGCTGGAACGGCAAGCAGCACGCCTGCTGGCGCATGGCCCAGGATGCCCAAGGCACGTGGCTCTGCTTCACCGATGCTGATGTGCGCTTCGAGCCCGGCGCGGTCCGCGCTGCGTTGCTCGCCGCCAAGGCGGGTACGCGCGAAACCGGCGCGGCAGGCAAAGAGATTGGCCTGGTTTCGACCTTCCCGCGACAGGAAACCGGATCACTGGCTGAGAGCCTTGCGGTGCCGATGATCTTCTTCATCCTCTTCAGCTACTTGCCCTTCGTCCGCATGCGCAACTCGCTCGACGCATCCGCGAGTGCAGGCTGCGGTCAGTTCCTGTTCGCGCGTAAAGACGCCTACTTCGCAAGCGGCGGACACGAAGCCTTCAAGAACAGCATGCACGATGGCGTGAAAATGCCGCGGTGTGTGCGGCGGGCGGGGTTTGCGACGGATCTGTTTGATGGCACGGATGTGGTGAGTTGCCGGATGTATCGCGACCTCAGCAGCACCTGGCGCGGCTTTGCAAAGAACGCCTACGAAGGTCTGGGCAGCGTCGGTCTGCTAGTTTTTGTCACCGTCGTTCACTTGCTTGCGCATGTGCTGCCGTTTGTCATCTGGCCGCTCATGTTCTCGTACCGCGTCATGCCGATCGTCGCGCTGCTTGCGGGCGTCGCGATTGCCGCGGGCCTGACGCAGCGGCTGATTCTCGCGGAACGACTGCGTACGAGCATCATCGGTGCCATGCTGCATCCCATCGGCGTTGTGATGATGACGCTGATTCAGTGGCACAGCCTGCTGCTGCACATGACTGGGAAGCGCACGTGGCGCGGCCGTGGCGGTGGCATGCAGCCGGTAGCGGGTTGAACGGTAAACAGAGAACAGAGAGCGGTTGCTGTGTTCTTCTGTTCTCCGCTGTCCGCTCTCCGCTCTCTGCTCTCCGCTCTCACACCCTCGGCGCATTGTCCTCAAGCGTCGCCAACTGATCCTTGTACTGCTCGCGCAGCGGCTCCACGACTTCTTTGATGAAGCGCTGCGTCTGTTCCACGCTGCGACCGACATACTTCATCGGGTCCATCACGCCCGCCCAGTCCAGCTCCTCGCGCAGCGGGCCGCCGCGTTTGGTGCTCCAGAAGTGCTTGTCGGCTTGTAGGCGTTCGAGCAGGTCGTTGTCGAGGCCTTCTTGCTTCACGCGCAGCCCTGCGGCTTGGGCGTGCTGGCGGATGAGTTCGTGATACTCCTGGCGGTCGCCTCCGAGCTTGACGCAGGCCATCAAGATGTTCTCGGTAGCCATGAAGGGCAGTTCGGCCATCAGGTTCTTGCGGACCATGGCTTCATGCACGATGAGACCGCTGGCGACGTTGTGCATGAGGTCGAGCGCGCCATCGAGAGCAAGGAAGGCTTCGGGCAGTGAGAGGCGGCGGTTGCTGCTGTCGTCGAGCGTGCGCTCGAGCCACTGCGTGGCGGCGGTGTCGTAGGCGTTGCCGACGAGGTTCATGACGAAACGCGTGAGGCCGCAGATGCGTTCGCAGCGCATGGGGTTGCGCTTGTAGGGCATGGCACTGCTGCCGATTTGCTTGGTTTCGAAGGGTTCGTCGAGTTCTTTGCGATTGCTGAGGAGGCGGATGTCAGTGGCGACTTTGTGGAGGACGCTCGCGCAGGAAGCGAGGTCGGCGAGGATGAAGGTGTCGATGACGCGGGGGTAGGTTTGGCCGACAACCGGGAATGTGCGACTCTGCGTGAATTCAACAGCTCGGAATGTGCGAAACTCGTCAGGCGTCATGCGCCGTAGTGCCGTCACCTCTGCCTCGTAGTTTCGCCTCGTTTCAGTGCTAGCGAGCAGTTTCGCATGATCTTCACGCCAAGCGATAGCGTGTTGCCTCGATTCTGCAAGCTCTTCGTCGGTCTTGTATGGAGGTGATTCCCATCCCTTCTCATCCAGTTCGTACAAGAACGCTTGTTCCAGCCTCTCTACCTTGTTGTGCTGGTCGTTCATCAATGAGAGGTACGATGCTTGCGTTCCTGTTGCGCCGCGTAGGCCCCTTCTTCGAAGATTGAGAATAGAGATCAATTGGCGAAATCGCCAGTGGATCAACTCAAGTTCGCACGCCCACATAGCAAATCGACGCCCGACGGTGACTGGTTGCGCCGGTTGGTAGTGCGTGAATCCCAAAGTGGGTACACGGACATGTTGCTCAGCCATCGCTGCGAGCCTGTCGATGACCTGAACGATCTTGTCGTCGATGAGGCCGACGGCGTAACCAAGAGTTGAGAGATCAGCATTGCACACCACATCCTGACTCGTCATCCCCAGATGAATGATCCCCTTCGCCTTCGGGCACGAGTCTCCCAGCGCATGCACGTGCGCCATCACATCATGCCGCAACTCGCGCTCATACTTCTCCGCCGCCTTCATTTCAGCATCGGTTATGCCGCCCGGGCGCGTGACAACCGCTCGCAGCTCCTCGACCTGCTCTTTGGTCACAGGCAGGCCCATCTCGTGCTGCGCCTCAGCGACGGCGAGCCAAATGCGCCGCCACGTGTTGAACTTGTGGCGCGGCGACCAAAGCTCCAGCATCTGCTTGCTGGCGTTGCGAGAAGCGAGGGGGCTCGTGTATGTGTCGTATGACATAGTGTTGACGTTGTTTTAGAGCAGCTCGACAAACTGATCGACAGAAAGCCCCGCATCGCGAATGATGGCGCGAAGCGTGCCAGACTTCAGTTCTTTATGATCCGGTACGGTCAGTGGCGCACGTGCTGGGTCGCTGGGATGACGCAGTCGCACATGACTTCCCTTCTGTCTCACGGCGACGTACCCAAGGCGCTCAAGTGCCGCAATGGTCTCGCGTCCGGAGATGACAGGAAGCGACCTCATGCCGCGAACGTCACTTCGGTGATGATCGCCGGTCCCGTCGATGGGATGGGCTGCCCGCTCGCCGTCAAGTCTTCCACCACGAGTTCGATGGCTTCGCGGATGTTCACGAGACACTCTTCCACAGTCTCCCCTTGGCTGTAGCAACCAGGAAGAGTGGGGCACTGCACGAAGTAGCCGCCTTCAGGCTGAGGGATGAGAACGACGGGAAACGAGCGCGGTGTGCTCATGCACGATTGTAGTGACCGCTGCCCCGCACGTCACCCGCGTTTATTCTCCAGCTCATTCCACCGCTCATACAGCGCCGCGACCTTTGCGTGGGCATCGCCGCTGCGCGTGCACACATCCTGAAATCGACGCGTATCGGCCATCACCTGCGGATCAGCCATCTGTGCATCGAGTTCGCGAGCAAGCGACTCAGCCTCCTCAATCGCTTTCTCCATGTTCGCCAGTTCCTGCTGCTCCTTGTAGCTGAGCTTGACTTTCTTCGCAGCTGCGGGCGTCGGAGCCGCGGCGGTCACCATCGCGGCTGCTTCTGCGCTCTTGGCGTTGCTCGCGCGAGCCGCTCCCCGTGCGGCGAGTTCATTCTCGCGCTGCTGGGCCTCATGCCAGCGTTCCCACTGCTCGTAGTCTGCAAACGCCCGAGCGCCGCCGGCGCCATCGAGAGCGATGAGCAGCGACGACAACCGCGCCAGCATCGCCCGGTCGTGCGTCACCAGTACCACCGCGCCGGGGAACTCTTCGAGGCTCTCCTCCAGCACTTCAAGCGAAGGAATATCCAGATCGTTTGTCGGTTCGTCCAGAATCAGCACATCCGCAGGCTCGAGCATCAACCGCGCGATGTGCACGCGGGCTTGTTCGCCGCCGCTGAGCGCTCGCAGGGGCTGCTTGAGCTGCTCGGGGGTGAACAAGAATCGCTTCGCCCACGAGTTGATGTGAATCGTGCGATCGTTGTAGATAACCGCGTCACTGTGTGGACTGAGCGCGTCCCGCAGCGAGATACCAGGATCAAACTCCGTCCGATGCTGGCTGAACAGCACCACGCGCAGCTTCTCGGCGTGCTGCACCGTGCCCACCGGCGGCGCACTGGGCGGCAGGTTCGCGTCTTTCGCATCGCGAACAGCCCTCTCCGTCGGCGCATCAGGCTCCAGTTGCTTCATCAGCACGCGAATCAGCGTTGTCTTGCCGCTGCCGTTGGGCCCAAGCAGGCCCAGCACGCTCTTGGGTGCCAGCACGATGTCCAGATCGGTAAACAGCCGCTTGTCGCCCAGCGACTTTGTAATCGCCCGTGCCTGTAGCAGCTTTTGTGTCTGCCGCCCTGTTGCGCCAAACTCAATTGCCGCGGCTTTCTGTGGTGCGTTGCGATTGCGCAGCTCCGCAAGCTCATCCATGCGCTCGTAGCTGGCCTCGATGCGGCTCTTGCTCTTGGTGCGGCGGGCCTGAGCGCCGCGGCCCAGCCACCGCAAGTCTTCGCGCACTTGGTTGGCGAGGCTTTGCTCCTGCGCCGCCTGCCCATCCAGAAACTCCTGCTTGCGCCGCAGGAATTCGCTGTAGTTTCCCGCGACGCTGAAAGTGCCTTGCGGGTAGGCTCGGCTCAGCTCCACGATGCGGGTGGCAACGTTCTCCAGAAAGTCACGGTCGTGCGTCACGATGATGCTGGCGATCTGCGTCTGGCGCAGCATCTCTTCCAGCCACTCAATTCCCTCAACGTCCAAGTGGTTGGTCGGCTCGTCAAGCAGCAGCGCGTCGGGTTCCTTCGCCAGTTCGCGTGCAATCGCCAAACGCTTGCGCCATCCGCCCGAAAGCGTGCTCGCGATCTGCTCATGCTGCGTGAATCCCATGCGGTCCAGCGTCATCGTCGCCGCCAGCTCTGCCTCATGATCATCATGCAGGGCCGGTGCCTGCCCACGTTGCATCGCATCGCGCAGTCCTGCCAGCACCACGCCGTGCACCGTGAGTTCCGGCGGAAACTCATCCTTCTGCGCCACATACGCGATGCGTGCGCCGCGGGTGGCGGTGACGACGCCGCTGTCGGCGTGCTCGATCCCTGCCAGCAGTTTGAGCAAGGTGCTCTTGCCGCTGCCGTTGGGACCGATCAGCGCGAGCCGCTCGCGAGCGTCGAGGCTGAGAGCGACGCCGCGAAAGAGCGTGCGCGTACCGAACGACTTGGCCAATTCGCGAGCGACAAGAAGAGGAGGCATTGCTCAAACGTATGCGTGAAAACGCTGAAATCCGTGCGAACTCAGCACCCCTCGCCCGAGAAGACTGCCAGAAACCGCATCACATCGTCTTCGCTCGGGTACACGCCGTCGTTGTTGAAATCAATCGAGTCGCAGTTGCCGCTGCTGCAAGGCCCGCCCGCAAGCACATTGAAGAAGTCAATCACATCCTGGTCGCTGGGCGACACCAGATCGTTATTGAAATCAATGTCATTGCACGTCACATCGCGCACGCTGCCCGTCGTGACCAGCGCAAAGCCCTGCGGCCCCATTGGCACGTTGCTCGCCACCACGCTCACCGCCCAGCGGCCAGTCACCGGCGTCGGCAGGTTGATCTGCTCCACCAGATTGCGCGCATCTGCCACGCCACCCGCGACAGAGAATCGCACAGTGAAGTTGTTGCCCAGATACGTGATGCCGGTCGGGCTCGTCACGACGAGGTCAAGATCGTTCACGATCGCGACTGACGAAAACAGTTCTGCCGCCTGATCCGTCCACGTCAGCGTGACTTTCAGCGGCTGCGTGCTGTCCGTCACGTCCACGAAGTACGTGAGCCCCTCAAAGTTCTCCAGCGCACGCGGATCACTGTTGCGAATGTCGCGCAGCACAAGCCGCCGCGTGTCTGTCGGCGTGTTGAACCACAGTGCGTTGTCGATCAGAACGCGTCCCCAGCCTTCCGTCATGTTGGGCCAGTTCTGCACTGCTGTCATGTCCGCCGCACCATTCAGCAGTGTGGCACGCACCAGAGCCGCACTGGGAATGAACCCATTGCCAGCCGTCGCGATGCCCGTTGGAAAGTACCCGTCGGTGAAGTACTGCCGCACCAGCGCCGCGCTGCCTGTTGCGCTTGGCGCTGCAAAGCTCGCGCCGTTCGGGAAGGTCACGACGCCGCAGTTCTCGCCATCGGTCGGCAGCGCAGCCGATGTGATACCGCAGCCCGGCGTCATCAAGTCAGGCTTGCGCCGTCCATCTGCCGTCGGCCCCACGCCACCCACGCACGATGCGTCCTGCGTCGGATAGTTCCGGCTACCAGCAATGCCCAGAATGTTCTTCGCATTCTCGGGGTTGCGCACCGTGTTTTCATTACTCACGCTGAAGACAACCGTGTGTTCTTCATGGTCGCGCACAAAGCGGTCGACCGCACGCGTCGTCGTGTCGTACGCCGTGGTCGAGTCGTTGCCCCAACTGTTGTTGTGCAGAAACGCGCCCTGCGTGCGATGCAGATCCAGCGCGTCATACACAAACTGCTCGCCAAACGCCGGAATACCGCCAAACACCAGCTTCGCGCCATACGCCACGCCGCGTCGATCGCTCGCATCGCCGCTGTCGCCCAGCGCCGTCACCGTCACGTGCATGCCGTGCGGAAAGATCAGGTTGGGCGGCGCGTTGTACGCCAGCACCTTGCGATGCGTGGGCCCCACGGGGTTGCTGTCTGCCAGCGAGCAGTGGGAGAGGTCCAGCGGATCATCAATCACGCCCAGAATCTGTCCCACACCTGTAATACCACGCGCGTAGATGCTCTCCACATTCACCTGGTTGCTTTGCAGCACCCAGCGCGTCAGCGTGTTGCTTCGCACCGCCAGGTCGGCCGCAGGCTCAGCCATCTGCAGGCCGGGCAGTGCGCGCAGTGCATCCATGCTCGCAAACGGCACGACAGCATCCAGCACGCGTTGCTCACCCAGCACGCTCGTGTTCACATGCCGTGCCCCAGCGATCTTGTTCAGCGCGTCGATTGCTGGCGGCGCCGCGGCGCCGGGCATCAGCGCCAGCGTCACCCACGCATCACCCTGCTTCGCATCCGCGCGGCGCTCTTCATGCCGCCATGCCGTTAACGCCGGGTCTTGCAACAACTCCGGCGCAATCTTCCACGCATCATCGAACCGGTATACGTTCGCCACCAGCCCCGCGTCCCGCGCGGCTTGCACCGTCCACTCAGGCAGCGAAGCCAGATACGCATCACGCGGCAGATACCCATGCAGCGTCACACCGGCCGCCGTCAGATCCGCCCGCACAAACCGCGTCATGGGTCCCGTCAGCGTGATGACCACCGGCTCACGCGGCAGGCGCGTGTCGCCCGCCGCTTGCATCAAGTCTGTCAGCCCCGCCCGCTCCACGCCGCCCGTCCGCAAGTGCAGCACGCCCGCACGCGGCGGCGATACATCCTCCGCCGGCGCGACAACATCGCCATGCGCCGCGCCCGCACACAGCAGCAACGCAGCAGCACTCTGACGACCAAGCGGTTGACGCGCGATACGCATGGGTGATTCCTGGCGGGCGACCTTTGCCCAGAAACAACACTATCGACCCGCCGCGAACGCGACTGGCCGAGAACCCGCCGACCCATGCATCTATACGAATCCGCCCGCCGTCAGTTCCTCCCCCAAGGCCCGAGAAAGCCCCGTCCCCCGGCCTTTCACACCTGCGGCCGGGCATGCCCCATCCGCTGGTTGAACGCCGCCGATGTCCCCTTGGCAATCGTGATGGTCTTCCACTGCCCGCTGCCCACCACCGTCCGCGCGCACCACACCAGTTGTCCCGTGTGATACCCAGCATGCGCCAGCGATCGCGTCAAAGCCCGCATCACGGTGTGCGGCTGACTGCGAATCGTCACCACGCGATGCAGATCTTCATCTTGCAATAAGGCAATCGCTCCCAGCACGCACGTCCAGCCCGCAGCCCACGTTGCAAGTATCGCGTCGCGCCCCGCCTCGCCCTCAGGAAAGTCATCGACAAACTCGGCATCGCGATTCCGCCACGGCTTCTCACCATCGCTGGTCAGAAAGTCAGTGAAGCGCGACCGGAAGTTCCCCGACATGTGCTTTACAAGGATCGCCGCGGAGTTGGTCTCGCGATCAAGACCCATTCGCAGGTGCGCAGCGTTCATCTGCGCAAGGGCCTTGTCGCCCAGCGCACGCACCGCTGTAAACTCCGCTTCGATATCAGCGATGATGACGCGATCTGTTTCAGCCACGCGTCAGTCCCCGCGAAAGAACTTACTCGTACCGCGCCACAATCAGCGTCACGTTGTGCCCGCCGAAGCCGAATGTGTTGTTCATGGCGTACTTGGTCTTGCGTTCCCGCGCGTGGTGAGGCACCAGATCAAGATCAAACGGTGTCACGTTGCCCTGCGCGTCCTTCGTGCCCGGGTTGTCCAGGTTGATGGTCGGCGCAATCACGCCGTCGCGCACCGCGTGAATGCATGCCACGCTCTCAAGCGCGCCGCTTGCGCCAAGGCAGTGCCCGTGCATGCTCTTGGTGCTGCTCATCAGCAGGTGGCCCTTGCTGCTCTTGCGAGCATGATCGCCAAACACCTTCAGCACCGCCGCACACTCCGCCTGGTCACCCAGTGGCGTGCTCGTGCCGTGGCTGTTGATGTAATCAATCTGGTTGGGATTGAGGCGAGCGTCGGCCATCGCCATCTTCATGCTGTTGCTGGCGCCCAGGCCGCCTTCGTCCGGAGCCGTGATGTGATACGCATCGCACGAATTGCCGAAGCCTACAAGCTCTGCGTAAATCATGGCACCGCGCTTCTTCGCGTGCTCTTCGGTTTCGAGCACCAGCATCGCCGCGCCTTCGCTCAGCACAAAGCCGTCGCGATCCACGTCAAACGGCCGGCTCGCCTTCGTCGGCGCATCGTTGCGGCTCGACAGCGCCTTCATGGTCATGAACGCGCCCAGACACAAAGGCGTACACGCGGCTTCGGCGCCGCCCGCAATCATCACGTCCGCCAGCCCGCGACGCAGGTAACCCATCGCATCGCCGATCGCATGCCCGCTGCTGGCACACGCCGTCGCGTGGCAGCTCGCCGGACCCTGCAACCCGTAACGAATGGAAATGTTCCCCGTCGCCGCATTCGCCATCAGCTTGGGAACCGTGAAGGGATTGATGCGATCCGGACCCTTGCCCAGCAGCGTGGTGACACCTTCTTCAATCGTCTTGATGCCGCCGATGCCTGAGCCGACCACGACGCCGCAGCGGTCGTGGGCTTCCTTACTGAAGTCAACACCCGCTTGATTGACCGCTTCGACCGCGGCTCCCATCGCCAGTTGCGTGCAGCGGTCCATGCGCTTGGCTTCGCGCACTTCGATGACCGAGACGGGGTCCCACTTCTTGACCTGACCGCCGATCTTGACGGACCACTTGCCTTCGTACTGCGCGAAGTCATCACCTTCGATCGCGGTGATGCCCGAGCGACCTTCGCGCATCGCCGCCCACGTATCGCGGGCGTTATGTCCGAGGTTGCTCAGGGCGCCGAATCCAGTGATGACGACGCGATGCTCGCCGGGGCGTGTCATAAGTGCGAAAACCTCCAGTGGGTGAGAAAGATAGGAGGCTCACCGCTACACGGCCCCGCCAAGCCCGAACAGAGCCCGTTTCTCCTATCGAATCATGGCGACTCACCCAGTCGTCCCCCGGGACTTCGCGCAAAGTTCGCCAACAACTCCGGTGCTGTGCCTCATCCTCGCCCGCATCGTGTCAAGGAATGATGGATTTTCGTGCTGTGCCGCTTATGCCGCCCTCCGTTGTCGTCGATCTGCTCTTCACCGGACCTTGCTCGGTCCGCCAACACACACGGAGATCAGCACCATGTCATCGCACAGCCAGCGCACTTTCTCGCAGCACCCCATCGTCGATCGCTTCGTGCGCGGCGCCATGGTCGCTGCTGGTGTCCTCATCATGTTCCTCGCAGCAAGCAGCGTCGGCGGCTGCGGCGCTGGCAACGGCAAGTACACCAGCGAACGCAAGAATCTCGCCAAGGCCCGCATCGATGGCCTCAAGAGCCAGAACGAGCACCAGATGGGTCTGCAGTCGCTGGTTGCCGGCAACCTCGAAAAGGCCGAAAAGCACGCCGATCGCGCCATCACCCTCGCTGACACCGTCGCACGCAACTGGGTGCTCAAGGGCCGCATCAAGCTCGAGCAGAGCGATCTTCAGCAAGCCGAACTCGCCTTCATGAAGGCCGCCGAACTCGATCCCAAGGATGTCGACGCGATCTACTACCAGGGCCTGCTCGCCGAGCGCGTCCTGCAGCGCGACGAAGCCCTCAAGTTCTACACCCAAGCTGCTGAGATGGACGTGCAGAACCCGCAGTATGTCCTCGCTGCTGCCGAAGTCATGATCGACCTCGGTCAGATTAACGAAGCCGAGCAGTACCTGCTGGGCAAGCAGACCACCTTCCGCCACACCACTGGCATCCAGCAGACGCTGGGCCACATCGCGATGCTGAAGAACGACTACGCCAGCGCGGAGAAGTACTTCAGCGAAGCTCGCCTCCTCGCTCCCAACGAAAGCGACGTGCTGGAAGACCTCGCCCGCGCTCAGTACCTCAACAGCAACTGGGCCGAAGCCGAAAGCAGCCTCAGTCGCCTGACCAAGAGGATTGAGAACAAGGAGCGCAGCGACCTGGCGTACATGCAGAGCAAGTGCCTCATGAACATGGATCGCAACGCCGAGGCTCGTGACATTCTGGTCGAACTCACCAAGACCGACTGGGGCAAGAACAACCCCGAAGCGTGGATCAGCCTGGGCCAGGCCGCCTTCTCCCTGCGAGACACCGCCCGCCTCCGCCTCAGCTTCGCCCGCACCATCGCCATCGCGCCCGACCGCCACGAGGGCTACGTCCTCAAGGGCCTGCACCTCCAGCGCATGGGCGACCTCGACGGCGCGGAGCGCGAGTTCCGCAAGGCCGTGGAGCGCCAGGCCAGCGCCGAGAACCACATCCTCCTTGGCATGGCTCAGGCCCGCAACAACAAGACCGACAAAGCCCGCGAGAACTTCAACGCGGCCTTGCAGCTCGACCCCAGCAATCAACTCGCCACCGCTCTGATCGCGCAGCCCGACAAGGCCGCGCAGCTCGCCGGTGTGTCAGAGTAAATCAAGTCACAGAACTCGGTCTGCCCATTCGAGAAGTCCGGTACCAGAGTTGAGCGTGGTCCATCACGCACCCAAATGCTGAGCGTCACATCGAGCGGGATACTCGATCGCGCAATAGAGCAAGCAGTACCTCCAGCAACTCCGAAACGATCGGCAAGCCCCGGCGGCAGTGTGTGGCCGCGGGGCTTGTCGCGTTTTGCCCCCGCTTTCACGCTGCAAACCCCAACCTATGCTGCATCATGGCCCACAGCAGTCCGCTCACGAATTCCTCGCTCGAAACGATCGCGCGCGACCTGCGTTCGGCTCAGCGCGTGCTCATCCTCACGCACGCCAAGCCCGATGGCGACGCTGTCGGCTCCACGCTGGCTGTCGCCCGCACCCTCAACACCATCAAGCCCGGCTGCACCATGTGCTGGTACTTCGGCCCCAACCCCATGTGGCTGCGCGACATCTCCGGCCCCACTGCCCTCCAGCTCTTCGAGCCGCCCACGCAGGCTCCCAGCATGGCCGACTTTGATCGCATCCTCGTCACCGACACCACCAGCCTCAAGCAGGTCGAGCCCATGGTCGCCTCGCTTCGAGATGCCCGCGACCGCGTCAGCGTCGTCGATCACCATGTGCAGGGCGACGAAGCTGTCGCCGCCCAGCGCTACGTCGATGTCTCTGCCGCTGCCGTCTGCCAGCCCGTCGCCAAACTCTGCTCGCTCATTCTCGGCTGCGAAATCGCCAAACTCCCGCCGCAAGTCGCCGAAGCCTGCTATTTGGGCCTCGCCACCGACACCGGCTGGTTCCGCCACAGCAACGTCAACCGCTCCGTCATGGCCCTCGCTGGCGAACTGCTCGATGCCGGCGCCAACCACGTGCGCCTCTACACCACCATCGAGCAGCGCGAAACCCCCGGCCGTCTGCGGCTGATCGGCAAAGCCCTTGCGACCATCGACCTGCGCCTGCAGGATCGCCTCGCTTTCCTCCACCTCACGCTCGATGACATGCGTGCCGCCGGCGCAATGCCGGGTGAAACAGGCGGCCTGACCGACTTCACGCAGACCCTCGCCACCACGGTTGTCAGCGCGCTCATCACCGAAGTTCCCAGCGAACATCGCACAGGCGACACCTCGCGCCCGCTCGTCAAGATCAGCCTGCGCAGCAAGAGCGAACCTGTGGGCGTCGATGTCAACCGCGTCGCCCAGTCCATGGGCGGAGGCGGCCACGTTCGCGCCGCCGGAGCCAAGCTGCACGGCACCATCGACGACGCCAAGCGCGAGATCGAGCGCCTCGTCAGCGAACAGCTTTCGTGATTCGCACAAACCCAAAAACAAAGCACCCCGCTCGGCTCTCACAAGCGGGGTGCAGCCCCTCACGCGGAGGTACCACGCGATGGGGTCATGATGCTCATCACAACGCTCCACATGCTTGCGCACGGGATCGTCGCGCGTCGTGATGAGTTCGGTCGCCGTGTTCTACCCAGACACAGCGACCAAGTTCGTAGACACGATCCGTCTGGCGCTTAGCGACGCCGACGCGCCGCCAGCACGCCGCCCATGACAAGCAAGCCCGCAGCGCCAGGCGTGGGCACATTGGCCAGCGCCCAGCCATACGCCGCTTCATTCGTCACTTCGTCGGTGTTCTGGCTCCACAGCATCCACGTCACCGGGCTCACTTCGCCCGTGTTGAGTGCCCACTGCACTTCCAGCAGATACACACCATTGCTGGAGGGCGTGTTGAGCGTCCAGTCCGGGTGCTCGTGGCTGCCCGTTGGGTCCAGCGCGATGCTGAAGCCGCTTGTCAGCACATCCGTCGTCGGGCTCGTCACCGTCAGCGGCCCAAGATCCGCCGTCAGCGTCTCTGCCGCAATCGTGCTGAAGTCGGTGCCATTCCACTTGCGAGCCGCACGCACAATGTCAAAGCGGAAGCTGGTCGCAGCGCCAAGCCCGCCAGGCAGGCTCTGGACGCCCGGTTCATCCGTCACGTTGGGCACATCGATGCCGAATTCCGCGAAGTACACCCGCAGACCAGGCGTGATCGTGGAGCCATCTTCGCTGATGAGCCCGGTCGTGAGCTGACCGCTCTGCAGCGACAGGAACACATCGCCCTCAGGAATCGTTGCGAACGCCGGCGCGGCCACTGCGCCCAAAACGCCAGCGGTCATCGCCAGCACGGTGGTCTTACGAATTTGCATGATCTATCTCCTCGAAAAAAGGGGAACGGGGAACGGGGAACAGAGAACAGAGAACAGAGAGCAGACAACGGAGAGAGAACCGGAACGTTGCGTGTGCCTTGACCCGCTCTCCGTTCTCCGTTCTCCCTTCTCCACCTCACACACACTCACCGCCAGCCAGCACGGTGAAGAAATCAATCACATCCTGGTCTTCCGGAAACACGCCGTTGTTGTTGAAGTCGATGCCGTCACATCCCGCCACGGGTGCGATGAACGTGTCAATCACATACTGCTGCGCCGCCAACACCTCCGCTGTGGACGCGTTCTGATCAAACAGCACGTAGAACGGCTGGCTCTCCGCAACCGTGCTGTTCGTCCACAGCGTCAGTTCCAGCAGATACACGCCATCGCGAGGCGTTTCCGGCGAGGGCGCAAACAACGTGTATTCATAGTGCCGGTGCCATTGCCCGTTGCTGCCGACTGACAGCGTGAAGCCCTGCACCACGCCCGGCGCAGCAGGCGTTTGCGCTGCCAGCGTGCTGCGAGCGATATCCAGCCGCTCGCTGCTCACTTCATCAAAGTCCGCGCCATCCCACTTCCGCAGCGCATCCTGAATCGTGAACCCGATGCGACTGCCCGCCGCAAAGCTGCCAGGCCGGTTGTCAAACCCCGGATCACTCGCGAAGTACGGCGCGATGAATCCCAGCTCCGCCACAAACACGCGGCGCTCCTCAAACACGCCGCTCACCAGCCCACCCGTACGGATCTGCGCCGTTGTCGCATCCAGGATGATGTCTCCTTCGTGCACTTGCGCAAACGCGCCAGCCGTTATCGCTCCACCCACAACAGCACACCCGGCGATAGCAATCAACTTCATAGTTCATCTCCAATCTTCACGCCACTCGCTCACTCACCCACTCCGTCACTCCGTGACTTCGTCACTTCATCTCCCCAATCCCGGATCAAACTGATTGCTCATCTGATCCACATACACCGCCCCGAATCGCTGCACCACCACGTGTCCATCCAGGTACGCGTACCCGCTCTTGCTCTCGGTGCTCTTATCGGGGCCTGCCCATTTACTCGTGAACGCATGCTGCGTCGCGCGTGCCGGCCCCTGCATCGCGTTGCCCCAGCTCTCCACGTGCGGATGATCACTCACCGCAAAGCCGCCCGTGCTGTCACTCGCTGTGGCCGGCTGCTCCGTCATCAGCAGAAACTGCACCGTGCTTGCGGGCATGTTGATGCGAGAGAGCTTGTTGTACACGATCGCGTCGCCGTTCTCGTCGCTCCCCGCTGGGTAGTTCGCGCTCAGAAAGTTGTTCATCCCGTAGCTGGTCCGGCGAAACGACCCCGCCCCGCGCTCGCGCGTGCCGCCGTCCTGCGTCAGCCACCACGTGCTCTTGTCGCCGGGGCTCTTGAGCACTTCCGGCGTGAAGTAGTCCTCGCTCGTCGCGCTGGGGTTGTACCGCTTGTTCTCCGTCCCGTAGTACGTGCTCAGCGTGTAGATGAAGCTCTTCTCCGGATCACCGATCCCCCCGTGCGGCAGTCCCACATCCGCCAAGTACTCACGTTGCTCATTCGCATAGCTCTGCTGCGCCGTCGCCAGCGTCCGCAGGTTCGCCATGCACTTCACCTGCCGCGTCGCAAGGCGAGCCTTCCCCAGCGTGGGCAGCAAAATGCCGATCAGAAGCGCGATGATCGCGATGACCACAAGCAGCTCAATAAGCGTGAAAGCGCGGTGACGCATAAGTACCTCGCAAGTGAGGGAGAGCGAACAACAACCCTGAGATGAAGTGGGGGGGACGGGGGGAGAAGTGGGGCTCGCATCACGCCGACGGACGAACGTCAGGCGACAACAAGCAACCCACACCGCAGTGGTCTATACCACGCGGGCAGATCAGCCGCGCCGAAAGCGCAGCAAGCTCAGATGACCGGGGGACCGCGCGAAGGCGGCAGGTGTGCAAGCTCCCGCGCGCTCACTCGCTCGCGGACGACTTCCATGCGCTCCGTCAGCGTCGCCAAAGGCAACGGCGGATCAAGCGAAGGCACTGCCCCGCACAACAGCGCAAGCAGCAGTTGCGAGCAGATGTCACATTCACCCGGCGCAGGCAGCGAGCCGTTGTGCACGTGCCCATCAACCTGATGAGCCGCAGCCGACTGATTGGTGCCCATCGCAGGCGACGAGCCATGCTGGTGGTGCGCATGCGAGCATGCCACGCCAGCCGCATGCTGCAGTTGGTGCGTCCGCGCGTGCATGGCAGGCAGCCATGCAAACACCGTGAGTGCAAACACGCACGCCCACACCGCCATCACGCCGGCGACCGCCGCCGCCGCCCGTTGCGCTGTGCGCACAGGCGCCCGCAGCATCGCCGCCACGCCCGGCACAAGGCCAAGCGCGTCACGAGTCGCCCGGGTTGGAGCTCGATGAGAGCGCATTCTCAATGTCATTATTCCCGCAACCTGCCCGCTTGGTTGTCGAAAAATGAGAATTGACTATCAAAATCTCGCCGCGCTTGTGCGGACCCCCGCCCCCAGCCCACCATCCAGTCCGCACCAAAAACAGAAAAGGCGACGCCTTCACGCCGCCTCCTCCCGAACGGGTTCCGTTTCTCGCGTTGCCGGACGTCGTCGTCCAGTACGCGTCAGTCGCAATACCAATCAGTCTTTGCTTGTCGTCTGCAGCGGCGCGCGTTCTTCCAAACCCACCAAGCCCGCCGCAATCGCGATCCGCGCCAGTTCGACGCGGTTCACCACGCCCAGCTTTTCGCCCAGGCTCACGCGGTGCCACTCGATGGTCTTCACGCTTCGGCCCAGGTGCTTGGCGATATCAATCGTGGACAGACCCAGCCCGATGAGCTTGAGAATCTCCACTTCGCGTGTCGTGAGCGTCGCAAGTTTCCCTGCGTCGTTGTTCTTTGCCCGCACAGTCGGGTAGCCGTTCTGGAACGGGGCGTGCAGCGCGGAGATGTACGCCGTCACCAGCACGCTCTTGACGCCGCTTGCTGCGGGAATCGCCCGCATCACACAGCGCAGTTGCTTGCCGCGACGCATCTCTTCAAACACGATCGTGCGACCGGAGTTCAGCACGCTCTGGACGTGCTCGAGCCGTTCACGAGCATGGTCTTCACCCAGCAGGTCCGCCAGCGACCGACCGACCACACGCTCATCTTCCGCGTTCCGCAAAAGCTGCGTGCCAGGCAGGTTCGCCATCTCGACGATACCCGCATGGTTCACGACGAAAATCGGCGTGCTCGTCTCATCAACGAAGGTCTGCCACAGCCAGCTTGCGTCAGTCGTCGGACACATCGTGGTCTTGTGTGGCGTTGCTTCCGTTGTCTTCCGTGTTGCGAACTCTTTGTACGTTGCGTTTGTCATAGTGAGGCCTCGCTTCCCGTAAGCGGGCCCAGACATTTCTCTCTTACGAGACCCGACCCCGCAGGAGAGAAGTGGCATGGCCACCACACAATGCGAACGCGAGGGCCCCATGGATTCGCTTGGCCGAAGTAATGGAGCCATATTTCCTTTTGTGCCGAATGTGCAGGATTTCAGGGCAATTGATACTAATCCGACAGTTTTATCGGTTTGCCGATTGGCGCATGTGTATCGACTATGCCGACGTATACATCGAATCAGCCATGAACTCGCAGCCCGACAATCTCACCCCGCCCACCGGCCCCGCCATCCCCACCGATGAAGTGCTGGCCGACCCCAATCGCCCCATCTGGCGCATGGGTCCCAGCGGCGAAGACGAAACCGCCTTCCTCGAAGGCCCCCGCGCCCGCCTCAGCGAGTTCTTCCGCGCCACGCGCATCTTCGCCGAGTTCATCCGCGGCTTCCGCGCCCTCCACTTTGTCGGCCCCTGCGTCACCGTCTTCGGCAGCGCACGCTTCCCCCCCGGACACCCCTACTACGAAATGGGCCGCGAAGTCGGCAAACGCATCGCCAAGACCGGCCTCACCACCATGACCGGCGGCGGCCCCGGCATCATGGAAGCCGCCAACCGCGGCGCACGCGAAGCTGGCGGCCGCAGCATTGGCTGCAACATCGTCCTGCCCATGGAGCAGCAGCCCAACCCCTACCTCGATAAGTTCGTCGAGTTCCGCTACTTCTTCGTGCGCAAGGTCATGCTCGTGAAGTACTCCTACGCCTTCGTCGTCCTCCCGGGGGGCTTTGGCACCATGGACGAACTCTTCGAAGCCGTGACCCTCGTCCAAACCCGCAAGATCGAGAACTTTCCCGTCGTCCTCATGGGCGAAAGCTACTGGCGACCTCTGCTCGACTTCCTCCAAACCACCATGGTCGCCAACAAGACCATCAGCCCCGAAGACATCAACCTGCTCACCGTCACCGACTCCCCCGACGTCGCCATCAAAGCCATCCGCGACGCCCTCGCCACCAAAGCTTACTTCCAGAACCGCCCCAAGCGCAACAAGCTGCTCGCCGAGTGATCACGCTTCGCGCCGTTCAAACTCAACCAGTAACTGGTCAAGCAGCGCAGGCGGCACACGAAAGTTGGTCGACTTGAGTTTGGTGAACGCGCCACGCAGATCAATGAGTCCGCGTTGTGCAGCAATCGCCAGAACAGTGGGGGTCCGTTCAACCACCAGTCCCATGCCTCGGGCGATTGAGACCCCTTTGCGTTCATCCATCAGCAGCGAGTCCGCGCGAAGTTCGCGGGCAAGCGCGATCGCCGCGGCCTCACCGGCATCCAGATCGAGTCGCTCCCAGGGCGTGGTTGGCTCACTGATCTGAAGCCACGATGGCGGTGCAGATGCCCACCGCGCGACCTCCGACCTGCTGCCTGACGCCTGAAGCTCCGCGTACACCATCCGTGGAGTCACAACGCGTGTGTATAACGCGGGAAGCACATGCACGCATTCAATCTGCACGAGGTAGTTCAGCGGACTCGTGTCACTGACGACGATCACGCCGCGCCCCCGTGTCGACGCCTCGCATCTTCAAACTCCGCCCGCAGCTCAGACAGCGTCGGCATGTCTTCGGTCACGCCATGCTTCTTGAGCACGCCGTCCGTCTCATCACGCGAAACGCCCAGCGCACGCGCGAGCGACCCATGAGATAGCGTGCCTCGGCGGTAGAGTTCTACCAGCATCGCTTCACGCGCCGCGGCTGCCACATCGCCGTCGCGTGCGAGCAGGTCGCGAACCTCATCCGGTACCGTGAACGTGACCGACGTCATGCCGAATCGTAGCGATCCAGGGCTGTCGGCTCGGAAACACGCTTTTTCGCGCTCCATATCTCGCACAAATCCGCACTGCCATACGCATTTTTCCGCCTTTCTGGTATACTGCCCTCGCAAGTCGCGGGGCCAGTTCGAGGGCAGGAGGCACGCCATGAAGATCGAAGGCGAAGGCCAGTTGCTGCGGGTATTCATCGACGAGAACGACCAGTGGGAGGGCAAACCCCTCTTCCAGGAGATCGTCAAAAAGGCCCGCAATGAAGGTCTCGCGGGCGCGACCGTCCTTAAGGGCGTCATGAGCTACGGAGCCAACTCCCTCATCCACGCCGTCAACAAACAGGGCATCGCCGACGATGTCCCCGTCGTCGTCGAGATCGTCGACGGCACCGAGAAGATCAAGAAGTTCATCCCCATCCTCGACAAGATGGTCAAGGAAGGCCTCATCACGCTCGAGAAAGTGAACGTGATCGCCTATCGCACGAGCAGGGTGTAGGGAAGGGAGCGGCGAACAGAGAACAGAGAACAGAGAACAGAAATCGGAGGATCGGCATCCAACAGGGGCGCGATCATCTTGCGCCCCGTTCTCCATTCTCCGTTCGCCCCTCCCCACCCCCTTCCCCTAACCTCCCACAATGCTCTCCCGCCGCCTCGCCACGTCTCGCCAGATTGATCAATACAACCAGCGTCGCAAGAGCGACGCCCAGTGGGCGACCAAAGCAGACGACAAAGGCCGCGTCGGCTGGCGAAAGGCTGGCAAACCCACACGCGGCTTCTGGCAGCTCTTCCGCGCCTTCTGGCAGCAGTGCGCAGGTCACACCGGCTATATCTATCTCGCCCTCGTCACCGTCACCATCATGACGTTGATCTCCCTGGTGCTGCCCGCAGCCACCAAGGTCGCCATCGACTACATCATCACCGACGCTCCAGGCCCCGCAGGCTTGCCCAAGCGCGTGCTCGAACTGCTCAACGTCAGCGTCGCCGAAGTCGAGAACTATCGCAAACAACTCTTGTGGTGGTTGGGCGGAGTCATGGTCGCCCTCTCCGCTATCGCCGTCTTCGTGGGCATCGTGGGCCGCTGGCAAATGACCCGCGTCACCAAGCGCGTGCAAGTCGCCATGCGCCGCCGCGCCTTTCACCACGCCATCCAACTGCCGCTGCACCGCATTCAGCACTACAAGTCAGGCGGCATGTCCAGCCTGCTGCGAGAAGACGCCGGCCTCGCCGGTGAGCTCCTCTTCAGCATGATCTACAACCCCTGGCGCGCCATCATCACGCTCTTGGGCACGCTCATCATCCTCGCCTTCACCGATTGGCGCCTGCTCGCGGGCGGCCTGCTCTGCATTCCCGCTGTCTGGGTCACCCACAAGACCTGGATCAGCAAAATCCGCCCGCTTTTCCGTGATGCCAAGCAAATCCGCCAGCAGGTCGATGCCCACGCCACCGAAGCCTTCGGCGGCTTGCGCGTCGTCCGCGGCTTTGGTCGCAGCCGCAGCGAGAACGCTCGCTTCGTGAGCGGCCAGCACATGATGACGCGCATCGAGATCATCACCTGGTGGTGGTCGCGCATCGTTGAGATCGCGTGGGGCCTGCTCATCCCCATCGCCAGTGCAGGCGTCATGATCTACGGCGGCATCGCTGTCATGGAGAAATCGCTGACCATCGGCGATCTCATGATGTTCCTCACCTACCTGCTCATGCTGCTGGGCCCGCTCGAAACCCTCACCAGCACCGCCGCGAACATCCAGAGCAACCTCGCCGCGCTTGATCGCGTCCTCTCTCTTCTCGATGAAGAGAAAGAGTTCGTCAGCGACAAGCCCACCATCGACGTCGATCGCGCCACCGCCCGCGGTCAGATCGAACTCCGCAACGTCAGTTTCGTCTATCCCACGCGCGGCAGCAACAACAACGAACCAGACAGCCAGCGAGAAGCACCGACGCCAAACGCAAACGCAAACGCAAACGGAAACATCGCGGATGCCGCCGAGAAAGCAACGAGCGCAGCGACTCAAGCGAAAGCAGCGAACACCAAGCCGCGCGAAGTCCTGTCAAACATCAACCTCCTCGCCAAACCCGGCCAAACCATCGCCCTCGTCGGCCCCAGCGGCGCGGGCAAAACCACCCTCTGCAATCTCGTTGCCCGCTTCTACGACCCCACCCAAGGCGACGTTTACCTCGACGGCGTCAACCTCCGCGACATCTCCATCGCCAGCTACCGCAGCCTGCTCGGCATCGTCGAGCAAGACGTCTTCCTCTTCGACGGCACTATCGCCGAGAACATCGCGTACGGCCGGCGCGACGCCACGCAAGCCGAGATCATCGCCGCCGCCCAAGCCGCGCACGCCCACGGATTCATCACCGAAACCGAGAAGGGCTACCAAACCATGATCGGCGAACGCGGCGTGCGCCTCTCAGGCGGCCAGAAGCAACGCATCGCCATCGCGCGAGCCATCCTCGCTGATCCGCTCATCCTCATCCTCGACGAAGCCACCAGCAACCTCGACAGCGAAAGCGAACAACTCATCCAGCAAAGCCTCGCAACGCTGATGAAGAACCGCACCAGCTTCGTCATCGCCCACCGCCTCAGCACCATCCGCCACGCCGACAGCATCGTCGTGCTGGAACAAGGCCGCATCGTCGAGCAAGGCCCGCACGACCAACTCGCCAGTAGCGCAGGCATGTACGCTCACCTCCTCAGCCTCCAAAGCCAAGCCCCGCGCGTGCTCGTCGACGACTGATCGTGCACCTTCGTTCACCACCCAGACGCAGAGACACCCAGACGCAGAAACACAGAGCGTTGACGTGGTGCAAAGCATGAAATCGCTGCGTCAATACACATCGCATCCCACCCCGCATCCCGTCTCCCCTCTGTGTCTCTGCGCCTCTGCGGTGGATCAAACGCCACGCAGCCCGCTCACCCGCACGGCCTCTCAAATCCGGTGTACGCTTTTGCAATGCCCCACGCGGATGCCGCACACGATGGCGCTTCGTTCTCCGGCCTCGCCGGCGCTCTCGAACCCGTGTTGCATGAAGTCTGCGAAGGTCGCCTGGGCCCCGTCGAGTGGTTCCACGCCGCATGGCAGCGGGGCGGCGCGAGCACCGGCTTCGCCACCTATCGCATTGGCAGCAACATCGTTCCCGTCCTCGTGAAGTTCCCCATCGGACCCGTCGAGTACGACTGGACCACGCGCCTGGGCTGTGTCACGCCTTGCACCATGTGCGATGATCACAACGCCTACGCCGCCGCGCACGATCGCTGCACGCCGCGCGTCCTCGCCCACGGCACACAACTGGGCGACTACGACTTCGCCTGGATCGTCACCGAGCGCCTGGCGGGAGATCATCTTCCGCGCCACATGAGTGAACAGCTCGTGACCGAGCTCATGCGCCGCCTGCTGCACTTTCACATGTCCACTGCCGCAGCATCGCCCGTCACAGGCACGCACAAGAGCCCCGACTGGCTCATGCTGCTCGAACGCGCCCGCCGCCTCAGCCACGAGCACGCCATCCCCGAGTTCCAGAAGTGGAACCTCGCCATCCGCCATGTCGTCAAGCACCTCCCCAGCCTCAAAGCCCGCTGGGAAGCCCGCACCGTCGACACCTGGTGTCACGGCGATCTCCACGTCGCCAACGCCCTGCGCCGTGTCGCCCCCGGGTGCACTCTCGCCGCACCGGGCGAAGGCCCCTGCGTCCTTATTGATCTCGCCCTCGTCCACCCGGGCAACTGGATCGAAGACGCCCTCTACCTCGAGCGTCAGTACTGGGGGCACGAAGACTGGATCGCCCACGCCAAACCCCTCAGCATCCTCGCCCGCCTCCGCCGCGAAGCCGGCCTGCCCACCTCAGGCGACTACAACGAACTCGCCAACCTCCGCCGCATCCTCATGGCCGCCTGCGCCCCCGCCCTCATCGGCAACGAAGGCGGCAACCAGAAGTACCTCCACTCCGCCCTGATCCACGTGGAGAAGCTGCTGCCGATGGTCGTGCACTAGAACCGACCCGCTTGGGCGTCAGACGGGTGCAATAACCACAGAAACTGGGGGTGTGTTCCCCCTCTTCCTGTAGATTCAACGCCATTCAGCCCGTACCAGCACCCTTTCGCCATTTGCGGGACCGGTTCGGGTGTACCATCCCGCTGCGCAGCTTACGGCTGTTCGTCCCGGCTGCGCGCACAAGGGAGGCTTGCGCTATGGATGAATTCACACAATTGGAACAACTCGTTGCCCAGTCCAAAGACGACTGGCTGAAGTGGAAGGGTGGCAACAAGACCGCCGGCACCCGCGTCCGCAAGTCCATGCAGGACATCAAGGCCCAGGCCCAGGCCATTCGCGAAAAGGTGCTCGAAGCACGCGAAGAAAAGCCCGAGTGATCCTCTCCGTTGACGCGGCCTGACCGCCGCGTCCGCATTCCTTTGGTACACTGCTCGGGGCGAAGCCGTCAAACCTTCGGCGCTGGCCGACGGTGCCTGCGGCGTGTTCGTGGGTGTTCTCCCTGGGTTGTCTCATGGAACAGACTTCATCTTCATCGGCGGCTACCTCCACTGGGCAAACTGGTCTTTCCTCCAGCGTGATGCCCTTTGATCTCGGTCCGATCGACTTCTCCAAGATTGCCATCAGCAAGGCTGACGTCGAAAAGCTCATCCCGCACCGCGGCCTCATGAGCCTCCTCGACGGCATCGTCTGGCACAGCGCCGACTGGATGCAATGCGTCGGCCTCAAGCGCGTCCGCGACAATGAATTCTGGTGCGCGGGCCACTTCCCCGACAAGCCCACCTTCCCCGGCGTTCTTATGGTCGAGACCGCCGCACAGCTTGCCGCCTACGCCTTCCTCGCCAACACGGGCGACTCGCGCATCTGCCTGTTCCTCCGCATCGAAAACTGCACCTTCCGCAACGCCGTCATGCCCGGCACCGATCTCTTCATCGTCAACAACGGCGTGAAGCGCCAACGCAAGCGCTTCGTCACCGACGTTTACGGGCTCATCGGCGGCCCCACCGGCAAACGCGCTTTCGAAGCCACCCTCACCGGCATGACCGTCGAAGGCACCGAGTATTGACCTCCGGTAGCGTGCGAAGCTCTTTCGCACGCTGCACGCAAGGACACCCTGCATGAGATCGTTTCGCTCCGCGGTCGCGCTGATCTCGCTCGCTGTCCTCACCACCATGCTGGGCGCCTGTCGCGGCGTCGAACGCAAAACCCTCGACACCGACGAACTGATCGGCCGTCGCGAGGCCTCACGCGAGCGCTATCACGCCGTCACCCGCCAGCGCTTCACCGCCGTCCTCGAGCGCACCCATCGCGAGCTGCTCGAATACCGCGCTGGTCAGCGAGCGCAGCCACCCGTCATCGACTTCCTCGCCATCTCCGGCGGCGGCGATTGGGGCTCATTTGGCGTCGGTCTCATGCAGGGGTGGCGAACAATCGATCCCGCGCACCCACTGGCGTGGCCTGAGTTTGACGCCGTCACCGGCGTCAGCACCGGCGCGCTTATCGCGCCCTTCGCCTTCCTGGGTGACGACGCCGCGATGAACACCATCGAGCAGCTCTATCGCAACCCGCGCCGCGACTGGGTCGTCGATCGCGGCATGTTCTTCTTCCTCCCCTTCAACCTCTCCTTCAAAGTCGTGCCCGGCCTCGAGCGCGACCTGCGCGCGAACATGGATCTCGCCCTCGCCCAGCGCATCGCAGGCGAAGGCGAACGCGGTCGCATCCTCGCCGTCAACACCACCGACCTTGACAGTGCAAGCCCGCGCGTCTTCAGCCTCGTCCTCGAAGCACGCAGAGCCGTCGATGAAGGCGACATGTCGCGCCTCCACGACATCATCCTCGCTTCCGCCGGCATCCCCGGAGCCTTCCCCTATCGCGATATCGACGGCACCATGTACGTCGATGGTGGCGTCACCGCCAACCTGATCTACGGCGGTCGCTTGCGAGAAAATGAGTCAATCCCCGCCATCTGGAAGGCGATGTACCCCGATGACCCGGTGCCCAAGGTCCGCTACTGGGTCATCTTCAACAACAAGCTCCGCACGCTGCCCCGCGTCGTCTCCGCACGCTGGCCCGCCATCGTCACGCGCTCCATTGAGACGTCCATTCGCTCCAGCACCATCACCTCCATTCGCCACCTCATGGCCATGGCCGAGATCTTCCGCCTCAAGTACAACGTCGAGGTCGAAGTCCGCGTCGCCGCCGTCCCCGACGAATGGACGCCCGCGGAAGAAGGCGACTTCAGCAAGCGCGTGATGAATGATCTCGCTGACCTGGGCGAACAAATGGGACGCGATCCGAGCATCTGGATCACCGATGTCGACGACTACTGATCCAGCCGCGCCGTCACCGCTGTGCGACATCGACATCTAACTCTGCGACACCGGAGGTTCTCATGGCCGCTCGTTCCCGCATTGATATCGCCCCCGCAACCCGCGAGAAAGTCACCGCCCTGCTCGTGGATCGTCTCGCCGACGCCATCGATCTGCACGCCCGCGCCAAGCACGCGCACTGGAATGTGACTGGTCCCAACTTCATCGCCGTGCACGAACTGCTCGACAAAGTCGCTGACCACGCCGAGTCCGCCGCCGACGAAATCGCCGAACGCATCCGCGCCCTGGGCCACCACGCCCCCGGCCTGCTGCCCGCCGTCGTCAAAACCTCATCGCTCCCCACCTACACCGCCAAAGACGGCCCCGCCCACCTGCCCGCCATCGCCGACTCGCTCGCCGCCTTCGGCAAACTCACCCGCTCCGCCATCGACGCCGCCGACAAACTCACCGACAAAGACACCGCCGACCTCTTCACCGGCATCTCGCGCGAGAACGACAAGTTGCTCTGGTTCATCGAGAGCCACCTTGCCTGATGCATGCGGCTCGTGCTTTGATGTCCTCTCTGTGCACAACCTCCGCGAAAAAACTCTCTAGCCGAAGCGGTGGGGGAGGCGGCGGATTCTCTGGTGAACACCCGGGTTGGACGGTCAGGGTGACGGTGTCGCGACGAGGTTGCCGCACGCCGAAAATGCCTCTGGCGCAGCGCGAGCGGTGTTCAAATACTTCAGCCGTTCCTTTTGCAGGGTGATTGATGCTCGGAAACTGGTTCACAGCCGGGCGTCTGGACCGCCAGACGGTACGGGGTGGAGAGAGTGGCGAGGTGGTGTTGGGTGGTCAGCTCGACCCCGAGCCGTTAACCGGTGGGTTGCAGAGAATGGTTTGCACCAAGACGGCACGGGCATCCGCAAAGCCGGAATCCCGTGGCACGAAGGCGAGGTAGTTTGTCGTCGAACTCGTGCCACCTGCCTCAAAAGCTGACCGTAGAAGCCAAGATGCTGCAATTAGATCATCTCTTAACAAACTTAATGGCGATGCTGTCGTCCGGAATCCATGTTTCTAACGTATACCCTTTCCCTGCGCGACGAATGTCGAGAGGCTGAAAGCTCACATATACACCGTCGGTTTGCCGCGCATTGTATATGGATAGGCGTCCAGCGCTATCGATCTTCCAATTGGCCATAGGAACGTTAACGCAAGGCTCGCTTTGATACGGCGGAGGTGCCAACGCAGTCGGCAGGCACGCGATGCAACTGCCGTCACTGTCTAGCTGCATGAAAGCTCCACTATCGCTCATTGATGTCGTGGTCCAATACCCGACCATATCGGCTGAACGAGGCGGGTCGTTGTGACATCCAGTCATGACAGCCATGAATAGTCCGACCATACATCCGACGGCAAGTCGATTTAATTGCAGCATGGGTTTCCTCCGAACGAAATTCTCGACTTCCACTGAATAGACTGCGTTTGCGCGACAGCGGTCCGTTGCAATTGACAAGATTGTTTACACGATTGCCGATGTGCTTCTGATACCACTCCGTGTATCCGATGACTGGAGGTCGAGTCGCCGACTGCAGCGTCGAGCTATTAGTCACGCGATACGAAATGGTTGCAGTTCCGTCTTTGCAGTCAATATCACTCACTGCAGATGTCATTCCGTAACTCTCGAGGAACGTTACTGGCGGGTGGCATCACCTGAAAATCAATCTGGCGAAGTGCCACAGGCTGCCCGGCTTTGCGGGCAGCCTGTGTGTCTTTGGTTCTCGCTACCCGCATCATCTCACTAGCTTCCCCGCCGCAGAGCGCCGCGCTTCCATCGCCAGACGCGCCAGCGTCCGGACCAGCCCAGAAGAACACTTTAGCCCCGGCAGGGGCGAGCGAATCCAACCCACGCCCCCACCCATTCCCTCCCGCGGAGGCAGCGTTCAACGTTCGCCGCAGTACCAAGCCGCTTACTGGCATGATTGCGAGAATGTGGTGCACCAAGACGCACGGGCATCCGCAGAGTCGGAAGCCCGTGGCACGCAGGCGAGGTCGGGTTGTTGGCCAAGTTGTGCCACGTGCCAAGCCGTAATACATCCCCTCCTCAGCGTTTGAATGCAGATCTGCCACGAGCAACTGATTGAGTCAATTCGTGAACTTGCGCCAGCGATATCTCAATCGCAAATGAAGCAGTTGTCGTTGACAAGCTCGCGAGCAAATACATGAAATGTGTCACTTTTTCTAAGAACAACGCCACACTTGACAGCAAAGTAAAGCCAAGTTCTCCCGTCCGGCAGTTTCGCAACTCCGCCACCACGTTCGAAAGTAGATTCCTGGTCATTCGTTGAGGACGTCAAGCCATGAAGACGACGCTTTGCTCCATTCACTCTCAAAATCAATTCGTCATGAAACTCGCGACGGTAAACAAGTGACTCAAGGTACCTCGCTTGCGAATGAAACATCTCGCATTGCGCTCGAGATGGAGCAACTACTCCGATCACCAATAGCGACGCGCCGTCTTCGCGTAGAAGTATCTTTGCAAAATGCGTCTCGTCCTCACACTCGACAGGAAGCATGCAAGAACTCCCATCGATCGCGGCCTTAGCTTCATTCATCGAGACGGCCTGGATCGTGATACTATCAGACATGCAATGTGAAGCGTATCGGTTCGATCCGCAACCACAAAACGCAATCGTCAAGACCACCAGTACCAAAGCAGCAATAACTTCTCTACACATCGGGTACCTCAGTCCACTGCAATTCCACCACCCGACTTGGGAGATTGAATGTGTGTACGGACGGCAGGTGGCACCACCTGAAAATCACTCTGGCGTCGTGCCACAGGCTGCCCGGCTTTGCGGGCTGCCTGTGTGCCTTTGGTTCTCATTCCCCGCATCATCTCACTCGCTTCCCCGCCGCAGAGCGCCGCGCTTCCATCGCCAGACGTGCCAGCGTCCGGACCAGCCCAGAAAAACACTCTAGCCCCGGCAGCGGTGAGCCAACCTCACGCCTAACCAACTCCCATCCCCATCCCCGCCACATGCCTTGATGCCTACGCGATTCTCTCCACAGGCCTCGCTGCATTCCTGCCTCTCCACGAATGCCGAATGCCGCAACCCACCAACCGCCCACAGCACCACGCGCGCTGTTTCGATGCGGAGAACTCCCACACACGGCGCGTTGCGCGCGCACACTTCTCGAAATCTGCACGCGCCGACCACCCTTGTGCGCTCAATCCATGCCCTCAGCCCCGATTCTTCTTGCATCACACCAGACATTCTGCGAAAATGCGCATCTGGTGGCCCGTGACGAGTCACCAAGTTCCTCTGTTCGCTTTAAGCGGCGGCAGTCAGCTAGCGGAGTCGAAGGCGACAAAGCGGCAGACGCGCCCGATGATCGAGCGAATACGGACTTGGTAACAACCGAACCAACCACCAGCGGTCTTGGACGACCTTTGGAGGTGGGCCGCCCGTCCCGGGCGGCCGTATTCCCAAAGCCCTCGTGGACCACGCCACGATGTCTCGCGTAAGCGAGACAAGCCCAAGCCCGCCAATTCCGGTGCGCCAGCCGCTTACCCACTCTGCTCTTCGGAGCAAAGCGGGCCGATCATCCCACGCACGCGGAAACTGAAAGCTGGCTCCAATCCCACAAAGCACCGAGCCCGCAACAGCGGCCACGGTCTTGCCTTGCCTCTCCTGCCTTGACCCCAGTGCCCAGTGCCCAGTGCCTAGTGCCTTGCAGCCCCCACCTCCTCATGCACCCGCCAGTAATGCTCAAAACTCTTGCTAATGCTGTAATTCTGCATCGCAGCGTGCGCCGCCGCACCCATGCTTTCGCGCCGCGCGCGCTGCGTGCCCATCTCCACCATCGCGCGCACCCACGCGCCATCGTCACTCGCAGGTAGCACCAATCCGGTCACGCCGTGCCGAGTCACTTCTTTCGGTCCACCTTGATCTGTCACGAGTACGGGCAGGCCGCTTGCCTGGCTTTCCATCACCACTTGCCCCAGCGTGTCAGTCGCGCTGGGAAACACAAATACATCCGCCGACGCGTACAGACTTGACAGTTCCGTGCCGTAACGAAATCCCAGAAAGCGCACGTCACACTGCGTCAGTTGTTCCTGCATCGTCGCGCGATACGGCCCGTCACCGATGATGATCAGCTCCGCCCGCACGCCCGCCTGCGTCAACTGCTGATGCACCAGCGGCCACACCCGCGCCAGCAGCGGCAGATTCTTCTCCACACTCACGCGCCCGCAGTACACAAAGCGCACCGCCTGAGCAAAGCACCCCAGCCGCGTGTAGATGTTCTCATCGCGAAATCGCGGATGAAACTCATCAATCCGAATGCCCGGCTTGAGCGTCACCAGCACGCGCTCATCGATGCCCAGCGCAACCAGCCGCTTCGCGTAGTCATCACTCCGCGTGAAGATCCGCGCAAACGGCTTGTAGAACCACCGCATGAACGCGCTGCATCCTTCGGTCATGCTCTCATTGACAAACAGCTTGTCGATATACGCCGGAAAGTCCGTGTGATAGACGCCCACCATCGGCACGCGCATGCGCGACGCGATAATGCGTCCGGCAAGTCCCACCGAGCCTGGCGTCGAGATATGAATCACCGAAGGCCGCAGCTCGCGCGCCTGCCGCATCATCTTCACAAACGGCGGCATAACCAGCTCGAGATTCTCGTACTTGGGCATCTTCGTCGCGACGATCGGCGCGCAGTTGATGATGTTGGACTGCCGCGGAATCGTAAAGTTGGTGCTCGTCACCACCGTGAAATCACGCTGCGTCGTGATGGCCAGATCCGCCGCGTTGCGAATGAACCGCGACACGCCGTTCACGTCGCCCAGGGTGTCAGTGAACAACGCCACACGCGTCGCGCGTTCGTCAGCGCTGCGCACCGCACCTGTGCGGCGTGCGGATCGTTTCGGACGCGACTTGAAATGTGCTTTGTGTGCCATCGTGCGATATCCTCGCGTCGTCGTAGCGTAACGACATTTCGCCCACCTGCGTGATCTTTCAGGGTTTGTAACCAACTCTTCACGCGGGCCATCAAAGCATCGAGGAAACAGCACGCCGTGCCGCGTGTCCACACCAAGGAGTCCATCATGCCTCGTATCACTCCCGTCGATCCCGCAACTGTCACCGGCAAGAGCAAAGAACTGCTCGACGGCCCACTCGCAGGCAAGCACTTCAACATCTTCCGCAGCATGGCCCAAAGCCCCGCCGCGTTGCAGGCGTATCTCAGTCTTTCGGGCGCAGTCGGCTCGGGCACGCTCAGCGCCAAAGAGCGCGAAGTCATTCAACTGGCAGTGGGGCAGGCCAACAACTGCGAATACTGCGTCAGCGCCCACACCGCCATCGGCAAGGGCGCCGGCCTGAGCGATGAGCAGACGGTCGAAGCCCGCCGCGGCGCGCTGCAGGATGCGAAGCTCAATGCTCTTGCGAAGTTCGCCCTCGCCGTGCACGAGAAACGCGGCTTTGTGAGCGATGCCGACGTTGCCGCTTTCAAGTCAGCCGGTTACAGCGAGGGGGCCATCGCGGAAGTGGTTGCGAATTACGCGCTTGCCACCTATACGAACTACTTTAATCACGTGAATGTCACCCCCGTCGACTTTCCGGCCGTTGTCAAGATTTGACTCACCGCATCCGATAGACTAATGTTCTTCGAAGAACTTCCACCTGCCCCCCCTCGGGCCGAGTCACCCCTACTCGGCCCCCGCAACGCCCCGCCCCCCCGGGGCGTTGCCCTTTTTGGCGTTGACCACTTTTGTCAAGAACAAGTGATTTCCCGGGCAAATTGCGTCGTTTCTTCGCGTTTGAAGTTTGTACGTCATTGGGACTCGGGATAAATGCAGGTCTTTCTGAATTAGGGCTTGCGTCCGGTATCACGATCCTGTAGATTGCATCTATCCGGATAGGTGAACGCGAGCTGTATGCGTGCCTTCGTCGCCAGTGCGAGCCGCCGTTGTGCCACTGGTCTTTGTACCCGATCCGTTGATCAAAAAGTTGCCCCTCTCAGCCCTGTGGGCCAACGTGGCCCCGGGGCTTTTTTCTTGTACGATGGGTGGATGCCACACCCTGGGCGACACATCGCCGTTTATCCCGGTTCGTTCGATCCCATCACGTTCGGGCACCTCGATGTGATTGCACGTGGGCGGAAGTTGTTTGATGAACTGGTGGTGGCGGTGGGCCGCAACCCGGGGAAAGATCCGCTCTTCTCGGCGGATGAGCGCGTGGAGATGACGCGGCAACTGATCGCGGAGATGGTCGCGAAGCACACCGACGGCGCGCCGGTACGCGTCGAGAGCTTTGAAGGTCTGACCGTCGACTTTGCGCGAGAGATCGGCGCGGCGATTCTGCTGCGCGGCGTGCGCAATCTGAGTGACTTGCAGTACGAAGTGCAGCAAGCGGTGACCAATCGCGAAGTCGCGGGCATTGAGACGGCGTTTGTCGTCGCGGGGCAGAGCTTCGCGTACACCAGCAGCAGCCTCATTCGTCAGATCGCCGCGATGGGCGATGATCTGAGTGCGCTCAACAGCATGTGCCCGCCTCTGGTGGTGGAGAAGATGCGAGAGAAGAAGGCGCAGCGGCATCCCGCACTGGAGCGGCTGCGGCATCCGCGGGAGGAGTGAACGGTAAAGCCAACGAGGGGAAGATGCAAAGAAACGATGCTTGCTGGTGCAAGCATCGTTTTTGCTTTTGTCGTTTGATGGCGTGTTTGCTCGCTCTCGCCCTCATCATTCAAACACAAAGCCTTCTTCGGTGGCTTGTTCGGTGATGAGTTGCACCAAGGCGTCGCCCAGCGTCGTGGGTTTGGCTTCCTGCTGGCGGGCTTGCGACAGGAAGACTTCGCGCTGCTTGGTGAGTTCGGCGACGCGGGTGTTGATGGCGGTGCGGCGGGTGTAGAGATCGGTGATGCGCGTCTGTTGATCGGCGACGGAGAGATTGCGCAGTTCGGCGGGGAGTTCATCCTTCTTGATCTCTTCGAGCTTGATCTTCTTGTCGACGACGGCCTGCACCAGATCCCAGTCGGTCACGTAGTTGGCGGAGTTTTTGGTGACGGCGCGTTCCAGCGCGGCAGCAGGCGCGGCGTCAGCAGCGGCCTCGTCCATGCGGGACTGGCGCTTGCGGGACTCTTCGGCCTTGGCGCCGAGGGCGAGATAGGTGGCGTTGACGTCGACGCCCAACTGCGAGATTTCGTTGTCGTAGGGCGTGGGGATGTGGCGGATTTCAGCGGCCTGATCAATCACGTGATACTTGCCGCGACCGAGCGTGGCGCCATCGAGCCACTTGCCGTGCACGCCTTCCTGGTATGTGCCGCAGAAGATGGTGTTGATGCGCACGCCTTGACGCACCGCGTCGGCGATCTCTTCGCTGTATGTCGCTTGATCGAACGGTTCATTGCCTGCGATGAAGATGAAACTTGCGTCGCCGGGTTGCTTGGCCCAGGCGAGATCGCGAAGAGCCGCGCCGATGGCGGGGCCGCAGAGTTCGGTGCCGCCATTGGTTTGCAGGCCAAAGAGCTTTTCGCTGAGCACGTCGAGGTCGGAAGTGAACCCGGAGACTTGCTGGATCCACTTGCCTTCGGGGTTGAGCGTGTCGTTGCCGTATTGGTAGAGGGCGATCTGAAGACGCGGCTTCTGGCCGAACTTGCAGCTCTGGTTGAAGCGATTGACAATGTTCCACAACTGGGCTTTGGCTTGGCCGATCAGGCCGTCCATGCTGTTGCTGGTGTCGAGCAGCAGGGCGATGCGCACGACGGGCTGAGGCTGGGTGACGGACTGGCCCTGCGGATCGACAACGGGCGGGCAGGCAAGGGCGTTGCACACGCTGAGTGACAAAGCAGTGACAGAAGCGAGAGCGAGAGTGAGCGGACGAGTGAACATGGACGGCTCCTTGCAGTTAGCAACCCGACATGACGCACGCACGCGCGTGTGCATGTCATGTGATACTGCCGAGAAGCGGTTTGGGTCCGTCACGGGTTCGTCACAAGCTGAGTGAGTCAGAGAATGAAAACGCCCGAGCGTGTTGCTCGGGCGCTTTGCCATTTCATGTTTGGAGCGTTGCTCGACTCCCGCCCTGGAGGGGCGGGCTATCAGAATCAATCAGCATTCGCCGCCGGCGAGGACGTTGAAGAAGTCAACCACGTCCTGGTCGTCGGGGAAGACTTCATCGTTGTTGAAGTCGATGTCGTTGCAAGCGGGGCAGTCGCCGCCGGCGAGAACGTTGAAGAAGTCGACGACATCCTGGTCATCAGGGAAGACTTCATCGTTGTTGAAGTCGATGTCATCGCAGCCAGCGGCGGGGCATTCTTCGATGTTCGCGACACCCGGGGTCATGGTGAAGTTGCTGGGGATGGTGATGCCAGCGGGAACGGTGAGGAACTCGGTGGGGTCGTTGATCCAGGGGCCGGGGCTGAGGCCAAAGCCGTCGTAGGCGAAGTAGCCATTGCAGAGGCGCGAGAAGGCGTCGGGCGTCCACGCAGGATCGATGCCGTCGCGGTCGGTGAGGTCGATGCCGTCGAGTTGGATGGCGTAGCTGGCGGCGGCGATGTTCGCGACGAAGTCATCACCGTTGATGAAGCTGACGGCGGTGACAATGCCGGACCAGGGCTGGGCGTCGAGCGTGCCATCGTTGTTGGTGTCAAGGTCCTGACAGATGGTGCCGGTGAAACCTTCAACGATCAGATAGGTCGCGCTGCCGTTTTCGATATCGATGGCGCCGACGGTGTCGCTGTTGGCGCCTGTGCAGCCGGTCCAGTCGCTGAAGCTCACGACGGTGGTTTCGGTCGCGGGGTTGGGGACGAGGACGAGGGCGTTGTCGCGCAGGAGGAGCAGACCGTTGCTGCCCGTGGTGTAGCTGGAAAGGTTGATGGCCATGTCGATCTTGCCCATGGCAGTGCTATTGCCTGCGGCGTTATTGTCGCCATCGATGACGACGAACCACAGGTTGGTGAGCTGCTGGCTGGGCGCTGCGCTCTTGAGTTCGACCCATTCGCGCGTGTTGTCGGCGTCGGGGCTGGGGACGTTGATCATGATCTCGTTGATCACGACGGAGTCGCGCGTGAACTGGGCGAAGGCGGCGGTGGAAAGGCCGGCGAGGGCCACGATGGATGCGAGCTTGGACGTGGTGGACATGGTGATCTCCCTGAACTTCCGAGTGAACTGACAAAGAAACGGAAAGGACTTTCTCTCAACCAAAGACTCAGCGACCATGCCGGGCGTGCGCGCGGCGATGGCGGGTGCTGACGCGATCTCCTCTGATCGCTCCAGCGGCAGACGAATGCGCGGGCATCGTGCCCGCGAGAGTGAAACGCGATGCAGTTACCAGAGGCCTGGACGAGTGAGCCAGCCGCCGTAGACCTTGCCTTCGACTTCGTGGTAGCGGAGCACGGCGGTGCCGTTCCACGCTTCGCCGCTGCCGCCCCAGCGACCGTCACGGACTGTGTCGTCGCGGAAGGTGGCGGCGTGTCCGTCGACGAAAGCGATGTTGCCGAGGTTGCGATCGTGATCGACGGTGCCATCAACGACTTTGCCGCCGCGACCGTGCGCGGAGCCAAGATCGGTGAAGTTCTGGCGGCCTGTTCCTGAGTTCAGGCCGGGGGGACGAACCATGGCAACGGGACCGTCAGTGAGTGTCTTGGCTCCGCGGTACTGGGTGCCGCGATAGACGACGGTGTCGTCGGTTTCGTCGGGGCCCATCGCGACGAAGCCGTCGCCGAAGAGAGCGACTTGACTGGTGGGGGCGATGGCGAGGTTCTTCTCGTTGAGCGGACCGACGTTGTTGGTGCGGAGGCGGTAGACGTTGGCGGAACCAAAGAGCGAGTGGTTCTTGACGTCGGTGTGGGCCATCTGCCAGGTTTGGGCGTAATTGGTGTTGAAGCCTGCGTCGATGAGGCCGTCAACGTCGGCGTTGGTGAAGACGGCCCACGAGCCACCGCCGCTGAGGCGACCTTGCGCGAGCGTTTGGCTGAACTGACTGGGACTGCTGGGGCAGAGCAGTTTGCCGGGCACGGCGTACTCGCCGTTCACCATGTCAGCGACCCAGCCGACCTGATCGATGCGGCCGTTGCCTTCTTCGCGGGAGTTATCGAACGCGCCCGAGCAGAAGAAGCCCTTGTTGAAGTTGGCGTAGGACTGTGAAGCTTGGGCGAGGGAGCGGAGGTTGGCCAGACACTTCACGACGCGCCCGTTCTCGCGGGCGGCTCCCAAGCTCGGCAGGAGCAGGCCGATCAGCAGCGCAATGACTGCGATCACGACGAGCAACTCGATGAGCGTGAACGCTTTGCAGCGACTGTGCGGTTTATGCGGGCGGTTTTGCAAGCGGTAGATGAAAGCCGTGCAATGTGAAGCAAGCGTCAGGGTGCAATAAAGACTGCAACAAGATTGCGCAAAGACGGGAAGCGGCGGGGTTGCCTTTATTGGTGAGTCAAAGAGGCCGATACGTGGGTTGAGCGCGAGTTGTGCGCGAACCGTGAGGTGCATTGTGAGCAAGAGCAGCAATACAAGTCGGACACAACCTGCGCCGCTGGGAGCCACGTCGTGGCTGACGGGCTGGGCATTTGCGCGAGGCGAGAGCGTCGTCGCGATTGCCGGGATGTTCATCACGGGGATGGTGGCGGCGACGGTGGTTGGCGCGGGCGCGTGGACGTACTACACGCACCGGACGACGCTGACTGAAGCGCAGCAGGACACGCTTGCGCAGGCGACTGGGAGCGCGACGCCCGGGCTTGCGCTGGCGATGGCGCAGGATGATTTGAGCACGACGCAGGCGCTGCTGGAGCAGTTCGCGCGGGCGCAGGGGCTGGCGAGCGCGAGTGTGACGCTGCCGGATGGCACGGTGATCGCGGATACGCGCGGCAAGCGCGATCTGGATGCGAAGCTGCCTGAGAAGTGGACGGGCAACGACCACACGGGCGTGACGACGACGTATGGCGATGACACGTTCACGGCGCGTGCGCCGGTGGCGGTGGCGGGGCGTGGCAATGCAATTCTGGAAGTGAGCAAGGCGTTTACGTATGAGCCCTTCAAGCACGTGCGCACGCAGATCGGGATTGGTGTGACGGGCGCGGTGGTGCTGTCGATGGGTCTTGTGATGTATCGCAAGATGCGCATGCGGATGCGTGCGCTGGGCGCGATTCAGGAGACGCTGCGATTTGCGAGCGAATTTGAAGATGGCCAACTGCCTGCGAGCGGGCTGCGGCTGGCGGAGGACCTGGGGCCTGAGGCTCTGGCGTGGAACCGCTTGCTGGATGATCGTGAGCAGCAGAAGCAGCAGACATCGCTGGAAGACGCGGCGGCACGACTGACGGCGGGCGTGACGGCGGCGGGCGGCGGCGATTATGCGGCCGCGTTTGATGCGCTGTGGCTGGGCATGATCGTGCTGGATGATGAAGGCAAGGTGCGCGTGGTGAACGGCGCGGCGGCTGTGTTCCTGAAGCGCAACAAGGGTGAGATGACGGGCAAGGAGATCGGATCGCTGATGCGATTTGAGGACGTGGCGCAGCTTTCGAAGAACGTGGCGACGGGCAAGGCTCGTCAGCGGGCGAGCATGGAAGTGTGCGACCAGGTATCGGCGGAGGCGGAAAAGACGGTGCTGCGCTTTACGGTGCGGCCCATGCGCAAGGAAGATGGTTCGGCGGCGATGATCGTGATTGAAGATGTGACGCAGCAGCGTGTGGCGGATGAAAGCCGCAACGCGTTTGTGGCGTCGGCGACGCATGAGCTGCGCACGCCGCTCACGACGATGCGGCTGTACCTGGAACAGCTTGTGGATGAAGGTGACAAGGACCCGCTGGTGAAGGCGCGGTGCATGAACGTGCTGAACAGCGAATCGCGGCGGCTGGAGCGCATCGTGAGCGACATGCTGAGCGTGAGCGAGATTGAAGCGGGCACGTTCAAGCTGCGGAGCGATGACGTGAATGCGCCGGAGATGTGGGCGCACCTGCAGGAAGACTTCAAGGCGCAGGCGGCGGAGAAGGACATCACGCTGACGTTTGAAGCTCCGCCCAAGTGGCCCCTGCTGCGGGGCGATCGTGACAAGATTGAGATGGCTCTGCACAACCTGGTGGGCAACGCCATCAAGTACACGCCTGAGGGCGGCAATGTGATGGTGCGGGCGAGCGAAGAGAACGGCGCGATGCAGTTTGAGGTGAGCGACAACGGCATTGGCATCAAGCCGGATGAACTGGAACTGGTGTTTGAGAAGTTCTATCGCAGCAAGGACAAGCGGATCGCGAGCATTACGGGAAGCGGCATCGGTCTGTCGCTGGCGCGACAGGTGGTGCGGCTGCATGGCGGGGATATCACGGTGAAAAGCCAGATTGACAAGGGCAGCACGTTCACGCTGTCGCTGCCCGCATCGGCGGCGACGACAAAGCTGGCGGCGTGAGGACTGACAGAGGAAGACCCGCATGAACATTCACGAGCAACGCCATGGCGCGGTGACGGTGATCAAGCCCGAAGGTCCATTGACCGGCGGGGATGCTGTCATTTTTCGGCAGCGACTGGGTGATGTGATGCAGCGGAGCCTTGGGCGGCTGATCGTGGATGCATCGGCCGTGGCGTTTGTAGACAGCCAAGGGCTGGAGGTGCTGTCGGACGCGAGCGACCAACTGAGCAGCAGCGGGCGTGTGCTGCGCATGTGCGGCACGACGGAGACGCTGCGCGAGGTGCTGGATGTGACGGGCCTTGCGGAGAAGTTTGAGCACTACACGGATGTGAATACGGCGGTGAGGAGTTTCCTGTGAAGTTTCCTTTCGGCCAGAATCCGAAGAATGAGGCGCTGCCCATCAGCGGGATCACGCCCACGCCCGTGACGGAATCGCCACTGACGGCGCCGATCACGCCTGGTGTGCCTGCGCAGCCGCCTGCGCCGGCGGCACCCAAGCGGCTGCGCGTGGGTGATGTGTTGGTGCAGGAAGGGCACGTCACGCGCGATCAACTGGAGAAGGCGCTGGCGGAGCAGAAGGGCACCGGCAAGATGGTGGGTGAGGCGCTGGTGGCGCAGGGCGTCATCAGTCCGACTGCGCTGGTGCGCGCGCTGGCGAAGGTGATGGGTGTGCCTGGCGTTGTGCTGCGGCACGGGCTGCTTGACCCGGCGGTGATGAAGCTGGTGGGCGCGGAAGAGTGCGAGCGGCTGAAGCTGATTCCGATGTTCAAGGTCGGCAACACGCTGACAGTGGCAATGGCAGAGCCGCAGAGCCTGCCGACGATTGACCGGTTGAAGCAGGTGACGGGGCTGAACATTCGTCCGGTGCTGGCGCTGGAAGCGAACGTTGTTGAGTACGTGAATCGCTACGCGCGTGGTGATGTTGATATTGACGCGTTCCTCACGAGCCTGACGGAGCAGGACGTGGAGGTTGTGGAGCGCGAGGCGGTGGATGAGGGGCCTTCGACTGACCTGGACAAGATGATCGCGGGGAACCCGATCATCAATCTGGTCAATATCGCGCTGATCACGGCGGTGAAGGATCGCGCGAGCGATATTCACATTGAGCCGGACAAGAAGGGAACGCGGATTCGGTATCGTGTGGACGGCACGCTGCGGAGCCTGATGAAGCCGCCGCCGGGAATGCATGCGAGCATTGTGTCGCGCGTGAAAGTCATCGGAAAGATGGATATTGCGGAGAAGCGCCTGCCGCAGGAAGGTCGCGTGCGCATTGTGGCGGAAGGGCGCGAGATTGACTTGCGCGTGAGCAGTATGCCCACGCTGCTGGGCGAGAAGATCGTGGTGCGCATCCTCGATAAGGCGAACCTGAAGGTTCGACTGGAGGATCTGGGCTTCCGCGATGAGCCGATGCATGTGTTCAAGCGGTTCCTGGATCAGAGCCACGGGATGGCGCTGGTGACTGGGCCGACGGGCAGCGGCAAGACGACGACGCTGTACAGCGCGCTGGACTTGCTGCGCGGGCCTGAAGTGAACATTCTGACGGTTGAAGATCCGGTTGAGTATCAACTGGAGATGGTGAATCAGATTCAGGTGAATGACGCGATCGGGCTGAGCTTTGCGCGGTCGCTGCGGAGCATTCTGCGGCAGGATCCGGACATCATCATGGTGGGTGAGATTCGCGACCAGGACACGGCGCGGGTGGCGACGCAGGCTGCCCTGACGGGGCACTTGGTCTTGGCGACGCTGCACACCAATGACGCGCCGGGCAGCGTGGCGCGATTGGTGGACATGGGCATTGAACCGTACCTGCTGAGCGGCGCGTTGAACGGCGCGGTGGCGCAGCGACTGGCGCGGACGGTGTGTCAGGCGTGCGCGACGAAGTACTACCCGAGCGAGCAGGTGCTGGCGGATGCGGGTATATCGCATGAAGCGGGGCGGGCGTTCCGCAAGGGTGCGGGGTGCCAGCGGTGCCATGACAGTGGCTTCCAGGGGCGCACAGGCATTTATGAAGTGTTTGAAGTGACGCCTGAACTGCGGCGGATGATTCACCATGCGCGGCCCACGCACGAGCTGCGAGGCGCGATGAAAAAGGAAGGGCTGCTGACGCTGCGCGAAGAGGGCGTGCTCGTCGCTCTGGAAGGGCGGACGAGTTTGGAAGAGATTCTGCGCGTGACGCAGAATGATGATGATGAGCAGCAACTGAATGCGACCAACACGCACGCGACTGACACGCGGGAGGCCGCATGAAGATCGCGTACAAGGGATATGACCGCAGCGGTAAGGCTGTGCGCGGTGTCGTGGACACGGGCGACTCACGCGAGGCGGCGGAACTGCTGCGCAAGCAGGGGATCATCGCGACGGAACTGGCGGCGGCGAGTGCGGGTGATCTTGATGCGCCGGTGCTGAACAGCAAGAAGCGCGTGCGCTTTGGCGGCGGCAAGCGGCTGGATAGTGTGGTGTTCATGTGCCGGCAGTTGTCGCTGCTGGTGGCAACGGGCACGCCGCTGGTGGAAGCGCTGCAATCGCTGGAGAACCAGTCGCCCAAGGGTGAGTGGCGCAGCACGCTGGCGAACCTGCGCGAGAAGCTGGAAGAAGGCAAGACGCTGGCTGAAGCGATGGCAGGACACCCAGAGTACTTCGATGCGGTGTGCCGAAGCATGGTGGCTGCGGGCGAGAGCGGCGGCAAGCTGGATGTGATGCTGGATCGACTGGGGACGCTGCTGCGGCAGCAGTCCAAGATTCGCAAGACGGTGACGCACGCGATGATTTATCCCGCGCTCCTCATGTGTGTGGCGCTGGGCGTGATGATCGCGATGGTGGGCTTTGTGCTGCCGCGATTTGAGGGGCTGTTCAAGAGTCTGGATACTGAACTGCCTGCGATGACGAAGGTGCTGATGGGTGTCAGCCATTTTGTGCGGGCGAACTGGCCATACATCACGGCGGGCGTTGTTGGAACGGTGGTGGGCGGGTTCTTCTACTTGCGATCACAGGCGGGCAAGCGGCTGATTGACACGCTGAGTCTGCGGATTCCGAAACTGGGAACGTTTACACGGGTGTATGCGACGGCGCGCATCATGCGGGTGCTGGCGACGCTGCTGGAGGGCAAGGTGCCTCTGCTGGAGGCACTGGCGCTGGCGAAGTACAGCGTGCCCAACACATACTACATCGCGTTGATGCGACGCGCGGAGGAAGCGGTGCTGCGCGGGGAAGCGCTCAGCCAGGGACTGAATGACGCGACGCTGGTGCCGCCGGCGATTCTGGAAGCTGTGAAGAGCGGTGAACGCTCGGGGCGGCTGGCGGATGTGCTGACGAGCGTTGCGGAGTACATGGACGAAGACACGCAAGCGACGATCAAGACGGTGACAGGACTGCTGGAACCGCTGATTCTGCTTGTGCTGGGACTGATTGTGGGTTCGATGGCCATCAGCATGTTGTTGCCGCTGTTTGATCTGACGGCGGCGGGAGGCGGCAAGTGACGAGCAAAGGACTGCACATTGCGGGTGGCGCGGGCGTGATCGGCGTTGATGTGGGCGATCGGTGGATGATCGCATCGCAACTGGTGTCGCGCGGACATGGACGCGCGGCGATGGGCGCGAGCGTGCGATTGCCGCGGACGGCGACGGGTGCGCTGACTGCACAGGAGGCGACGCTGCTGGGGCAGACGATTGCGCATGCGGGATTCACGGGATCGCGCATTGCGCTGGTTGCGCCGGACGCGGCGTTGCTGCCTGCGGTGCTGGAACTGCCTCCGAGGACGTCGAAGGCTCCGATTGAGCAACTGGCGCGGATTGAAGTGGCGCGGATTCATCGGCGGGAGCCTGACGGGTTTGACCTCGCGACGTGGGATCTGCCTGCGACGGACCGCACGCGCGGCGTGACGCATGCGATGGCGCTGGCGCTGCCGACGGACGCGGGTGATGTGGCGGCGACGGCATTTGACGTGACGGGCGCGGATGTGGTGGCGATTGAGCCGCGTGCTTGTGCGTTGGCGCGGTGCGGCGCGGCGGCGAGTGGCGGCATTCCCGGGTTGTACGGCGTGGTGGACGTGGGCTGGAGCGCGACGACGCTGGTGCTGGTGCATGTGACGGGCGACACGCCGGCGAGCGTGGTGTATGAGCGGCGCATGCAGGAAGTGCAACTGGGCGGCTGCATCGAGCGGCTGCGGCAGGCGATTGGTGTGGACACGGATGTGGCGGAAGCGGCGATGCGGCGCAGCGAGGAAGAGATGCGCGAAGCCAAGCTTGCGGAGCTGTATCGCACGATTCGGCGCTTTCAGACGGAGCTGTCGGACGCGCTGGTGCCTGAGGTGCAGCGGTCGTTTGTGTATGCGATGCAGCGGTATCCGGCGATTCCGATGGCTGGTGTGTGGCTCACGGGTGAAGGAGCGTGCGTGCGCGGCGTGCGGGCGCGGCTGTCAAGTGCGCTGGCGCTGGATGTGGCGCTGATGACGCCCGCGACGGTGACGCAGGTGGATGAACGCAGCCCGCTGGCGCGGGATGCGATGCTCATGACATCGCTGGGGCTGGCGGCGTTTGCGGAGGCCGGAGCGCGGCAGGAAAGGAGAGCGGCGTGAGCAACTCCATGACGAACGGCGTGTCGCTGAGCGGCGTGAATCTGTTGTCGCCAGCGCGGCGCGAGCGGGCGCGGCGGCGGATGCTGACGCGGCGCTGGGCCGGCGGGCTGGTGATCTATGCGCTGACGCTGGGCGGGCTGTCGATGACGGCGCTGCTGTCGTCGCGCGTGCAGACATCGGCGGAGAGCGAGCTTGCGTCGATCAACTCGCAACTGGAGAGCAGTGAAGCGCAGCTAAAGACGCTGCAGACGCAGCAGGCGGACCTGCGCAAGCGGGTGAACGCTGCGCGGGCGGTGGGGCACCACGCGAACTGGAGCGTGCTGCTGCGAATGATCGTGAGCCGGCGCGCTGAGGCGATGACGTTTGATGAAATGACGCTGACGCACCGGCTGGAAGTGGTGACGCCTGAGCGCAAGGCGCAGGGCAAGACGACGCCCGCGGTGACGCAGGACTGCTACGACCTGACGCTGGCGGGCGTGACGGACCATGTGCGCAGCGTGAACGCGTTTGTGGTCGCGCTGGAGGAATCGGGCTTGTTTGAGCGGGTGCGGCGCGGTGAGGCCGGTGCGCCGGATGCGCGCGGGACGTACTTCCGCGTGATCTGCACGATGCGCGACGGGCAACAGCAGATAGAGGAGAAGCGGCGATGAACGAAGCGACAACGACGCGAGGACAGCGGACGATGCCTGCTCACGCGGTGCACGCGGTGGGTGGCGCGGGCGCACTTGCGCTGGGCGCGGTGTTCTTTGTGCTGGTGCTGGCGCCGATGCAGGCTCGCTACGCGAAGGCGCAGCAGGATGCGTCGAAGCTCACGACGGCGAGCGATGCACTGGCGGCGACGGATGACAAGATCGACAGCGCTCGCAAACAGGTGGATGCGCTCCAGAAGCAGCTTGGTGAGTCGGTGCAGTTGCAGCCAGCGAGCAGCGTGAACCGCGTGGTGCAGCAGGTGACGGATGTCGCGGTTGCGGCGGGGCTGGAAGTGGCGGAAGTGAAGCCTGGCGAGCGGACGGCGGGTTCGGCACGCGAGTTTGCGGTGGTGCCGATTCAACTGGTGGCGAGCGGCACGTTTGCGCAGGCGCTGACCTTCCTCGAGCAGAGCAATCAGCAGTTTCGGGATATCGCGACGCGGGGCATCAGCCTGCAGCGGGTCGATGGCGAGCAGGGGAAGGTGCGAGTTGCGCTGGAACTGGCGTGGCACACGTTGCCTGCGGAGAGTGCGGGCGGTAACGGTCGTAACGAATCCGCGGGCGCACGATGAGCGATTTGTGCGCGGATTGGTTGACAGCGGCGGGCGTGAATCGTCGGTTGTGGCGTGGAACTGACGAAACAACACAAAGTCCTTCTGGGTGTTCTGGGCGTTGGCGTGCTTGCGGTCGTTGCCGACCGTGTGCTGCTGGGCGGCGCGACTGCGCCGGAGGCGGCGAAGGCCGCGACGCCTGAAGTGGTGCGCGAGTCGAAGGCGGCGACGGAGGTTGCGCCTGAGACGACCGCCGTCGCGGACCGGCTGGCTGCGTTCGCTGACGATGATGATCTGGTGCATGATGCGGATGTGAACGCGGCGTTTGCCGAGCGCGTCGAGGCGCCGGCTGCCTCGGCGACTGCGAGCAAGACGCTGTTTCCGCGAACGAACGGCATTGTGTGCATCGGGCACACATCGATGGATACGGCGGAGCTGACGGCGCACTTTCGGGCGCATGTCAAGCTGTCGAGCGTGATCTTGAACCCCAAGCCCATGGCGTTCATCTCGGGTGAGAAGTTTGAGCTGAACGACTCGCATGTCATCGGTGGCAAGGCGGCGGCGGTGTGCCAGCACGAGGTGAAGCTGCTGGAAGTGCACGGGCCGGATCGGCAGGCTCGGCGGGCGGGGTCGGCGATTGTGCTGATTGATGGCAAGCACCGGGTGGAACTGGTGATTGACCGGTAACTGCGGTGCTGGTCGTGCGGCCTGGGACGGTTGCACGTGTGGCGCGGCGGTCGACCCCCGTGAGTTGGAGCCGCAAGGCTCATGGCACGAGGAAATTGCGACGACATTGAAAGTGCTGCATCGTTGTGGCTGCGTCAGTCACGACGAGTACGGCGGTGGGGCGGTCTTGGAGAGCACAGCTATGGTGCGTGGCACGCAGCAACTTCGTCGCGGTTTCAGCTTGATTGAGCTGGTGATCGTGATCGTCATCATCGGGATCATCGCGGCGATCGCGATTCCTCGCATGAGTCGTGGCGCGCAGGGCGCTGCTGAGAGCAGCCTCAAGGCCAATCTCGCGGTGCTGCGCAACGCGATTGACTTGTTCCACACAGAGCACGAGGGGAAGTACCCGAATGCTGCAGCGTTTGCGGCCGAGATGACGGGTTACACCGATCTTGAAGTGACGGCGGTCGAGACGTCGCGCACGGGCGACTTCATTTATGGCCCGTATCTGCGTGAAGTGCCGATCATGCCTGTGCCTGGTGCGGGCAGCAAGCTAAATGGTGTTGCCGCCGGGCCCGGTACTGGCGTTGGTTGGATCTACAACGCGACGACCGGCAAGATCTACGCAAACACCGCGGAGCAGGCTCTGAATGGCGACGACTTCTCCGACTGGTGATTGATGTGAACTGAGTGTTTTCAACGCCGATGCGGTTACGCGTCGGCGTTTGTCGTAGGAGGCTGGCATGAGTCGGCATCGCGCATTCAGCATGATCGAGCTGGTGATCGTGCTTGTGATCGTCGGCGTGACGGCGGCGATCGCGGTGCCGCGATATGTGAACAGCGTGCAGCGGACGAAGGTGGACGGCGCGGCGCGACGGATTGCGGCGGATATCGAGCGACTGCGGGACCGGGCCCGGGCGCAGGGACGCGAGCAGCGGATGTACCTGGCGACGGCCGGGTATGTACTGGTGACGACGGACAGCGACGGCAACAGCGTGACGGAGCCTGTGGATCTGACGCTTGATCCGTACGGCGTCGGCGTGAAGCCCGTGGTGGTGACTGAGCGAGGGCTGACGTTTGACTCACTTGGACGTGCGAGTGAGCCGCTGGTGGTGTATGTGACCCAGGGCGAAGCGTCTCGCGGGGTGATGTTTGATCCGGTGACGAGTCGGGCCGAGGTATTCGTGCCCGAGCGCATGGACGACGGGCGACTGTCTGCGGACACGGTGGATGCGCCGCCGCGAGTGCGCGATGCGATGCCTGCGGGAACGAGGACTACGCCCACGCTGCCGACGGAAGCGGTAGCACTGGCGACGGAGCTGAGCGATGTACTGCGATGAGCGGATGACAGCGCGTGCGCGTCGCGGCGGCTTCTCGCTGCTGGAGATGGTCGTGACCATGGGCGTGCTGGCGCTGGTCATGACGGTCATGACGTCGATCATGATGACGACAGCGAAGGCGCTGCCATCGGCGACGGATGCGGATGTGCAACTGGACGCGGATGAGCGGGCGCTGCGCGAGGCGCTGTGGCTGGTGGCGGACGGCAAGCAGGTGACGGCCAACGCCACGAACAAGCTGGCGATCATGGCGTCTGACGTTGATGGCGATGCGAGCGACGACGAGGTGGAGTTCACGTTTGCGGGCAGTGCGGGAAACCCGCTTGTCATGCAGCTTGCAGGCACAGATGTTGCATTGGTGCGCGACGTGCAGGAGTTCGCGTTTGAGTTTGCGCGATCGACGCGGACGGTGAGCCAGGTGAGCGGCACGTATGAGACGGCTGAAGTGTTGCTTGACGGGTGGTCTGGTCCGGCGAGCGGGACGCGGACGTGTTCGTTCACGGGGACGCTGGCGATGCGACTGGCACCGCAGTTGCCTCATGATGCGACGCACTATCGCATCACGCGGGCGAGGTATTTCGTCAAGCCGGTATCGGGCAAGACGTGCGCGGTTGAGCTATCGATCGCGGACGCGACAGCGGGAGGGATGCCGGACATCTCGAGGGTTCGCTTCACGGTCAGCACGACGATCACCGGACTGCCTGCGGCGGGCGCGTGGGCGAATCAATCGATGGCATCGAACACATACTGGCATGCGGCGTCGGAGCGGCCGTTTCTGTGGGCGGGCACGACGAATCTGACTGCGGAGTATGAACTGGGTGTGGACACGCTTGCGCCGCATGCGGGTGAGTTTGTGTATCAGCAGTTGACCAGCAGCACGGAGACGGCAAGCGGCGGCGCGATGCTGTTTGAGGTGTACGGCGTGGTGCGGCGGCCTGCAACGACGACGACGACCAAGACGGTGGCGACGGCGCTGATGATGAAGGTGACGAAAGTGGACGGCACCGTGGTGCGAGCGACGGTGCCGCTGCGCAATGAGCCGGAGGTGCCGTGATGAAGAATCGCGACGCTTCACGCCGGGGTTTCACGCTGATTGAGGCGACGATCTCGCTTGTCATCGTTTCGGTGGTGGCGGTGGCGGGGCTAAGAGCTGTATCCATCTCGCGGAAGACGCGCATGTCGATCAATGACACGCTGCTAGCTCGCACGTATGCGGATCTGGTGATGACGGAGATTCTGAGCAAGCGGTATCGCGACGCTGTCGAGCCTGGCAACCCACTAGGCCCGGACAGTTCAGATGACGTGCTGGGACTGTGGGAGCGCATCGCGGACGATGTGGACGATTACGCCGGGCACACGATCACTCCCATCAGCGATGTCAACATGAACGCGCTGAGTTCGGGCAACTGGGGCGCCGGTGTTGCAGTGACGTGGGTGGACTCAGCGGACCCCACGAAGGAAGTCTCGGCTGAATCAGGCGTCAAACGCATCACGGTGGGTGTATTCAAAGGTGACCGCGTGATTCTGCGTGTCAGCGCGCTTCGCACGTTGGCGGCGGACACATTGAGAGGGGTGCCCACACCATGAGGAAGTTCCACCATGCATCACGGCGCGGGTCGGCGTATGTCTTCGTGCTTGGCGCGGCGACACTGATCGCGACAGCGGGCATCCTCGCAACCGTCCTGCAGCGTCAGCGGCTGGCCCGGCAGACGGACATGACGACCATCAGTACGGTTGATCGAGAGCATGCCTCGGCGGTGCAATTCGCGCAGTCGCTGATGGCAGAGGACCCTTCAGGTCTGGCGTGGCGGCCGTTTCGCAAGGTGGAGATTCACGCGGCGGCGATGCTTGACGATCCCGAAGCTTCGCATTGGATTACGCTCACGGACCCCGTGGATGACGAACTGATCACGGTGAATCTCGCGGATCCAGTGCGAGTGACTGTCGATTCGACAGTCGGTGCGGCGCGGCGGAAGACAAGGTTCGATCTGGCGTTCACGCTCGAGCCGCTGCCGGCTCTGCAGCATGCCTTGATCACCAGTGAGGTGGAAGGCGCAGGCACGCTGACGCTGACAGGGACGCAGATTGAAGCCACGACGCGGCCTCAGCTTGACGCTGACTATGCGGACAGTGCCGAGGTCGGTGTGTCACCCGAGGAGTTTCGCATTGCAGCCACTGTCATGAGCAGCGTGCCTGCGAAGCCAGTGCCCGCACCAGCGGAGGATCTGTTCGCGTACTACCAGAGTATCGGAACGGTGATCGAGTTGTCAGAAGCTCGGACCTTTGACAGGGTGCTCTTCTCGCCTGCGAGCAATCCTGCGGACACCGGGCTTAACGCGCGCGGCATCTACGTCATCAATGCGAACGACAAAAAGCTGCGAATCACCAATACTCGTGTCTTGGGTACGCTGGTCATCTTGAATGCCGCCCCACAGTCGGAGATCGGACCTGATGTGTCCATCTCGCCAGCGAGCAGCGATCTGCCTGCGATGCTGGTGCGTGGAAGTATTGAGTTTCAGCTCGAAAACGCGGATTTGCGTGAGAGTGATGTGGCGCGCAATCTGAATCCCGCCGGCGCGCCCTATCTGGGCGTGACGGATAGCGACACGAACGACGTGTACCCCGCGCGCATCCGCGGGCTCGTATATGTGTCGAACAACGTGGTGATTCACGCTCACAGCGCATTTGAAGGCGTGCTATGGGTCGGTGGCACAACGGATGTGCGAGGGAACCAAACACTGTCGGTGCGTTGGGCTCCGCTCACGGATCCGATTCCGGGATTCTCACGTGTGTCGTCGATACGTGTGGCCAATGAGGGTGTGATGCGCGTGGCGCCGTGAATCGGCGATGCGAGCGCGAAAGACGGCAGGGGCCGTTGAGACTTGTGTCGTTCAGGCGGCTTTGGCGGTGGCTCGCTCTTCCGCAGTCTGCTGATCGAGTGCGGCGTGACGCTGGGTCATGGCGTCGTACTCGGTCAAGTCGAGCGACAGCATGAGCTGGCTTATGCGAGGATCAAGCTGGGTGCCGCCGCTGCGGGCGATCTCCGCGAGCACGACGTCACGCGGCATCTTGCTGCGATACGCGCGATTGGAACTCATGGCGTCAAAGGTGTCGGCAACGGCGATGATGCGGGCGATGAGCGGAATCTCGTCGGCCATCAGTCCGTGCGGGTAGCCCTTGCCGTCGTAGCGCTCGTGGTGGTGCATCACGCCCGGGAGCACGTCTTCGAGGAGCACGACACCTTTGAGGATGTCGTAGCCAGTCTGCGGATGCTTTTTGATGTGGGCGAACTCGTCTTCGGTGAGTTTGCCAGCCTTGAGCAGCACGTTCTCCGGCACGCCAATTTTGCCCACGTCGTGGACGAGACCGGCGATGCGGATGCGCTCGCACTGCTGCGGCGGGAGGCCGGCGGCATGGGCGAGCTGCATGGAGATCTGTGCGACGCGTTCGCTATGACCGCGGGTGTAGCGGTCTTTGGCGTCGATGGCGGCGGTCATGGCCTGGACCGTGCCCATGAAGAGCTGGTGCTGGTCGTCGTAGAGGGCGACGTTGTCGATGAAGGTGGAAAGGAAGCCGGCGCACGCTTCGAAGAGCTGCGTGTCATAGCTGGAGATCATCCAGTCTTCGCCGCCTTTGCCTCCTGCGAGCATGACGCCGATCTGGTGGCCCTTGCAGAGCAGGGGCTGGCTGATGGTCTGGGGGTTGAGTGTGGAGGCGAGTTCGGGGAGATCGGTGTGAATCTTGCAGGTGGTGTCGATGTCGTCCATGGCGCGGCCGGCAACGGCACGGAAGGTGTCGGTGTCGGTGGGAAGCATGCCGTGGTGGACGAGCATGTCGCGCAGGACGGTGGGAGTCTTGGGCGTGGGTTCAAAGCGCACGGCAACCCACGCGAAGTTGAGGCTCATCGCGGTGCGTGTGCAGAGGTTCTGCAGGAACTCCTCGGGGCTGAGCACGGCTTTCATCGAGCGGCCCAGGTTGTAGAGCACGTCGATGGTCTCGAAGGCGCCCGTGAGCTGCTTTGTAAAGCCCTCGACCTCGGTCGCGGCGCTTTGTGAGGCGGCGACATCCTGGCTCATGGTGCTGATGGTCTGGGCGATGAGGTGGGAGGCTGCCTGACCGAAGTTGCCGGTGGCGTTCACCAGCAGCATGGCATCGTGGTTGTCAAGGCCGGCCTCGCAGCAGGCGCGCAGGATGAGATCGCTGCGAACCGCCTCGGGCTCGATGAGAATGACGGCGGTGGAGCCGCGCAGGCCGGTGTCATCTGCGTGGGGGCAGAGAACGACGGAGACGCCCGGACTGATGATCGTGGGAGCGAGGCTGCCTCGCAGGCGCTTGGGTGACTCAAGCAGCGCGGTGCGCTGGAGTGACTTGACGAAGGACGGAGCGCGGAGAACTTCGTCCCAGAGCGAGTTGGGACCGCTCACATCGAGCAGCGCGCCGTCAGGACCGAGGGAACACGCGAGCAGGCCAAGCTTGCGACAGCGCGCGAGCATCGTGTCGAGCGTGTGGTTGCCGGTCTTGGAGGTTTCGTTCCACATGAGCGAAGAGTCCGTCTGTCATTTCACGCAGCGGCGCGAGCGCTGTTCCCGAAGGTGGCGAGAGTGGCCTGAACACGCTCAAGCAGTTGAGCGGCTCCGAAGGGTTTGGGCATGAGTTGCTTGATGTTGGTCTTGGCGAGTTCCTCTTCCGAGGCGATGTACCCACGAGCGGTGAGCATGATGACGGGCACGTGAGCGGTGGGGGCGTACTCACGCAGCTTGATGGCCATCTCAAGGCCTGACATCATGGGCATTTGCAAGTCCGTCACGATGAGATCGGGCACGATGGGCACGGGGCTCTTGGGCAAG
>JBKDAN010000055.1:0-20580 GCA_046316615.1 Phycisphaerae bacterium
TCGAAATCTGCACGCGCGGACCACGCTTGTGCGCTCAATCCATGCCCTCGGCCCCGATTCTGCTTGCATCACACCAGACATTCTGCGAAAATGCGCACTGGTGGCCCGTCACGAGTCACCAAGTTCCTCTGTTCGCTTTAAGCGGCGGCAGTCAGCTAGCAGAGTCGAAGGCGACAAAGCGGCAGGCACGCCCGATGATCGAGCGAATACGGACTTGGTCCCAACCGAACCATCCACCAGCGGTCTTGGGGTAGTTGTGCACGCCCCAGCGTGCACAACTCTGGAGTAAGGGAGCCAACCACTCACTGACTCTTCGTGGACGAAGCCACGATGTCGAGCGCAAGCTCGACAAGCCCAAGCCCGCCAATTCCGGTGCGCAAGCCGCTTACCCACACCGCTCGTCAGAGCGATGTGCGGCCGATCATCCCACGCACGCGGAAACTGAAAGCTGGCTCCAATCCCACAAAGCACCGAAGCCGCAACAGCGGCCCCGGTCTTGCCTTGCCTTTCCTGCCTTGACCCTAGTGCCTAGTCCCCAGTGCCTAATGCCTAGTGCCTGCTGCCTCCTCCCCTACCCTCGCTTCATGCCGATTTCCGCTTCTCAGCGCACCCAGCATCTGGCGTGGCTTCGCGACATCACCAGCCTCCCCACCGCCGCCGGCCATGAGCAGCGTGTCGCCGACTTCATCATCGATTGGTGCGAGCAGCGTCCCGACCTCGACCTCACACGCGACAGCGCGGGCAACTTGCACGTCGCCTTCAAGCCCTCACCCACCGCCAAAGTCCGTGCGGGCCGTCCCGTCTACTTCACCGCTCACATGGACCACCCTGCGTTCGTGATCGAACGCATCATCTCCCCCACCACGCTGCAACTTTCCTTCCGTGGCGGCGTGATGGACGACTATTTCAAGCAAGCCAAGGTCATCGCCTACGACGCGAACAACAACACCTACACCGGCACACTGCAAGGCACCACCGAAGCACCCGGCCCCTTCAAGCACTATCTCTGCGAGCTCGATACCGCCTCCGACACGCTGGCACTAGGTGATGTCGTCACCTGGAATGTCGGCAAGGCTGAAGTCATCGACAACAAGATGCACACCCTGGCCTGCGACGATCTGGCCGCACTCGCCGCCGCGCTCAGCGCGTACGACGTACTGCGCGAGCTCCGCGCCCAAGGCGAAGAACTGCACGACACGCGCCTGCTCTTCACCCGCGCCGAAGAGATCGGCTTCATCGGCGCCATCGCCGCCGTCAAGCTGGAAACCATGCCGATGAACGCCCGCGTCATCGCTCTCGAGAACTCGCGCAGCTTCGCTGAAAGCCCCATCCACGCCGGGCCCATCGTGCGTGTGGGCGACCGCGTCAGCGTCTTCAGTCCCACACTCACGGACGCCATCGCCAAGCGCGCCGAAGAAATCTCAGGCGGAGCCAGCACCGTCACCGCCGCACAGAAGCTCAAGGATCTGCCGCCGTGGAAGTGGCAGCGCAAACTCATGGCCGGCGGCGCGTGTGAAGCCAGCGTCTTCTACAACGCCGGCTACGAAGCCACGTGCGTCTGCCTGCCGCTGGGCAACTACCACAACATGGCTGACCTCGACAACGTGCAGGCCGGCACCAACACCACCGCCCCCACCATCGCGCGCGAGTTCATCGGCGTCGACGACTACCACGGCCTCGTCGACCTGCTCGTCGCCTGCGGCCAACGCCTGCCTGAGGGAACCAGCAAGGTCACCGCCATGGTCGACAAACTCTGGACCGAACGCAGCTTTGTCCTGACCTCGTGAAATCGCACAGTCCGCGAATCGCGGGCCCACGACCTCACGTCGCTATCTCGCGCGAATTCCGCGAATTCACCGTCACTTCATTGGTTTTTCACCACCGCGCAGGTATGTTGTTCGTACCGGAACACCATGTCGCAGAGATCCATATCGCAAACATCCGTGTTGCACAAACACATGTCGCCCAGACTCGTGAGTCCATTAGTCCTGGCAGTCGCGTGCGGCGGTTCGGCGTTCTCGCAGCCGCTTCCACTCTCACTCAACCTTGATACCGCGTACGCCGACACCAAAGCCGCGATGCTCGCAGGCGACGCCGACATCGTCTGCATTGGCGACAGTCTCACCTTTCGCCCAGGCGCGTATCTGCCTTACTTCTCGAATCGCCTTCGCGCCACATACGGCGATGGGGGCAACGGATTTCTCGGCATTTCGTTCTGGACCGGCGCGTCGTTCGATCCCGGCTGGATCTACGGCGTCATCAACACCGACGTGCCTCCCTATCGCTCGCTCGACAATCTCTGGGCTGGCATCGCGCCCAATTTCTGGAACCAGACGCTCTCCATCATCACTTCGTACGCAGGAACCGGGCGGCTCTACTACCAGACGCAGCCAGGCGGCGGCACATTCTCCATCGAGCGCCCGGGCCAGCCCCTGCTCTACGTCGGCACTAACGCCCCGCAACCGGGCCTGGGCATCATCGACATCCCCACCACGCTCTCATCACGCTTCGGCTACATCGTGCGGACATACGCCGGGCAATCGTCCCCGATGGAAGAACAACCAGGCGAAGGACTGCGACCCATCGAGCAAGGTCCCTTCATTCTCTATGGCATCAACTGGCGCTCCGATCGTCCGGGCGTGCGCGTGCATCGCGCCGCCAATGGCGGCTGGGGCGTCGACAACTTCCTGCAGCGCGATCAGAGCTTCACCGATATTCTGCGCGACATCAATCCGCAGATGTACATCATCAAGCTCGGCCAGAATGACGGCCGCATAGATCCGGCTCAGTACGTCTTGCGCATGAACGCGCTGGTTGATCGTCTTCTCGCGACGACGCCGGATGCGGAGATCGTGCTCGTTTCCACCTACGACTCGGGAGCGCCGGCGGTCTTCGCGCTGGGCAACTCCATGCACACCGTCGCGCAGCAGCGTGGGCTGGGTTTCATCAATCTTCGTGATGCCGGCGGCGAGTATCAGTCTTATCTCGACCGCGGATATCTCGACCCCGATCTCCTGCACTTCAGCCCGGATGGTGGACGTTTCGTCGCCAATTTGCTCTTTGATGCACTCGAGTCGGGTGGCGCATCGCTCACCGCTGCCTGCAGCGACATCGAATTCAACAACAACGGCGTCTATCCCGAAGAGCAGGACATCGTCGACTTCCTCACGGTGCTCGCAGGCGGCCCGTGCCCGACAGCCATCGCGTCGCAACCCGGCTGCGACAGCATCGACTTCAATCGCGACAACGTCTTTCCCGACGATCAGGACATCATCGACTTCTTCAACGTGCTTTCAGGCGGCACGTGCCAGTGAATGGCTGGATCATGTCACGGCGCCAAAGAACAGAATGGCGAATGCCATGATCGTCGCGTTGTGGAGGAAGTGCGCCACCATCGGAGCGATGAGCGAGCCGCGCCATTCGCGCATCATGGCGAAGCCGAACCCAAGCATTGTGACGGGCAGCAGCAGAATGAACGGATAGCCGTGCATCACGCCGAAGCAGATGGCGGAGATCACGCCCGCGCTGATCATGCCCAGCCGCGTGCGAAGGTGGCGGAACAACGCGCCGCGGAAGACTGTCTCTTCCACCAGCGGAGCCCAGATCGTCGCGAGACTGAACAGCAGCAGCAGCGTGAAGCCGCTTGTGCCGCTGATGAGATCAGCGATGGGGTTTGACGGCGCAGGCGCGTCGGTGGATCCCGAGGTGATGAACGACCACAGCGTGAGCATGAGAAATGCAACGATCACGCCAAGCAGAAAGACGGGGAAGAACGCGAGATAGCCGAAGATGCCTGCGCCGATCTCACGCATGACGCCCTTGCCGCTCGTCCAGCCGATGCGGCGGCGAAACTCGATGAAGCTGACGCCGCGCAGCAGCGGATAGAAGCACACAGCGACCAGCGACCACTGCGTCAGCAGCACCGCCGTGACGAGCGTTTCCGGATCTTTGATGACCGTGGCGTACAACCCCGCCGCGAGCTTCATCAGCAGAAAGCCGCCCGCCAGCAACGCGACAAGTTCAATGAACACGCTGCCGCCCGGCTGCGGGGCCATGAATGCAGGACGCCACGCGCCGCTGCCGAGTTTGATGCACGCCACGATGAAGCACGTGATGCCGCCCAGCAATGCCGAGAGAAACACGAGGCTGAAGATGACCAGCACCGTGATGATGCGTCCGCCGCTGCCCGCGACTTGCTCGCGTAGCGGATCGGTGATCGGCTTGCCGTAACTCAGCGCGAGCTCGGCGAAGTATCCGTGTCGCTCGATGAACGCGGCGCGTTCATCAGCCGTGAGTTGCTCGGCTTCACCTGCGTAAATGCGAGAAAGCGTCGCACGATCCGCAGCAAAGCCGGGGAAGGGTTCGCCGGTGCCGCCAGTCGATGCGGCGAGCGCATCGAGCTTCTTCTCCGCCGTGGTCAGGCCATCGATCTCGGCTGCCGCGATGGCCGCACGGAAGTTGTCAACGGGCGTGACGACCGTGGTTTCGATCTGACCCACGAACTGCGTCATGCTCGTCCGGACCTTCTGCCTCTCCTGTTCGTTGGGCGCGAGGCTGTCCATGAACTGGCGCATGCGCACCATCATCGACGTTGCCAGGCGCGTCTGGTTGCTCACATCGGGCGCGACGACCTTCTCCTTCTCACCGGTCATCGCGGCAGTCGTCGCGCTCTCGCCAAACTGCTGCAGCAGCATGACGATGCCAATCAGCGCAAACGCCACGATCGAGAAAATCAGCGACCGCTTGGGCGAACCGGGGTCGGGTGTGTCGCGCTTGCTCGAAGGCGGCACGACCGGTGGCGGTACACCCAAACCAGAACCGAAAACCGGCGACGGAGCGTCCGGAGTCTGGACCGAGGTGGGCCAGGGCGTGAACGAATTGGGTGACGAGCCGGGAGGAACCTGCGACATGCACACTGATAGTCGGTACTTGGCGGGGCGTTCCGCCGGAATTCGATGCATGTTTGGTTCATTTCAAGGGGTGGGCCACGCAAAGGCAATGACGACGGGGCATTGCGGCGGTTGCCTCGGGCGGGTGGCGGGCTATCATCTTCTCCCCGGCAGATTGTCGGGCAAATCTTGTGCTTGAAACTTTCCTGTCGTGCAAGTTCCGTTGCAAGGCAGGCCGACCCGCCCGGTAGGCGGCGTACCTCTGAGGCTTGCACGATGCAACCTCAAACAAGCGAACGGCTGCTTTCCGCAGCATGTTTCGAGTGTTTGATGTTCTGTCGGATGAGTTTCGCAACTGCACCACACGGGGTGCTCGGCATTGTCACCAATGCCAAGTGCCCAGTCCCTAGTGCCTTCTTTGGAGTTTTTCATGGCCGCTGAAGTCAACACCGTTTCCTCGCGTCGGCAGACCACGCTGACCACGGACCCGAGCAAGGTCTCGCGTCGGTGGATTCACGTTGATGCCGCGGGCGTGCCTTTGGGCCGCCTGGCTGCAGAAGTCGCTCAGGTTCTGATGGGCAAGCACCGCCCTGATTACACGCCGCACGTGGACACGGGCGAGTACGTGATCATCACGAACGCGAGCAAGGTCGAGATGACGGGGAACAAGGCGACGCTGAACAAGCGTCAGCACTACACCCGCTACCCGGGCGGTCTGCGCGAAGAGACGTACGGCGAACTGCGTCAGCGCGATCCGGAACTGCTGATCAGCGATGCCGTGCGTCGCATGATGCCCAAGAACCGCATCTCACGCGTGATGCTGCAGAAGCTCAACGTCTTCCCCGGCGCTGAACACACGTTCGCCGCCAAGAAGCCCGTGACGATGACCATCCTCTGAACCACACCGCACTGAAGAACAAAGGAATTACCATGAGCAGCATCTCTTCGACTGGCGGTCTGGGTCTCACGATCCCCGCTCCCGTCACCCCGATTGAAAACACCGGTCCGGTTCGCACTGCCAAGCCCGCTGACAAGAAGGGCTGGTGGTGGGGTACGGGTCGCCGTAAGACGGCCGTGTGCCGCGTGCGCATCAAGCCCGCGAGCGGCAAGGACGCGACCATCTCTCTCGAGTCGGTCAAGCTGGGCAAGAAGAAGGACGTTGAGACGTACTTCACCGAAGCCCGCGACCGCACCGACTGCGTCGCCGCGCTGACCAGCGCCGGCCTGATGGGCAAGTTCCAGGTCGTCGCCCGCATGCACGGCGGCGGCTGCATGGGCCAGGCCCAGGCCATGCGCCTGGCCATCGCCCGCGCCCTGGTTGACTGGGACCCCAACCTGTACCAGAACTTCCGCGACCAAGGCTTCCTGACGCGTGATGCGCGTGAAGTCGAACGTAAGAAGTACGGCCAGGCCGGTGCACGTCGTCGCTTCCAGTTCAGCAAGCGCTGATTGGATATCGAACGACAAGCAGTTTGCAGATACGAAGACACCCGCGAGAGATCGCGGGTGTTTTTTTTCGTCAGTCAGATCAATCCTGCCGTTTGTTCTTCATCCGACGAGTGGCCGCTTCATCAGTACGATCGCATCCTTGATCACGCCATCAGATCGAGTTGTGTCGATGACACCGCAAACCTCCCACCCTTGCCCGCCCGCTCGCGTCAATGCATCACGCAGTGCCTCGGGGTCAATCTGGCCACCGGGCGTGACCATTCGACTACCCGTGATGCCCAGCGTCGTGTACTCCCATTTCTGCATGAACAGCCTCCTTCCAGATCCGTCCGTCGATGGCACGATGATTCGTGCGTACGTTCGCTGTTACGAATGATGGTTCGAGAACGCGTCATCTTGCTTGCAGCGGCGGTCGCGACGATCATCGTCGGCTTACTTGTTCGCGGCGTGCTGGACGGGCCGCTCGCCAAGTATCTGGGCGTTGCGCTGTATGGCACCATGATGTTCTGGCTGGTTGCGCTCATGCAACCGCGTGCGGCGGCGTGGCGCATTGCTCTTGTTGCCGTAGCGATCTGCTGGGGTGTTGAGTTCTTTCAACTGACGCCGATACCGGCGGCGATCAATCAGCATGTGCCGCTGATGCGGCTGGTGCTGGGGGAGCATTTCAGTTGGTGGGATGTGCCAACGTACAGCATCGGCTGCGTGGCTGCCGGGTTGCTGTATGTTGTGATGCTGCGACTCAATCCCCCTGATCCAACACCGCCATGAAGGCTTCCTGCGGGATCGTCACGCTGCCCACGTTCTTCATGCGCTTCTTGCCTTCTTTCTGCTTTTCGAGCAGTTTGCGCTTACGGCTGATGTCGCCGCCGTAGCACTTGGCAAGCACGTCCTTGCGGAAGCTCTTGATGGTTTCGCGGGCGATGATCTTGCCGCCGATGGCAGCCTGGACGGGGATCTCGAACTGGTGGCGGGGAATCTGGTCTTTGAGCTTGCTGCACAACTGGCGGCCGCGTTGTTCGGCGCGGTCGCGGTGCACGATGGTCGCGAGGGCTTCGACCGGATCGCCGTTGATCAGGATGTCGAGCTTGACGAGCGTGTCGTTGCGGTAGGCGATGACTTCGTAATCCATCGTGCCGTAGCCGCTGGTGAGGCCCTTCATCTTGTCGAAGAAGTCGTAGATGATTTCGGCGAGGGGAATCTCGAACTGAATCGTTTCGCGTGAGGCTGAGACGAAACTCTGCGCCTGATACGTCGCACGACGATCGAGGCAAAGCTTCATGATGTCGCCGATGTACTCCTTGGGGAGCATGATTTCGAGCTTGCAGATGGGCTCGCGAATCTCGACAATGTTGCCTTGGTTGGGCAGGTCACCGGGGTTGTGCACTTCAAGCAGTTGGTGACCTTCGGGCACTTCGCGCCAGAAGGGGCTGCTGGGATCAACCGGCTTGAGGGCCTGACCGTTTGCGCCAGTCATCGTGTCGGTACCGCGAACGAGCACGTGGTATGACACGGTCGGGGCGGTCTGCACGATCTCGACATCGCCTTCGCGCTCGAGGCGTTCCTGGATGATGTCCATGTGGAGCAGACCGAGGAAGCCGCAGCGATAGCCGAAGCCCAGTGCTTCGCTGTGCACGGGCGCGAACGTGAATGACGAATCGTTGAGCGAGAGCTTCTCGACCGCGTCGCGCAGTTCTTCAAAGTCGCTGCCGCCGCCTTCTTCGCTGGTTGCGGGATAGAAGTCGCAGAAGACGACCTGACGCGGCGGCTGGTAGCCCGCGAGCGCTTCTTCGGCGGGGTGCATGTCGAGCGTGATGGTGTCGCCGATGCGTACGTCTTTGAGCGAGCGGATAGCTGCGACGATGTACGCCGTTTCACCCGGGCCGACTTCGCCGCCTTCGACGCGGACGGGCTTGGGCGTCATCTTGCCGATGTCGGTGACTTGGAAGGTGGTGCCGACGCCCATCATGCGGATCTTGTCGCCCACCTTGAGCTTGCCGTCAAAGACACGGGCGTAGACGATCACGCCGCGGTAGTCGTCGTAGACCGCGTCGAAGATGAGTGCGCGGAGCTTTTCAGTGACGGGCTTGCGCGGCGCGGGGAACTTCTCGCAGATGGCGGCGAGCAGATCGGGGATGCCGATGCCGCTCTTGGCGGAGACGAGCAGGCACTCTTCGGCCTTGAAGCCGAGGGTCTGCTCGATTTCCATGGCGACATCATCGGGCTTGGCGCCGGGGAGGTCGATCTTGTTGATGACGGGGATGATCGTGAGATTTTCGTTGACGGCGAGGTAGGCGTTGACGAGCGTTTGCGCCTGCACGCCCTGCGTGCTGTCGACGACGAGGATGGCGCCTTCACACGCTTTGAGAGCTCGCGAGACTTCGTAGTTGAAGTCGACGTGGCCCGGCGTGTCGATGAAGTTCATCATGTAGAGATCGCCGTGCGCCTCGGGCTTCTCGCCCTTTTTGGTCTTGTGCGTGCCGGCGTCGTCGACGGTTTCGTAGTCGTTCTCGAGTTCGTCCTTGTTCGCGCCGGCCTTGTGGCGGTGGAAGACGGTCACGGCGCTGGCCTTGATGGTGATGCCGCGTTCGCGCTCGATATCCATCGAATCGAGGATCTGCTCCTTGGCTTCGCGCGCACTGACGGCGTTGGTGGCTTGCAGCAGGCGGTCGGCCAGCGTGCTCTTGCCGTGGTCGATGTGGGCGATGATGCTGAAATTGCGGATGAACTTGGGATCAGGCTTGGCGGGCATTGCGATCCATCGTAGGTGAGTCGTCGCTGAACTTCGCTCAGACCGGCCAAAGGGACGTAAACGCCCAGGAAATCCCCGCGAAACCTCGCGACGAGGTCAGTACGTCGTGGGGACGAAGATCGCGGTGAGAACGATGTCGTCTGCGACGGGGGGCGCGAACGCCACCGGTGCGTTGTTGGTGGTGAATGCTCGAAGATAGAGCGTATTGGCACCCGCGCCGACCGAGAACGTCTTATGCAGGGTCACGAACTCCGGGAAGTCCCCCGCTTCTGACGTTCCGATGTCGTCCCCGCGAAGCTGGCACGGATAACCCGCCGAAGCGACTGCAGTCGCACTGGTCGCAATGATGGTTCGAACCTCCTGGTCGCGGAAGTCGGGATTGCGATAGGTCAGTGTCGCCATGACGACCACTCGCCCGGCGCGGGGCGTGTTGATCGTGATGGTGTCCACCGTCACGGTCGTCTGCAGAGCGAGTGTCACCGCTGCGGTGTTGGTCAGCGACGAAAGACCCGCCTCGTCCAGCATTTCACTCGCACTGACGGAGTCGTCAGGCAGTTGCACTGAAGCGTCCCCCGTTGCAGTCGCCGGCGTGACGATCAGAGCCCCGCTGTCGCGGTTGATCGTCATGTGCGCTGCACTCTCCACATCCGCCGCGCGGCCACGGAACTCGATGTTGTTGGTGGTGCCGTTGTAGCGCATCAACATGGCGTTACTGGCAGTCGTGTTCTCAGAGAGAACGAGCTGGCTTTGGGTATCGGTGACGTCGGGCGTGATGATGATGCCGCCCATGCTGCCGCCGCCGCGCACGTGGAGCGGAGCTTCGGGGGCGGTGGTGCCGATACCGATGTCGCCTGTGTCGAGGATGCGCATGGCAGTGGGTGCGCCAGGCGTGCTGAACTGCAGGCCATTGGCCGAACCTATGCCGGAACCGGAGACGCGCAGTGTGGGGACGTCGCTGGACCAGAGCACCTGCGCTGCGGCGAGGGCATTGGTGGGATTGGTGATGTTGACGAGGCTGCGGGCGTTGAGGGTGCCTTGAAAGGTGTTGCTGCCGGCAGAGAAGATGTTGGAGGCGTCGAGGCGCGGGATGTTGACCGAGAGGCGCGCGTCGGCAAGAAGTCCACTGTTCAGATTGGCGGCGTTCTGGTAGAACAGCGCGGACTGGCCGTTGAGCTGGGTTGCGTTGGTGGCGGTGGCTGCGTTGCCATTGAGCGCGCCGGTGAAGGTTGGGGCGGTGACGGTGCCTGTGAACGTCGTGGAGGCGGCGTTGAGACGCGGGACGTTGGTGCTGAGGCGTGCATCGGCGAGGGTGCCAGCGGCGATGTTGGTCGCGCTGGTATAGAACGAGGCGGGCTGGCCGTTCAACTGCGTGGCGTTGGTCGCGGTCGCAGCGGTTGTTGCTGTGGTCGCGCTGGCGGCTGCGCCGGCGGTGGGCGCGAAGGTCGCGTAGGGAGCTGCGGTGATCTCCTGCCGCGGCGTGAGGGCCACGTAGCCTGCCGGGTTGGCGCAGTCTCCGAGCGTCTGGGCCGGACGCACGCGGATCTCAAGGAAGCGGCGCTGTCCGGCGAACTGGGAGCCAAAGTCCAGCGAGGCAGTCAGGCCGCCGCGTGCATCGGTGGTGTACTCGTCCAGGCAGAGCGTGGAGCCAAGCTGGGTGTTGCCGGTCGCGGATGAGTAGAGCGCGAACTGCACGTCCACACCGGCGTTAACGGCGAGCTGCCCGTCGAGCTGCAGGGTGCCTTGATAGGTGAATGCAGTTGTCAGCGGCTGCGCGAGCGAGCATCCAGCGAACAGCGCGACGGCAGAGCAACAAAGAAAACGCATAGGTAATCCTCCTTTATGCAACTCATCAGGGCAGCGGAGTAGTGACCGTGTAATTGACGCGGACGCCGAACGCGAACAGATTGCCCGAGGCTTCGCGGGGAATGGTGAGTTCGATGTCGTAGAGATACGCGAGATTGTCGATGGTTGGCGAAGTGACGGTGCTGTCGGTTCGCGTCTGAACGCCGCCGGTGCCTGAACTGGTCACGGAGGCCATGGTGACCACGGTGTTGGGATTGACGTAGGGAAAACGACGCAGCTTCAGGGTTGCGTTGATGTCTGCTGTGTCTTCGACTAGAAACGCGATGCTGGTGACAACGGCGCCTTGCGGCAGGTTCACGTTGGCGATGGCGGTACAACTGCCGCCAAGAAGGTCCGTGTTCGCGACAGATGTGGCGAAGTTGCCCCAGATGTGATTGCCGTTGAAGAGAATCTGGAAGTCAGCCGCGCCGATCCACAGCGTGCGCTCGGCAGCAGGAATGGTGATGCCACCCGTGGCGCGGAGTTCGCCCGGCACTTCGACGATGCCGCTGTCGCGACCGATGGTGAGGTGGGGCGTTGATTCAACATCGGCGGCGCGGCCACGGAACTCGATGTTGTTCGTCGTGCCGTTGTAGCGCATCAACATGCCGTTGCTGGCGCTGGTGTTCTCGCAAAGGACGAGTTGGCTTTGGGTGTCCGTCACGTCGGGCGTGACGACGATGCCACCCATAGTGCCGCCGCCGCGGACGTGGAGCGGGGCTTCGGGGGCGGTGGTGCCGATACCGATGTCGCCTGTGTCGAGGATGCGCATGGCAGTGGGTGCGCCGGGCGTGCTGAATTGCAGGCCGTTGGCGGCACCGACGCCCGAACCGGAGATGCGGAGCGTGGGAACGTCAGCGGACCAGAGCAACTGCGCTGCGGCAAGTGCGTTGGTGGGGTTGGAGATGTTGATGAGGCTACGGGCGTTGAGGGTGCCTTGGAAGGTGTTGCTGCTGCCCGAGAAGATGTTGGAGGCGTCGAGGCGCGGGACGTTGGTAGAGAGGCGCGCGTCGGCGAGGAGGCCGCTTGTGAGATTGGCGGCGTTTTGGTAGAACAACGCGGATTGGCCGTTGAGCTGGGTTGCGTTGGTGGCGGTTGCTGCAGTCGTGGCGGTGGTCGCGTTGCCGTTGAGAGAGCCGTTGAACGTCGATGCAGCCACGGTGCCTGTGAATGTGGTGGATGCGGCGTTGAGGCGTGGCACGTTGGTGCTCAGGCGGGTATCGGCCAGCGTGCCGCTGGCGATGTTGGTCGCGCTGGAGTAGAAGGACGCGGGCTGGTTGTTGAGCAACGTGGCGTTGGTGGCAAGTACAGAGGTACTCGAAAACGTCGCGGCGGGGACGCTGGTGATCGTTTGCCGTGGCGCGAGGATGACGAAGCCGCCTGCGTTGCTGCAGTCGCCGGCTGCGCCGTTGCGCACTTCGAGCTCCAGAGCGCGACCGGGCGAGGAGAACTGGAAGCCGAAGTCGAGCGTGACAGCGAAGCGACCATCAACGACGGCGACATTGTCAACGCACAACTGTGAGCCCAGCTGCGTGGGGCTCGTCAGTCCGTCGAACAGGCGGAATCGCACGTCGTAGGAGCCGTTGGCGGGTAGGCCGCCGTCGCGCAATTCGCCCTGATAGGTGAAGGTGGTAGCTGACTGAGCGAACGCTGATGCGGCGAGGGCGAGGCTGATGAGGGAGACGAGTGAGCGGGTGAACATGCAAGGCTCCTTGAAACAGTGGAAAGCTGGAGTTGAGTAGTCGGATTGCGACGTGCGATGGACACGAACTCTCGATGTGATTCAACTCACGGCGTGACGGCCTCGATGGTGAACTCCTCATAAAGAGTGAGCCGGGTAGAGTCATCGACGCGGACGCTGTAAGCTGCGAGGCGAGCCTGCGAGATCGACGTGATGGTGACGAGCGCGCCGCTCGAGGCATTGCGACCTCTGATCTGGCCTGCACGAATGTCGTTGGCGGCCCACCAGTTGGCCATGAAGCCACCCTGGCCAGCGTTCTGACGGGACGTGAACCGCGTGAGCAACTGCGCACCGCTGCGAGTGAAATTGATTGTTCGGGGAATCCGAGAGAGATCGAGATCCGTCCCGGCGATGTTTGGGAATGTCGCGTCAAGGGTTATGTTGTTCGCGCCAAACAGGTCTTCGGTGGAAGGCGGCGCGGTGGGATTTACAACGAGCGGAGCAGGCGGGTTGAATGCGGTGACTTCGAATGTGATGCGCTCGAGGGGGCCACCGTCATCGCCGATGATCAACTGATACTCACGCACGCTGACGATGCTCATAGTCCAGCGCTGGACGACTGTGACGAAGGTGGCGTTGAGACTCTCGATCTCGAGTGTGGCCGGAACGGCCGTGCCTGCCGCCCACGACTGCCACGTGCTCGTGCTGCCAGTTCGTCGACGTTGGAACGTGGGGTACTGCGTCCAGGAGACAACACCGCTTGCAGAGCGCGTGAAAGAGAAGCCACCGAGCATCTGCGCAAGATTGTCTGTCACGCCATCGAAGCTAGCACGATGCCCGCCGAGGGATCCGTTGGCAAAGACGGGGGGCTGCGTGACAGTACCTGCGGAGCGTTGAATCGTGCCGTCGGCGAAGCGAAGTTCGCCACCTGTAACAAGATCGCCGCGAGATTTCACGTCGGAGAAGATCGCTGATCCGTTGACATCAAGCTTGGCGGCGGGCGTGGTGGTGCCGATGCCGACGTTGCCCGAGTCACGACCGATCGTCATATGTGGCGCCGAGTCAATCGACGACGTACGCCCAAGGAACTGAATCTGGTTCACCGTGCCTTCGTAACGGAGGGTGGCGCCGATGCTGGTGCTGGTGTTCTCGCTCAGGAAGAGCTCGCTGTTGCTGTTGGCGATGCCCGGGGCGATGATGAGGCGGCCCAGCGTTGCGCCAGCGGGAGCGCTGACGTGGAGCGGCGCGAGTGGGGTGGCGTTGTTGATGCCGACGCCGCCGGTTGCGCGGACAAGGAACTGGTTGGGGCCGGTAGAGATGAAGTCTGCGTCGGTGCTGTCGGCGAAGACGAAGGTGCCTTCATCACCATTGAGATCGCCCGCTCCGACTTGCGCGGGCGTGCGGATCTTGGCACGCCGGCCCGCCGCGAGTGAGAACTCACCGCCTGCGACATTGAGCTGGCCGCCCGGCACGGCTGCGAACGAAGCCAGGGACTCGTTGTTCTGTCCGCCCGAGACGACGCTGGCGGTGCCACGAGCCTGGTTGTTGCTGCCGCCCCCCACTGTGCTGAAGGGATTGGATGTTGCGTTGTTATTGCCGCCTGCGATGGTGTTGTGCTGGCTGCCGACGATGTTGGATTGGCCACCGCCGATAGCGCTGTGAGCGCCGCTGACGGTGTTGCTGCTGCCGCCTGCGATGGAGCCTGCGACGCCTGCGTTCACGGCGTTGTTGATGCCACCGGCGATGACGGCGTGGTTGGAGAGACCGGTGATGAGATTGCTGTTGGTGGCATTGCCGCCTGAGAGAATGGCGGCACCGATGGAGGCGGGATCGATGGTGTTGGTGGGACTGCCCGCGGCGATGTTGGGACTGAAGGTGGAACCGATCACGCCCGCGGGCGTGATGCGGAAGACGTTTTGATTCTGCGACATGACCGTCACGCCGGCGGTTGCGCTGCCGATGCGGGCATTGAGCTGGACATCACTCGCGAATGTGTTGGCGGCGGTGAAGACGTTGGCGGTGTTGCTGCGCGGGACGTTGGTGGAGAGACGTGCGTCGGGCAGTGTGCCGGCGGCGAGGTTGGTCGCGCTGGTGTAGAAACTCGAGGGCTGGCCGTTGAGCTGAGCGGCGTTGGTCGCGGTGAGAGCGGTTGTGGCGGTCACCGCGCTGCTGGCTGCTGACGCGAAGCTTGCGGCGGGCGCACCGGTGATGGGTTGGCGCGGCGCGAGCGTGCTGAAGCCAGCCGGCGAGGAGCAGGTATGGCCCGTGTCGGAACGGACGGCGATCTCGAGGTGGCGACCTGGCTGGGAGAACTGCGAGCCAAAATCGAGCGCGACGATGAACTTGCCGTCGACGATGGCAATGTCATCCACGCAGAGCGTGGGGCCGAGCTGCGTCGTGCCTGCAGCGCTATCGAAGAGACGGAAGCTGAGGTCGAAACTGCCAGTCTGCAGGGCGCCATCCTGACGCAGTTCACCCTGATACGTAAAGGTCGTTGCGGTTTGTGCGAAGGCGCATGAACCGATGGCAAGGCCGGCGAGAGCAACGAGTGAACGCGTGAACATATCGGGCTCCTTGAAAAGTCTGCAAGACGCCGGGAGTAGACCACATCAGTGAGTGGATGGACACGGCGCGAACGGAATGCTGTGAAATCCGCCCAAATCCTCACAAAGACCGACCGAGAACACGACCATGCTCTTGCAATTCACGCGTATCCGCTACATTCATGGGATGTCTGGCGACCAGCGCAAGCCCGACCGACAGCCTGTGCATGCGGCTGTGCACGCGGCTGTCACGCGCGCATCGCTTCTCTCGCGCGTCCGGAGCGGCGGCGATGGTGCGGCGTGGGCTGAGTTTGAGTCGCGCTATCGCGATCTGGTGTATCGCTTCTGCCTGAGCCGGGGATTGCAGCACGCGGATGCTGAGGACTGCGCACAAGCGGTGCTTGTCAACCTCTTTCGTGCTATGCCCAACTTCAAGTACGACCGCGAAAAGGGGAGATTCCGCGATTATGTGTACCGGTGCACGCGCGGAATTCTTTCGCGAATGTCGGACAAGTCGCGTCCAGCGGCGACGCGACATGTGCTAGACATAGATATGGCAGACGTGCTTGCTTGGGCTCCTCCTGCGGCAGGAGATGAACTGGCGAAGCAATGGGAGCAGGAGTGGATTGCGCACCACATGCGGCGCGCGATGGAAGTTGTGCGAGCGCATGTGGAACCTCAGACGATGCGCGTGTTCGAGGCGTGCCTGGCGGGACGATCAACCAGTGACGTGGCGCGGGAGCTGGGGAGCACCGAAGCCTCGGTGCAGAAGGCACGGCAGCGCGTGCGTGAGCGACTGGAGGCGCAGATCTCGCTGCAAGTGGCTGAGGAAGAAGAACTGCATGAGTGATGCATGAGTGAACAACGGGGCCAACACGACAACGACGGCACGCCGCGTGATGAACGATCACGGGATGTCGCGGCGTCGTTTGGCTTCGGGGATGAACGCTGGATGGATCTGCTGCGCGATGCGTGCAACGACGCGCGCAAGCCGCAACGCATGCTGGGGCCTTACGCGGTGCTGGAAACCGCGGGCCGGGGCGGGCAAGGGGCGGTGTACAAGGTTGTCCAGCCGGGCACGGGGCGCGTGATTGCACTGAAGCGGCTGAACCTGGGGTGCTTTGCACAGACGCGCGATCGGCTGCGCTTTCAGCGGGAAATGGAAGCGACGGCGGCGCTCGACCATCCGGGCATCGTGACGCTGCTCGGGCATGACACGGTGGATGAGCAGCCAGTGCTGCTGATGGAATGGGTTGCGGGGCAGGAAGTGGACTTGTGGGCGGGTCGCAAAGGTGTGACGCGCGATGCGGTGCTGGGCATGTTTGCGCAGATTGCGGATGCGATTGCACATGCGCACCGACGCGGGGTGCTGCATCGCGACTTGAAGCCCAGCAACGTGATGATCGTGCGGCGCGATGATGGCAGTGATGCTGCGAAGGTGCTGGACTTCGGGCTGTCTCGCATGCTGGGCGTCAGCCGCAACATGACGGCGACAGAGGGATTCGTGGGCACGCCCGCGTATGCGTCGCCCGAGCAGGCGAGTGCGCGGTGGCAGGAAGTGGATACGCGCAGCGACATCTTTTCGCTGGGTGTGATGCTGTATCAGGCGTTGACGGGATCTCTGCCGTTTGCGGCAGAGGACATGGCAACGCTGCTGAGCGAGATTTCGCATCGCGAACCGACGCGACCGTCGCGTGTGACCGGAGCACGGTTTGCGGTCGATGCTGAGATTGACGCGATTGTGCTGAAGGCGATGGCGAAGTCGCCGGCGGGGCGGTATGAGTCGATGGATGCGATGGCGGCGGACCTGCGGCGCAAGCTGACGGGGCAGGCGGTTCTGGCGCACCCGCCTCGGCTGTTGTATCAGACTCGTGCATTTGCGCGACAGCACCGGTCGGCGGTGTCAATCGCGGTGGTTGCACTGACGCTCGTGAGCGGACTGGCGATTGTGAGTACGACGCTGGCGGCGCGATTGCAGCAGCGCAGCAAGCAACTGGCGCAGGCGGCTGAGGCACAGGAGGAAGCGACGAGACTGGCGGAACGTAACGCAGCGATTGCACTAACGCGTGAGGCGGCGGCGAACGAGCAGGCGAAGCTGGCGCGCAACGCCGCGGATGGGCTGATTTCGATGCTGCGTGGACTTGTCACCGAATCTCGCAGTGTGGGCGTGATCGTGCCGGCGGAGATTCTGGCGACGACGGAAGCGAAGCTGCGGCGCGGGGAGTTCAAGGGCGAGCCCTCGCTGGAGATGGCGTTGTGGAACGTGCTGGCGGACTTCGCGATCGTCGGAGCGAACACCACGAGGGCGCGGGTGTTCCTGGATGAAGCGGCGAAGTTGCGCGGGGAAGTGGCGGCCGATCACGACGAGCAGGCGGTATGGCTGCGGCTGATGGGACGCATGTATGAAAACATGGGCATGTGGGACGATGCGCGGGTGTTCGCGTTTGAGTCGTACTGCATGCTGGAAGAGACGCGCGGACGGCTGAACGGGTTGACGTTCAGTGCGCTGAACAACTACGCGGTGATGGTGCGCGAGACTGGTGAACTGGAGATGGCGACCGGGTTGTTCTATGAACTGCTGCAACGACGCATCGAGGCGAAACACTCGGGGCTGGCGCTGGGCGGCACATGGGCGCACCTTGCGACGACGTATCGGCGCATGGGCAAGCATGAGGAGTCTCGCAATGCACTGGCGATGGCGACGCATTTGATTGACTTTGGAGCAACCGCAGGGCAGGAAACGACCGTGCGTGTGCAGCGAGAGATTGCGCGGCGGGCGCGTGATGACCAGGACTGGACGCTTGCGGAAGCGACGTATCAGATGCTCGCGGAGGGTGAGCGGCGCGGGCGCGGCGATGGGTCGTCGCGGCAGGTGCGTATGTCGCTGGAACTGGCGGAGGTATATCTGATGACCGAGCGCGTGGAGGCGGCGCGCGGGATCATTAATGAGTCACTGGCGTTTGCGATGCAGCACATGCAGCCGGGCGATCGCTCACGCGTGATGGCGATGGCGCTGCTTGGCGCGGCGATGGTGCAGGCGGGACAGGTCGATGATGGGCTGACCCAGTTGGAAGTCGCTCGGACCGAGGCTGAGCAGTTTGGTGATTCGGGCGGGCGCATCGCGAGCATGGTGGAAGCGATCGCTTCGAACGCATTGCAACGTTTGCAGGGCGAGTGACGGCGTTATGTCGTGCGCGTGGGCTGGCTGAGGCGATTCATCCAGCGACTCCAGATCGCGAAAACCAGCAAGAGATAAAGCCGCTGGGCGTGGTCGCGCTTGGCGGTCATGTGTTCGTCGGTCAGTTGCTTGACGTATTGACGGTTGATCGTGAGACCCAAGAGCTTCTCGGGAAAGGGATCACTCGCGTTGATGACGAGGTCGAGGTAGAGATCGCGCAGGCCGCCATAGTTGTCGCGGAACCAGTCGCCCAGCGGAATCGCGAAGCCTTGCTTGGGGCGATCGATGATGGACGCGGGGATGAACTTGCGAGCGACGGCACGAAGCAGGCCTTTGCGCTCGCCGCGAGGGAGCAGGACGTTGGGCGGCGTGTGCCACGCGGCGGCGGCGAGCTCGCGAGAGAGGAAGGGACAACGGACTTCGAGGGCGACGGCCATGGAGGCGGTGTCGGTTTTGCGGAGGAGGTCATCGGGCAGGTAGTTGAGGGTGTCGTGCTGCCAGGGATAGCTCTGCCGTGAGCGATCACGAGTTTCCTTCATCCATTTTTCGTCGATAGGCGTGTTGGTGAGCGTCGCAAACATTGACGCGGGAAAGATCGCGACGAGATCTTCGTAGCCGGCGTGTTTTGCAGCATCGACGAGGCGAGCGAGTCGGCTGGGGCTGCTCTTGGGGTTGTTGTCAGCGATGAGATCGGCGCTGGGTAAGGCACGCAACACGCGGCCGTACTTGTTCAAGAACAGTCCCGCCCAGTGGCGGTCGTAACCGGCGAAGAGTTCGTCGCCACCGTCGCCTGCGAGGGCGACCTTCACGTGTTGGCGGGCGGCTTTGCAGAGCCAGTACGTGGGCAGGAGCGAGCTGTCGCCAAAGGGCAAGCCCAGTTGCTCGATGAGTTTGACGAGATCGCTAGCGACGTTGGTTTCGCAGGTGAGCACGTGGTGCTCGGTCTGCAAGTGCTCGGCGACGGCCTGCGCGTAAGGCGATTCGTCATACGCGGCGCGGGGCATCTGCATGGTGAAGGTTTGCAGACGCTGGCCGCGGGCGCGGAGGTGGTCTTGCGCGAAGGCGGCGATTAGGGAGGAGTCGACGCCGCCGGAGAGGAAGCAACCGAGGGGGACGTCGGTGATGAGGCGAGCGATGACGGATTGGCGGAGGAGGGACTCGGTGCGGGATTCGTCGAGGGGAAGGATGTCATCTCGGTCTGAGGAATCACGATGTTGGAGGGGTGGGCGATAAAAGGATGCGTCTTGCGGCTGCGGTTGGTCGTTCCAACGGAGTGACTCTGTGGCATCGTCCTCATACGCCATGAATAGTCGATCGCCAACACGATCATGTTCTGCGCCATGCGAGAGCCATCTGTGTGGGTAGAGTAATGACCTCACGGGGAAGTTACTTTCCGCCGAACCGGGCAGCGTGCGGCCCATGACCGAGGCCAGCGCCATGCATCCAGCGGCTGATGACGACAATACAACAATCTCTGAGGTGCGCTCCCATCGATGCTGGGGAATCAACTCGGGCACCCACGTCGCGCTTAGCAGGAGGTAGAGCGGCTTTTCTCCATGACTATCGCGTGTATGGAACCACGCGGCCCGCTGCCGATCCCACCCAACAAACGCGTACATCCCCTCCAAAACCTCAAACAACTTCGGTCCCCATGCTTGCCACCCGTGCACCAGCACTTCCGTATCACTGTGATCCGACTGAAACACGCAGCCTTGCTGCTCCAGCTCACGCCGCAGTTCGGCGTGGTTGTAGATGCACCCATTGAAAACCACCGCCACGCGGCCGTCTTGGCTCACCATGGGTTGGTGGCCGTGGGCGGGGTCGATGATGGCGAGGCGGCGGTGGATGAGGGCGACATCGACGATTGCGCCGTCGCTGCGGAGGGCGCGATCGCGAAAGACGCCGAAGCCGTCGGGGCCGCGGTGTTTGATATGTTCATCAAGCGTGTCGATCCAGGATTGCGGGATGGAGACATCAGGCTCGGGCGGGGTGATGCCTTGCGGGTAGACGCGGAGGATGCCGGCGATGCCGCACATGGGGGGAAAGAAGGCACTGGGGACTAGGCACTGGGCACTAGGGTTGAGACAGCAAGGCAATTGGCGGGACGTGGCGGAGAGGCGTGTTGGCACAAGTGAGCGGATGGACTCGCATCAGCGGGCTTGTGTGTTTTCGGGGGCACTGGAACTGGTTTGGCCATTCATGCCGGTGGTGGCGCCGGCGGCGGCGGTGAGTTTGCGGGCGTTGGCGCG
>JBKDAN010000056.1:0-10032 GCA_046316615.1 Phycisphaerae bacterium
AGGCCACAGTTTCGAGGCGCTTGTGTTCCCCGAGCACGCAGAAAGCGAGAGCTTCGAACTCGCCAACAGCCGCATTGGCAAGCTGCACGTCACCCACCAGATTACGAAGCGGACCGCCGCGAGCTTCGATCGCGGCTGGGACATCACGCCCACCACCGACATGGCGAAGGCGATCGTCGATGTGCTGGCCAGCGGGTTGGCTGAGACGACTTTCGGCAAGTAAGCCACCACCGGGCACTACGCGGGAGACCGCTTGGCTGCTCATTTCCCAACGCGATGTGCGCTGGGGTGTCGAGTCCACGTTCAGGAGAGTTTCAACATGCCCGTCACCCAGAGAACCAAGAACACGAAGACCGCGAATGCGAAGCCGAAGAAGACCAGCGGTGCCAAGGACAACGGCACCAAGAAGACGCCCACTGGCACCAGCAGCGGCACCAGCACCCAAGCCCAGCCCAAGATGAAAGCGCCCAAGCGAATGAGCGCGCTTGACGCCGCAGCCCAAGTGCTCGCCACCAGCGACAAGCCGCTGCGCTGCACCGAAATCATCGCCGAGATGCAGAAGCGAAGCCTCTGGACCAGCCCGGGCGGGAAAACCCCAGAGAGCACGCTCCACGCAGCCATCACCCGCGAGATTGCGACGAAGGGTGATGCCGCACGATTCAAGAAGGTGGATCGCGGTGTGTTTGGACCGGGGAAAGGTGTGTGAGCCATGGAAAGTACTCCCGCCCCCAGCCGCGAAGCGCAACTGGAAGCTGTGCTGGGCGCAGCCCTCGGCATGCTGAGCGCGCGCCATGACCAGATGGTGACGGTGGACGAATGGGCCACGCTCGCTCGCGCGGTGGCTGTATGCCAGGGCTGCAAGACTGCCGCGTATCTGAGCGATGATGACCTCGACGAGATCGCATCCCGCAGCGCGATCGATTGGGACGAAGCGACCGACGGCGTGCTGCCAGCGGTCGACGAGTGACGAGCACATCACGACTTCTTTCCCGCAGGCTTCGCCGCAGTCTTACCAGCTGCGGCGTTGCTCGTCGTGGTGGTGGCGGCTGAGACACGCTGGGCCTGCTTGCCCGTGAACTGCTCCCACCGCTTGATGATCACGTCGCAGTACAACGGGTCCAATTCCATCAACAACGCCCGTCGTCCCAGCATCTCGGCCGCGATGAGCGTGCTGCCACTACCTCCAAAGAGATCAAGTACACGCTCGCCGGGGCGCGAGCTGTATGTCATCGCGCGAGTCGCGAGCTCGACGGGCTTTTCGGTGAGGTGCACCATGTCGCGCGCGTTGACCTTGGTGACTTGCCACACGTCGCCGATGTTGTTTGGGCCGAGGAAGACGTGCGCGGCACCGGTTCGCCAGCCGTAGTAACACCATTCATGATCGCTCATGAAGTCCTTACGGCCGAGGACGCGATGATCTTTCCACCAAACAATGCACTGGCTGAAGTACAACTCAGTGTCCTGCAACGCGAGGCGGTAGTTGAGGTGGTTCGAATAGCCACCCCAAATGTAAAACCCGCGACCGGGTTCAAGCGCACGATCCAAGTTGCCAAACCATGCACGCAGCAGCTTGTCGAACTCCTCCGGCGGTAAGGCGTCGTTGGCGAGCTGGCGATCCTTCGCGCGGAGCTTGGTGTGTGTGGGTTTGGCACCGCCCATCCGCTCGTTGTCGAACTTCTGGAGGTGCATCTTCTGGCCGCTCGTAAAGCTGGAGTTACCAGCGGCGATGGCGTTGTTGGAGCGAGGCTCGACGCTGACGTTATAAGGAGGATCACAATGGACCAGTTGCACCTTGTTGCCCGCCAACAGCACATCCACGTCGCCCGTGCTCGCGCTGTCGCCGCACATGAGGCGGTGCTCGCCAAGCTGCCACACATCACCGCGCTTGGTCACCGGCTCGTCAGGCGGTGCAGGCACGTCGTCGGGGTCTACGTCGCTCTCCGTCGGCGCGGGGGCGAAGATCTGCGTGAGTTCCTCGTCGGTGAAGCCCAGGTCGCTGGCGTCGATCGAGAGTGACTCAAGGGCAGAGAGCTCGCCAGCGAGCAAAGCATCGTCCCAAGTTGCGAGGTCGGCGGATTTGTTGTCCGCGATGCGCAGGGCACGCGTCTGCTCGTCAGTTAACTCGCTTGCCACATGCACAGGCACGCTTGCCATGCCGAGCCTGACAGCAGCCTTGTATCTCGTGTGGCCAACCACGATCACGCCGTCACGGTCGACGACGATCGGTTGGCGGAAGCCGTACTTCTCAATGCTCGCGGCGACGGCGCTGACAGCGGCGTCGTTCTTGCGCGGGTTGTTCGGAAAAGGGCGAATGCTCGCCAACGGACGCATCTCAATCTTCATCTCAACCACCTTCCGGCGTCTGCCGGGGCAAGGGTGCGGAGCCGGGCTCGGCGAGCCAGCGGCGAGGGGTGGATAGATGAGTGGATGCGGGCAGGAGATGCTACACAGATGAACCGGCTCGGCTACGACTGTGATTGACAGCGATGTGCAGTCCGACTGTCGCAACTGTTGCGACTGTTGCAACAGCTCTATTTATTTCCTATGTGCTCTTACGTCTGTGTCTTGCCAGTCGTGTTCTCGCGCGTACGCGAAAAGAAGTTGAACTGTCGCGACAGTCGACGCAGTCGAGCCAGCATCTCGTGGCTCTATAACCTTACTTGAGCAAATCCTGGCTTCTCGCTCAGTTGAGGAGTTGGACGCCCTCGAGGAACGACATCCCGCCCGTTGTGCGCTTGAGTTTCTTGCCCGGCAGGGCAGAGTTCAGTTCTCGTCCGAACTCTTGTGGAGACAATGTGCCATCCAAGCGTTCTTGGCTCGCCCAAGTCTTGTAAGCCCTGTGGAGGTCGTCGAAGAGCACTCGGGAGTCGGGAACTCTGCTGCATCTCTCGCTCAAGAAGGTCGCCACAGGCGAAGCCGCGATTTTCATGCAGCGAACTGTGTCAAGCCCGCCCTCGGGCTGCACAAACCGGCCCCGTGCCAGCAAGCGACGCAAACCTTCCATGGCCCACAGCAGGATGCCCGGGAGTTCGTTGCCCAACTTGTCAGACAAAGTCACGTCCTCCCGGCCAGCGAACGACTCCGTCAGGCGAATGACGAGGAAGCGCTCCATCAACGCCGTGCTGGCATCCGGCAGTTCCGGGATGTCGTTGGTGAGGAATGTAAACCGCGTCGGCAGCGTCATCGTCACTGAGGTCCGGTGCTTGCGGTCGATGGTGATGGCATCTTCACCGATGATGTTGAGGAGACGCTCGATGAGAATGTGTACGTTCTGACCAGTAAAGCGAGCATCGCTGACGATGGCCAGAGACTTGTAGAGCAAGGGCTGAAGACCAAAGTGGCCGGCGAGACCAGAAACGGTGGGGCCGCAGCAGTTGTGCTCGCCAATCAGCTGGCGCAACACACGGCCAATGGTTCCCTTCCCCGCACGCTTGGGCCCGATGATGAGCAGTGACTTCTGAAAGTTGGTCTTCTGGACGAGGCAATACCCAAACCACTCTTGCAGGAGCTCACGGGAGGCTTGGTCTGCTTCGAAGATCTGATCGAGGAACTTGAGCCATTCGAGCGGTTGCGGTGCGGCGGGGTCGTGGTCAAACGTGACAGCCCCAACATTGAAGCAGGCCGGTGTGGCGGGCACGGACTCGCCGGTGGGGACATGCACGATGCTTGACGGGGAGAACAAGCAATCAGTCAGCTTCCACGCGTGGGCATCAGTAGGGGTAGTCACACCGGGGAGCCAACACGGTGGCAGACGAGTCGCGTCTAAGTGCATCTCAGCCTTGATGGTGTCGAGTACTTGGTTCACAGCATGGGGGTTGCTGTCAAACGGAACGAACTCATAGGCTTTCGCGTTTCTGTTGTACTGCTCGCGAACCGCACGGTGAAGCCACTGTTGCAGAGACTGTTGAAGCGATGCGGGCTCGATCATGTGATACTGCCCCTTGCCCCACACAAACAACTCGCCATGTTGAGAGCGAACCGTGATGACACCGCTTTGCATGTGCTGCTCACGCAGAAAGGCCCGGGCCGACGGCAGCGTCTTTTTGGAGTCAAGCACGACCTTTCCCGACTCCGGATCTCGATCACCCAACTTGACACCAAGTGCCGTGACGATGTCGTCATTGGGCATCGCGGATGCGGACTGAGCGATGACGCCGCACTGCACGCGCGGGTTGCGTCGCCGGGACGGATCGTTCATGCAGTTGAACTCTCCCGATCCCTCGACAGCCTTTCGAGCGCCCTCGAGCTTGTGCAGCAATTCGGCGTCGGTCCATTGCTCGCCGCCAGTCTTCGTGTGGTTGTACCACCGCATGACTTCGAGTGCCTGATCGTCCGACAGGCCAAAGCGGAAACAGATGCAGGCGGCGTGGAAGGTCTCGTTTTGTCCGCCCTCACCGCTGATGGCATCGGGACACGTCACGAGATACTTTTTGCACCGCGTCACCAAATCGGGGCCGCCGCCGACGATTGGGGCGACACGACCGGCTGCCGCTGCGGGTGCAGGTAGCATGTTCGGCCACAGCCGAGCGCACAGTTCATCCACCTCCAACTGGCGGTCAGGCACGAGGGCAATGTCCGCGTCGAGACTCTTGCCGGTGATGGTGAAGTAGCGGCTTTGTTCGTACAACTCCACAACCAACGGCGGTCCCAGCACATCGCTGCGTGATTGTGCACGGGCGGGCTTCGTGGCCTTCACGATGAGCTTCACGCCACGACCGCTTGGTGAGACTTCGCCATAGCTCGCCATGCGGTCGATGATCTGCTGGGCCTCGGGCACCAGTTCGCCCGCTTCCGTGATGGCGTGGTCAAGGTCGATGCCGAAGTACGGGTCGTCTGCCGCAAACACAAAACCGATGCCCAAGAGGCCGCTAGATGCCTTCGCCGCACCCCACGCGGTGTCGAAGTCGCGCCATGTGTCTGGGGCGTTTACCTTCGCCCAAGTGCTCGATCCCGCAATGATCGGAACCTTGCGGGGTTTCTTCTCGCCTGCTTTCTGCTCGAAGCGCCAGCAGACCCATTGACGAAGGTCACGCAGCTCTGCGGGGATCATCTCGAAGGTCTCGGGCAGCGTGATGGCGGATAACTGTGGGGTTTCGTTGTGGTTGTCCATTTCAATACTCCTGTGAAAGGTCGACACGCCAGCCTGGCGTTCGAAGTTCAGTTCTGGTGCAGGGGCGTGGATGTGGCTGCCGCGTACGCGCGGACGACATTGCTGGTGTCACCGTCATCGCGGCGACGGATTCCCAATGTGATGCGTGCGTGTTTGCCCAGCAATTCGCGTGTGTCGGTCAGCGACCTCACGCCAACTGCCTGACACAAGGCGGCAAGCTCTTGTTGGGCGATCTGCTGGACGTGGGCATTGCGAGTTTCGATGTGCAGCCTCGCCCAAACGATGCGGCCGAGATGCTCCGGTACGGTCAGCTCAAAGGCGATCTGCAATGCGCGACCATCGCCGCTGCGTACGGGTCGCAGATCGGCTTCGATGATGCGGGCGTCGTACGCGCCGGGTGCGAGCAAAGCTGCTGCGGCGTGGGCGGGGACGTTCGATGCGTCAAACTTGATGATGGCCATGGGTGAACTCCTATTGAGCGATGTGTCCGCTCAAACTCTTTATCTCTGCGCGCGACGCGTGGGTGGTGCGCGCAATCAGAAAGATTTGTCACAATCTGCGATTGCGAGTACACGCAGCAGACGATTCCGCTGCCGCAGGACCGTGCAGTGACAAACGCCACGTTCGCGCGCAATCTGACGAAGAGACTTAAACTGCATCTCGAACGCGAGGTCACGAAGGTCTGGAGGAAGCGCGTCGATGACCGTGGCGATGTGCGTCCGCAGCAACTGGCAGATCGGGCTCGTCACGCGCGCCCGCCCGGTTTGGTTGACGCGTTCCAGCCGGACGCGGCGGGTACGTGACGACTTCTTGCCATGGATGCGGCAGAGAGCGAGATACTGCTTGCTGAGAACACCCTTCGCGAAACGCCGAGGTGAGGCAATGGCTGCGTCATACTTCGGTGCAGCCTTACACAGTTCCAGGAGGAACTCGGCGCGGATGTCCTGCTCTTCGTGGTGCCCAAGGCTGCATCGACGAGCGAATCGCGCGGCATAGAAGTCAACGTCGGCGATCAGTCGCGACTGCTGCTTGGGAGAAGTGTTTGACCAGAGTGCGGGGGCGGATGAGAGAGGCTGAATCGGACGGTGCATAGGTGAGTTCCCGGTGAGTGAGTTGGGGCCGCCGATGCAGCCCATCTGTAACTCCCTGGAAACTGCGCATGCATGTCCAAAGAACTAAGAAGAATTGCACAAAGCTCTGTCGGCGAGGCACTTGCGACTTCCGCCGCGCCGCGTCAAGTTGCGCAAATCGCCTTAAGTGCAATCCGCATCGTCGGTCTTTGAAACACCGTTTGCTTCAAGCCGGAGGGGGTCGTTCGCAATCTCGATCATGCGTTTGAGCTTGTCGCCTCCGGGAGACTTACAGAGACGAGTTATGACGTACCCCTCTACCGACAGTGTGGCTGCGAGCTCTTTGTTGGTATACCGAGGAAAGCTCACATCTTCACCGCGGCGCTCACCTTCTCGCAGCCGTTGGTGTCGGCGATGAATCTCGGCGCGCACTTCGTTGATGGCTTTGTTGAGCCTCGCGGCAACATTGGTACGAACTCGCCGAGGCTTTCCAGAACCGACTCCCTGCCGCTGTCTGGACGTACTGGTATCCATGCACTTCTGGATTGCGCTTCGAAAGCTCGACCACGTCGGGGAAAGGCACCAGCCAGCTAAGCCACACACAAGTATCTCGCTGATTGGGATCATGATGATTCCCGCAGCCTGTGCAAGCTTCAAAACATCGGCGCTCCAGTATCGATCCGTCCAGGTGAAAACGGCGGTCGCTGCCGTGCCTCCTGGAACGGCACACTCTCGAATCATCGAGGACAGCTCGCTGCGATGTGATGGTAACGCGACGTAGAGTGGCAGTGTGTGACCAACCTTGGATGGCCACCGGCCGAAGTGCCACAGTGGCAAGTGTGCCGGACCTTTCACTTCCGCGCCATCAATAAGCGAACACACCAGCCTGATCAGCTTCTCAGCGTTCAACTGCCACATCTCGCATGCTGTGTGCGATGCTCGTTCCACAACCGTCCGCATGTGCGGATCGCATGCGACGAGCGTGCCATCGGGAAGCGAAACGACATCGAGCATCTGGGTGGGATCGTCAACGCGTGGTACGACTTCGCTGAGGTCGTCGCAGGAGTCGAGCACGAGTTGAAGGTGCCGCCACTGTGCCGGGAACCGCTGTTCCCATTCGCGACGAGACATCGAGACTGTGCCAGCGAGCTCACATAGCGAGAGTAATTGCTCCACGTTCGACATTGGTGCCCCCTCCCTGGACCAAAAGTCCAAACTCGTTACACCAGCCGATGATGGCGTGGATGTGGCGATCACCGGTGACGCGCACGTGGCGACCGTCGCTCAGGTGACAGTGGCACTTCGATCCGTCCACGAACGTGAAGAGCAACAACGCGGATTCGATGTCAAGGAGTGTGCCACGTTCTTGGGCGAGTTGCCGAAGTTTGTGCAGCACGTCATCGTTTGCAACGGTCGTCCGCTCTCGATCTCCCCATACTAATCCGTGGGTAAACTGCTTCAGGCGAACACTTCTCAGATGTGGAACTCGCAGATTCGGAAGCTGGCTATGCGGATGCTTCACAAGGGCATCGAAGTTGAGAGGTCTGGACTTCATGCTGAAGAGGAACTCATTTCCGAAGTGGCACAGACCGAAGCCCGCTGCATAAATCCTGGCGTGCGTAACGGATGCGACGTTCATGTAGAGTCGGCGGCGATCTTCGTCATACCACAAGACATCAATCTTCTCGGGTCGATACATGATCTCGCTTCGCGACCCTGTGCTGAGATCCACTGCACCCTGCCGGTGCATGACGCCAGCACGACGGACGATAATGCGAAAGCCGTCCGCGTACGGCTGCTGAAACAGCTGCACGCCGCCGCCTGCATGCATCTGACGCATCATGCGGTTCAGGAATGTCTGAAAGTGAGCCTTGGCGTCGGTCGAGCGGGCTGATGCGGTCGCAGCCAGTGATCCTGCGTTGTAGCAGTCGAAACTGCGGACTACGTCAGCTGCTCGAGTGGCGACGAGTTGTAGGACCAGTTCTCGGTGTTCACGAAGAGCGAGAACCGCCAGTTCCAAGGTCGTCGCACTCACAGGCGGGGTTGTGCCGCGCTCTTGTAGTCCGGTTGCCAACTGGATATGACAGTCTTCACCGTCGAGTTGGTCCAGAAGTCCGAGGTCCGTCTGAAGCGCTGGGGGAAATTGATGTGCTGCCCCCATCACTGCTATGCGAAACGCGTCGAGCTCGAACTTGCCATCCTTGAGAAAGTCGAATCCGCGAAGAGCATCTTCGTACGGCTCGATCAGCTTCTTCGCATTAGCTGTGTCGAGTTGAGTGACTGAGTGTCCAAGTGTCGATCGATGAATACGCAGTGTCGGCATCCGTGCTTCCTTCTTCTGCATTGCACAACCCAGACGGATGGAACACATGCAGAGTGTGATTGAGAGCTGCGAACGTAGTCGTGGCATTCGCAAGGTCCATGAACAACTCCGCTCTGCCGCCAGTCCGCTCAGAGTCTTTCCACAAAAGTTGTCCACAGCGCATGTAGCGAGACCTTCACAAACAAGTGACGCAGATTTCGTACGGCTTTTGTTATCATCGACATAGCAAGTCGCTAGCGGACTTCGCTGTTCGAACGCGTACGCAGCTCTTGCCGCTGTCGGTGCCAGCAAGGAATGGCAACAACCTTCCTCAGTTCTCTTTCCGCGATTGGATCTTTACCAAGGATGACCGGCGGTACGGACAACAACTGCTCCTGGATTTGCGGGCACAAATGCAGCAAATTCAGGATCTGCGTCACCCGCGCAGGCGTGACGTTGGCGACCGCTGCAAGTTCGCGCTGGCTCTTCACTTCCCCGGACCGAATCAATCCCTCTAGCCGGATCGCCAGCGCCATCAATCTGGCCACCCTGGGAATTCGTCCGGCCGGGGTCGCCGGTGTAGCACTCGTCGTCGATGTCGCAGGACGACGGCGGCCCGTCCGCATTCCCACCTTGGCCACCTTGAAGTTGCCCGTCAGAATCGCACCCTGTCCCATCACGTCACTCCTTGTTAGCAAACCCCACACCCGCCCGACACACCACCGTCACTGCTTCCGTCGCCGCGTGGTACTCAACCCGCTCGACCAGCGCCTTCATGAGTTGTTCGCGTTCACCCGGCAGCATCGCAGCCCACAAGCTGTCGAACGACTCCACCGCGCCCGCGATCTCGTCCGCATCGACGTGTTGGGCTTCGTCGGCTGCGATGCGAGTCTCAAGCGCCTTGATCTGCCGCTTGAGCCGCTCGCGTTGCTTGGCCACGTCCTTGCCCACACAGCCCGCCTGGCCAGCCAGTTGCTCGCGTAGGGCAGCAAGTTCGTCTACGCGGCGTTGGGCAGCGTCGGCCAACTGGTGGCGAGCTGCTTCGACGACAGCCGTGAGCGTGGCATCTTCGGTCAGCAGGGGTTTCAACTGAGCGAGCACGAAGTCCTCAAGGTCCTTGGCGGGCAGCGACGGGCAAGGGCATGCGGCTCGGCCTCGCTTGGCGGCGTTCGCGCACACGAAGTATCGATGCGTCGTGGAGCTCTTCTTCCCCTTGCGGGTCACCGTGCTCAAGCTCATCGAGCAGTTGCAGGCCTTGCACCGCACGAGCCCGCGCAACGGATTGGCAGTCGTCGTCTGCCCGCTGCCGCCTGCCTTCGATGCGAGCTTGAGTTGCTGTTGGACAGCGGCGAACGTGTCGGCGTCAACGACGGCTTGATGCTCGCCGTCGTATACGTGCTGGTGGTGCGCGACTTTGCCAACATACAGCACGTTGCGAAGTAACCGGCTGACCTCTGCCTTTGCCAACGGCTGGCCACCCATCACGCGCCCGCTCGATGCGGTCCATGCTTTCGTCCTCCAGCCACGCTGCTCACACAGTTTGACGACCT
>JBKDAN010000057.1:0-129517 GCA_046316615.1 Phycisphaerae bacterium
TGTGGCGGGCTCGCTGCTTTCGGGGGTTTGGAGCCAGCTTTCAGTTTCCGCGTGCGTGGGATGATCGGCCTGCTTTGCTCCAAAGAGCAAAGCGGGTAAGCGGCTGGCGCACCGGAATTGGCGGGCTTGGGCTTACTTCGCTTGCGCGAAGTATCGTGGCTTGGTCCACGAGGGCTTTGGGAATACGGCCGCCCGGGACGGGCGGCCCACCTCCAAAAGTTGTCCAAGACCGCGGGTGGTTGGTTCGGTTGTTACCAAGTCCGTGCTCGCTCGATCATCGGGCGGGTTGGGGGCTTTGTCGCCTTCGACTCTGCAGCCCAACTGCCGCCGCTTGAAGCGAACAGAGGAACTTGGTGACTCGTGACGGGCCACCAGATGCGCATTTTCGCAGAATGTCTGGTGTGATGCAAGAAGAATCGGGGCTGAGGACACACATTGCGCGCACAAACCTGGTCCAAAGCGTGCAGATTTCGAGAAGTGTGCGCGCGCAACGTGTCGTGTTGGGGGAGTTTTGCACCGCGAATCAGTGTGCGTGATGTTGTGGCAGCTTGGTGGGGCGCGGCATTCGGCATTCGTGGCAAGGCGCGAAGACATGGTGTGCGTGCGGGGTCATCTGGTCCGCTAGCGCGTGTGGTGACGGATGGTTGTTGCATGGCGGCGGGGAAGTCTGTACGATCATGCGATGTGTGAGGATCAAGGGCACACATGCAGCCCGCAGAGCAGGGCAGCCTGTGGCACTTCACCGGGGTGCTGTTGAGGTGATGCCACCTGCCATCCTTGAGCGGCCAGCAGAGTTTGGAGCATTTCCCGAGCAGGAGCTTTTCTTTGATCCAGAATGGAACCTGTGTGAAAAACAAGAAAGTTGAAGTAGCTCGGCTTGTTCTGACTCTGATCGCTTTTTTCTCTACTAGCGTGCGGGCTGTATGTAGTGTGGGTGAACCCGCGATTGCTGTACGTGAAGTCGATGTGGTAATCAGCGTGCATCTGCGTGACGGAACACCCGTGCCAGACTTGGCTCTTAGAGTCAGCAGTATTGATGGAAGCGCGTTTTCTCGGAGACTCGTGCAAAAGACAGATCGCTCGGGGTCGACTACATTCAGTGTTCCGCTTGACACAGACACTCAATCAATTATGGTTCGACCGACAGTCAATCCACAGGTGCCTAGTGTGCCTTCTCGTGATCGGTTGGCAGATAGAGTTGTCTGTGAGTCTCACTATATAATTGATGTGCCTCTCGACGTTGCTCGGCTTGATTTCCGTATCATCGTAGAGCCGGGGCGCGTCATTTCAGCAAGACTATCTCCCTACAACGAGCGTTTGCATGAATCTATTGATTTCCATTATTCAAGTCCGTCATCAGCGCCATTTCCAAAAGTGATGCTTCGAGACGCGTACCGTTGCAAGTACGAAGATTTGATATTGCGAAATCAAACTGTCGATTCGACGACAATTTTTGTGCAAGCTGGTTCTCATGTGAGCGTCAGGGAAATTCCGGCGGGCAGCTCGGATCTTGATTTGGGCAATTGGTATTTGCCTGATGTCGACAGCACGCCAAGCAACTCTGTCTGTGGAAGATTAAAGGTTACAGGTGAGTTGTTACAAGAGTATCCTGGCATCGAAACCGGTATCACGTTCTATAACATTGACGACTGTTCGATTAGATCTTTCTGGTTTGCCGATCAGCGTAAACGTCTAAAGTCTGCTAGCGGGGAAAGTCAGGCTTATGAGTATCTGATATGCACGAACAATAGTGCAGTTCTGCGACTAGTGGATCCCGTGGAGCTGCCACCCGGTCGATACGTCGTCATACCGGGCCCCATGTCGGCCGTCGATTTTCAGATGAAGGCAATTCAACGCCTGAATGCTGGGCTTGACCCGAAGTCTCTCTGTGACGTGTTTTTCTTCGAAGTTTCTGCTGGGCAGTTGATTGAGCTCGGATCTGTTGATTATGACTTTCTCGTTTCGTATTTCAAAGATCTACCGTGACTAGAGGCGGGTGACATTACATCACCCATGAAAGGTCCGTGCAATTGTGCCACTGCTTCCGGCTTTGCGGATGCCCGTGCGTCTTGCGGGGCACCGCGCTCGCAAACATGGCGGCGAGTGGCTTCGCATCGAGGTGAACGTCGAACGCAACCAAAGCGGGAGGGAACGGGTGTGGGCGGTGCGTCAGATTCGCGCGCCCCTGCCGGGGCGATCGTGTTCTGGGGGGCTGAGCCAGACGCTGGTGCGTCTGGCAACAGTCGCGTGCCGCTTTGCGGCGGTGACGGCGGTGGTGCAGGTTGATGCGGTGGACGAGTTGTGGCGTGCAGGCTGTGGTGATGTGGTTTTGGGGCGTGGGAATTGTGGGGGGCTTGCATCTACCCTGCGGCGATGTCTACGGATGCACTCGCCGGGTCGCTGTCTTCGAAGCCTTATCGCATTGCTTGCTTGTGTGATCTGCGTGATGCGCAGGGGCGGGTGTTGCTTTTGCACCGCAAGAAGGAGCCGAATTTCAACTTGGTGAGCCCGATTGGCGGGAAGCTGGATGTGGCGCTGGGCGAGAGCCCGATGCAGTGTGCGCGGCGCGAGGTGATGGAGGAGGCGGGGATTGATGTGCCGATGGAGCGGTTTCGCTTGATCGGCATGGTGAGTGAGCAGGAGTTTGAGGGCAAGGGGCACTGGTTGATGTTTGTGTATCGCGTGCTGGGGAGCGTGGAAGTGACGCCGCGTGATATGCGTGAGGGGCGGCTGGATTGGTTCGCGCTTTCGGAGCTTGAGCGATTGCCAGTGCCTGAGACGGATCGCAAGGTGATCTGGCCATTGATGCATGCGGCGGAGCCGAAGACGGCTGGCGGGCAGTTTGGGTTCTTTGTTGTGCACATTGACTGCCGGGATGGGAAGATGAAGTGGGATGTGGAGCAGCGGATTGAGGGGACGTGAGGGGCGGTGAGCCGGTGAGCCGGTGAGCCGGTGAGCAGGTGAGCAGGTGAGCAGGTGAGCAGGTGAGCAGGTGAGTGGGTGAGCAGGTGAGCAGGTGAGTGGGTGAGCAGGTGAGCAGGTGAGTGGGTGAGCAGGTGAGTGGGTGGGAAAGAAACAACGCACGCTTGCGCGTGCGTTGGTATGGGGGACGTGAGAATTTGTGTGAGACTTAGAGGTTCTCGGCGACGAGGCCGGTTTGTTTCCACTTCTTGAGCTTGAGGCCCAGGGTGCGGACGCCGATGCCGAGGGCGTGGGCGGTTTTTTGGCGGTGGCCTTTGAACTTGACGAGCGTTTGCACGATCGCTTCGCGTTCGATTTCGTCGAGCTGCTTCATGGGAGCATCCATGAGCGTGGCGGCCATGCCGCTGCCGGCGTTGATGACGCCCAGCTTGGGTTCGACGCGGCCGATGAGGATGGGCATGGCGGGTTGGCCGCTGAGCCAGGGGGCGATGAGTTCGCGTGTGATGACGGGCGCGTCGAGGGTGAGGCCGCAGAGGACGACAGCGCGTTCGCAGATGTTCTGCAACTCGCGGACGTTGCCGGGCCATGAGTAGTTCTGCATGAGCATGATGGCTTCAGGCGAGATGGCGGGCTTGGCGCGGCCTTCACGCGTGCAGACATCGGCGATGAAGTGATCGACGAGTTCGGGCAGATCTTCGAGGCGTTCGCGCAACGGCGGGATGTTGACGGGCAGGACGTTGAGGCGGAAGAAGAGGTCCTGACGGAAATCACCCTTTTGCACGCTGAGGGGCAGGTCGCGGTTGCTGGTGGCGACGACGCGGACATCAACGCCAATGGCGAGGCTGCTGCCGACGCGCTCGAAGCTGCGTTCCTGCAGCACGCGGAGGAGCTTGGCCTGGATGCTCTGGGCGACTTCGCTCACTTCGTCGAGGAGCAGGGTGCCGCCATCGGCGAGTTCGAAGCGGCCCTTGCGGAGCTTTTCAGCGCCGGTGAACGCGCCGCGTTCATGGCCGAAGAGTTCGCTTTCGAGCAGACTGGTGGAGAGTGCGGCGCAGTTGACGGCGAGGAAGGTGCCGACGCAGCGCGGGCTGCTTTCGTGGATGGCGCGGGCGACGACTTCCTTGCCGACGCCGCTTTCGCCGGTGACGAGCACGGTGCCTGCGCTGCCCGCGACGGCCTTGATGTGCTCGCGGAGCTTGCGCATGGTTTCGCTGCTGCCCACGAGGCGATCGACGCCACGGCGCTCGAGGGGGTTGTTGACGTTAATGGCGCGGGCCTTGCCGTTGGTGACGACGGGAGCGTCGGGACCGGCGTGGGCGCGGAGGACGGCGTTTTCTCGCACGATGCGGCGGTGCTCGATTGCACGCTTGACGCAGATGACGAGTTCGTCGCCTTCGAAGGGCTTGGTGAGGTAATCGAACGCGCCGACTTTCATGGCGGCGACGGCGGTGTCGATGGTGCCGAAGGCGGTCATGACGATGACGGGGAGTTCGTCGTCAATCTGCTTGAGGCGCTGGAGCAGGTCGAGGCCGCTCATGCCCGGCATGCGCATGTCGGTGACGATGGCGTCGGGCCGGCTTTGCGAAACCATGGTGAGGGCAGACTCGCCGTCGCTGGCGGTAAGCACTTTGAGGCCTGCGCGTTCGAGGGTGGTGCCCACGCTATCGCGCATCATTTCCTTGTCATCAACGATCAGCACCGTCCTCATGCTGGTCTCCAATTGCTATCAGTCCGCGGTGAAGAGCATCCTGCTCGCCGCGGTGAGTGACTTGTCCGGCACTACTTTCGGCCAAACGTGGCCGAGTTCGTCAAATCTCGCGCGGAGTTTGCGCCGCGGGCGGGCACTTCCGGCGTGGGGAGCGCGACAGCGGCAGAAGCGTCGCGCATGTGTCGTTGGTTGGCGTCGGCGGTATGTTGCAGGGGGAGGAGGACATCGAAGCATGCGCCGCGCGTGGCGAAGGGGCCCAGGGCGGCGCGTTCAGCTTCGGAGAGTTCGCTGATGCAGTCGGCGTTGTTGCGGACGTCGATGCGTCCCGCGTGTGCGTCGATGATGCGGTGAACGATGGCGAGGCCCAGGCCTGTGCCCGTGCTGCGGGTGGTGAAGAAGGGGTTGAACATGCGGGCGACGATTTCGGGCGTGACGCCTGGGCCACTGTCGCGGATGCGGAGGCGCATGACGGGGACGCGGGCGCGGCCGCTGACGGCGGCGCGGATGCGCGTGCAACTGAGTTCGAGGCGGTGTTCGCTCTTTTCGGTGGCCATGGCCTGCATGGCGTTTTGCACGATGTTGATGAGGGCCTGCGAGAGCAGGGCGGCGTCGCACGTGAGTTCGGTGCGGCTGCAGTTGCGGACGATGTGGAGATGGGGCACTTTGGCGCGCTCGTGCTCGCAGACGGAGAGGACGCGGTCGAAGAGATCAGCGGGGGCGACGGGCTCCATGCGGAGCTTGAGTTCGCGTGCGAAGCTGAGGACATCACCCACGATGTTCTCGACGATGCGGGCGGCAGAGTTGATCTTTCCAGCGATCGCGGCTTTGGGCGCGTCGGCGGCGAGGTCTTCCTCGAGCATGCTGGCGTAGAGGCGGATGGAGCCGAGGGGATTGCGCACTTCGTGAGCGATGCCGGCGGCCATTTCTCCCAGCGCGGCGAGACGCTTGCTGCGCTCGACTTGTTCGTTGGCTTCGTGCAGTTCGCGGGTGAGGCGTGCGACTTCGGCGCGGAGCGAGTCGTGGGCGGTTTGCAGTTTGCCTGTGACGTCGTTGAAGGTCGCGAGCAGGCCGGCGAGATCGGCGGGAGTCAGGCTGGTGGGCGAAGCGTCGCTCATGCCTGATGGTCCTGCATGGTGCCGGTGCTGGTGGCGGGGCCGCCTTGGACGTAGGCCTTGCTTGCGCGCTGGTTGCCGGCGAGTTCGGCGAGTTCAGCGGCGAGGGACTTGCGGCGGCGCTGGAGGCGGTCTTGATCGGCGGCGTCGCGACGCATGACGGATTGTGCGGCGGCAGCGACGGCGTCGAGCGTTGTTCGAATGCTGGACTGGAGTTCGGGGGGAAGCGTGCGGGCGTGGGTGTCGAAGGCGGCGCGGAGTTCACGGGCGTGTTCGTGCAAGGCGTCGAGCTGGTTGATGAGGTCTTGGCGTGTGGCGAGGTGAGCGAGCAGGGGCTCTGGATCTTCGGCGTCGATGAGATCGCGCTGGCCTGCGCTGATGCGTTCGAGTTCGCGCAGCAGTTCGAGCTGGCGCATGGCGCAGGTGAGATATGACTGGCCCCAGGCTTTGGGCTGGCTCACGTCGACTTTGGGTATGGCCGTGGTTTTGGCAGTCATCCTGACTCTCCGCGATCCTGCACCAGCATCCTGCCGGGTGGGGTTGAGCGATTAGTTTGGTTTCTCCGCTTCACTTGCGAGCACGGCGGTGAGTTTTTGCTGAGCGGCGAGCCAGCGTTCCCAATCGCGTTTGCTCATGGGGAGGTTGGCGTCGGCCCAGGCGGACTCGGGCAGCGATTCATAGAACTGCTTGGCGCGCTGGTTGGCGACGCCGGCTTTTTCGTGTTCGCCCTTGGCGAGGTACGCGCTGACGACCTGCGTCATGGCGACGAGGGCGGCGGGATCTTTGGGGTAGCGCTCGCGGGCTGCGTCGTAGTGACGGACGGCGGACTCGTAGTCGGCGAGGTCGAAGGCGCAGTCGCCGCGGTAGAAGTAGGCGTTGCGAAGCATGAGCTCTTCGAGCGTGGTGAGGCGTGAGCCTTCGACCTGCGCGTCGCCCAGTTCCTGGCAGACGGTTTCGTAGAGCTCGCTGGCGCGGGAGAGACGCTGCTCGCGCAGTTGGCGGAGCTTGCGGGCGTCTTCATCGGGCATGGCGACGGTGAGTTGCTTGTCGATGGCGCGGGTGGAGAGGCGCAGGCTGTCGGCCAGGCGATAGCGCACGGTCGGCAGGACGAGGGCGTCGTCTTCGATGGTGGGGAGCTCTTGCTCGATGGCGCGTTCGACGCGTTGGACGAATTCGTCGTACTTCTCAGCGGCGCGTTCGTAGGCGGCCTTCGCGTAGTGCACATCGCCCAGCTCGCGCAAGGCATCGCGGTAGCGCTGCGTGCCTGCGCCGCCAAGGCGGCCTGTCAGGACTTGTTCGAGCAGGTCAACGGCTTCGGTGTCGTTGGCTTCGTCGCCGTCGCTGAGCAGGGTTTGGGCGAGGGGGACGTAGGCAGCGTCGCTGTAGGGGCCGGCGCGGCCTGTGCCGTCGCGGTCGACGAGCAGATCGCGGAAGACCTGTTCGGCGAGCTTGGCGTCGCCTCGCGAGCGGTAGGCCTGACCGAGGCGGAACTTGGCTTCGGGCTGGCGGTTGTCGCCTGTGAAGTCGCCTGCGAAGCGGCGGAAAGCGTCGATGGCTTCGTCGGTTGCGCCGGCGCGGTCGAAGCTGTCGGCTGCGTTCCAGAGACTTTCGGCGTAGGCCTCGGCGTCGTCTTTCACGACGAGATCGCCGTACTCGCGGTAGTCTTCGGCGGAGGCGAGCAGGAGCTCGCGTGCTTCGCGCTGGGTGGTGGGGTCGACGTCGTCGAGGGAGAGCAGCTCGCTGTCTTTGCCTGCGGGGCGGAGCAGTTCTTCGGCGAGTGCGCGGCGGCTTTCGGCCATGAGCAGGAGCACGTCGGCGGGGACTTTGCCTTTTTCGTAGAGTGAACGCGCCAATGTGGAGAAGCGCAGCGAGGTGCGGTGCGCGTCGAGCTCAGCTTGTTCGGCGGCGCGAGCGATGACGCTCTCGGCGAGCGTTTCTTTGGTAAACGTGGCTTTGTATTCGGGATCGGCGAAGCCGTCGACGAGCGTTTGGTAGCGTTCGAGCGAGCGTTCGGGGGCTTCGCCTGCGCGTTCGCGCAGCAGGATGGCGGCTTCGACTTCGGCGAGGCCGAGCATCGCGGCGGGGCGGTAGGGTGTGCGTTCGAAGCCGTCGAGCACGGCGGAGAAGTTCTCGCGGGCTTCGTCGAGATCGTCGGCTTGCTGGGCGACTTGGCCGCTGAGGACGAGGGCCTCGGGCAGTTGCTCGGCGCTCGGGCCCATGGCGGTGATGGCGGCGGCGAGCTGCTTCTTGGCGCCTTCGTAGTCGCTTTGGCCGAGATAGGCGCGGGCGAGGGTGAGGAGGACTTCGCCCTTGATGTCGGCGGGTGCGTCGGCCATGACGCGTGGAAGTGTGCGGAGGATGCGCGTGGCGGCGTCTTCGTAGTAGCCTTGCGCGACTTGGAGCTTGGCTTGGCGCGAGAGAGCCCAGAGGCGATCTTCGTTGCTCAGGGCGGTGTCGGCGGTGAGCTTGGTGAGCAGATCGAGAGCGCGGGGGTAGCCTTCTTTGGTTTGGAGGCTGAGCTCGATGAGTTCTTTGGTGCGGGCGATGCGTTCATCGCGTTGGGCGTCGGGGATGCTCCCGAGGAGCGCGATGGCTTTGTCGGGCTCGTTCAGCGCGACGTGGGTGCGCAGGAGGTAGACGGTGTCCTGCCAAGTGAGCTCCGCGCCGGCTTTGGTGGCGCGGGTGTACTCGGTCACGATGTTTTCGTGATTCTCTTTGCGATCAACGCCTGCTTCGCGCTGGCCCAGATAGAGGGCGCGGGCGCGCATGAGGTAGAAGCCTTGTTCCTGCTCTTTGGTGAGGCCGCCCTTATTGAGGACGGGGAGGACGCGCTGGCCGAGTGTTTCGAGGGCCTTGGCGTATTCCTTTCCTTCCATGAGCGTTTCAGCATCGCGGAAGTCGATGGTGACATCGTGCTTGGGGCGGGTGACGAAGGCGTAGACGCCGGCGCCGATGAGCGCCGCCGCGCCGAGCACGAGGGCGGGGCCTTGCCAGGCGTCTTTCCAGGAGGCGCTGGTGGCGGCGGGGGCGGGTTGAGACTTGGCGACGTCCGACACGGGGGGCTCCGCCACGCGAAGGGCCATGCGCGGGTGCGCAAAGGCTGCGGCGTGGTATGGCCGTTATCGGATGAATTGGGTAGGGCAGTTGAGTTGTGCGCAGGAAAGGCGCGAGGACGGGGTCACTTCACTTGGAGCGGGGGTGACCAGACGGTGACCACCTGCTTGCCCATGACCATTTGGGTGATGTAGGAACCGGAGGGGACGCGGTAGATGAGCCAGAGCTGCTGATCGTCGCGGGCCGCGAAGAGTTCGGGGGTTTGGGAGATGCCGCGGAGGCCGAAGTCGGGCTCGAGCTGGACGATGCGCTTGGTGGCATCCTCGTAGGCGAAGCCGACGGGCTCGATGAAGCCGGCGCCGTCCACGGCGAGGGTGGGGATGAGGACGCGCTGGGCGGTGGCGACGCTTTGGCCCAGCAAGCTGCGCTTGTGATTGGCTTGCATGGGCATGATGACCCACGACTGATTGTCGGTGTTGGCGAGGCGGTCGATGTTGCCGGATTCGCCCTTGGGCATTTCGACTTTGCCGCGAACGAGGGCGGCGCCCTGCACTTCGAGGTCTGCGCTGTGCTTCGCGGAGATGGCGAAGGGGAGCTTGTTGCTGAGGATGGGCTGGATGGCGTCGCTGGTTTGGACGGAGGTGACCTGCGCGGGTTGGGCGGGCGCGGGTGTGGGCGCGGGAGCTTGGGCGACGGGCGCGGGGGTGGAGGACTTGGAGGTGAGTGCGCCGGCGACGACGAGGCCCGCGATGGCGAGCACGACAAGGAGGATGACGATGAGTTTGACTTTGGAACCGTTGTCGGAATCGTCGCTCATGGTGGGCTCGCTGAAGGAGGAATCTTGCGGGGAGAGGTTACGGAGCGGGGAATGCGGCGCCTTGATAGGTAACGGGGCGGCAGAAGCGTTCGATGGCGCGGGGGCCGACGGCGGTTGAGTGGGGGGCGTTGCAGGCGGGGTGGGGGCCGGTGTGGTTCATCGCGTCGGCGACGCGGACGCCTGTGGGGACGCCGTTGAAGATGATGCGGCCGGCGGCGGCGGTGGCGCGGGCGATGAGCGTGGGCCAGTGGTGGTCGTGGTCGGCTTCTTCGGCGATGAGGGTGGCGGTGAGGGAGGGCGGAAAGAGGCGCGGATTACTGAGGATGCTTGCGATTGGTGCGCCGGTGATGATGACGGCGGGGCCGAAGATTTCTTGCCAGGCGGCGGCGTGGCACATGGTGGACCACGGGGCGATGAGCGCGATGGCGGGGGTCATGTGGGCGGCGCGCTGGGCTGGGGTTGGGAGCGGGGTGGGGGTGACGGCGGGGAGGGCGAGCACTTCGTCGAGAGATTGGAAGAAGCCAGAGGCGACGCGCGGAGAGAGCATGCGGCGGGGCGGGGCTGCGGCGATGAGTTTGGTGAAGGCTTTGGTGAACGTCGTGGTGTTGGTGCTCGTTGCGTCGAGTTCTTCGCAGATGATGATGCCTGGGGCGGTGCATTGCTGGCCGTGGCGGGTGAGGAGGGACGTTGCGAGGTCGCGGGTGATTTGGTCGGATCGCGAGGCGAGGGCGTGGGCGCGGATGAGGATGACGTTGCAACTACCCATTTCGGCGAAGACGGGGATGGGGTCTTGGTGGCCCAGCGGGTGGATGCGTTGGCGGGCGAGGGTGTCGATGGCGAGGCCGCCGGCGGTACTGCCTGTGAAGCCGATGGCGCGGGTGAGGGGATGCTGGATGAGGGCGTTGGCGGCGGCGTTGTTTGGTTGATTGTCGCGTAGGTAGAGGAGAGGTGCGCCCGCGCGGTGGGCGAGGGTGGCGAGGAGTTGGCCGGTGCGCGGGTGGGCGAGGTGTTCCTTGATGATGACGGGGCAGCCTGCGGCGAGGGCGCTGGCGGTGTCGCCGCCGCAGACGCCGTAGGCGAGGGGGAAGTTGGATGCGCCGAAGACGGCGACGAGGCCCAAGGGGATGAGGCGGGAGTGGAGGGTGTGTGGCGGGCCGATGGCGGGTGTGGTGGGGGCGTCGTGCTGGGTGCGGAAGGTGGCGGGATCCTGCGTGCGCTGGGCGAAGAGGCGCAGCGTTGCGGTCATGCGGGTGAATTCGGGGGTGAGTTCGTCGATGGTGAGGGCGGATTCGTCGCTGGCGGTGGTGAGGATGAGTTCTCGCACGGCGTCGAGGGTGTCGGCGAGGGTGGTAAGGATGCGGGCGCGGGCGGCGGGGTCGGTGAGATTGGTGGCGGCGTGCGCGGGCAGGCGTGCGGGGAGATCGGCGAGGGTGATGATGTTGGGTGCGGTGTGCATGAGTAGATGCGGCTAGCCTTTGGCATGCTGGCGCGAACGCAATCGTATTTGCTTCAAGGTATCGACGCACTTGCGTGCGAAGTGGAAGTTGATTTCAATGAGAATGCGACGCTGAATGAGAGCAAGAGCATCGTGGTGGGGCTGGCGGATACGGCGGTCAAGGAATCGCTCGAGCGGGTGAAAGCAGCGCTCGTGAATAGCGCGTTTGTGGTGCCCAACGGGCGTGTGCTCGTGAACCTGGCGCCAGCGAATCTGAAGAAGGAAGGGTCAACATACGACCTGCCGATTGCGATTGGATTGCTTGCGGTGCAGGGTGTGCTGAGTGTGGATGGGGCAGCGCCCTTTGGCGGGAAACGCACGTATGTAGCGCCCGGGCAGGAATCTCGCAGCGAGCAGGAGCCGCTGGATTTGAGGCGATTTTGCATCGCGGGGGAACTTGCGCTGGATGGACGCGTGCGGCCTGTTCGCGGCGTGATTGCGATGGCGGCCTTGGCGAAGCAGCGCGGCATGCAGGGCGTGATTGTGCCGGCGGAGAATGCGAACGAGGCTTCGGCGGTGGGCGGGCTGGATGTGTATGGAGTGCGCACGCTGACGGAGGTGGTGGGGCTGGTGACGGGGCAGCTCGCGATTGAGCCGATGCCGGCGATTGATATGGCTGGGCTACTTGGCAGCGTGAAGCCGGGTGTGGACTTTGGTGATGTGCGCGGCCAGGAGGGTGTGAAGCGTGCGGTTGTGATCGCAGCGGCGGGTGGACACAACTTGCTGATGCTGGGGCCTCCCGGCAGCGGGAAGACGATGATGGCGAAGGCACTGCCTGGGGTGCTGCCTGCGCTGAGCCCGGAGGAGGCGGTTGAGATCACGCGGATTTACAGCGCAGCGGGACAACTGCCCAGCGGGATCGGTCTGGTGACGCAGCGGCCGGTGCGCAGTCCGCACCACAGCGCGAGTCTGCCGGCACTGGTGGGCGGCGGGATGATTCCGCGGCCTGGCGAGATGAGTCTGGCGCACAAGGGCGTGCTGTTTCTGGATGAACTGCCTGAGTTTGATCGGGATGTGTTGGAGAGCTTGCGGCAGCCGCTGGAAGAGCACAGCGTGCTGGTGGCACGGGCGCACAGCAGTTTGCGATTTCCGGCGGATGTGATGCTGGTAGCGGCGATGAATCCGACACCCAAGGGTGATCTTGCGCCGGGGGATGTGGGCAAGCGCGCGATGGAGCGGTACCTTGAGAAGTTGAGCGGGCCGCTGCTGGATCGCATCGACATGCACGTCGAGGCTCCGGCAGTGCCTTGGAAGGAACTGAGCGCGGGGATGCGCGGAGAGCGCGAGGGGCCCAAGGGCGCGACGACGCAGCAGATGCGTGAGATGGTGCTGGGTGCGCGTGCGCGGGCGCACAAGCGGCAAGGCACAACGCCCAATGCGCGGCTGAGCGGGAAGCAGCTTGATCAGTTTGCGATCATCGAGAGCAAGGCGCAGTCGCTGTTGGGGCAGGCGATGACGGAACTGGGGTTGTCGGCGCGTGCGTTTGACAAGATTCGGCGCGTGTCGCGCAGCATTGCGGATTTGGAAGACAGCGACACGGTGCTGACGCACCATGTGGCGGAGGCGATTCAGTATCGGCTGCTGGACCGCAAGGTGTGAGCGGCTCAGGTATGCGCCATGCTGCACTGCGTGACGCTGCTTTGCGGCAGCGGTGAGACGCCCAGTTGGCGCAGCATGTTGAGGGCTTGGGCGCGGTGGTGGACGCCGTGTGTCGCGACGTGGGTGAGGATTTCCACGCGAGAAAGGTTGAAGGTCACGCCGGCCTTGTTGGTGCGAGTGAAGACCTCGTCCATGGGTCCTTCGTGCGCGACGGCGATGAGGTCGTCCATCGCGAGATCAAAGATGCGGCGCAGTTCGGCGACGGTGCGCTTTTCGTCGGAGATCCAGGGACGGGGCGTGCGCTTGGCGATGGTGTCGGTCCAGACTTGGATGGCGCCGACGTTGTGCACGATGGTGTCGTGGAGGGAGCCAAGGCCGATGGGGAAGGTGCGGTGGAGGGACTCTTCGGGGAGTTTTTCCATGGCGGCGAGCAGTTGGTGCGTGGCCCAGCGATCGTGGGTGAAGAGGACGGCGAGGGGGTTGGAGGTGGGGAGCATGGGGAGACCAAATTTCTAAATGGCCAAATCTCTCGATGGCCAAATGATTGGGGTAGCGGGGGGTGGTGGGTGGGGTGGTCAGTGTGGGGAGGACGGTATCATTGTGGGCGCCTTTCTACGGAGTGTTTTCGCATGACCACGTTTGCTGCTGTCAAGCCGTCCATTGCCGCTGCTCGGGCTTTTAACTATTCGGCGGGGCCTGGTGTGCTGCCTGAGGAAGTGATTCGGCAGGCGCAGGAAGATCTGTGGAGCATTGATGGCAGCGGCATCGGCATCATGGAGCACAGCCACCGTGGCAAGGTGTTTGACAAGGTGCTGGCGGAAGCAGAAGCGGCGTGCCGGCAGGTTGGCGGTGTGCCCAGCAATTACAAAGTGCTGTTCCTGACGGGCGGCGCGACCACGCAGAATGAGATGGTTCCGAAGAACCTGATGCCTGATGGCGGCTCGGCGGCGTTCTTGACGACGGGCTACTGGTGCGAAAAGACTTGGGAAGAAGCCAAGGGGCACTTCCCGGCGAGCTACGAAGCGTGGGATGGCCGCACGGTCAAGCACGCGTACTGCCCGAGCGACAGTGAGATCAACTACGACGGCAGCAAGCAGCCGGCGTATGTGCACTACTGCAGCAACAACACGATCTACGGCACGCAGTTCCGCAACGCCGATGGTTCGTTCCGCTATCCGAAGGCTCCGGCGGGAGTGCCCACGGTGTGCGACATGAGCAGCGACATTTTCTCGCGGCCTCTGGATATCAGCAAGTTCGGGCTGATCTACGCAGGGGCGCAGAAGAATGTGGGCATCGCGGGGACGACGCTGGTGATCATTCGTGAAGACCTGGTGGATGCGGCCAAGAAGATGGGCCGCAAGCTGTACACCATGGAAAGCTACGCGACGCATGCGAAGGGCGAGAGCCGTCACAACACGCCGCCTGCGTTTGCGATTTACATGAGCGGGCTGGTGTTCAAGTGGATCCTGAAGCAAGGCGGCCTGGCGAAGATGAACGAGTTCAATGTGGAGAAGGCCAGCCACATCTACAAAGCGATTGATGACAGCAAGGGCTTCTACAAGGGTCACGCTCGCAACGACAGCCGCAGCCTGATGAACATCACGTTCAAGTGCCCGACGGCGGAGTTGGATGACAAGTTCGTTGCCGAAGCGCTGAAGAACCGGATGGACCAACTGAAGGGCCACCGCGCGACGGGCGGCATTCGTGCGAGCGTGTACAACGCGATGCCTCGCGAAGGCTGTGTTGCGCTGGCGCAGTTCATGAATGAGTTTGCGCGGACGAACGGGTGAGGCCTTGGGCTTTCACAAGCGATTACCTCGACGAATGAGCCTTGCGCTTGGTATCACTCTGGTGGTGCTGGGCGCAGGGCTCTTTGTCTTCGGGCTGCTGCCGCTGTTTGGTGTGGACATCAACGGTCGGGCCATGGGGAACGGGACGAAGGTTGGCATCGTGGCGGTACTGGTCGCTGGCGCGATGATCAAGATCGGCTGGGACTACGTGCGACATGGCGAGCAGCGGATGGATCTGGACTGACTGGCCTGGCGCAGGGCTGTCGCTACGCTTGGGGTATGGTCAACATCTCCGTTCGTTACGCCGGGAACAAGAAGTGTGATTTGAAGCACCCCGAGGGGGCGACGCTCCGGACTGATGCTCCCAAGGACATCGGCGGGGACGCGACGGCGTTCAGCCCGACCGACTTGGTGGCGGCGGGGCTGGCTTCGTGCATTCTGACGACGATCGGGATGTATGCGGAGCGGAACGGCTTCAGCATTGAGGGGGCGACGGCGAGCGTAGAGAAGCACATGAACGCGACGCCTCGGCGGATCGGGAAGCTGCCGGTGAAGGTGACGCTGCCGGCGAGTATTCCGGTGGAGATGCGTGAGCGGGTGGAGCGGGTGGGGCACACGTGCCCGGTGCATGCGAGTCTGCATCCGGAGATTGAGGCGCCGATCGTGTACGAGTATCGGTGAGGGTGGTATGGGTTTTGCGGGGTGAGAGGCGATGATCGCTGATCTCGCCCATGCTGGTGCGACGCCCGTGCTGGAGCAGATGATGCGCTTTACCGCGCAACGTCAGCGCCTGCTTGCGCACAATGTGGCGAACATTGATACCCCCGACTTTGTGCCGCTGGATGTCTCGCCGCGGTCGTTTCAGGCTGCGCTGCGGGATGCGGTGGAGGCTCGGCGGGCGAGCGGTCGGCTGGATGGCGGGGAAGTGGCGACGTTTACGACGCGTGAGATTGAACGGACGGAAGCGGGCGACCTGCGGCTGCGTCCGGGGACTGCGTCGGGGAATGTGCTGTACCACGACCGGAACAACCGGGACTTTGAAGGACTGATGCAGGACCTGGCGGAAAACGGGATGGCGTTCCGGGTGGCGTCGGACCTGTTGCGGCGGGAGATGGATGTGCTGCGGGTAGCGATATCGCAGCGGGTGTAAGTGGGCGGTGGGGACTAGGGATTGGGCACTAGGAAAAGGCAGAAGGCATGTTTGGGTTGTTGGACATTTCGACGAGTGGGATGATCGCTCAGCGGACGCGGCTGACGGCGATTTCGGCGAATTTGGCCAATCGCAACTCGACGATGCCGGACGGGACGCCTTATCGCGCGAAGCGGGTGTTCTTTTCGCCTGGTGATCCGACATCGGGGACGCAGCAGGGGCGGAAACTGGGTGTGCATGTGTCGGCGATTGAGGATGATCCGGCGGGGTTCAACATGCGGCTGGATCCGACGCATCCGCGGGCAATCAAGTCGGGGCCTCGGGCTGGGTATGTGCTGGAAAGCAACGTGGACCCGGTGAGGGAACAGATGAATGCGATGCAGGCGACGCGGGCGTATGAGGCAAATGCTGCGGCTGCGGAGCTGACTCGGTCGATGGTAAATCAGGCGTTGCGACTTTTGGCGTAATGAGATGCCGCGTGGAGACGCGGTAGGACAGGCACGGAGGCCAACGCGGGATATGCTGTCAGGTCGGTGAAACACATGAGCGATCCGCTTGGGTTCATTTCGGGGAATCAGATTCAGCGGCCGGACTTTGCGAAGCCGTCGGGCGGTCAAAGCGCGCAGAGTGAGCAGGGCGGTGGCGGGTCGTCGTTCAAAGATGTGCTGGTGAAGAACCTGCAGGAAGTGAACCAGGCGCAGCAGGAAGCGCAGCGCGCGGTGGAAGACCTGACAACCGGCGAGCGTAATGACGTGGAAGGCGTGATTCTGGCGACGCAGAAGGCGGACAATGCGTTCCGCATGTTGCAGCAGCTGCGGAATCGGATGATGGAAGCCTACGACGAAGTGAAGCAAATGCGCGTGTGATGGTGCTTGCAAATTGAGACGGAACGCCGACCGGGTACTGCCGGTCGGTTTTGTTTTTGGTCCGGGTGGTTGAGGGATCGGCGTGCGCGATGCGCAATGTGTGCGGGTTCGGGCCGATATCGCGGGTCAATTTTGCAGGTGATTCAAGGGTTTGTGCGCAAGTCGCCGAATTGAGGCGATGCGAATCGCTGTGCATGGATGCGCGGCGTAGTTGGGCATGGAGGCCCCTTCAGTGGATCAGTTGCGGACAATGTTCGCGCGCATCGGTACGGCGATGCAAGGGCTGAACGCGAGCCAGAAAGGGCTCGTGGGGGCGATCGCAGTCATTTTGCTGCTGGTGCTGTTCATCTTTGCACAGCGGCCGGGCGGTTTGACGGGCATGGGCAGCGGCGGGCTGGTGGAAGTACTGCCAGGGATGCCTGTGGAAGATCAGCAGCGGGTGGCGAGCACGCTGGCGGTGGCGGGGATTGATGCGACGATGTCGGGGGGCAATCTGGTGGTGCCCAAGAGTCAGCGGAGTCGCGCGATTGCGATTCTGGCGGAGAGCGGGCAACTGCCGGGCGACAAGAAGATGCTGTTTGAGAACATTCTGCGCGAGCAGCAATGGTGGAACACGCGCGATCAGAACGATCGGCAGGCGAATGTCGCGCTGCAGAATGAACTGGCGGCGACGATCAATGCGATGCGCGGGCTGAAGGGTGCGCGGGTGTTCATTGATGTTCCGGCGCCGATGGGGCTGGGCATGAGCGTGCGCCGGCCGACTGCTTCGGTGCAGGTCGCGACTGTGGGTGGGGAAGCTCTGCCTCAGGCGACGGTGGATGCGATTGCGAGTCTGGTTGCAGGGAGCAAAGCGGGACTGAATCTTGAGACCGTGCGAGTGATCGATGCGGCGACGGGTCGGCAGCGGCGGGCGACGAGTGAGGAGCAGGCGCTGCCCACGACGTACCTGGAGCATGCGGCGCGGGTGGAGGCGGATACGCGGAACAAGGTGTATGAGCTGCTTGGGTACATTCCCAACGTGGTTGTCGCGGTGACTGCGCAGGTGGATGTGACGCAGGTGCGCGAGACGGTGAACAGCAATCTGCCGACGGGGCAGGGCACGGTGGTGCTGCCGAAGAAAGAAAACACGTCGGAGACGAGCCAGCGGTCGGCGGTACCGGGAGCGGTGCCTGGTGTCGAGGCGAATCAGGCGGCGGACATCACGCGGGGCGGCGGTGAGGGAAGCAACAGCAGCACGGTGACGAGCACGACGGAGTACGACAACAAAGTCGGAAGTCGCATGCAGCAGACGATTGATCCGCGCGGCGCGCCGACGCTGGTGGCGATTTCGGTGAATGTGCCGCGGTCGTTTGTGGTGGCGGTTGCGAAGAGTCAGACGGCGCAGGGTGGTGAGGGCGAAGAGAAGGATCCGACGGACGAGCAGGTTCGTCAGACGTTTGAGCAGTTGGTGCGACCGGCGATCATCGAGAGCATCAAGCCGCAGGTGCGTGCACTGTCGATGCAGTCGGCACCAGGCAAGATGCCGAAGGATGAAGAGATCACGGCGCTGATGGCACAGACGGTGGGCGTGTCGCTGATGCCGATTGATCCGGTTGTGCCGCAGGTGGCGACGAGTGGCATGCTGGGGACGCTGGGGATTACGACGAGCGGCGGGTCGATCGCGATTGGGACGGGCGGGTTGATTGACAAGGCGGTTCTCGGTCTGCTGAGCTTGGTGGCGATCGGCATGATGTTCATGCTGGTGAAGAAGACCGCTAAGCGGGTTGAGACGCCGACGCCTGAGGAACTGGTCGGTCTGCCGCCGCCCGCGATTGAGGGAGCGAGCGACATTATCGGCGAAGCTGACGAAGGGGAGACGGCGATGGAGGGGATTGAGGTGGAAGAAGGGCAGATGGAAGGTCAGAAGAAGCTGGAACAAGTGAACACGATGGTTGATAAGGACGCGGAAGCTGTCGCGCGGATGCTGAATCGCTGGATTCAGACCGACGAGTAATGGAGAGTTGGGAGAACTATGCCACGCAAGCCCAACGAGAAACTTCCGGAGGCAGTCAGTGAACTGGACGGCATGACCAAGGCGGCGATTCTGCTGCTGGCGGTGGGGCCGGACCGTGCGGCAGCGGTGTTGAAGCATCTGCAGCCTGAGGCGGTGGAAGAAGTAACGCGCAACCTTGCGAGTCTGGGGCGTGTTTCGTCGGGGTTGCAGCAGGAAGTGGTGGACGAGTTCTACGGGATCACGGTCGCGAACCAGTATGCCAATGAGGGCAACCTGGAGTACGCGAAGCGCATTCTGCTTGATTCGATGACGGACCCCAAGGCTGCGGAGCGGATGCTGGGGCAGATTCAGACGCAGGTGCAGAAGACACCTTTCTCGTTCTTGCAGCGTGCGGAGAGCGAGAACCTGATGGCGTTCATTCAGGATGAGCACCCGCAGACGATCGCGCTGATTGTGTGTCACCTGCCGCACCACAAGGCGAGCGAGATCATCGGGGGCCTGCCGATGCAGAAGCAGGTGGAGGTCATCAAGCGCGTCGCGACGATGGAGCAGACAAATCCGGAAGTCATCAAGGAAGTGGAGCGAGGACTTGAGAGCCGCTTGAGCAACATGCTGATGCAGAGCACGGAGAAGAGCGGCGGCGTGGAGATGGTCGCGGAGATTCTGAACCTGACGGATCGCTCGACGGAAAAGACGATCATGGAAGGTCTGGAAGCGGAAGATCCGGATCTTGTCGAGCAGATTCGCCGGCTGATGTTCGTCTTCGAAGACATCAAGAAGGTCAACGACAAGGGCATTCAGGCAGTGCTCAAGGAAGTGGACAACAGCGAATTGGGGCTGGCGCTCAAGACGGCGAGCGAAGAGCTCAAGAACAAGATCTTCAAGAACATGTCGGAGCGTGCGGCGCAGCTCATCAAGGAAGACATGCAGTACATGGGGCCGGTGCGCGTCAGCGATGTGGAATCGGCGCAGCAGCGGGTGGTGGACATCGTGCGGCGACTGGAAGAGAGCGGAGATGTGGTCATCGAAGGTCGCGGCGGGGGCGGCGAGGAACTGCTGGTGTGAGGCGATGCGTCGCCGGTTGAGAAGCGTGTCAGGTTGTGAAGGTGAAACATGGCCGTCATTCGACAATCCGAAGCGAGGCGCTTGGCGGAAGAGGCCATCACGCTGGATCTGGGCGATTTGCAACGTCAGGGCGATGCATTGGTCACGCGTGCGCGTGAGCAGGCGGCGGGGATCATCGCGAGCGCGCAGGCGGAGCGTGAGCGGATCATGCGGGGAGTTGAGGAGCAGGCGCGCAAGGATGGATTTGCGAAGGGGCAGGCGGATGGATTTGAGGCGGGGAAGCGCACGGGGCATGAAGCGGCGCTCAAGGAGCGGCGCCAGCAGCTTGAAGTGATCGAGAAGAGCTGGGCGGGCGCGCTGGGACAGTTTGAAGAGCAACGCGCGGGGATGATGCAGCAGGCGCGGGAAGATGTGCTGACGCTGGCGGTGATGTTGACGCAGCGTGTGGTACGGCGGCAGTTTGCTGTTGATCCGACGCTGGTGGTTGAGCAGGTGGAGGCGTGCCTGCGGGCGATTGCGAAGCCGACGACGCTGACGATCACGATCGCTACTGCGGATGAGGCGGTGGTGCGAGCTGCGCTGCCCGGGCTGATCTCTCGCGTGGGGAGTGCGCACAGTGTGACGCTGCATGTGGATGCAGCGGCGGCGGTGGGCACATGCGTGGCTCGCAGCGCGGGCGGCGGAGCGATTGACGCGTCGATGGAGACGCAACTGACGCGGATTGCGGAGTCGCTGGTGCCGGACCGCAAGGACGGTGCGTCGTGAGTGTGCTTGCACCGGCGATGGAAGTGGCTCGGCGGCTGCAACCGCTGCGGATGTGCGGCGTGGTGAGCGCGGTGCGCGGGCTGACGGTGCTGGTGGATGAACTGCCTGTGGGTGTAGGCACGGTTGTGCGAGTGGGCGGTGAGGGCGATGTTGATGGACTGGGATTGGGCGAGGTCGTGGGCTTTACGCGGGACAGCGCGATTGTGATGATGCTGGGGAACACGGCGGGGATTCGCGCTGGGCAAATGGTGGAGGCTCTGCAGAGTTCACCCGTGGCGATGGTGGGAGAGACGATGCTGGGGCGCGTGGTTGATGGGTTGGGCAGGCCGCTTGATGGGCTGGGCACGATGCGCGAGCTTTCGCCGCGGGCGATGCAGCCTGATCCGATCAGCCCGATGCGCCGGCGGCGGATTACGCAGGCGCTGCGGGTTGGACTGCGGGCGGTGGACCTGATGACGCCTTTGGGGCGCGGGCAACGCATGGGGGTGTTTGCGGGGCCTGGCGTGGGGAAGAGCACGCTGCTGGGCACGATTGCGCGACGCACGAGTGCGCAGGTGAATGTGATTGCGCTGATTGGCGAGCGCGGCCGCGAAGTGAAGGACTTCATTGAGCATGCGCTGGGGCCAGAGGGACTGAAGCGCAGCGTGGTGGTGGTGGCGACGGGTGATGAGAGCCCGCTGATGCGCGTGCGCGCGAGCCGATTGGCGTGCAGCGTGGCGGAGTTCTTTCGGGATTGTGGCAAAGACGTGCTGCTGATGATGGACTCAGTAACGCGGTTTGCGCATGCGCAGCGGCAGATTGGTCTGTCTGCGGGTGAGCCGCCTGCGACGAAGGGGTACACGCCCAGCGTGTTTGCGCAGATGGCATTGCTGATGGAGCGTGCGGGCGCACTGGAGCCGGTGGGCGGCGTGAGCGGCGGCGGGAGCATTACGGGGCTGTACACGATTCTGGTGGAAGGCGATGACATGACCGAGCCGATCGCGGATGCGGCTCGCGGGATTTTGGACGGGCACGTCATGCTGTCGCGCAAGCTGGCGCTGAAGGCGCACTTTCCGGCGATTGATGTGCTGGACTCGGTGAGTCGCGTGGCGGATGATATTTCGCCCAAAGAGCACATGGACGCGCGGCGGCAGGTGATGAAGACGCTGGCGACGTATCGCGAGGTGGAGGATCTGGTGCAGATCGGCGCGTATGCGAAGGGGAGCAACGTCGAGGCGGATGTCGCGATTGAGTATCAGCGGGCGATCAACGAGATGTTGCGGCAGGGGAAGGATGACGCGGAAGCGTTTGAGAAGGCGTATCCGCGGTTTGTGAAGCTGGCGAAGGAGACGACGGAAGCCGCGATGCGGAAGGGGAAGAAGTGACGTAGATGGCGAAGTTTGTGTTCAATCTTGAGGCGGTTCGCAAGCAGCGCAGCGCGCTTGAGAAGCAGCGCATGGTGGCTGTGGCGGAGATTGAGCGCGAGCGATTGGCGCTGGAGGCGAAGATTCGTGCGGCGCACGAGAGTGTGGAAGCTGAGCGGCTGGAGCTGCGCGAGCAGCTGAGCGGGCTGGATGATGGTGAATCGCGGAAGGTGGATCTGCGCGGCGTGCGGTTTCAGGCGGGCGCGGCGGTGGTGCTGCGAACAAGGACGCAGCAACTGGTGCTGCAGCTTGCTGGGTTGCACAAGCGGCTGGAGCGGGCCCGTGAGGAACTGCGGCAGGCGGTCGCGGCGCGCAAGGCGGTGGATTTGCTGCGTGAGAAGCGATTTGAGGAATGGAAGCGGGAGCAGTCGCAGCGCGAGGCGATGATGCTGGATGAACTGGCGACGATGCGAGCCGCGCGGATGGAAGACGTGAGCGAGGTGACGGCATGAAGACGGTGTGGAACATCATCAGTGTGATCGCTGTGGCGAACTTGCTTGCGCTGGCGGGCGTGCTGATGTGGCTGAAGACCAGCGACCGACTGGATACTGATCGCGCGCGCGCCGTGCGGACGCTTTTCGGCACGACGGTGACGGCTGACAAGGCGAAGGTGGACGCTGCGGCGAAGGAAGCGGAAGCTGCGAAAGCGCTGGCAGAGGCGGAAGCGAAGGCGAACAAGCCGCCGCTGACGTCGAGTGAGAAGCTGCAGTCGCGCGTCGAACTGACGACCTTGGATGAGCAGCGCGTGCAGCGGATTCGGCGTGAGGTGGAGGATCTGCGGACGGCGCTGGCGCGTGAGCGAGAGGAGCTGGACAAGCGGTGGACGCAGCTTGAGAGTGATCGCAAGGCGTTTGAGCAGCTCGTGGCGGACAGCACCAATGGCGTGAGTGACGAGCAGTTTCGCAAGTCGCTGGATGTGCTGCAAGGGCTGAAGGCTCCGGCGGCGAAGCAACTGCTGGTGCAGATGCTGAATGAGACGGGTGGTGCGGATGCTGCGGCCGGTGCGCAGGGTGGCGATGCTGCTGGTGCGCAGGTTGGAGCGTCGGGTTTGCGCGAGCAGCGCATGAAGCGCGTGACGGAGTATCTGAACGCCATGGATGAGCGGGCGCGCGGGAAGATCATGGCGGAGTTCACGAAGGATGATCCGGCTTTGGCAGCCGAGTTGCTCGATGCGCTGCGTCGGCATGGGCAGTTTGCTCGTGCCGATGGAGCGCCATGAGAACGAACGCAAGCGAACAGTCAAATGTGAATCTGTTGGTCGCGCAGGTGTTGCCGGGCGGCGCGGAAATGACGCGCAATGTCGACGGGGACGCACAGTCGCGCGTATTTGAGTCGCAGGTGGCGGCACTGCTGCGGCGATCGACGGCTTCGAGTGAGGCGAATGAGCCGCGAGTCGAGCCGATGACGACGGAGAAACGCAAGGGGCGGCGGCGTGACGGGGAGGAAAGCGACAACGGGCTGGGGTTGCAGTTGGGGTCGCTGCTTGCTGACAAGAGCAAGGTGGATTTGGCGGAGCGCAACGCTCAGGAGCTGCGCACACGCGGGGAGCGGTCGGAAGCGAGCCAGCCGGAGGCGAAGCAGCCGGGCGAAAGCAAAGGACGCGAGCGCGTGCGCGAGGGGGGACGCGAGGCGGCTGCGGAGCGCGGTGAAGTGCGCGAGGCGAATCAGGCGGGAGCGGCAGCGCGTGGCGAGAACACGCCACAAGCGGCACGCACGCGGGCGGCGGAACAGGCGGGAATGCAGGCAAATGTGAAGATCGCCGACACGCAAAGAACGCAGCACGCAGGCGGGCAGAGCGTGAAGCAGGTGAGCGCGGCGGGAGCGGTGGAGACTCGCAGCGCGGTGGCGGGAGCGCAGCACACGGCGCGAGCGGGTGAGCAGACGCAAGCGAGCCCGGCGACGGTGCAAGGCGTGAGCAGCGGCGGCAAAGGTGGACGCGCGGATGCGTTCAAGCAGTTGCTGCAAGCAGCACAGCCGACGCGTCGTGCGGTGGAACAGCAGCAGGTGGCGCAGAGCGCGGTGAAGGCGATGGGAATGGCTCTGAAAGAGGGGGGCGGCGAGGTGACGATGAAGCTCGCACCTGAGGCGCTGGGGCAGGTAAAGGTGAAACTGGTCGTGCAGGACGCGGGCGTGGACGCGATGTTCACGGCGAGCACAGCTTCGGCACGGCAATTGCTGGAAGCGAGTACAGACACGCTGCGCGATGCGCTGGAAGCGCGCGGGCTGCGTGTGGATTCGATTGTTGTGGACGGGCCGCGCACGGAGGCGCAGGCTGGTCCGCAGAGTTCGCGTGATGTTGCGCAGGATGCGCGGCGAGAAGCGAACCAGCAAGGGCAAGGCGGAGCCTTGACCAGCGCCACGGATGGCAGAACAAGCGACGAGCCGGGACGCGGCTCGCAGCGGCATGAGCGAGGCGAAGTTGCGCAGGACGCGCGACACGCTGAGGCTGAGGTCGCTGTCGCCAGCGATGCAGTGTGGGATATCGCGCCCGCAACGCATGTGACGGCGATGGGCGTGGAATGGGTCGCGTAGCGCGGAGGTCAGCATGAACACGGTGACTGCACTTGGAAGCGGCTCGACGAACAGCAAGGCCGGCGTGGGATTCAGCGGGCTGTCGAGCGGCGACTTCACGAAAATCGTGCTGACGGAGCTGAGCAAGCAGGACCCGCTGCAGCCCAACGACACCAATGCGCTGCTGCAGCAACTGTCGACGATCCGGTCGATTCAGAGCGATACGGATCTGACGGACTCGCTCAAGAGTCTGACGAAGCAGAACGACTTTGCGGCGGCGGCGACGCTCATCGGCAAGAGCGTGAGCGGTGTGACGGAGCAGGGATCGCGCGTGATCGGCACGGTGGCGAGCGTGGGACGCACGAAAGACACGTCTTTGGTGCGACTGGCGAGTGGCGAGGTGCTGGACTTCAAGAACGTGGACCGCATTGATGCGCCGCGTCCAGCGACGACGGGGAACTGATCGGAGTACGTCATGACGACGCAAGCTACGGACATGCTGCGCGCGCTGGGTGGGAACCAACTGAGCGCGAGCGCGAAGACGCTGGGCGCGAGCGGCTCGATTGACTTTGCGGAGCTGCTGGAGCAGGCTCGCGCGGGGGACATTTCGAGCGGGCTGGCGGTACGGGTTGCGCCGGGCGCGGGTGTTGAACTTTCGAGCGAGCAACTGGGGCGACTGAGTGCGGCGGCGGACCTGGCGGAAGCGCATGGGGCGGCGCGGGCGGCATTCATGATTGACGGCAAACTGGTGACGATGGATGTGGCTTCGCGCACGGTGACGGGGACGATCACAGCGGCGGAGACGGGTGTGGTGCAGGGGATTGATGCGATTGTGACGGTGGCTGCGAAGGACGCGAAAGGTGCGGCGGGTGTGATTGAACCGCCCAGTGCGATGGGGGCGTTTCAGCCCATGAACGCGAGCCTGATGGATGCGCTTGCGCGGCGGGTGTGAACTGCAATTGTGTGCATGATGATCGCCAAGCCGTGGGGCTTGGCGTTGTTGCATTTGCGCGTATGCGCGGCGATCTGTGCTGAAGATCGAGCGGTTATCTGCCAGTGCGTTCGGCACACGCTTCGCGTGGCAGTGAGGCATGGCTAGCACTACTGCACTGTTCACCGGTTTGTCGGGCCTGAATGCCAACAGCCGGAATCTGGACGTGATCGGCAACAACATCGCGAACGTGAACACGACGGCGTTCAAGAGCAGTCGGCTGATGTTCAGCAATATGTTCAGCCGGAACATGCGTGCGGGCACTGCGCCGGCGGAGACGACGGGCGGCACGAATCCGTATCAGATCGGATTGGGTGTTGCGATTTCAGGAACGCAGCGCAACATGACGGGCGGGACGATCAGCGCGTCGGGTGATGCGCGGGACTTGGCGATTGACGGCAACGGGTTCTTTGTGGTGCAGCGTGGTGAGACGCAGTACTACACGCGGGCGGGGGCGTTTCGGCAGAATGCGATCAATGAGCTGACGGATATCTCCGGCAATCGCGTTCTTGGGTATGGCGTGGATGATGAGTTCAACATCATTCCGGGGATTTTGCAGCCGCTTGAGATTCCGACGGGGCAGTTGACGATCGCACAAGCGACGCAGACTGCACGGATTGGCGGGAATCTGAATGCGAACGGGAGTCTGCCGACGGGCGGGTCGCGGCTTGCGCTGGGCGGGAGCGATGTGCTTGGGTTCCGCGCGATTGCTGGCGCGACGCCTGCGCCGGGCGCGGGCAATGTGCTGGAGAGCACGACGCGGTTGATTGATATCGAAGACCCAGGGCAGCCGGGTAGCGGGGCCACGTGGTTCAACTCGGGGCAGACGTTTGAGCTGCGCAATGTGTCGAAGGGAACGCGGCTGTTGCCGGCAGCTTCGCTGGAAATCACGGCGACGACAACGGTGCAGGAACTGATGACGTTTCTGACGCAGTCGCTGGGGATCAACACGACGGTGGGGAACAACCCTGACGGCGGCACACCTGGCGTGAGCGTTGATCCAACGACGGGGTTCATCAACATCATCGGCAACACGGGGACGAGCAACGACATTCAGATTCAGACGGCGGATGCGAGGCTGGTGAATGCGGACGGGTCGATTGCGCGATATCCGTTTGTCCCTACCAAGAGCGCGAGTGCTGATGGTGAGAGCAAGCGCACTGCGTTTGTTGCGTTTGACTCGCTGGGGACGCCGGTTGAGATTGATGTGACGATGACGATGGAAAGCCGCGGCGATGCAGGGACGACGTGGCGCTACTACGTGGAGAGTGGCGACAACGCGACGACGGGGCTGGCGGTGACGTCGGGAACGATCAGCTTTGACAATGAAGGGCGGTTGGTCACGCGGACGCCGGCGAGCATCACGGTGAATCGCACAAACAGCGGCGCGGTGACGCCACTGAACTTCGAGTTCGAGTTTGGCGGCGGGGACGACACACTGAGCAGTTTGACGGACACCACGAGCGAGATTGCGATCACGTTCCGCGATGGCGCGCCGATCGGGACGCTGACCAGTTACGCGGTGGGGTTGGATGGCACCATTGAGGGCACGTTCAGCAACGGGCTGATTCGCACGCTGGGGCAGGTGGCGCTGGCGACGTTCACGAACACGGAGGGTCTGGTGGACGAAGGTGGCAATCTGTTTCTTGCGGGTGCGAACTCGGGGACGCCTGTGATCACGACGCCTGGGCAGATGGGCGCGGGGTTCATCACGGCGGGCGCACTGGAACTCTCGAATGTGGATATCGGTGAGGAGTTCATCAAGATGATTTTGACGAGCACGGGGTATTCGGCGAACAGCCGGGTCATTCGGACGGCGGATGAACTGATGCAGCAGTTGCTGGTTCTGGGTCGGTAAGGTGTGATGGGCGGTGCGGTTACGCGTGACTTTGGGGAAATGCGCGGGGAAGATTGAAGTGGGGGCGTTATCGCCCCGAAGAAACCGATATGAACACGACTCAACTGTCTGACGGCGTCTTTCTCGCGTTGCTGCTTGCGGGCAGTGTGGTCAGCGTTGTGGCGTGCCTGTGGCTGGCGCAGGTCATCTCGATGAACCGGCGTGTGTTTGGCGGGATGTTCGAAGGCAGCGAGAAGCTTGCTCGCACGGGGCTGGGATTGCTGGCTCTGGGCGGCAGCGTGATGATGCTGACGGGCGTGCTGCCTGGGAACTTTCTGAATCCGTGGACGGCAATGGCGGCCTGTGGGACGGGCTTGCTTGGCATGTTGACGATCGTGAGCGCGCAGCGCGGGCGTGTGGCTGCGGATGAGACGCAGATCACGGCGAGTGAGTTTGAGGCGAACAGCTACAAGCTGGCGCGGCCCCAGACCCAGACACAGCCGACGACGCAGCGCAAGGCGGCGTGAGGTCCGCGAACGCGCGGCGTATAGAGCGACATTTCCTTGTGATCGGCGTGCAACGCGTGTTGGACGCCGATTTTCGTTGGATGTGCGGTGAAGGGTTGAATGGGGGGGTTGCGGGGTCGATGTCAGACATGTGTCCGCAGGTCGCGGCCATGGATTGGCGTGGAGACGTGAACGATGTCTGACAAGCATGACAAGAAGGCACCCGCACCCGAAGCCGGCAAAGAGGGCGGTGAAGCCGCGCCTGCAAAGAAGGGCGGCTTGAACGTCAAGCTGGTGGGCATCGTCGCGGGCATCATGATCGCGGAAGGTGCGCTTGTGTATGTGATCGCAAGCGCGACGGGGCCCAAGCCCGTGGCTGCGGATGTGCAGCAGAAGGAAGGGCACGACGACGAGCACGATCAGACCGTCGAGATTCCGCTGCTCGAGGATCGCTTCCAGAACATGCAGAGCGGGCGGGCGTTCATCTGGGACGCGTCGATCGTGCTGAAGGTCCGGAAGAAGGACGAAGAGTTCGTGACCAACACGCTGAAGCAGCGTGCGGCAGAGGTGAAGGAAGGCGTGGCGCTGATCTTCCGGCGTGCGCCCCACAACCAACTGCTGGAGCCTGGGCTGGAAACGGTGAATCGTCAGGTGACTGCGTACTTGAACGAAGTCATTGAACCGGACAGCGATGAGAAGCCGCGGGTGATCCGGGTGATCATTCCCAAGTGCAAGGGCTTCCCGGCGGAGTAGGCGGTAACAGGGACCGAACCGAGGCGAATCGCGCACAATTGACGGTGCGGCGAGCGAGCGTTGCGCGGACTGCGCAAGAACGGAAGGATTTTTGTCGGTAGGGTGAGTCGCGGACCGAAACTAGGGCTGCGACTTGCGTGCGTCTGTGCGCACGGAGAAGCCTCGCGCGGAGCGCGGGTGAAAGGAGGCCACGGATGGCCGACGACGTCACGCCCAACGCCGGCGCAGGAGATGCGCCGAAGCCCGCTAGTAACGAAGACGCTGCTCTGAAAGCGGCGCAAGACGCGATTTCGCAACTTGGGGATTTGAACAACTTGATGGCGGATGCATCGGGCGCGAGCGACGAGCCGACGCCTGAAGAAGCTGCCATGCTGGCAGCGATGAACGGCGGGCCGCCTGTCGAGAACACGCCCATCGGTGGTGGCGCTGCGCCCAAGCCGCCGCCGCCAAATGCGAAACCGATCGATCTGCCAAGCTTTGAGGGCGAGCTTTCGCCCGCGCAGGTGCATGCGCTGGAGCTGCTGAGCAACGTTAATCTGAACGTGAAGATCGAGCTGGGGCGCACACGCATGCTGGTGGAAGACGTGCTGCGGCTGAGCGAAGGCGCGGTGGTGGAGCTGGACAAGCTCGCAGGCGACCCGGTGGACGTGTACGTGAACGAGCGGCACGTGGCGCGGGGTGAAGTGCTTGTGCTGAATGACAATTTCTGCGTGCGTATTAACGAGATTCTGTCGCCTTTGCAGAATGTGGCAGATGAAAGCAAGTGACGGGTGGAGGGTGTGTTGAAGCGTGCGGCGTCAGCATGTGTCGAGGCTTTGCAGTGCGCGACAGCGTGCGCCGCGGTGCTGCTGTGCGCGGCTGGTGCGATGGCGCAAGGGGCCGAGCTGCCTGCATCGCTGCGTGGACCTACTGCAAGCGCAACGGTCGGCGCGGGCGTGACGGCGCGGGAATCGCTGCCGCTTGGCGCGAGTGAGCGTGCGGTGCGCAGTGGCGAAGTGGCAGAACAGGCGACTGCGGCTGATTCGAGCGGTGCGTACTGGCAAACGGTGATTGCGCTGGCGGCGGTGCTCGCGCTTATCGGCGTGCTTGCGATGATCGTGAAGTTCGCGGCGAAGCGCTCGGGCGGACTGATGAGCGTGTTTGCGCCGACCGTGAAGGCTCCGCAGGGCGTGCTTGAGGTGTTGGCTCGCTACCCGGTGGCGACCGGCACGCAACTGCTGGTGCTGAAGTTTGATCGTCGCGTGTTGCTGGTGTCGCAGTCCAGCACGAAGGGCTGGCGCAGCGGGGCGACGATGCAGACGTTGTGCGAATTGCAGGATCCGGCGGATGTGGCTTCGATTTTGATCAAGACGCGCGGCGAAGAGCAGGCATCACTGGCGGCGAAGTTTCAGAAGATGCTCGCCAGTGAAGACGCGGAGTTTGGTGATCGCGACAGTGCGAACCCCTACGCGATGAACGCACAGGCGAGCGCAGCGCGAGGCAGGCCGAGGCTGGACATTGTGGCGGGTGATGAACCTGCAACGGGCAAGCAGACGGCGGCGGCGATTCGCGAGCGGCTCGCGGCAATGCAGGGCAAGGCTCGCAAGAGCGGGGGGGCGGCGTGATGGCGCGGGTGCTGAAAGCTCTGGCGACTGCGGCGCTCGCTGCGAGTTTGTGCGCGCCTGCGGTGGCGCAGACTGAACTGGGACCGCCGCTGCCGACGGTGACGACGCCTGGTGCCGAAGTTGTCGCTCCGGAGCAGGCTGGTGTGGCGGAACTTGTTGCGGCGGCGCAGCAGCAGGGCTTGGAAGCGGCGGGGATCAACCCGCTGGAGGTGTTGGACAGCGCTGGAGCTTCGCTGCCTGGTGGGCGATCGGGTGAGAGCGGGCTTTCGACGGCTCTCAACATCATGGTCGTGCTGACGGTGGTGTCGCTCGCGCCGTCGATCATGCTGATGTGCACGTGCTTTGTGCGCATTTTGATTGTGCTGGGATTGCTGCGGCAGGCGATTGGCGCGCAGAGTGTGCCGCCGCCTCAGGTGATTACGGCGCTGGCGCTGTTCATGACGTTGCTGGTGATGACGCCCACGCTGGATCGCATCAACGACGAAGCGATTGCGCCGTATCGCGCGGGGGAGATCACCAACTACGAGGAGCTATGGGCGAAGGGCAAGCAGCCCGTGCGCGACTTCATGTTCGCTCAGATTGAAGCGACGGGGAACTGGAGCAGCCTCTACATGATGCTCGAGTACCGCGGGGTGGATGTGTCGCAGCCGGAGAAGCTGACTCGCAGTGATGTGGACATGGTGAGTCTGGTGCCGGCGTACATGCTGAGCGAGCTGAAGACGGCGTTCATGATGGGGTTCCGGATCTATCTTCCCTTTCTGGTGATTGACATGGTGATCAGCACGATGCTGATTGCGATGGGCATGATGATGCTGCCGCCTGTGCTCATCAGTCTGCCGTTCAAGTTGCTTCTGTTTGTGCTGGTCGATGGATGGACGCTGATCGTGGGTGGGCTTATGACGAGCTTTGCGCAGCCGGCGCTGGGTGAGCAGGCGATGCTGCTGATTCCGACAGCGGAGGGCTTGATGCTGCACTCGCCGCAGGTGATGCATGCGTTGGCGTGCGTCAAGCAATGTGTGATGACGGGAGGCACGCATGTTTGACGATGCGACGGGCGTGGAGATGGTTCGTCAGGCGTTGATCATCACGCTGAAGATCGCCGCGCCGATTCTGCTGGCGGGCATCATCGTGGGACTGGTGATCAGCCTGCTGCAATCGGTGACGAGCATTCAGGATCAGACGTTGAGCTTTGTGCCCAAGATCGTTGTGATGATTCTGGCGACGGTGCTGCTGATTCCGTGGATTGCGATTCGGCTGAGTGAGTATGCGTCGGAGTTGTTTCGGCTGGGGAACTAGGTTGCTTTCGGGCGTGTTTGAGAGCGTGTGATGATTGAGGTGATGCCTGATATTCGACCCATTGCTGACCACGCGTATGCGTGGTCGCTTGTGTTGTTCCGGGTATCGGGGATCTTCATCGCGGCGCCGATTCTGACGAGCGTGAGCGTGCCCATGCGGTTCAAGGCGCTGCTGTCGGCGATGTTCGCGGCGGCGGTGTATCCGCTGGCGATGCAGGGAGCAGGTCCTGCGCCGATGACCGACTTGTTTGGCTTGTTGCCTTTGGTCGCGGGTGAACTGGTGATCGGGTTTGTGATCGGCGCGATTGCGGGGATTCCGCTGCTGATGCTGGAACTTGCGGGTGTGCTGGCGGGCACGACGATGGGGCTGGGTCTGGCGCGTGTGTACAGCCCTGAGATGGATAGCGACAGCGATCTGACGGGCCAGTTGCTGTTTTATGTGGGGCTGTCGATCTTCATCGCGGGCGGCGGCATGAACATGCTGTTTCGCGGCGTGGTCGCGAGCTTCTCGCATGTGCAACTGGGCGCGTTTGTGCGAGTGGAGCAGCCGTTTGAGCTGTTTCTGGGCACGCTGACGGCGGGCTTTGAGCTCGCGCTGCGGGTGGCTGCTCCGGTTGTGGCGATTGTGTTCTTGATGATCATTGTGTTCGGCGTCGTGGGCAAGACGATGCCGCAGCTCAACGTGATGAGCATTGGTTTTGCGCTGCAAGCACTGGCGGGCGTGGCGATGCTGGCGTGGGGCGTGTATGCGATTCGTGAGCCGGTGAGCGATGCGCTGAACGAAGCGATCAGCGCGGCGACAGTGTGGCTGGCGGATGCACCTGCGATGAAGGAGGCCGCGACGCGGTGACGCATGGCTGAAGACATGGGCGAAAAGTCTGAGTTGCCAACGCCGAAGCGGCTTGAAGAAGCGCGTGAGCGCGGTCAGGTCGCGAAGAGCCAGGACCTGGCGGCGGCGATTGACTTGATCGCCGGTGTGATGCTGATCGTGGTGCTGGGCGGATTTCTGGTGCGCGGGTGGATGGAGATGATGCGGCGGGGGCTTTCGCAGGGCGAGGTGTATCTGAATGCGGGCGAGCTCATGCAGGTTGTGCGTGAAGTCGCGCTGCAGAGCCTTATTGCGATCGTGCCGATTCTGGCGGTGATGCTGCTGGTGGCGATCGTGGGGCACCTGATTCAATTCGGCCCGATGCTGAGCACGCAGGCGCTGGAGCCGAAGTTTGATCGCTTGAACCCGGTGCAGGGTTTGCAGAACTTGTACGGTCGCAAGAACATGGTGCGGTCGGGTCTGAACATTGTGAAGCTGTTGATCGTGTGCTGCGTGGGGTATGCGTATCTGTCGCGCTGCGTGGCCGAGATCGCGATGCTGCCGGTGCTGGAACTGAAGGGGATGCTTGCGGTTGCGGGTGAACTGATGCTGCATCTGGTGATGTGGCTGCTTGCACTGCTGCTGGTGCTGGGTGTGGCGGACTTCATGTTTCAGAAGTGGCAGCACACGCAAGAACTGAAGATGACCAAGCAGGAAGTGCAGGATGAACGGCGCAGCATGGACGGTGATCCGCAGATCAAGGGGCGGCGCTTGCGGATGATGCGCCAGATCGCGATGCAGCAGGTGAACAAGGCGGTGCCCAACGCGAATGTGGTGGTGACGAACCCGACACACTTTTCAGTGGCGCTGCAGTATGACCAGGGGTCGATGGCGGCACCGCGGGTGGTGGCGAAGGGTGTGGATCACATGGCGCTGCGGATTCGGCAAGTTGCGATGATTCACAAAGTGCCGATTGTCGAGAGGCCGCCCTTGGCGCGTGCGTTGTATGCAGAGGTGGAGGTCGGACAGGAGATCAACGAAGAGCTGTATCAGGCGGTGGCCGAAGTGCTGGCGTACGTGTACCGGTTGGAGAAGGAAGCGGCGTAGAAGCAAGTACCTAAGTAGCGGAGAGACGAAGTTCCCAAGTGCCTCAGTCCGGTTTGTGTTGGTGATATGAGTTATGGCTGCAGCGGGCAAGAAATCTCCGGTTCGGGCGGCGGCACCTGCGGTGGCGGAAGGTTCGCGCGCGGCGAGTTCGACTGTGCCCGGTTGGATGCGGGCGCTGAGCGAGTATCGCGGGTACATCGTGCCGATTGCGTTTATCGTGATGATGGTGGTGCTGCTTGTGCCGCTGCCGTCGATTGTGATGGACGTTCTGATCTGTCTGAACATCGCCATCAGCGTCGTGGTGCTTCTGACGACGATCTACATGAAGGATCCGCTGGAGTTCAGCGTGTTTCCATCACTGCTGCTGGCGACGACGCTATTTCGGCTGGTGCTGAACGTTGCAAGCACGCGACTGATTCTGACGGCGGACGCATCATCTCCGGAAGAGGCGGCGACCGTCGCGGGCCATGTCATCATGGCGTTCGGCAACTTTGTGGCGGGGAACTCGTTGTTTGTGGGCATCGTGATCTTTCTGATCATGGTGATCGTGCAGTTTCTGGTTATCACGAAAGGTGCGACACGCATCAGTGAAGTTGCGGCGCGTTTCACGTTGGACGCGATGCCCGGCAAGCAGATGGCGATTGACAGCGATCTGAATGCGGGGCACATTGATGAGGCCGAGGCACGGCGGCGGCGTGAGAAGCTGGCGCAGGAGACGGACTTCTACGGTGCGATGGACGGCGCCAGCAAGTTCGTCCGCGGCGATGCGATCGCGGGATTGATCATCACGGCGATCAACATCGTGGGCGGCTTTGCGGTGGGCATCATCATTCGCGGATGGGATGCCGGAAAGACGGCTGAGGTCTTCACGAAGCTGACAATCGGTGACGGCTTGTCGTCGCAGATTCCGAGCTTCGTGATCGCCATCGCCAGCGCTTTGATTGTGACACGTAGCGGCAGCAAGCAGCAACTGGGCAATGAGCTGGCGGATCAGGTAACGAGCCAGCCCAAGGGGTTGTTCATCACGGCGGGCTTCCTCGCGCTGCTCACGCTGACGCCCTTGCCGACGCTGCCGCTGCTGATCATCGGTGGCGGGCTTGGGCTTATCGCGTGGACGATGACGAAGGGTGAGAAGCAGGCGGCTGCGGTGAAGAAGGAAGCGGCGAAGCAAGCAGCGGCGCCAGCGAAGCCCGAGCCGCCTCCGATTGAGAGCTTGCTGAAGGTTGACACGATGGAGTTGGAAGTGGGGTATGCGCTGGTGTCGCTGATCGACACGGCGCAGGGCGGGGATTTGCTTGATCGCATCACAAGCGTGCGGCGGCAATTGGCTGTGGAGCTTGGATTGGTGATGCCGCCTGTGCGCATTCGCGACAACATGCAACTGCCCGGGACGGAGTATCGCGTGAAGATTCGCGGCAACGCGGTCGCTGGCGGGTTTGTGCGACCGGGCAAGCTGCTTGCGATGGATGCCGGCCTGGCGAGCGGCAAGATTGATGGAGAGCGCACGAAGGAGCCGGCGTTCGGACTGGATGCATGGTGGATTGATCAGCAGACTCGAGCTCGCGCGGAGATGCTCAACTACACGGTGGTGGATGCAACGAGTGTGCTGGGCACGCACCTGACGGAAATCGTGCGCAAGCACGCGGATGAGCTGCTGACGCGCGACGAGGTGAACAACTTGCTCGAGCAGCTCAAGCAGAAGAGTCCGAAGATCATCGAGGAAACGGTGCCGGCGATTGTGAAGCCAGTGGAGTTGCAGAAGATTCTGCAAAACCTGCTGCGTGAACGCGTGCCGATTCGTGACCTTGAGACGATTCTGGAGACATTGAGCGAGTGGGGGCCCAAGACCAAGGACTTGGAAGTGCTGACGGAGTATGTCCGCAACGCGCTGCGTCGCACGATCTGTCAGCAGTTCAGTTCGCCGGATGAGAACGGCGTACGCAAGCTGGTGTGCGTGACGCTTGATCCGGCGCTCGAAGACTTGATCAACTCGTTCATTGATCGCGGGCCTGCGGGCACGGCGGTGAACATGCCCAGCCGGGTTGCGCAGATGATTGCGCAGCAGGTGGCGAATGGGTTGCAGACGGTGACGTCGCGCGGTTTGCCTGCGGTAGTCATTGCGAGCCCGCCTGTGCGAGCGGTGGTGAAGCAGTTGCTGGAGCCGCATGTGCCGGGTGTGGCGGTGCTGGGCTACAACGAAGTGACGCAGGGCGTGGATGTGGAAAGCACTGCACTGATCATGACACCTCCGGAACTGCTGGGCAAGCAGACTGCAGCGGCGTAATGAGCGGTCAGTCGGTTACGTGCTGAGCAGCTTCATGCCGCGTGTGACGTAGGGGATGCCACTGATGACAGTGACGAGAACCGTGGCCCAGGCGATGACATCGATGGTGATGCGGCCCCAGGTGCCTGCGGTGACATTGGTGATGCCAAGCAACAGCAGGATGGCGGGGATAGCGCAGGCCTGAATGATCATCTTGGCTTTGCCGCTTGCGCTGGCGGAGAAGTCTTTGCCTTCACCTTCGAGCATGGCACGAATTGTCGTGACAAGCAATTCGCGGCCCAGCATGACGACGACCATCCACGGGGCGATGCCTGAGACTTGCAGGGCCTTGGGGCCATCGACATCGAAGGAGAAGTTGGGTCCGGCGAGCATGATGAATGCGCCGAGGACCAAGACTTTGTCGGCGAAGGGGTCCATGACGCGACCAAACTTGCTGACGACGTTCCAGCGGCGTGCGAGCGGGCCGTCGATGGCGTCGGTCAGTGCGGCGAGGATGAAGAGCGCAGCAGCGACGAGGTAGGGCGTGACGGGGTGCGCGGGACTGGTGACGAGCTTTGAAGTCGGATAGCGCCAGACTGCGAGCAGAATGAAGAACGCAAGCGCGATGATGAGGCGCACGACGGTGAGTGCGTTGGGAATCCACCGGCGGTGGTCGGTGGGGACCGCCTGGGCGCCGGTGGACTTGGATGGCACCACATTCTCCATTCGCGGGAAGCATAGCGAGTGGAGAGAGCGATACGGATGGATCACGCCGTTCGGGAAATCCGAAGGCTCAGCGTTGGCCGGTGATGAGCCAGCCGGGTTTGGAGGCGTTGGTGGTTCGTGTGATCGAAGCGATACGCGCGGTGGGTGAGTCATCCCAGCGGCGAATGGCGTGCTGCAGGGTCATCATCTCTTCGTCGGCGTTTGTCGCGGCGTGTCCGAGCGCAGATTGATCGGAGTAGAACTCGCTTTCAATATTGTCGAGCGGTGGATTTCCTGCGGAGGCTGGTTTGGCGCGGCGCGATGGTTTCCTGGCCATGGGTCACTCCTTTGCATTTGTGATTACGGGGTGGATCGCAGGTAGTACTCGGTGAGTGCGGCGCGGGCGATGCGGAAGGCCGTTCGTTCGTCTGCGGATTCTTCGAAACGCTTCAGGACCAGTTGGATGTCTTCATCACTGGCGGCAGTTGGTTCGTCATTGAGTGCGTTGAGGACGCGTGCGCCGGGTTCACGTGTTTGCAGGAGGCGACGGGATGCATCGCGATTGGCGCGATAGCTCAGGTACGAGTCGATGTTGACAGATCGCCATGATGCGCGGGTGATGGCGAGTTGCGGCGTGCCGTCGGAGGTGGGGTCTCTCTCTTCGATGCGGATTGCGTCGTTCGGCTTGGGGATGAACTTGATGAGCGTGTCGAGTTCGCGGCGGATCTTCAAGGCGGCGGGCGATTCGTCGCGGCTGATCGCGTCGAGCATGGCTTTGACAATGGTGGGTTCCGCGATGTTTCGCAAGGTGGCTTGCGGGCCTGTGGGCGGGATGATGCTGCCGTTGATGAGGGCGTGTGTGGGGATGGGATCGCCCAGCACGCCGTTTTCCAGGATCGGTAGATCAAATCCCAGGTAACCGATCACGAGGGGTGGGTTGAATGTCTCAGAGAGTGCGATGGAGCGAGCGCTGGCGGCGGCGATACGAACGCTGCCGCCTGGCGCGAGTGATTGGCCTGAGGCAGGTTGCGAGGACTTGAGCAGCTCATTGAGACGCGTGATCACGGCGTCGTAGTTCTTTGCGGAAGCGTCTTGCGCTGATGTGTCAGCGTCTGGTGTTGAGACGAGCATGCTCGCGAGTGGGCGCGCGAGGCCAACATCGAGACCTGCGGCGCGGGTGCTGGCGTCGTAGAGCGAGACATCGAGCTGACCTGTGAGGAAGATGCGTGAGACCACGCGAAGGAAGTTGCGCGGGGGTTGATTCGCGGGCGTGCCATACGCAGCGAGAAAGTCGCGACGATCGGGTGATTCGTCGAGCCAGGTGTGGACTTGCTGGTGAAGTGACATGATGTCGATGCCAAGCGTGCGAGCATCGTTGATGGAGATGGTGCCGTTGGCGGAATCTGCACCAAGCAGACTGAGGCCCACGGGCACGCCGCTTATGGGGACGGCAAGGTTGAGGCCGGCGCTGCTGCTGACACTGAAGGAATGAGTCGGGAAAGCTGCGCCGGGAGCTAAGGCCCATGCTGGAACTTTGTCGTTGCCAGTTAAGCGCGGGCGTAACCAATCAAGTGGAAGCTGGTACGCGGATTCACCTTCGCGACCGAGGAACGACCTGCGGTAGAACTCGTCGTACGTATCGATGTTCAGGCGAGCGAGATGATTGTCGAGCGGCAGGAAGCCGCGTTGTTGATATTGCTGTTGCTGCTTGTCGACCGGCAACTGCACGAGGAACACATCGCCCGGCTGGATGTCCTGCGTGAGCGGGTAAACGGGAATGACCTGGCTGGCGCGGATCGTCATGCACCAGTCGCGTGCGACGGATTCGAGCTGTTGGCCTTTCTGGGTTGAGCCGCAACCCGCGAGTGCAAAGACCAGCGCGAGCAGTGAGGCGGTCAGAGTGAGTTTGGATGGAAGCGTCGATGCATGATGTGTCATGGTGCCCTCTCACGTACACGCTACCGAATTGCGACTGCTGATGCAAGAGGGCGTGACGAGCGCGAGGCGGATTTGTTGGAGTGTGCATGAAATGAGCGCACAAAACGTGTCGAACGTCGTTGGCTGTGATGTGGAAGTCTTGTGAAAAATGACAAGCCGGCAGACGCCATCGTCCGCCGGCCCGTCCTCTGGAAGTTTGGTTGACTCAGTTGGCCGTCATGTAGACGGGCGCGATGAGGTATTGCCAGTCGGGGTGGTCGTGCTGGCGAAGCTCTTCGGGCGGCTGTGGGAAGGCGGGGTCTTGCGAGAGATCGCGGCCGTTGTGCCAGCGGCAATCGGGGTTGCCGGTGTCGACGAGGCGGATGAGTTCGACGTGACCGTCGTAAAAGCCGTAGGTGCCTTTGCCAGCGTGCCAGTAGCCATAGCCGCCGGTTGTGCCGTTGTCGAAGTCGGCGGCGAGCAAATCGTTGGCGATGCGGAGGTCAGGGAATTCGAAGCGAGTTTCGACGACGAGCACGGTGTGGCTGGGGCGTTGAATGGTGGCCTCGCTGCGAAGGGCGTCACTGGGGGCGGTGTCTTTGCGCCAGAGCAGATGGCCGTTGAGGGCGTAGCTGCTGGCGATGTCGCCCACGCAAGTTGTGTCGTTGTCGACGCGTCCCAGTTCACTGACTGGTGCGCCGGGGTGATCGGGGCAGGACCACGATTTTCCTTCGGGCAGGTAGCCAGCTTCGGCAAACTTAGAACGCCACGTGACGTGCTCGTTGCCGTTGACGCGGGTGCGATTCTCGGGCAGTTTGCCGCTGTTGCCTGTGCCAAAGGTGTTGATGGCGAGGGCTACTTGACGCACGTTGTTCTGGCAGACTGTCGTGCGGGCGGCGCGGCGGGCTTTGCCGAGTGCGGGCAGCAGCATGCCGATGAGGACGGCGATGACCGCGATGACGACGAGCAGTTCGACGAGCGTGAACGCAGCGCGAGGACGAGATGTGGGTCGCATCACTTGATCTCCTTCACGAAGGTGGCGATGCGGATCTTGTCGGTGGGCTTGGGCGTGAAGGTGGGCCATTCGTTGACGTTGGGCGAGTCGGCTTCCCAGCGCGCGACCTGATAGGTGTCGTCGGCGGTTTTGCGAACGAGCATCTTCATGCGTTTGCCGATGAGCGACTTGCTCACGGAGTTGTCAACGCAGATGGTCTGCACTTTGGAGTAGCCGTCTGCTTCATCCCAGGAGATGATGCGGAAGCGGGCCATGACCCAGCGTTCTTCGCCGCCGCAGAGTTCGATGGAGTCTTCCTGGAATCGCAGGCTCCACCACGTGGGCACCTGGATCCACGAACCGGCGATGGGGTCGGCGGGATCGGGCGCGGCAGAGCCGACGGGATCGCGACGCCAGACCATGTTGTCGTCGCCAAACTCGGCGCCTTCGGTGGTCATTTTGCCGCGCATCAAGCCGTTCTTGATGGTGTAACTGAGCGTCGTGATCTTGCCGGTGGGATCGGGTGATCGATCTTCTGGGATGCGGTCAAAGCGGGTGATGCGGACGTTGAACGTGCCCTTGTCGCCATCTTCATCGGGCTTCTTGTCAAGGTCGGCCATGCGATCGCCCGTGACGGTGGCTCGTTCACCTTTCTCGTTGGTGGAGCCCAACACCGTGAACTTGGTCGCGTCGACCTTGATCTCGAAGACGTCGACGTTCTTGTCGGCGAGCTTCTGGGTGTTCATCGGAAAGGCGGCGGACTGCTTGGTGGGCTTGGGGACGCTGGTGTACGTCTCCGTGGGCGTTTGAGCGATCGCTGTCGTGGCGATGGCCACGGGCAGAGATTTGCTGGAGACGCTGACGGACAAGAAGCCAACCACGCCAGTGAGGGCGACGAGGGCGGCAGCGCCGACAAGGAGTGATTTGGCGGTGAAGATCGACGTGCTGGCTGTTGCAGCGGACTTGCCGCTCAGCGCGGCGTCGAGCAGACCAACCTTGGCGAGCGACACAGTGAGAGCGGGTGACGCGACAGCGGACTTGGCTCCGCACGTGAGCGCGGCGGCGAGGGTGGCTGCGCCCAGCAACGCAGGGCTGCTGGACTTGAGGGTTTGTGAGAGCGCTGCGAGTGCGGTGTCGATGCGGCGTGACATGGTGCCTGGCGCGACGCCGGCTTCGCGGGCGAGGTCCTTCTGCGGACGGCCCGCGAGGAAGTGAGCGACGATGACATCGCGGTCTTCGTCGGGCAACTGGGCGAGGGCGGCATCGAGCAGTGGCTCAAGTTCTTTCCAGGTGCGCTGGTCGTCGGTGAGAGTCGCGTTGTCGGCGGCGGCACGCTCGATGCGCTCGCGGGTGGTCTTGCGGCGGAGCAGGTCGGTCGCGGTGCCCAGTGCGCAGGCGTGGAGCCAGGCGGCGGCATTGCCGCGAATGGTGGCGGCGGCGCGGGCGAACTTCAGGAAGGTTTCCTGAGCCGCGTCTTCGGCATCGGCTTGCGACCGCAGCACGCGGCGGCAGGTGGCGAAGACCATGGACTGGTAGCGCTGTGTGAGGGCGCGGAACGCGGCAGGGTCGCCCTGGGTGGCGAAGCGGCGCAAAGCGAGTGAGTCATCCATGGACTCATCGAGCAGGGCGGCGGTGTTCGCGGCGTTGATGGGAAGCTGGGTCACTGGGGTTACTCCTTACGCGGAGTAGTCGCATGCGGAAAGGGTCAGTTGCGCGCGGGCGTCAGAATTTCATTTGCTGGGTGCGGACGTGTTATCGAGCGAAGGAAAACCTGCCACTTTTCTGGCAAATGTCGGTTTCTGATGTACGTTATGGTGCGGCACGCGATGGTTCGCGGCGATGTCGTTGCTTGGTTGGGAAAGAAGGGGTGCCACTTGTCATCGATACGGCGGTTTTCATGGGTTGTCGGGCTGACGTTGGCGAACGTCAGGGTGCGTAAACCGGCGTTCGCGACGACGTGCTGTGTGTTGTTTCGCGACTCGCGCGTTGGCGTGCAATGAAGGGGCGGTAGCATGAGCGGTGGTAACTTGATGATCATGATCGCGTCCGCTGGCATTGCGCAGGCAGCAATTGGCGCGGTGACTGTGCAGTCGCAGACTGTGGAGCTTGGCTACGGCGGCTTCTTCGGTCCTGTGGATTCGCTCACGTATGCCGGGCCTGAAGACATCTCACGATCGATCACGCGGAATGGTCCGACGACGGTGGGCGGATTTGATCCGGTGACGGGCTTTGGTGTTTCGTGGGAAGCGAATGAGCAGATCAATCTGCAGGTGCAGACTTCGCAAAGCGGGGGCGTGTTCACGACGAACAACCAGCTTTCATTCGCGCGGACGCAGACACAAGCGCCGCTGAATGCGGTGATGCCTGACGACTTCGTCGCTGCATGGTCGCGGACGGAACTGCGGATTCTGGTGACGGAGCCGACGGTTATCTCGTGGGCGTACAGCGGGTTGAATCAGGTGTGGGGCAACGGGTTGAGCTACGAGGTGAATACGAGCGTGTTCAACGCCCTGCAGCCCGGGCCGTTCATTTCGTTCTGGAGTCCGGCGAACGGATCGGGTTCGAGGCTCTTTGCGCCGGGTGCGTATCGCATTGCGACGCGCGTGAACATGTTCTACGACCTGCGGCTGAACGGTCCTTACTTCTCGGGTGGTGCGGGTGCGCAGTTGCAGGTGTTCATACCGACTCCGGGGACGGCGCTGGTGGTGGGGGCGGGCGTGATGTCACTGGGGCGTCGGCGGCGGTAACCGAACGAGTGGGCAACTCAATCTGTCGGTGATTGTGAAGCGGATTGGTGATTCAACTCATGAACGGAGTTTGTGTGATGCGGATGTCTTTTCGTGCGGTCATTGTCCTTGGCGGATTGCTGATGTGCGGCGCGGCCGCGAACGGCGCAATTACCGTTCAGCCCGAAGGGTCCAATTACGGTACCAACATGCTTGGCGGATTCAGCGTGCTGGGGCCTGCGAGCTTGGGCTCGTGGAGTTATGAGGATGCGGGCCCGGTCACGATGTTTGCGTACGACGCTGTGACGAACAGTTCAGTATCGTGGTTGGCGGACGAGTCGTACTCGCTCTCCGGGTCGCTGAGCGTGGAGGGTGGCGTGCTGCGGGCCGCGACTTCGGCTTCGTTTGGACGCACCCTGACGCAGACGCCCCCAAACTACTACTTTGGCGATGTCACGGATGAGTCGATTGCAATCATGGAGTTTCGGCTGCACTTCACGGAAACGACACAACTGTCGTATCAGTTCACATCGAGCAGCGACCCCTATACGCAGACGCGTGCGCGTCTCATCCTGAACGGGACGCGGATTCCGTTGCTAGGCGATAGTTTCGTCCTTCAGCCGGGAACGTATCTGTTCCTCGTGGAGTCGATCTGCACGCGGAACCTCATGTTCACGCCGACTTATGGCACGTTCGCGACGTCGGGCATGCTGACGATTCAAGTGCCTGCGCCTGGTGCGATGGCTGTGATTGTGCCGGCAGCGTTGCTGTGTGGGCGACGCGTGCGCCGGCGTCGACTCGGGGCGCCGTGACTCTGTTTGTGGGATCGCGTCACTTGCGTGTCAGGTGTTCACGCGGGCGCCGAGAGCGTGGTCCGCGAGGACGGCGACAAGACTGAGCACGACGCTGAGCAGGACGTACAGCGCGGCGCGAGCCGTTTCGCCTGTACGGAGAAGCTCGAGGAAGTCGCGACCGAAGGATGAGAAGGTTGTGTAGCCGCCCAGCACTCCGATCAGGAGCAGCACGCGGAGTTCTTCTCGTGGAGCGGCGGGCTGTGGCGAGAGCAATGCCCACTGACCGAGCAGCAGGCCCATGACGAAGCAGCCGGTGATATTGACGGTGAGCGTCGCGAAAGGGAACGAGGCGGTGGGGGCCACTTTCGTGAAGGCAAGTCCCGCGGCGTGACGGAGTACGCCGCCTGCGCCAGAGCCGAGGAAGACGAGCAGAAATGATGTGGTGGTGTGCATGCGAGTTCCGGTGGGTGCGATGGGCGGTGGGTGCGTGGGTATTGTTGAGAAGCACAGGAGCATGCACATGGGGTTGTTTGATCGATTCAAGCGCAAAGGAAAGCAAAGCTCGGAGAAGAGCGGTGGGTTGCAGACACCACAGCCTCTGCGGCACGAAAAGCTGCCCGACTGGGCGGGCCACTTTACCAGCGTGGACGACCTTTACGAGTTTGAGATGCTGGTCGATGCGTACTTCCGCAAGCGCGGCGAGCTTGTCATTGTGGGGGACGGCGCAGCGACGCGTTTTGAAGAAGACGGAAAGACACAGCGCAATCAGTACGGATTGAGCAAGCTCTCACGTGTGTGTCTTCTGCATGAGAAGTGGGAGTGGGCGGGAATGGTCGCTTCGCACTTTGACACCTTGGAGCGAGCAAGTCGCCTGAACGACGACGCGCAGACTCGCATGCGCGATTATGCGTGGTGTGAATCGCGACTGGTGACCCGCATGGCGATGTTGGATGATCCGGCGATCCTGGAAACACTCGTGCATCGCGTCGACTTCGCGGGCACCGTGACGTACGTGGCTGTCGATATGGGCGAGTCGTTCATGAGCGTGCGACCTGATTTGACGGCGGAGTGGCCTGGCGGACGTAATGACTGGTTTGCGGCTGCGGAGAAGAACGCTCGTCGCCTTGCGCCGGCGGAAGTGCACCGCCAAGAGCTCGATGGCGGCCTCACGCTGCACTTGATTCGAAGCGAGGGGCACTCGCACGCGTGGGCGCGAGCCATTGAGGAGTTTCCTGAAATCCTTGGGGCGTTTGGCGCGATTGTGAGCATTCCGACCGCGACAACAATCTTGTCGATGGCTGTCGAGGGATTCGATGTGGTGGAACGCATGCAGGCGTTCTTCGCTATCACCGCGGGCCTTGAGCGCGACGGGCCGGAATCCATAAGCCCTGTGGTGTACTGGCTCAAGGACGGGCGTTGGCATGCATTTGAGATGACTGCCGAAGCGGACGGCGTGCGGGTGACGCCGCCTGCGGAGTTTGTCGCGCTTCTGGATAGTTTGGCGGAAGGGATGGATGGGCCATCAGGTGGATGACCGGTGGTGGAACACCACCCTACCGTGTTCTATCCTGTCGCCTCTCCGGAAGCCCCGTCGTTGGGGTCTGGATAGGTGTCCCTGTCTTCGCCCCGAGTTCGAGCCGGGGGGCGATGGCGTTGTTTGGATTGGTCATTCGCGCATGGGCATTGCACAATTCATCAATCCGTACGTCCTGTATGCGCTGCTTGTTCTGGGCGCGGCGGGCGTGTGTCTGGCGATGCCGCGTCGCGGCATGACGCCACAGATCGTCGGAGCGCTGGTGGGGGCGGCGGCGTTCGGGCTCATTCTGCTCTTCATGGGCTTGAAGGCGGCGAGCGCGGGTAGTGGGAATCTTCCCAATATCTACTTCTATGTGTTCTCGCTGATCGCGCTGGGCGGGGCGTTGCGGGTTATCACGCACCCCAAGCCCGTGTACGCTGCGTTGTACTTCATCATGACGGTCATCGCGTCGGCGGGGTTGTTCCTCATCCTTTCGGCGGAGTTCATGGCGTTTGCACTGGTCATTGTGTACGCCGGGGCCATTCTGATTACCTATCTGTTCGTCATCATGCTGGCGACGCAGGCTCCGGAAGAAGGCCAGGATGAAGTGCTGGCGGATTATGACATTTCTTCACGCGAGCCGATTGCGGCGAGCGTTGTGGGCTTCCTCCTGATTGCCCTGCTGACGACGATGATGTTCCGCGGGACGGGGCAACTTAATCCGCCAGCTGCGGTTAACCCGAACGAACTGCTGGCAAGCATGCCCCGCAAGGTGGAGCGTGCGCTGCTGACGACCGGAAAAATCGAGCAGGGCGACAAGTTCGAGGCGATTGACGCCGCGACGAATGTCTTGACAATCAAGAAGGCTGACGGTTCGCTGATGCAGATTCCGCAGAGCGAATGGCCTGAAGAAATGGCTGTGACGAATCCTGAAGCCCTGGGCTTCAACCTGCTGCGGGAACACCCGGGCACGATTGAAATCGCCGGCGTCATTCTGCTGATGGCGATGCTCGGCGCCGTGGTGCTGAGCCGCAAGCAGGTGCAGTTGGATGAAGATGCCAAGGCGGCGCGCGTGACGCAACTGGCGCACTTGGACCCGGGACATGAACCTGGCGTGGAGTCGCCCTTGGAACTGAACAACCCGTCTGGTACCAGGCCGGCTGGAGGTGCGGCATGATGAGCAACGCATTGACGCTGGCGCAGGCGAACTTTCCGGAGGCGATGAGCCAGATCACGCTCGCGCACTATCTGATCGTCTCTGTGGCGATGTTTGCGATTGGGCTGGTGGGCTTTCTGACCCGCCGCAATCTGATCATCATGTTCCTGTGCACGGAACTCATGTTCCAGGCCGCGGGCATCGCGATGATCGCGTTTGGTCGGTATCACCTCGATCTTTCGGGGCAGAGCTTTGTGGTGTTTGTGCTGACGGTCGCGGCTGCAGAAGCTGCGATGGCGCTGGCACTGGTCGTGCTGCTGTTCCGCCGCAAGGAAAGCCTGAGCGCGGAAGAGTGGAAGGACCTGCAAGGCTGATCGGTACCGGGTGCAACGGGCTTTGGGCCTGTTCCCACAACTGTCTTTCGCAACAGACCTCTCTGACTTTCCCGCTCACATCGAGCCATCAAGAAATTCCCGATGATGCAAGCCCTCAACATCTTCAGTTCCATCGCGGCACATGCAGTCGCGAGCGAGCCGGTTGCGGCGGCGGCGCAAGCCGGTGCACGAACCGTGACGCAAGGCGAAACGTGGATGCTCGCCATTCCGTTCCTGCCGCTGCTGGCGTTTGTGCTGGTTGCGCTCTGCGCGGCGTTCAAGGTTCGCAGCAAGGCTCCGGCGTTCATCGTCGTTGGGCTTCTGGCGGCGAGCTTTGGTGCGGCGCTGACGGTCTTCGTGCAGCACTTCATGGGGCCGGGGGCGGCGCCGATTCTGCACGTGCACGCGTTTGACTGGCTGCACTTCAAGGCGGGGCCTGAGGCTGCTCAGGGCTTTGTCGCCAACTTCGCGTTCTATATCGATTCGCTGACGATTCTGTGGATGCTGTTTGTGACCGGTCTGGCGACGCTGATTGCGCTCTACGCCAGTGAGTACATGAGCCACGACGTAGGCCCGGGCTACTGCCGGTTCTTCGCGGCTTTCAGCTTGTTTGTGTTCAGCATGTCGTGCCTTGTCATGGCCGACAACCTGGTGCTGCTGTTCCTTGGCTGGGAAGGCGTGGGTCTTTGCTCGTACCTGCTGATCGGTTACTTCTACAAGAAGGCACCGGCGGTGGCGGCGGCGAAGAAGGCCTTCATCATGAACCGCATCGGCGACCTTGGTCTGCTGATGGGTATCTTCAGCATCTATATGGCCTTTGGAACGGTTGAGTACGCCAAGATCTTCCAGTACATTTCGACGGGTCTGGATGCCTCGGGCAATCAGATCAGCACGAGCACGTGGCTGACGATCGTCACGCCGCTGCTGTTCACGATCGGTGCATTCGGCAAGTCGGCTCAGGTGTTCCTCTACACGTGGTTGCCTGACGCCATGGAAGGTCCGACGCCTGTGTCGGCCCTGATTCACGCGGCGACGATGGTGACGGCGGGCGTCTTCCTGATCGCCCGCATGATGCCGCTGTATCAGGCGGATCCGAACCTGCTGATTCTGAGCGTGGTGGCGTGGTGCGGCGCACTGACGGCCCTGTGGTCAGCGACGATCGAAATGGCGATCTTCGACATCAAACGCGTGATGGGTTACTCGACCATCAGCCAGCTGGGCTTCATGTTCGCCGGTCTGGGTGTGCTGACGCCCGAGGGCAGCGCGTTCCACGTCTTCACGCACGCGTTCTTCAAGGCCACGCTGTTCCTGGGTGTCGGGGCTGTGATGCACGGCTTCGGCGGGCAGCTTGACCTGCGTCGCTTGAGCGGCGTGGGTTGGATGCGAGGCTTCGGTCTCGTTGCCATCGCGATGTTGATTGGCTCGATCAACCTTGCTGGCTTCCCGTTCACCGCCGGCTTCTTCAGCAAGGACATGATCCTCGCCGAAGCGTTCGCACGTCCGGAAGGTCAGATCGCTGGCAGCCATGCCGTTGCGTGGATTCTGCTCATCACGGCGGGCATGACGGCGTACTACACGTTCCGCTCGTTCTTCCGCGTGTATGTCGGTCCCAAGGAATTCCAGCCGGGTGATGATGCCGAACTGGTTGAGCTTGGTCGACACCCCAAGGGCGTGAGCTTGGATGAGTGGCATAAGCAGCATGGGCATGGGCACGGGCACGGGAACGGGCACGGTGACGATCATGGCCATGGCCACGCACACGACTCGCACGGCGGCGTGGGCGACGCTCGTGCGCACGGTCGCCAGGACTTTGATCCGACCACCGAAGAGTTTGATCCGCACCCGCCGGGCTTTGCGATGAAGTTTGCCATCGCGGCGTGCGCCATTCTCACGATCGCAGCGGCCGGTCTCTACTTCGTCGCTCCGGCAGTGGGCGAAGGCGGCGGCTGGGCGGCGGGCATGGTTCGTCAGAGCAGCGCGGCGGTCAGCGCGGATGTGCTGAACGCACAAGCCACCGGCGGCCATGAAGAAGGCCACGCTCATGGCACGTTCCTTGGCATGGACCCGCACAAGGTCATGTACTACGTGAGTGCGGGCGTGGGCTTCATCGGCGTGCTGATTGCAGCGTTCCTGCACGGTCCCAAGGGCTGGCAGGGCCTGTTCATCGGCGTGCGTGAGAAGTGCGACGTCGCGCCGCGAGCGGACAAGCTGGCGAATGCGTTCGGTCCGCTGACGACGGCGGCTCGCAACAAGTACTACGTGGATGAGATCTACAACGCCCTCATCACGCGTCCGTTGTGGGTGCTGAGCCACATCTTCCATCTGATTGACCAATACCTGGTTGACGGCATCGTCAATCTGTTCGGCGCGCTGCCCAAGTGGGGCGGCAAGGCCCTGCGGCCTATCCAGAGCGGCGAGATGCACGGTTACGCGGTCGGCATGGCTGGCGGCGTGGCGGTGCTGCTGATTCTGGTCGTTCTGCTGGTGGGCTGAGCCGCTGGCGCTCTGCTGATGTGGTTCGCGTCTGATCGTTCCTGAACTTGACGTTCCTGACCTCTGAAGAGAAACGCATGATCCTTTTCGCTCTCATGCTGATTCCGCTGGTGTTCGCGATGCTGGTCGCGATTTCGCCGGCGGCGCAGGCCAAGACCATCGCCACGGTCGGCGCGTTCGTGTCGCTCGCGGGCGCGATTTACGCGGCGCTTCAGTTTGATCCGGCGTCTGCCGCTGAGTTCCAACTGGCCAAAACCATTGAGTGGGTGCCGCAACTGGGCATCTCGCTGAGTGTGGGCGTGGACAGTGTGGGCCTGCTGCTCATTCTGCTGACGGCATTGCTGGGGCCGATCTGCGTGATCGCGAGCTACACCGCCATCACCGAGCGGCTGCGGACGTACTACGCGTGGCTGCTGGTGCTGCAGGCTGCCATGACCGGCGTGTTCTGCGCGCGTGACTTGCTGGTGTTCTACACGTGCTTCGAGTTCACGCTGGTGCCGATGTTCATTCTCATCAGCCTCTATGGCAGCACCAATCGCAAGCGTGCGAGCATCAAGTTCTTCTTGTATACGTTCACGGGTAGCGTGATCGCACTGGCGGGCCTGGTGTATGTAGCGTGGAAGCACACGTACCTGAACCCCGGAATGCCGTGGACGTTCGATTTCGCGACGCTGGCCAAGACGGCTCAGACGCTGACGATGACTGAGCAGAGCTGGCTTCTGCTGGCGCTGATGGCGGGTTTTGCGGTCAAGATCCCGCTCTTCCCGGTGCACACGTGGCTGCCCTTGGCCCACACCGAAGCTCCCACGGCAGGGTCGGTGGTGCTCGCTGGCGTGCTGCTCAAGCTGGGCACGTACGCGGTGTATCGCTTTGTGCTGCCGTTCGTGCCGCTCGCCGTTGTTGAGTATGCACCGCTCCTGGCGATTCTGTGCATCATCGGCATCATCTATGGCGGTCTGATCTGCTGGGTGCAGACCGATGTCAAGAAGCTGGTCGCTTACTCGTCGGTCGCGCACCTTGGCTTCTGCATGCTGGGCATGTTCGCCCTCAACAACACGGGTATCTCAGGCAGCATCCTGTACATGATCAACCACGGTCTTTCGACTGGCGCGTTGTTCCTGCTCATCGGTATGGTGTACGAGCGTTACCACACGCGCAGCATGAAGGAACTGGGCGGACTGGGCGCCAAGATGCCCGTCTGGTCGACCTTCATGGTCTTCTTCGTCATGGCGAGCGTGGGTCTGCCCGGTCTCAATGGCTTCGTCAGCGAGTTCATGTGCATGATGGGCGCGTTCCAAGCGAGTGACGCCTGGGGCAGCGGCATCTGGGGCAGCCTGGGCAATCGCCCGGTTGGCGCGACGGCGGGCAACCTTGGCCCGTGGTTCGGCATCATCGCGGGTACGGGTGTCATCATCGCAGCGATGTATCTGCTCTACATGACGGGCAACATCGTGTGGGGCAAGCTCAAGCTTCCTGATCATGGTCACGACCACGGTCATGGCCATGGCGATCACGCGCACAGCAAGCTGCCCACGGACCTGAGCACGCGCGAGATCGGTTTGTTGGTGCCCCTCGCGGCGCTGTGCGTGCTGCTGGGTGTATACCCCAAGCCGGTGCTGAACCTGATTGAGAAGCCCGTGCAGGAAACAGTGGTGACGGTGAACCAGTTCGGCCGCGTCGCACCGCCGGTGAAGCCCGCGGAACCTGACTCGAAGCAAACCCCTGTCGCTGAAGGCAGCGAGCCCGCTGCTCGCGTCGTCAGCGCGGAGAACGCCCAATGACAGATCGTCTCGCATTCCTCTGGCCTGAGATCGCGCTGTTCATCACCACGTGCGTGGTGATGATCGTGGGTCTTTCCAAGAGCCTGGCTGTTCGCAAGTCCACGGGCGTCATCGCCGGTGTGGGCGTGCTCATCAGTCTGTACCTGGCTGCGGTCACAACGCCTCACACAGGTGGCGCGGCGATCTGCCCGCTGACCAAGATCGAGTTTGCGCCGCAACTCACGGCGAGCATGGGCCAGGTGCTGCTGCCTGACATGGTGCCCTTCGCCAAGTGCCTGATCGCGGCGGTGGGCCTGCTGCTGCTGCTGGTGCTGGGCGGCACGGTCGACCGCAACGAAGAAGCCCAGATCGCCAGCGGCAAACGCACGTACGACCCGCTGCGTGCGAATCGCGCGGAGTTCTATGCGTTCTATCTGTTCAGCCTGACGGGCCTGATGCTCACGGCGAGTGCTGATGACCTGATCTGGCTGTTCCTGGCTCTCGAACTGACCAGTTTGCCCACGTACATCATGGTCGCGATGAGCACGTCGCGCAACCAGGCGCGTGAGGCGGGCGTCAAGTACTTCTTCCTCGGTGCTCTGGGCGCTGCGATCTTCCTGTATGGCTTCGCCCTCATCTACGGCGGCACGGGTGAGACCAAGCTCAATGACATCGCGGCGGTGATTCACGCGCAGGGCCTCAACAGTCTGACGCTGACGGGCGTCTTCCTCGCGCTGCTTGGCTTCATGTTCAAGATCGCTGCGGTGCCTATGCACTTCTACACGGCGGACGTGTACCAAGGTGCGGCGTCGCAGGTCAGCGCGTTCCTCGCGTTTGTTCCCAAGACGGCGGGCTTCCTCGCGATCCTTTTGGTCTGTGCAACGGTTGGCTGGGCGTATGAACCCGCCGTCGGCAAGGGCGGTGAGCTTGGCTTTACGGCGATTCTCACGCAGACCGAAGCCGGCACGCGACTGCCTGAGTCGATTCGTCTGCTGCTGTGGGTCATCGCCGCTCTGACGATGACGATCGGCAACATCTTTGCGGTGTTGCAGACGAGCGTGAAGCGCACGCTGGCGTACTCCAGCATCGCGCACAGCGGCTACATGCTGGTTGGTGTGATCGCCGGCCCGTTCAATGGCGGCGAAGGCGGCTCGTTCACGACGAACGGCGTGGGCGCTGTGCTGTTCTATCTGCTCAGCTACGGCGTGATGAATCTCGGCACCTTCGCGGCTCTCGCGATGGTCGAACGCACGCCCAAGGGCGATGGCGAGGCGCGTGAGATCGATCACTTTGATGACATCCGCGGGTTGTGCAAGGTGCACCCGATCGCTGGCTGGACGATGGTCATCAGCAGCCTGAGCCTGCTTGGTCTGCCGCCTCTGCTGGGCTTCTTTGGCAAGTTGCCTCTGTTTACCAGCGGCATCGCAGCCGGCGAGATCACGCTGGTGGTGATCCTGGGTCTCAACAGTGCGATCGCGGCGTTCTACTACCTGCGCCTGGCGTTCCTGCCTCTGACCGACGCACGCGATGCGACGATCGAGCAGACGGTAGAGTCGCCGGTGTTCAGCCGCAAGATCGGCGGCCTGCTCAGCGCGGGCGGTGTGATCGTGCTGGCGATCGCCGCGTCGATGCTGATCGAGCAGGTGAATCGTGCGGGCGTGGTGCGGACTTGGACGCCTGCGATGGCGGGCGAGTCAGACAAGCACGAGAAGCCTCACGCGTCTCTGAACGGATCGGCGGGGCCCTTGGTGTCGGCGGCTGACGCTGCACACGAGGATCGCTGAGCCGCAGTGGCGCGTGCAAGCGGGTTGAAGCGACTTTCGCGTTCGAGATCTTGAACGCTCACGGCGAACTTGTTCCGTGAGCGTTTTTCTTTGACGATCTCGATGCCGTCCGTCGGGAGCTTGCGAATCTGCACGAACGCGCCGGCGGCGGCGAGAGCGATGCTGCAGACGAGCCAGAGAATCCAGCCCATGGCGGGTCCACCCAGCTGCGCGATGGCGGCGCCGAGCGAACTGATCAGTAAGGCTGAGCCCAGCGCGGCGCTCACGATGCAGACCGCGCTGCGGTGATACTCGATGCAGGCGACCATCGTGCCAATGCCCAGCACCAGCGACAGGACGACACACAGCGTGAGCTTGCCCCAAGGCACCGTGAACTGCGGCATGTCCATGGGCGTGCCGGCGAAGACCGCGCTGGGATTCACAACCATGCTGGAAGGCAGGCCCGGTTCGTCTGCCGAAGCGAGCTGAATGGACTTGCTTGCCTGTTCGGTTTCCGCCTTGGCTTCACTTGGTTTGCTGCGAATGACGACGCGGCGCGTGCCGTCGGCGGCGCGAGTGGATTCGACGTTGAGTCCGCTGCGAGCGGTCTTGATGTTGTTCTCGATGCGTGTGAGCACGCTGGGCGGCTCGGGCTTTTCTTGCGGCGCGGGTTGCTGGATGGACTGAGCGATCTGCGCGAGGCGCTCGGTGTCGCCCGCGGCCTGAGCTGACTGCAGTTGCTGGACCGTTTCCTTGGTATCTTCGAGCTGTTGCAGTTGCTGCGTCACATCGTTGAACTTGCTCATGCCGGGCACAGAGGCTGCAAGCCGCTGCATGGCGGCGGGATCTGTCGCGGGGAGCGCGGGAAGGTCGATGAGCATGGCCACGCACATGCAGAAGGTGGTCGCGCCGACGGTGGCGCCGGCGAGAAGCGCTGTCGTGAATCGGAACATGCCGATGGCGATGGCCACACCGGCCGCCGCGCCGAAGACAGTGCCCAAAATGCTGGCGGCGGATCCGCCTTGAAGCTGTGCGAGGCCCAGCCCCAGCAGCGCACCCGTGAGGAGTCCCAAGAGCGCGACGCCCACGCGCAGGACGCGGCGACCCCAAAGCCACAATGCAAAGCCCATAAGCGCGAACGGCACAAGCAGGGCCAGCGCCACCATGCCGCTTGCGGAACTGAGGAATTGCTGCATTCCGGCTGGATCCATGGGCATAATGTCGGAAATCACGGAGACGTGCGACGGGAGAAGTTCGTGGTAACGAGCATGCGTGTGTTACACGTGCCGTATGTTCCGGAACATCGCCCGTTGATTGACCGATAAACAGAGCATGGCCCGCAAGCCCAAAGACAACTCCGCCGGCACCCCCGCACGCTCGACCCGCAAGCCGCCGCTGTCGTTGGCTGACGTGCGTGACTCGATCACGCGGCTTGATGAGCAGTTGGTGCAACTGCTCAATGAGCGATCGAGCCTGGTGGTGAGAGTGGGGGACATCAAGCGTGAGCAGGGGCTGCCGACATATGCACCGCACCGCGAGGCGCAGGTGCTGGATCGCGTGCTTGGCCTGAGCAAAGGTCCGCTCCCGCAGCGCACGCTCGAGGCGATGTATCGCGAGTTGATGTCTGGTTCATTCACGCTGCAGCAGCCGGTGCGAGTGGGCTACTTGGGTCCCGAAGGTTCGTATTCGCACATGGCGACGATCAAGCACTTCGGATCGTCGGTCGCGATGGAGAATCTGCACGACATCACGAGCGTTTTCAGTGAAGTGACGCGGCAGCACGTGGATTTCGGCATGGCGCCGATTGAGAACACAATCGGTGGCGGCATCGTCGAAACGCTCGATGCGTTTCGCGATCTGGTGCTGCACGAGGGTCGGCGTGATGTGACGATCTGCGCCGAGGTGCAACTGGCGATTCGTCATGCTCTGTTGTGCAATGGAGAGCCCAAGGCGATCACGCGGATTTACTCCAAGCCCGAAGTCTTCACCCAGTGCCGGCAGTGGCTGGCGCGGAGTTTTCCGAATGCACAACTTATCCCCACTCCCAGCAGCAGCAAGGCCGCGGAGATGGTGCGGGACATGACCGCGCAGGCCGTGCGCGAAAAGAAGACGATTAATGTGGCGGCGGTCGGGTCGGAACTGGCGGGGCGGTTGTATGGCCTGCACCCACTCTTTCATGGCATTGAAGATGTGCCGGGCAACGTGACGCGGTTTGTGGTTCTGGGGCGTACGCCCACCCCGGCGAGTGGGGACGACAAGACGAGCCTGATGTTCGACCTCGCGGACAAGCCGGGGGCGCTGGCGCACGTTCTGCAGGCGTTTGCGGATCAGAAGATCAACCTGACGCACATTGAAAAGCGGCCAAGTGGTCGCAAGAACTGGACTTATACATTCTTGGTGGACGCGTTGGGCCACCGTGATGAGGCGGCGATGACGTCGGCCCTCGCTGAAGCCAGACACCATTGCAAGGACTTGGTGGTGCTGGGTAGCTATCCACGAAGCAAGCGGGTTTTGTGAGGCTTTCGGAACCGGGGTGATTGGGCGACGGATAGTCAGCGTCCGGGCGCGAAAGGTGCGCGCAATATGCGTTCATCGCGCCGGGACGGTGTGCCAATGTCTTGAGCAAGACTCGTAGATGGGTACTTGTGTCGAGGCGGAAAGTTTGGTATGCTCATGGCATCGGCGGCGAACCCGTCGATGCCAACACGACGCGGACGACGGAGCGAAGAGTTCCGCCCGCACACGCGAGACGCCGGCCGCGATCTGCTTTCGTGCAGATCGCACGAGCTGAGAGCGACTCGCGACAGGCGCAGCCCCTGCGGAAGACGATCAAGCGAGCCATGGTTTGGTTTTTGCCACCCATGCCGCTGGCGTTGAAGCCGGAGGGTGGCTACGTTGTGTGCCCGCGCCGGGTTATTTCGGCTGGGGTTTTCCTGCGCGAGTTGTAAGCGTGGGAAAGCGACGGTCGAGAAACGGGCGAGAAGGAGTCTCGCTCGGCGGTCGGAAGTCAGGCAGGAAGCAACGAGCGGAAGCAAGAGCTTCACGCGCAGAAAGGTCAGAGGAGTGCCCATGGGTCTGTTCAACCGCAACACTGGCAACCTGATCCCCTCCAACAGCAGCGGAAGCTCCGTCGCCCAGCGTCTCGCGAAGGCTGCGGGCCGACTGATCGGCAGTGCTGCCGCCACGACGGAACAGGTTGAGCAGCTCGAGAAGCGTGAACTGCTTTTCAACATGACGATCACTGCGGGTGATGTCGATCAGGCGACCGGACTTGGTACTATCCGCGCCTACGTGCACTACGCGCTGCCGCGAATTTTTGACGACGGTGAGTATGACGTGCCGCTGCCTACTGGTCTGACTGAAGACTTCAACGACGAGGGGTTTGGGCTGATCGGCAACGGCCAGTTGCTGCTCGGTTCAAATATCCAAGTTCAACACAACGTGACGCCCGCTGGTGATCTCCAAGTGCTTGGGATTCCGCTCCAACAGGACAATCAGGCGAGATTTGTTCGCGCGGATTTGAATCAGAACGGTGAGCGTTTCGCGTTCCTTCCACGAGGGGTGAATGCGCAGACCGGGGAGGCGACCGCCAATCGTGCAGCGGATTCCGTGCAGTTCCAAGTGCAAGCGGATGCGTTCAGTGCGGGCGACACGTCCGGTATCGACACCAACAACGCGTCACTCGAGTTGCTTGACGTCAACGGTGCGGTCATTCGGACCTTTACTGGTGCGGCGCTCCGCCGACTCTTCTTCACGCCTGCGGATGGCAACGTTGCGAACCAAGCAAACACCAACGCTCCGCGAGGAGTAGGAACGATCGTCATCGATCGCTTTCAGGGGCAGCCTGATCAACCTCCAGCTTTTGCGCCGTTCTACTCGGTCCGTCTGACTTCTACCGGCACTTTCTCGCTTGGCGACGCGTCGGCGTTCAATCTTGACAATCTCGTGTTCGGCATCACCGCTGGACGCTTCACCGCGCTCTCTGAGGAACAGGAGTTCGGTTTCGTTGCAGTTCTGTCGGGGCCTGTCGGGGCCTCGGCGAGTTTCACCGATCTTGCAGGAAATCCGATGGTTCGTGATTCGTTCCTTGGGGTGCCCGAGGGTGGAAACCTGAGCGGCTTCGACCCGGATGATGATGGGCAAGTCAATACGAATTTCGGCCTCCGCAGTATCAGGTTTAACAACGTCGACGCACGCACCAGCTTTACAATGTGGGGTACACGCTGGGAAGCAGCAACAGAACGGGCACCTGGCGCAGACGACTTCTTCGGAAACGCAAACGTCACCATCATCGACTCTGTCACGGGTGTCTTCGATGATTTCGAGAACTTGGGCTTTGGCTACGCGGCTGACCCGGTAAATGACAACGTCGAGATCAGTGGTCTGCCACCCGGGGCGGGCTCGGTCGTAGTGGGAAGTCCCTTCCTGCGGTCGGGTGTTGCGGGGCCTGCCCTTCCTGGCCAGTTCGTTGCGGATCCGACAGCATCGCCCGACTTCAATTTCAACCGGCCTGATCAGGGGCTGTTCGTACCGACTGGGCAGAGTATCGGCAGCGTGAACATTCACGGCATCGTGCACGGCTCGTCGCAGTTTGGCGGTGCTATTGATCGTCTCACGATCGGCTACCTCGTTGGTTCAGTGGTGGTGGAAGGCGATGCTGGGCAAGTCTATCTGGGCAGTGACGCTGGTATGTGGGTGCTGGACCCGGGCTTCGGTTTCACGAACCCCAATGTGCAGGCGGAACCCGTTTATCGCACGGGTAGCGAGCTGCGAGTGGGGCGCACACTTGGTGATCTTTCGATCGCTGGGCGTAGTTTGCTGAACGTGACTGTTCTTGGTGACGTTAACTCGCCCACAACGCGTCCTCCAACGGACAGCTTCACATATATTGAACGTGAGTCGGTTCAAGGCTTTGGCGACAACACGGCCGACATTAACATCATTCGTACCGTCGTCTTTGAACAGAACCTTCAGGCCGCACCGGCAGCGATTGGGGGCGGCTTGCTCGGCACCACCAGTCAAGCTATCGCGTGGGGCACCAACTTCTATCGCAACAATTCGGTTGCTTCGGCTGAGTTCCTCAACCGCAGCGGCACGGGCATTCGCGTCCGCGGAACGCTGTCGGGTGCGAGCCCGCTTTCGGGCGAAGACACGGCTGACGTGTACGCATTCGCGACGGACGGAACGACGGAAGTCGTCATCCAGGGCACGACCGGCGAAGATGGCGGCGGCCAGTACTTCCGCGTTGTCGACCAGAACGGTCGCACGCTTGCCGCGACGCAGCAGGCTCGCTTCGATGAGGGCGAGCGTCGCTTCCTGCCCAGCATCATTCGGTTCCTGCCGGAAGAAGGCGCGGGGATCTATTACCTCGTCGTGACCGATTCGACGTTCAGTGATGGTGGTGTGGGTGAGTATCCGTACACGCTCGTCGTGACGGGTCTGGCTCCTGTCACCTTTGGCTCGTACCGCACGGGCGGTGGCTCGGGCTTCTCGGCGAGTGGCGCTGGCGGTGACTTCGGCGAAGGCAACAACGTGTCGCTGCTGTCGGGCAACATGGGCGCGGTTCGCGTTGGTGTCGGCTTTGGTGATGAGAACGGTGAAGACACCGTCCCGATTGGCGTGTACAACACGGTGCAGACAGCGGACGACTCGATGTCGTTCCAGGGCGGCACGTTTGTCATCGCCGACGGCACGCTGTACAACATCTCGACGGGCGGCGATATCGGTTCGCCGCGTAACGCGGGCAGCGGCTCGGTTATCGCTTTCAGCATCTCGGGCGACTTGGGCTCGCTGCACACGGGCATTCACCCCGTTGTCGGTCAGTCGGTGAACGAAGGCGACATCGCGGACTTTGTGCTGTCTGTGGGCGGTCGTGTGGGCTCGATGTTCATCACGGGCGGCATCGGCGTGGATCAAGATCCCACGCCGGGTGATCCGCGGTCGGAACTTGGCAGCGGCATGGTGCTGCGGACGGGTACCAACGGCGGTCCGGGCGACATCGGCATCATTCGCGTGGGCTGGCACTGGGCGACCCGAGGCAGCTCGATCACGACGAGTAATTTCTCGACGATTGGCGCGCTTCTGGTTTCGCAGGACGCGTACGAAGACGCGGGCGACAGCCGCGTGGGCTTCTACTCCAACCCGCTGAGCATCACGACGGGCTTCGGCAGCGACGTGCGGTTCTTCGACGTTCCGCAGATTGATGCTGAGAACTCCAACGATGATTTCGTGCCGCTCATTGGCGCGGGTCCGGTTGAACTGATCGACGATGCGGGCGGTCGCGTGATCATCTCGGTGACGGGCGCGGAAGGTCTGGGTGTTGTGGGCCGCGTGCGTCTGAACGCTGTCAACGGCAGCCAGGGCAGCATGATCGGCGCGATTGAAGTTGACAACATTCAGGGCTTTGACCTGAACATCATCAGCGATGCGCCGGCGGGCTCGGGTCGGATCGGCATCGGTCGCATCACGGTTCGTGGCGCGGCGGCCGGCTCGCAGATCAACATTCAGGGCACGGCTGAAGTCGATGTGTATCGCATCGACGTGTTCGGCGATCGCATGGACGAAATCAGCAACACGACGGTCAACGGCGATTTGCTTGCGGTTGACGCGGAAGCGCTGGATCGTCTGCGTGTGTCGGGCAACCTCGGTATCACGCAGGTCAACGCATGGGGCCCGCGCACGATTGCGCCGTTCATCGGTCTGCAGGGCGATCTGGCTGACGCGGTCCGTGGTCCTGTGGGCTGGGTCGCGGACGCATCGTTCATTGACAATGACTGGGGCGGCGGCATCTATCGTCCTGTTGCGTCGGACGTGGTCAACACCGGTGACGCATTCCTTGACGACCTGGGCAGCCCGCTTGACGGGCGTCTGGCGGGTCTGGTGGTGCGTAGCGGCTTCATCAGCGACATCGATGTCGGCGGTTCAGCGCAGAACGTGGTTCTGCAGGGCACCGGCACGCTTCAGGGTGGCGGCGGCGACGGCACGCCGCAGTTTGCGCCGGGCACCATCGTCAACATGCGCGTCAACAGCGACGGCACGCGTGCACCGGGCGGCTTCGACGGGATTCGCGGTACGGTCTTCGCGAACAACATCAACACGATCAACATCGGTGACGGCGTTTCGTCGCGCGGCCAGAGCCCGCTGGGCGTGCCTGGCATCTTCGCACAGAACAACATCACGACGGTGACGACGACGCAGAGTGCGGGCCTGCCCGGCTCGACGGCGGCTCCTCGCACGTTCGTTGGCGGCGTGATCGCGGTGGGCAACCTCAACACGGATCGGCCGCTGCCGGAAGATCCGGACGGCATCAACGCGATTGAACTGCCCGGCGCGCTGTTTGACGGCGCGTACGTCGGCACGGGTGAACTCGACAAGTTCTGGACGAGCTTCAACTACGATGAAGAGCGCCTGACGAACGGCGATATCAACGTGTTCAACATCGCGGGCGGCACGCTGTTCCGCACGGAGATCAACTCCGTTGATCTTCGGTCGCTGAATATCGCGGGCGGCACGTTTGATGCGTCGTACGTCTCGACGACTGACGACATTGAAACGATCACGGCGGCGAACTTCCGCAACTCGACGGCGCTGGGTCAACCTTCGGAGTTCCTGCCCAGCACGATCATCGCGGCTGGCAACATCGATCAGATCACCGCGTCGGAAGACATGACTGATCTGCGGATCAAGGCGACGGGTGAAGTCCGCCGCAGCATTGATGCGCGTGACATGACTCGCGTGAACGTGGGCATCAACAACAAGCTCACGGCGCTGAACGTTCGTCGCGATCTGAAGGGCAGCACGATTGAAACCGGCCGCCTGGAAACGCTGTCGGCCGGTCGCAACATCTCGAGCACGACGATTGACAGCGCGGGCCTGATTCAGAGCCTGACGGCTGCGAACGAGATCCGCAATACGCGGATCCAGTCGACCGGTCCTGACGGCGCGATCACGACGATCGCTGCACCGGCGGGCATCAGCGGCTCGGTTCGCAGCAACGGCTCGATCGGCACGATCACGTCGACGCTGGGTGACGTCAATATCGAGCTGACGACGATCCGTCGTGACGCCAACGTCGGGACAGTGACGGCCGGCCGTGACCTCGCTCTGACGGGCGAAGTTCAGGGTGGCATGACGGGTCTGGTCGCGGGTCGGAACGTCGGCAAGCGTCTGGAGCCTGGCGCTCTGGTCGTTCGCGGCACTGTGGCTGCAGTCACGGCTCCGAACGGCACGCTGTACAACGACATTCGCGCTGGCGAAGGCATCACCGCCGTCACGCTGGGTGGCGCGAGCAGCAAGCCCACGTCTGATGAAACCGGCCGTGGTTCGCTGGTCTCGTTCCGCGGTATCGGCACCGTCGCCATCACGGGCGACTTCGGTGGCGACATCATCAGCTACTCGGGCGGCATCGGCACGATCACCATCACGAATGGTTCGTTCCTGCCGGGCCGGACCATCGCGGCGTACAGCGGCAGCATTGCTGCGGTGAACATCGTCGGTGGCAGCCTGTTTGGCAACGTGTACGCCGATCTGGATATCACCGCGTTGAGCGTGACGGATGCGCCTGCGGCAACGGGCACGACGCCCGCGCCGGCAGTGTTCGGCGATGTGGGTGTGAACCCCAACCGCTCGCAGAACACCTTCGTGAGCGCTCGTCGCAACGAACTGCCTGCTGGCGTGTTCGCCAAGTCGGGCTTCGAAGGTGCGCTGGTGCAAGCCGGTCGCGATATCGTGGCTGTCACGGTGTCGGGCGGCGTGTACGAGTCGGGCTTCGCGGCTGGCCGCAACATCGGTGCGATCACGATCGGTGGCATCGTCGCGAACAACAGCGACTTTGGCCAGAAGGGCAGCTTCTTCGCTGCGGGCGATCGCCTGAGTGCGTTGACGGCTGGCGGCGGCATCAACGATGCGTACATCATCGCGGGTCTGACGAACCTCGGCGCTGACAAGCGTCCTGGCGGCATCGGCACCAACGCTGACACGGTGAAGAGCGGCACGCTCGGCACCATCACGTCGCCCTACACCAACTGGGTGACGGTTGTGGCCGGTGTTGATGCTGGCGCCAACGGTGTGTACGGCGATGATGCGCTCACCGCGTTCTCTGATGAAGCGCTGGACGACCGCACGGCACTGGGTCGCTCGACGCTTGAGAACTTCGCAGTCGGACCGGATCGCAACAACACGCAATATCGCTTTGAGGCGTACGGCGTTGGTGGCACGAGCACGGTTCCGCAGACGGCGCTGTTGCCGGCCTTCGGCACGGTCGCTCAGCCTCCGGCGAGCGGCGGCTTCACTGGCTCGCGGTCGTTCACCGTGGGTGCGGCGAGCTACACGTTCAACCTCACGGGCGGCGGCACGGCGTACTTCAACACGGGTACCCGCACGCTGACGCTTGACGGCACGACCGCCGCCAGCACGCTGGCCATCACCAGCAGCAGCGGCACGCTTGAAGATCTGAACATCACCACGACGAACAATGCCTCGCTTGCGGCGCTGACGTTCAACAGCCGCCTCGTCGGCGGTGGTGCGGTGACGATCGACGGCGGTGTGACGGCTCTCAGCTTCACGCAGACCGGCGGCATTACTGCCAGCGGCGTGACGCGTCGTCCGACGATCACCATCGGCGGCGATGTGACGACGCTGACGGCGGGCAGCATCACTGACGGCTTCATCACGGCCAACAGCTTCGGCACCGTGACGCTGACGGGCGACTTTGGTTCGAGCGCGGCAAATGATGCGTCGCTGACGGCCCTGACCGGCATCGGCGCGGTCACCATCAGCGGCAACCTCCGCGGCCTCATCAGCAGCGATCGCGAGATCGGTGCAGTTGCGGTGGGCGCGACGATCAACGGTTCGTTCGTGCGAGCGGGTGGTTCGATCGTGAGTGTTACGAGCACTGGCGCCATGCGTCAGAGCGTCATCAGCGCCGGCTTCAACGTCGGCCCGGTGACGATCGGCGGCGACATGTTCGACAGCGCGATCTCCGCCGGTGCGGATCTGGGTCGCGATGGCTTCTTCGACGGCACGGGTGCGAACGCTGACACGCTCCGCACGGGCAACGTGGGTGCGGTCATCGTTCGCGGCAACTTCACGGAGTCGGACATTACCGCTGGTTACCTCCGCGGCAATGACCGGTTCTTCGGCACGACGGATGATCGCATCGCGAGCGGTCGCGGCGGCATCGCCAGCGTGACCATCAGTGGCACGCAGGTGGGTAGCGGTCGCTTCTCGGAGTCGTACCGCATTGCCAGCAACGGCACGATCGGTAATGTCACCATCGCCGGTCAGGCCAGCCCGGGCACTGTGGGCAACTACGGCCTGGAAGCTCGCGAACTGCTGCCCGAAACGGCACAGGTCAGCGATCTGTCGCTGAGCGTTTCGGCGAACGTTTCGACGGCGGTCGTGACGTTCAACCAGCCCATGGAGTTCAACTCACTGGTGAGCGCAATCACCGTGAGCGAAGTTCGCGGCGTGAGCGGCGAGATCGAAGTGCGTCTGGTGCGCGGCACCGACTACACATTGTCGTACGACGATCGCAACAACCAGCTGCGTGTGACCTTCAACCGCAGTGTGACGGAGAAGAACCTGCCTCAGTTGCCGGGCGAGCCTGGCGCGGGTCTGTACCGCATCTCCTTCGATCAGAGCATCGTCTCGGGTCGCTTGGCGGGCTCTCGCATCGATGGTGACGGCAACGGTCTCATCGACAGCGACGATGACTTTGCGGGCGAGCTGGTGGTGGGCGACGCGGGCGACAAGCTCACGGCGGCCCGCGTGCAGGCTCTCGACGGCACGTTCAAGGACTTCTACGGCCCGGTCAACCTCAACGCACTGTTCGACAGTGATGTCACGCCGGACGGTCTGCCTGATCCGAACCAGACCTTCACGGTTCGCGGCTTCATCGGCGACCACCCCGATCACGACAGCAACAACTTCCGCATTCAGGGTGACGTGGATCTCTATCGCGTCACGTTGCAGGCGGGTCAGATTCTGCGGCTGGGTGCCCTGCAAGGCAGCGCAATCCGTGCCCAGACCGAAGTTGTCGCGATCTCGGGCGGCTCGGCGATTCGTCTGCCGGCCACGGCGCTCACGGATGATTCGTTCTCCATCGAGCGTTCGTTCCTGATCGAGACGACCGGTGACTATGTGATCTTCGTGGGTGATCCGACCAATATCGGCAGCAACACGATCACGAACCCCCTGCCTTCGCCGGGCACGATCGGTGACTACCGCTTCACCGTCACGATTTTCGATGACGGCGACAGCGGCTTCACGAGCACCTCGGATGCTGGTGACGGCGCGGTCATCGCGGCTTCGCCCGCGGCTTCGGCCTTCGCAGGCGCGGACGGTGTGTACGGCAACGCTGACGACTTCAGCACCATCGACGTGGGCGAGTTCTCGTTCACGCTGTCTCTGGGTGCTGACGGCGTGTTCAACACGGCGGACGATGTCATCTCCGGCCGCAATATCGAACGTCTGGGTGTGGCCAGCATCACATCGCAGCGCTCGGGTGATGGCCGCATCGTGACGACGGTTGAGTCGTCCATCGGTCCTGCCGGTGCGACCGGTACGCCGGCGAACATCACGTCGGATGTGGACGTGTACCACCTCAACAGCCGTCAGGCAATCACGCCTGGTACGAAGGTTCGTGCGTCGGTTCGCTTGTCGGGTACGGGTTCAGACTTGGGCAGCCAGGTCGCCAACCTGGGCAGCAATACGGCCCTCACGCAGACGCAGAACTACAACACGTTCAGCTTCGGCCTGTTTGAGACGACGGCGTCTCAGACGCTTGAAGACGGCGTGCTGGTCTTCGCTCCGACGGACTTCCTGCCATACGCGGGCACGCCCAACACGGTGATTGCCAGCAACGGCAGCGTGACGTACGGCTACGACGATGCGGGCGACTTCTACATCGACTTCGTGATGCCCGAGTCGCAGTTCGGTGTCGGGTCCGGCACCTTCGCGTTCTACGTGCAAGGCGTGATCCAGACGGACTACACGCTGGTCTTTACGACTGACGGTTTGGCGGACGCTCTGCCCGAGAAGCCCCGTCAGAACTTCTTCATCGAAACCGGCGGCGGCATCATCGATTGGTTCCAGGCTGGTGGCGTTTCGACAAATCTCGCTCCGTTCAATGTCAGCTCGCTGGGCTTCAATGGCTCGCTGGCGAACGGTCAATCGATCGGTCAGTACGTCCTCGACAATCTCGTCGAAAGCCTCAATTCGCTCTATCAGGGCGCTGGCCTCGACGTGGTGTTCTCGACGAATCCGGCCGACTTTGAGTTCCAGCAGTTCTCGACGATCTACCTGGCCGGCAACACCGACCCGGTTCGCTCGCTCTTTGATGTGCTGGCGGCGCAGTCGACGCTGCGTATTCAGGAAGTCTTCGGCCAGGACGCGTTTGGTGCGGACATTCAGCTGTCGCAGCCTTTCGGCTACTCACAGCGTTCGGACGCCTTGAACGCGGATCTGGAAGACGACGCGGTTGTGTTCATCCCCAGCTTCTCGCTGCTTGGCTTCACTCAGAGCCAGACCGATGTGGATCTGTTCGTCAACAGCCTTTCGACGGCGGTCGCGCGGCGTGCGGGCGAACTGATGGGTGCACGCATCACCGAGCGTCACGTCAACACGCCTGGCGCCAACCAGGTCGATCCGTTCGCGGCGAACGCCGTCGAACTGTCACGTGCCGACATCACCATCAATAACAACTCGCGTGCTCTGTCGTTCTCGTCTGCGTCGGACGCGAATGACACGGTTGATGACACGAACTTCTTCCTGGGTCGTCAGCGGGCTCTCTCGCTGCTGAGCCTGGGCGTGGCTCGCCGGTAAGTTGTCTGATCCAAAGATTCATCAAGCCCGCGAGGCCTCCTCGCGGGCTTTTTCGTTGCAGAGACGGTGACGGCGCGGTAGACTGCTCCTGTGGCACGCGCGGCATTCACGCTGATTGAGCTCCTCGTGGTCATCGCGATCATCGCGCTACTGATCGCTATTCTGCTGCCCGCGCTGGGGAAGGCTCGTGCAGCGGGGCGCGATGTGGCCTGCCTTTCGGCTCAGCGGCAGATCGGCACGGCGCTGGTCACGTACGCGAATGAGTATCGCGATTGGATTCCGCGTGAGAGCGGCAACAGCGAGCGTGCGCCTGCCCGTATTCCACAGGTGCCGGCATGGTCTGTCACCAGTTCACTGCGTGCGGAGTTCAACCTGTCGTGGGCGTTCAACCTGCGACCGTTTCTTGATCCGCGAGCGACCGCGATTGATAACTCAGGAGGGATCAACGACCGGTACGCGACGGCTCGCTACTACCGATGTGCCGCACGCAGGCCAGATCAGCACAACATTCACTTCGTGGCGAACGGTGTGCGATTCGTGCGGTCGAATCCGCAAGTGGCACCGACAATCGACGAGAACGAGGCGAAGCCGCCCATGAAGTTGTCGGGCATCAACTTTCCGGGTCGTACGCTGTACTTGACCGATTTTGCGGATGATCCCAACAATCTGCGGGCCAACAACTACAACAACACGGCTCCGAATGACATGCACCTGAGCATTTTCTACGACATTCGACGAGCGTCCAATATCAACGGTCCGACATCGGGTGGAGATCCATCGCTGTGGATTCGAACCGCGACCAATCGACATGGCAACGGCGCGAATGCCGTGTATCTCGACGGGCATGCGTCGCAGATCGCCAATCGCGATCTACTCAACTCGGTGACATGGGACGATTTTGAGTACAAGTGAACCGCTTGGGCGGTGGGGCGGCTGCGTAGTCTCCATTCATGTCGCACGGATATGAAATCTCGTCGGGCATCACACGGTGCGTGCAACTGGGGCTCATGTGCATTCCGCGTGAATATCCGCATGCGGCACAGGGCATGCAGCAGAGCAGCGATGATGCACGCACACCGCGAGCTTTGTGGCCGGTTTTCTTCGGCTGTTACGACTGGCACTCTGCCGTGCACAATCACTGGCAATTGGTGCGGGCGCTGCGTGTTACGCCGCAGGCAGCATGGACGAGCGATGCAGTTGCGTCGCTTGACGAGCAGCTTCAGCCTGTGAACCTAGCAGTCGAAGCTGCGTATCTGCGTCGATTCGCCGGATTCGAGATGCCTTATGGCATCGCTTGGCTGCATGTGCTTTGTGCAGAAGTGGACCTGCTGTCGCGAGCGAGTTCGCCCCATGCGGCTTTGGCGGCAACGTGGGGAGCATCGCTTGCGCCGCTGCATCAGGTGGCTTGTGAGAACGCGCTCTCATACTGGCGGAATCTCGTGATGCCCAACCGCGCGGGGGCGCACGCCAACACCGCGTTTGCGGCAGGCCTCATGCTGGATGCGGCTCGCACCCACTCGTCGCGACGTAGCACGGATATTGAACGAGCGATCGTGAAGTACGTCCACGAATCGGTGTTGCATGCACCGCGTATTGACTCTCGCCTGGAGCCGCTGGGCTACGACTTCATCTCGCCTTCATTGTGCGAGGCTGATCTTGCTCGCCGCGTTCTCGACAGGGACTCGTTCCGAGCGTGGATCGCGCCGTCGATTCCGCAAATCCTTCTCCTTCAGCCCCCGGTGCCGCAGCGGCCTGAGGATGGGCAGCAAAGCCACTTTGATGGTTTGAACATCAGTCGCGCGTGGATGTTGCGCAGTATCGCGGCTGCGTTGCCTGGGGACGATCCGTGGGTGGTACAACTGCGGGCGACGGCGGATATGCATGCGTTGGCCGGGCTTGCTGGCACTTCTCATCAGCACTACTCGGGCCAGCATTGGCTTGGCAGCTTTGCGATGTATCTGCTCACGCTTCATTCGGAGTCGAGTCAGGCGTAGAAGCCGCAGCTTCCGGCAGCGACTACGCTTTGCTATGCGACGCACGGTTCTGCTGACAGCTTCACTTCTCGCGGTGGTTGCCCTCGGCGGCTGCTATGAACGCACCGTCAAGGCCCGGGGCGTGGGGGCCATGGGCAAATCGCTTGAGCCCAGTTATCGCAGCGATACGGCAGCGGACCGGTGGGTGGACTCTCTCTTTGGCGATCCGCGGGAGAGCAAGCCTGCCCCCAAGAACCCCGGGGTAGCGATGCCGCGATAACAGTCTCGCGAACGCAAAATTGTGCGAGCATCCCTATCATCCCCCGCATCGAATCCAATGATGCACCGCGCGCGACGCGCTTCGGAGACTTTCGCTCATGGGCCTTGAAGCAGCACTTCCCGTTGATGGCTTTCTGACCACGCAGCTTCGTCACGTGATCAACTGGTCACGCCGCAACAGCCTGTGGCCCATGCCGTTCGCGACGGCGTGCTGTGGGATCGAACTCATGGCGACGGCGTGCAGCCGCTACGACCTTGCCCGCTTTGGTGCAGAAGTCATGCGGTTCAGCCCGCGTCAGGCCGATCTGCTGATTGTCGCGGGGCGCATCAGCATCAAGACGCTGCCTGTGCTGCAGCGCATCTATGAGCAGATGACCGAGCCCAAGTGGGTCATCAGCATGGGTGCGTGCGCCAGCACAGGTGGGGTGTTCGACACGTATGCGGTGGTGCAGGGGTGCGACCAGTTCATTCCGGTTGATGTCTATATCCCCGGCTGCCCTCCCCGTCCTGAACAACTCATCGAAGGCGTGATGGCGATTCAACGAATCATCGATCAGGATGGGATTCCTCCGATGAATGGCGGCAAGCGTCAGCCGCTGGGGCTTGTCATTCAGCCCACGCACGTTCCCAAGCCCCAGCCCGTGGGCGTGACCGTCGGCGGTTAACCAGCCTACGGGGCTCTTATGTCTGTCGCTCCACCCCGTGAACTTCAACGTTGCACGCAACTGTTGCGAGAGGGACGGTTCGCCGAGTGCAAGCCGCTTGCGCTGCAACTTGCTGCGCGGTTCCCGCATGATCCACCAGTGATGCGTCTGGTGTTGCAGTGTCTTGGAGCGCTGGGGGAGCATCATGCTGCCCTGTATCACGCCAAGCGGCTTCTCGCGACCAATCCGGCGGATGCTGGTCTGCACCTGAACCTAGCCCGATTGCACGCCCGGCTTGGGGAGATCGACGCTGCAACGGCTCGGTACGAAGATGCGATCACGCGTGGAATGCTGGAGATGATCCCGGAGCTTGCGCAATTGCGACTTGGCAGTGGGCGCATCAGCGAGGGGCTTTTGTCCTTACGCCAGCATGAGGAACTGATCGTGCGGGCACTGGTGGATGACACAGTGAAGCAGGCGATGCTTGCTCGCGTGCAACTGGTGAAGGCTCAACTGCACTTTGCATCGGGGGATGTTGAGCAATGCGTACGCGTCTGTGAGGCAGTCCGTGTCGCTGAGCCGGATGTCGCTGCGTCGGTGCAGGCGGTGAAGGCAAGTTGCTTGAACTATGTGACGGGGGTGCCGCAGGAGCGTGTTTGGGCGGAGCACAGGCGGTTTGGTGAGTTGCTTGAGTTCTCGATTCCTGACAAGGCCCGAGTTTGGGGCGAGCAACTCACGGACTCTCTGCGACCGATACACGTTGGCGTCGTTTCACCTGATATGCGGATGCACTCGGTGGCGGTGTTTGCTTTGCCGCTGCTGCGACAGTTGTTTCTCAGGCCGCACGACTTTCATGTGAGCGTCTTTCACGTTGGTGGCGTGGAAGATGCGATGACGACACGACTGCGCGCGTGCGCTCACGCATGGCACCACTTGCCTCAGGAGTCGCCCGAGCAGATCGCGCGAGCTGTGGCGAACGCGAAGGTCGACATTGCCATTGAACTGGCTGGGCTCACAGACACGCTGGGGGTTTGTGCGCTTGCGCATCGTCCTGCGCCGGTCACGGTAACGGCGATTGGTTATCCCAACACGTGTGGTACAGCCCGAGTGCACTATCGCATTGTGGATGAGGCTACTGATCCGCCAGAGGCCGACGCGCATGCTGCCGAGAAGCTGGTGCGGCTGGACCCGTGCTTTCTGTGCTACACACCGCCGGCGGAAGCGCCGGAGGTGCTCCGAAGCACACGCCGTAGCGGCATCACATTTGGCTGCTTTAACGCGGCGCAGAAGCTCAATCGCGACTTGATGCAGATGTGGAGGGAACTGCTCGACGCGGTGCCTTCGTCGTCGCTGCTGCTCAAGTCAACGGGACTGCGTGAGGAAAGCGCAATACGTGAGATGCGTGAGCGGCTCTCGCATTGGGGCATGCCGATGGAGCGTGTCCGCATGGTTGCGGCAACTGCCTCGCGTGCGGAACACTTGGCGATGTACGGGCAGATTGACATCGCCCTTGATGCATTTCCTTATCACGGCACGACGACCACTTGCGAAGCACTGTACATGGGCGTTCCGGTTGTGGTGCTCGCGGGCGATAGGCATGTGTCGCGCGTCGGCGTGAGTCTGTTGCGAGCGGTGGGGGTGCCTGACCTCATCACGAGCACGCCGACAGAGTACATCCGTTGTGCGGGTCAACTTGCGAATGACGCGGAGCGGCTGTCTCACTTGCACGCGACGCTCCGAGCCAAGGTGCTCGCCTCCCCGCTTTGTGATGAAGCGGCGTACGGCGAACGGCTCGCGATTGCCTTGCAAGAAATGTGGACGAGAGCGTGCGCTGCGACCCTCTAGCGTCGGCGAGTGAACCGGGCGCGATGCGCTTCGATCAGTCGCTTGTCGACCGGCAGGTCATACATCACGATCTCAAAGTTGGCCGCGCTCGCGGCGATGCGGTCTGTGTTTGAGGTGAATGCCAGTGAGACCACCTCGGCAGCGGACGGGCTGAATGACGCGAGCGGGCGGAGCGTTCCGGCATCCCACAGTCGCACGAAGCTGTCTTCGCCGCCTGTTGCGATTGTCATGCCATCACGGGAGACGGCCAACCCGGGAATCAAGCGCGGATGCCCCTTGATGGCGTGCAAGCGTTGCAGGGTGCGAACGTCAAAGACTTCCAGCGTGCCTCCATACGTGCTGACGTACGCAGTCGATCCATCAGGGCTGAAGGCGATGCCCCAGGGGAGCGATGTGGTGGGGAGGCCGCCGATGACGCGGCTGTTCGCGACATCCCAGAGCGTGACGTTGGCGTTGTTGTTGCAGACTGCCAGCGTCGCGCCATCGGGGCTGAACGCGAGGCCATCGACGCGTTTGTCCCCCGCAGGCAACTCGCAGAGCATTTCGCCCGTCTGCAGGTTGTAAATCGCAGCGCGACGGTTCCAGTGGCCCGTTGCACACAGTGTCTCCTGCGGATTCACATCGAAGCCGTAAACCTCGCTCACGAGCGTGGGGAACTGTCGGAGCACGTCGCCAGACCAGGCGTCGATGATGCGAATCGTGTAGTCCTGAGAACCCGTCACGAGCGTGCGGTTGTCTGACAGGAACTTCATGCCGCGGGTGCGCTGGCTGATGCCGGGCAACTGATAGCGAGACAGCGTGGCCATGGAGCCGGTTTCGCGCACTTCGATCAAGCCACTGCCCACGCTCAGCGCCATCAGTGAGTCGTCGGGCGAGAACTTCACGGCAAAGCACCAAGATTCGTAGCCGCCGAGACGATGCGTGCCCACCTCGGTGGCGATTGCGATGTTGCGTGTGACCCCCTCCGACGTCATGAGCGTGAGGTGATCGGGATCAGTCCAGACCACCGTCGCCGCGCCGTAACGCTCGACCGGCAACACGCAGATTTCGTCACCCGTTTGCGGATTGATGACGACGGTCCGCTCGCGATCCGCGAGTGCCATGCGCGAATTGTCTGGCGAGAAAGCGTGGACGACAACGCGGCTTCGCAGAACCTTGCGCGTGAAGATCACTTCGCGGGTGTTCAGATCGCACGCGACGATGCGTGCGTCAGCAGAGTCGAGATACACGATGCGATCATCAGGCGAGATGCGCAGCCCCGCTGATCCGAAGGTGTGCATGGGTGTAAGGTCAAAGACAACTTCACCGGTTGCGACGCTGTAAACGGCGGTCGCTTGCGGTGGAATCGCGACGCCGCCGCCTAGGGACATCGCCACTGCAGCGCGAGAGCCATCGCTCGTAAGTTCGAGGGTTGTGGCAACCAGCGGCAGCGTAAGTGTGCGGATCAGTTCGCCGCTGGACGTGCTCCAGAAGCGAATGGTCTTGTCATTGCACGCCGCTGCAAGAGTCGATCCGTCGGCACTGACCGTGACGAGGCGCACGACCGGCGGCTTGTCTTCCCAGCCTGCGAGCGTCACGGGTGTTGCATGGTCGCTCAGCGACATGACGACAAGGCCTCCGCGACTGAGGCCGATAGCGACACGCGACCCATCAGGCCACAAACCGATGCCGTTGCCGGGCGCGCTACGGAGATTGTTGATCGACTTGATCGCGTCGCCCGTCATTGGATCGATGATGTGAACGGCACCATCTGCCACCGCTGCAATGACACTGCCGTTCGCGGCGGCTACCGCGCGGCTGTTCCATCCGACAGACTGCTTGGCCCACCGACTGCCGTTGATGCGGTACATATCCCACAGAGCCCAGAAGGCAGGCCGGTTCGATGGATTGTTGAGATACACAGGCCACAGCGTGTCCTCGGCCATGGGCAGGTTGCCGGTTGTGGCTGCCATGCGACCACGCTCGATGTTCGCCTGTGCGAGTTCCTCAAGAGCGGCCCGTTCGGCGCTTTCCGCCAGCGCTCGGCTCGCGATGGCTTCACGCGACGCGGCATCTGCAGCTTCTCGCTGGCGTTCGGCTTCGCTGCGGGCGGTGTCGGCGAGCCTTGCAAGCCTCTGCTGCTCGCGTGCGTTGAGCTGAGCGATGACGGCAAATGTGATGAGCGCGAAGAGTGCCATCGCTCCCAGCGCCGCCGCGAAGCGGTATCGCTTGGCTTGTTTGGCGAGCACGTATATGGCGGAATCACCGCGTGCGAGAATCGCTTCACCAGCGAGCATGCGGCGAATGTCTTCCGCCAGCGCTTCAGCGCTGGTGTAGCGTCGCTTCGCGTCGGTCGCCATCGCTTTGGCGATGATGGTCTCGCCATCGCCTCGCAGAGAGCGATCAACTTGGGACACGGACGTGACACGTGCGTCGGCCAATATAGCCGCGGCTTTGGCAATTGGCGTGCTGGAGAGATCAATCGGCAGTCGCTGCGCAAAGAGCTCATACGCGATGACGCCAAGAGCGTAGATGTCGCTTGCAGTGCTGACGTCACCTTCAAGCAACTGCTCGGGACTCATGTAGCTTGGTGTGCCGACAAGCTGGCCCTCTCGCGTCGCCTGTGACTGACTGAGATCCGCTTCGGCCGCTCGAGCGATGCCGAAGTCGAGAACCTTCGCTACCCCGTTGGTATTGACGAGGATGTTGGCTGGCTTCAGATCTCGGTGAATGACACCGCGCTGGTGGGCATGCTGCACGGCATCGCAAACTTGCAGCAGCAACCGCCACTTCTCAGCAGTCCCTAGATTGTGCTTGTGTGCGTACGAGGTAAGCGAGTCGCCGCGCACCAACTCCATGACGAAGTAGGGTTGATCCGGCGCATCGGGGCCAGCGACACCCGCTTCGTAAATCTGCGCAATATTGGGGTGCTGCAGCTTGGCGAGAAACTCCGCTTCGTTACGGAATCGCCGCAGCATGCCGGTGCTGGCGTAGCCCGGCCGCAGCGCCTTGACGGCGACACGTCGCCGCGGGAACGCCTGTTCAGCCTCAAAGACGATGCCCATGCCGCCTTCGCCAATCGTGCGGACGATGCGATACTCGCCTCGCAACGGGGGCATGACAGGCTCGCGCTGTTCGGAAACGAGCGTTGAAGCTGCATCAAGCCCTGCCGCGGTGGCAACTGCGTGAGACGTCCCATCGTGGTGTTGTAGTAGTTGCACCACTTCGAGCCGTGCGTCGGCATCAGTCGGGAAGTACTCTTGCAGGAAATGGTCGCGCTCCAAGGTCGGCAGGTTTGCCGCCCGCTCGAACGCCTCCATCACGCGTTGGAACCTATCAGACTCCATGGACCTCCTATAGAGGGTACCACGTTGTACAAGGGCTTGTGATGGGGCTGGCAGTAACGAAGTTCTTTTGTAGAATGTGGGCAATTCAATCAGCCACGTGGCTTCCTTTGTTCGCACTGTGAATGACGCATGGGCATTTCCCGACATCCCCTTACAGGCAAGCTCCCGCAGTGGAGCAATATTCCTATCGATCAGGCTGCCGCTGAGCGGCTACGCGGCAGCTACAACGCCCTGCTGACAGACGGCTCGCGGTTGACGACAATTTTCTACGCCAAGTTGTTTGAGCGATACCCGGGCGTTCGCCCTTTGTTCCTCGCCGATATCCGTGCCCAAGAAGCCAAGCTCATGGATTCTTTGCGGGCCGTGGTTCGGCACGTTGAGAGCCCTGACGCATTGCGCGAAGAGCTCAAGGCGATGGGTGCCCGCCATGTCAAGTATGGTGCCAAGCCAGAGCACTATCCGCTCGTCTGCGATCTGCTGCTGGAGTGCATGGGTGATGTCGCCGGCAGCCAATGGACGCAGCAGCTTGCATCAGAGTGGCAGCAGGCGCTGCAGATTGTGTCTGATGTCATGTTGCAAGGAGCGCAGGCAGCCAGCCAAAATCCACCGCCGACTCGCTCATGAATCGCGTGACTTCTCGATCTCACGGCTGAGCCAGGCACGGGCAAACGCCCAGTCGGTCTTGACGGTCGCCAGCGACACATCAAGTGCCGCGGCGGTTTGCTCGATGGAAAGACCGGCGAAGTAGCGCAGCATTACAACTCGCGCTTTGCGAGCGTCGAGGGCCTCGAGCCGGGTCAGCGCTTCGTCAAGCGCCAACAGTTCATCGCTCTTTGCCGAGTCGTCTGGGGCAGAGGCGACGGCGTTGTCGTCCAGATCCACGCGCGTGCGGTCACCCCCTCGTTTGTAACTGCCGCGAGCTCGTGCCCTCTCGATGAGAATGCGACGCATCGCAATAGCAGCCGCACCAAAGAAGTGCCCGCGACTGTTCCATGTCGCGCTGTCTGCCCCCTCGGGCCCCAGCAGCCGCATGTACGCCTCGTGTACCAATGCTGTCGGTTGCAACGTGTGGCCGGCGCCGCGTCCAGATTCGTTGCTCATGTTGCTGGCCGCAAGCTTGCGCAATTCGTCGTAAATAAGCGGCAGGAGTTCCGCCGCCGCATGCGAATCGCCTTTGGCGGCGTTGTCGATCAAGAGTGTGATGTGCTTGCGATCGTCGCTGGACATGCGACCAGTATACCTGAACTGACAAGACCTGTTTCCAGCCGCGCGGGCGGGCTTTCTCGCACTGAAGGTGTCATGCTTCAGTTCATTCTCGCCATTATCTCGTTGCTTATCGGCATGCTGGCATCGCTCTGCATGCTGGTACTCATGATGGCAGGCCTCGCCAATGCCAACGAAGCCCATCTGCGCCAAGGTAAGTGGATGATGTGGGGCATCGTCGTTGTGCAACTGCTCGCGCTGATCGCTGCGATCTGGCTCATGGTGCAGCGCAAGCACATGGTTGCGTCCGTCGCTGGTTTCGTGCCGGTTGTCGTCGTTGTCGCCCTTCTCGTCATTCTTGTCAAGATCGAGTGGTAATCCACTCTGGAGTGTTTCATGTCTCTGCCTCGCAAAACGTTCACCAGTCGTCTTGCCAATCTCGACTTCACCATAAAGATGCCCGTCGGTTTCATTGAAGCGCCACTGCAAAACGAGACGTACGACTTCGATAAGCCGCATGTGTCGGCACCGCTCATGCTCACGGCATCACCTGTCGCCATGGCGCTCATCGCGGTTGCGGGCCGTCCGGCTTACGGCGACGGATCCGTCCGCGAATGGTTCGAGTACTTGTGTAAGCACTTTGGCATCACACTGCTGAGCATTGGCCCGGCGTACGTGGGAGGACTGCGCAAGAACCACCCGGCGATCATCGCCACTGGTTTGCAAGTGCAAGATGGTACCGAGCTGGTCATGAGCTTTGTCGCATTTGAAGACGGCGGTCGCTTCGTGACAGCTCACGCCATGTGCGAGCGTGAGCTGGAACCCAGCTACATGAGCACACTTGAGAAGTGCATCTACTCCATCGAGTTGCTCCATCACCAAGGGCCGACCGTCAAACTTGAGAAGGACGGACCCGAGTATCACATCGACATCATCCAGCATGAGCCCGATATGCCGCCACCGCAAGACGAAGCCGAGGTGTACGCCCGCAAGCTGGCGAAGGCTCGTGAATCAGCGGTTGCATTTGCACGCTCTTTGGTGGCGAGCGACAAGTTCGATGAAGCCGCACGTGTCGTGCTGTCCGCTGACGACAGCGGTCAGGGACGCGCGGCCTTGGCCCAACTATTCGTTGAAGCCCTGCGCGAGCAGGTGAAGCGCGATGGCAAGTGCAAGCCTGCGAAGCCGCGGGCTCTGGAGTTGTACAACCGCGCGTTGCAGTACCGGCTGAGCACGTACCCCGACCCGCACACGCAGGAAGAAGCGGATCGCTATTGCGCTGGACAAGACGAGGATCATGCCGAAATCGCGGAGATTCTTGGCTATACACCGGAGTAATCGCCATGCCGCTTGCCAAGCTGTTCCGTCGCCGCGAAAGGAAACGAACTGTGACAGACTACATCATGCTCGGCATCTTCGTGCTTATGTTCGGCGGGCTGGGAACGATGCTGCTCTACGTGGGAACGCGTGAGTTCTTCTTGCAGCGTCGTGTGCTCGCCACTGCCGTGCCCGTCGAGGCGGTCATTCTTTCTGCGGACGTACGCACGACAAAGTCGAACGACACTGACACGCGTTTGTTGCGCGACAACAGCACAACCTCGCATCACCCCGAAGTTCGCTTCGCATACACGTTTCGAGGCGTGCGATATGAAAGTGACATGATCTATCCCACGGTCATCGTTCGGGCCTATGCCAGCCGCGAAAGCGCGGCAGAAGACATCCGCGAGTACTTGCCAGGCTCGGTCGTGAAGGCGTATGCCGATGCCACGCTGCCGCAGCGCGGCTTTCTGAGGCTGGAACGTTCGTCGAATCCCACGTGGTTCATCGTTGCGGGCGTTCTCGCACTCGCGTTCCTCGCGATTATCGCACGATTCCTGTAGACAGCCCCAGCCAGTAGCGAGATCAGATTCGCATTGATTGCACAGCACACCCACGAAAGGAACTCACTATGTCCCGCAATCTCATCGTCTTGGCCGGTTCGCTCGCAGTCGCTCCCGCAGTGCTGGCTCAGTCGAACGTCGCCGCGATGGCGAAGTTCTGCTATGCGGAGAACACCGGCTGGATCAACTGGCGAGATGCAGGCTCACCGCTCGCATCGCAAGGTGTGCGTGTCAATGGAGGCAACACCTTTCTGGCTGGCTTCGCTTGGAGCGAGAACGCAGGTTACATCAACATGGGCGATGGCACGCCCGCCAACGGCCTCGCATACAGCAATCCCACGAGCGGTACGGTGATCGATGTGCCCGACTTTGGCGTCAACATCAACACCGACGGCTCACTCAGCGGATTTGCGTGGGGTGAGAACATCGGCTGGATCAACTTCGGTGTCACCACGCTGCTGACGAATCAGCGTGCCCGGGTGCAGACAGATGGCAAGCTGCGGGGCTACGCCTGGGGTGAGAACGTCGGTTGGATCAATCTCGATACGACCGAGCAGGGCAAGTACGTGTCGTTCGGCGGCAGCTGCGACCTGATCGACTTCAATCAGAACGATGTCTTTCCCGAGGACCAGGACATCATCGACTTCTTCAACGTACTCGCCGGTAGCGCATGCAGTACAGGCAACTGCCAAGATATCGACTTCAACAACAACGAGGTCTATCCCGAAGATCAGGACGTGATCGACTACCTGACAGTGCTCGCGGGCGGTCCGTGCTCCACTGACATTCCGTAATCCATGCAGGGTTGCAAAACTCTGCGCGGCAGGCCGGCGACAACGAGCGCCGGCCTGTTTGCATTTGCATGCAACACGTGTGCGTGGTCAAGAGCATGTCACAAATTCTCGCGACTTATCTAGCCGCGCGTGTCATGCTCTTCGCACTGCCATGCGTGGAAAGTGGAGTCGCGAGTGATCGCGACCAATCAGAACGCAACATACGCAAAGGAACAGATCATGCTCGCTCGCTCTTCCGTCGCTCTCGCCCTCACGCTCTGCGCTGGCCTCGCTTGTGCCCAAACCTGCAACCCCGTGTCGAAACTGCTGGGCACTTCGCCCTTGAACGACGACAACTTCGGCGCATCGGTCGCCATGTCGTTCGGCGGTCCAAGCAACGCACCACTTTTCGCTGTCGGTATGCCGGGTGAAGACGCGCCGGGTGCCGGTAGCGATGCCGGCGGCTTCTCGATCTTCCAGCGCATCAACGGCTGGAGCACGATGACCGCTGCGTGGAACTCGACAGGTCAAGCGGGCGAACGTCTCGGCGCTTCGATCGGTCTGGCTGATCCCTATCTCATCGTGGGCGCTCCCGGCTACAACACCGGCCAGGGGCGTGCGCGTATCTTCCGCCGTTCTACCGGTAGTTCGTCGTATCTGCTCAGCACCGATGTGACGATTCTCGCTGCTAACTCGCCCGCCGATGCCGCGTTCGGCAGTAGCGTTGCCATCAGCGACGTGGGCGGCGGCTGGGCTGTCGTGGGTGCTCCGCTGCACAACTGGGCTGGCGTGCAATCTGGCTCAGCGTACTTCTTTGTTCGCGACGCAGCGACCAACCAGTGGATCGAGAACTTCCATGTGTGGGGTGGTGATTACGGCGGTGAGCCCGGCGATCGCCGCGGCACCAGCGTTGCGATGTCTCCCAACTCGCCTTTCGCCGCGATTGGCATCCCTCTGGCTGATGAGCCCGGCAATCCCGATGATCACGGCAAGGTGCAGATCTTTGAACGCCTGGCGAATGGCAATGTGAGCGGTGCTCCCACGACCGTTCGGCCGCCGAGCCCTGAAGCTGGTGAGAACTTCGGCTCCGCCGTGGCCATCGCTGGGAATGTGCTGGTTGTGGGCGCTCCCAGCGAGGACATGACGCTGCAGGAAGGCGGTTTCCTCCAAGCGGCGACCAACGGCGGTGCGATCTATGTGTTCGAGCGCAACGTTGTGACCAACTCCTGGAACTTCGTCGCCAAGCTTCGTTCGCCCGTGCCCGTTGCCAACGGTGCCTTCGGCAGCAGTGTGGCGACCGACAACCTCCAGATCGTGGTTGGCGAAGCGTCAACCAATCGTGCCTATGTCTTCAGTAAGGTCAGTGGCAGTTGGCAGTACCAGTCCGCGATCAACGACCAGGATGCGGCCGCCAACGGCAGCTTTGCAAATGCCGTCGTGGTCCGCAACGGCGTGATCGGTCTGGGCGACGCGAGCGATGACGAAGGTGTGCTCACCGATCGTGGCGCGGCCTATGTGCTGACGATGGAACAGAACCAAGCGACTGGTGATCTGTGCTCCATGCCCATGACGGTGACGCAGAATGCGGACTTCGTCGGTTGTACGGAGTTTGCCACCGCCTCGGCTGGTACGCCGACCACGTGCGGTAGCGGCAGCAGCGGCAATGTCGCACAGGGCCCCGACGTGTGGTTCAGCTTCAATCCCAGCTGTGATGGTTCCGCTATCTTCGATACGTTCGGCAGCGGCTTTGACACGGTCCTGAGCGTGCACAGTGCATGCTCGACGATCTTCGGCAGCAACACGATCACATGCAACGACGATCACACCTTCAGCGCGCCGAACAACCGCGCAAGCCTCGTGACGTTCAACTTCACGGGCGGCGAGTCATATCTCATCCGTGTCGCAGGTTACAACGGTGCGAAGGGACAGTTCACGCTTCGCAACCTCATCTCGTACGGCGTGACGAACGACCAGTGCTCCAACGCGATCACGGTTGGCCAGGGCACCGCGACCTTCAACTCGTGTGCGGCGACTGACAGCAGCCTCGCGACTTCAGAATGCGGCCTGCCTCGCAAGGATGTGTGGTACCGCTACATCTCGCCCAGCAACGGCGTTATCACCATCAACACCTGCGGCAGCAGCTTCGACACAGTCCTCGCGGTCTACACGGGTACACAGCAGGCCTGCCCCGCCAGTCCGCTTGCACTGGTCGCCTGCAACGACGACAGCGTCGATGTCTGCGAGGCAGGGCTGTCACGCAAATCCTTCGTGCAGTTCAGCGCTCCTGCAGGCGATAGCTACATGATCCGCGTTGGCGGCTTCAACGGTGAGTCGGGCCCCGGTCAGATGACCATCACCCACACACCGGGCTGTGATGACATCGACTTCAACAACAACACGGTCTTCCCCGAAGATCAGGACGTGATCGACTACTTCAACGTGCTCGCGGGCGGCGCGTGCTCCACCGGCAACTGCGATGACATCGACTACAACAACAACGGCGTCTTCCCCGAAGATCAGGATGTGATCGATTACTTCAATGTACTTGCAGGCGGCAACTGCTAAACACGCGACATCATCCAGTGCACGCAAACGCGGGAACCGTCGTAAGGCGGTTCCCGTTTTTCATGCGCTTGGTGTAGCGGCTGAATGTCGTGGGAGGGTCGGCGTGTTCTTCACCATCCACCACACCCAAGCCAGCGTGCCAGCAATCAACAGCATCTCACGCCAGCGAATGAGAAACTCAGGGAGACCTTCCAGAGCCTTCATTGCTCGCATAGGAAAGCACAAAGCCGCGACCACGAAGAGTGTGAGGGCGATTCGAGGCATCGTCGTGCCGAAGCGGAACAGGACAGCGGCGAGGATGGGTGTGAGCACGATCAGGTCATAGTTGTGCGCGTTGATGAACATCAGAGAGATGATCAGCCCCAGGCACATGGTCTCGAAACTGGTGAATCGCTTGGATTGCCACAGCAGCGTGCCAAACAGCACCAGTGCTAGCAAAGCGAGCGAGGGCACGGTCTTCCAGCCTGCGGCTGAGAGCAAACTACGCATGCCAAAGCTCTGCAGGAAGTCGGGCAGGTTCGTGTGATAGTTCGCATACACCTTCACAGCGCCGAGCCAGTTGTGCATCATGCCGACGGGACCTTGCTGATACGCAGCCATCGACATCAGGGCGAGTCCAAAGCCGATGGACGCAAAAAGCGGCTTCCACGCGCGGTTGTAGACGAGCATGAGTACGAGAAACGCGCAGAAGGGCGGCTTGAAACTTGCGAGTGCCAGCAGAAGTCCCGCGATGACCCAGCGATCGTTCTGCCAACACCACCAAGCGCTGAACGTCAGCGTCATCGCAAGCAAGGAGGTTTGTCCGTTCCACATCGCGTGAGACGAGAATGGTGACGCGAAGACAAACGCCGTGCACGCCGTCATGACGATCCAGCCCCAACGCCGATCGAGCACGCCTTCGCGCCGTGCGACCCACCAGAGCAGCCACGCGAACCATGCAAAGCAGATCGCGTTGATAGCTCCATTGATGAGTCGTGATGTGTTGAAGTCTGGAAGGCTCAGCAACGCGAAGAACGGCGCCGAACTTGGCGGGTACGCAAAGCCGCCGTACACACGAACGGTTGACTCGTCGCGATATGAATGGCTGCCGAGTTCACCTTCGCTGCGTGCCCGAAGTGTCGCTTCGTCGTACGGATTCTCTCCATGAATGAAGCAGCGTCCACCCGCGTAGAAGTACATGAAGTCGTGAGTACCAAAGAACTTGCCCTTTGGGCGTCCGACACCGAAGACACTTGTCGTCAGCAGAAACGCAACCGCCATCGCGACTGAAGTCCAAAGCAGTGAATGGCGGACGCGGCGACTCTCAAGCCAGTGCCAGGGAGTGCTCGTGCCGGCGATTGATTGTGGAATCCCCATGTGCTATCAGAGCGGACACAACGCGATATGTCCACTCGGAGTGTGTTTGGGTTGGCGCGACGACGAGAGTCGTCAGCCGCACACACCGCCAGCGAGCGTGTTGAAGAAATCGATCACGTCTTGATCTTCCGGATACACGTCGTTGTTGTTGAAGTCGATGTCGCAGGGGTCTGCATATGGGCACGCGCCGCCTGCGAGTACCTGGAAGAAGTCAATGACATCCTGATCCTCGGGGTAGACGTCGTTGCGATTGAAGTCGATGCTGTCGCACTCTGCGCCCGGGCTGCCCAGCAGCACGAACGCAATGTCTTGGGCCGCGTCAGTTGCACCTTCGGGCTTTCCGGTGTCGTTCACGGGTGTCCACGCACCGTCGGCGAAGAGCTTCGCGTTCCAGCCTGGCAGTGTGCGCGTGCCGCTGAGTGTGACGGGCACCACAAACAGCGGCGGGTTGCCGCTCGAGTTGCTAAGTTGCCAATCAAGCCAGTAGGTTCCGGGTCCCAAAGTGAGGTTCACGTTCAGCGTCACGGCGTACAGGCGCCGTGATGTATCGGGGGACATGATCGCTGGCCCAACAGTGGTTGTGAAGACGCGATACGCGTCCATCGCGGCAACACTGTTCAGTCGGTTGGTGCTGGTGTCACCAAACACTACGCTGCTGCCCGCTTCGCCTGGCACGTCGTTCCAGATGCGCAGTGTTGCACCGCTGACGGGGGTGCTCAGTGCGCCGGGCTGGTACGCAAAGAGTTGCATGCCGGCGAGGCGCCAGGTTTGTCCTGTTGGGACCGTGAAATCATCGGCCAGTCGCACCCCGCCGCTGGCGTCAGATTGATCGGCGTGACAGGCGACACCCGCGAGCGAGTTTCCGAGCAACGCGCTGACGCTTGCAACCTCGCTCCATTGACTGCTGCCGGGGGCAGGCGTGTTGTTGCCGGTCTGATTGACGAGCGCCAGTGCGGGCGTGCCCGGGTTGGCAGATCCATTGCTGAACAGTTGTGCACGAGCGGACCCGCACGCAACTGCGAGTGCAATCGCCAGCCCGATGTGTTGAACGTGGCATGCTTGCTTCAGCATGAAAACACTCCTCGCGATGTGGGCGTGAACTGTGGAAAGACCGTTGCAAGATTCAGGTTGCCCGCTCGCTGCGCCACGATCTCCGCGAGAATGTCTCGGTAATCGATCGTGACAGCGAGGTCGATGCCCTCAAACAGATTCTGCGGTGCAAGACCGGGCCAGTTGGTCAGTACCCGTCCGCCATTGACGCATTGACCGACCACCATCATCATGCTGCCGTGTCCGTGGTCCGTGCCAAGACTGCCGTTTTCCTGCAGTCGCCGACCGAACTCCGACATCACAACGACAGTCACATTCGGGCCGCCGCCCGCGACCACGTCGCGGTAGAACGCGCCAATGCTATTGGCAAGGTTGCTCATCAGGTTGGCCATGCTCCCGGTGACCGGACCTTGATTTTCGTGTGTGTCCCAACCACCGACATCGACCGCAATCGCTTCCACACCAACCTGTGCTCGAACAAGTGCAGCCGCTGACTTGAGCTGCGTGCCCAGCGTGGATGTCGGATACACAGCGCCGTTGGCGGGTGCGTATCCCGAGAAGTTGATCAGGTCGAGCATCGAAATCGTTTGCAGCGTCGCGCTCGCAGTCGCCTTCAGCGGATCCTCGGTCAATCCGTACATGTCATTGATCGCGCTCCGTCGGGCCGTCAGTGTGCTGGAGCTTCCCTGAATCCCGAAGGTGTCAAGATTGCTGATTGGCAGCGAACTCGGAGCGCCGACAAGCTGCTGCGGCATGCCGCTGCTGATTGCCACACCTCGCAGAACACTGCCTGGCAGCATGACATCCACACTTGCCAGGTGCCGACCAAGCCAGCCCGTTCCCAGTGAAGGATCGCGCGGCTTGCCGACTTCCATGAAGCGCTGAGCTTCAAAATGGCTGCGACTGGGATCCGTACTGCCGCATGCGTGCACGAAAAGCAGCTTGCCATCGAGATACGCCTGATGCAGCCCCATCATGGCGGGAGGGATGCCGAAGCGAGAGTCCAGCGCTGTCAGCCGGTTGGGATCACTGGTGTCGGGCCGTGCCAGTGCAAGGGTTGGACGGCGCGTGTAGTAGTCATTCTCGAAGTACGGCGCGCACATCGACATGGCATCGGCGGCACCGCGAAGATAGATCGACACGATCACATCGCGCATGCCGCCCCGGTGCGACTGCGCGTACGCCACGCGCGGAACCCACTGGTGCGCCGCTAGAAACGCCACGAGCCCGGTCGATGCCTGCACGAACGATCGCCGCGACAACTGCTGATACTCCCGGCAGCCGTTCGCGCCGCAGGCGCTCGAATTCATGTTGTCATTGTCGTTCGACATGTTCATACTCCGCGACGCAAGGAAGGTCCAGGTCCAAGATTCTCATCAGTCGCTCGCGGCTTTGGTTGCCGCGGCGCAAGAGCCGCCCGAACTCCACCCGTGTGACTCAGTACCACTGATAACTCGGTGAACTCAGCGCCAAACCGATAGCTTCGCGCCGCCGCGTGACGGTGGGGGGGCTGGGAAGCATGAACTGACGAACGCGAGCTCGATCATCGCTATCCATGCGTCCACCGAAAAAGCGATCATCAATGCGGGCGATCATCTCATCAGCCGTCACCGCGCCAGCGAAGAACGCTGCGTCATCCACCGTGACGCCGGCGATACTGCCGGCAGTGCCGTTCATGAGCGACGCGCCGAAGTTCCAGCGTGAGATCAGATTGCCAGACCAGTGATTCAGCTTGTCCGGGTACCCGTCAGGTGTGAGCCAACTGAAGGGCAGATGCCCGGCCTCAGTGAGGCGGCTTCGCAGCGAAGAGGTGCTTGTGATAGCGGCGTTGGTCTGCCGCAGAGAAGCAGCGAACATGTGAAACGGGCGTTTCATCTTGGGCGTGGCGGCAGCCACATGTTCGGGCTTCAACACCACACGCAGCATCGCCTTGATATCGCCGCCCGTGGACGTGTAGGTTGCAGCGACCTGATCAATGATGCTGCGGGCAACCTCGTATCCCAGAAAATGTCGGCACATCTTGGTCGCGATGTACCGCGCGGTGCTGGGGTGATTGATGAGCAGATTCAGCACCGTGACGCCATCCTGCTGACCGCCATTGGCTGGAATCGGCGTGCCCAGTACGTTCTTTGCGGTCTGGTTGTGATTGGTGTTGTCGTAGCGAAACGTCCCCGCCAGCGCGCCTGTGCTCGAACCTCTCCAGATTGTCCAGCCGGTCAGGCAGAGTGCAACCTGCTGCACGTCGGTCTGCGTGTACCCGCCATCCACCCCCAGGGTGTGCAGTTCCATCAGTTCGCGGGCGTAGTTTTCATTCGGGTTGGCTGCAGTGCTCACGTCATTGTTGAGGTAGTACAGCATCGCCGGGCTGCGAGCGCTCGCATTCAGCAGAGTTGGAAATGTCCCCAGTGCGTTGGGGCGTATCACATCGCGATCATCAGCTGTCTTGTAGTACTGAACCGTTGCGATCTCGATGTTGAAGTGGTCAGTCCACAGTTCAACCATGCGCTCGAACAACTGCCGCTTGCTGAAGACGGCGCGAAGCAGCGTCGCCTCCGTCAGTTCGTTACGCACGAAACTGAAAGTCTGCAGCAGCAGTTGCGGATACGTCATCGTGAGTGTGGTCAGTGGCGCCAGCCGTGCGCTCAGCGCGCTGTCGTCGATTGCGAGGTGATTGAGGTGATACTCGAGGTATCCGCTGTACCCCAGTTGCCGCGCGAGCGTAAGTTCCTCAGGCGTTGCACCAAAGGTGATGCGATCGACCAGTTTCTCCAGGAGTGAACTGGGATCAACGTCGCCCTTGACGCGTACCGGTTGCGCGCTCGCGCTCTTCATGGCCGCAGCCAACGCCGTCGCCCCCGACGCGAGCGCGAGCAGTCCTCGCCGGCTCTTTGCGATGCGAGGCTGGTGCAGTGTTTCTTGGGTCTGAGTTGCGCCTGTCGCTTCCATGTCGCTCATCATCTTGACGACTCCTCGTGCGAACTCTCAATGCTTGCCAGCCCGCGGCAGCGTGACCCTTCCATTGTGCTGCAAGCCGCTCCAGCGCATCGCCATGGGCGACTTGCGGTACAAACGAGCTCCGGGCGATCCTGGCCTATCGGCGTTTTCAGTAGCATGCGCTGCACCGCGTCCATCGTCGGACGCTTCGACCGACGAGCCCCTCTCAGGCCCGTCTAGTCGCCGTCTACGTCCGAGTATGACGCCAAACGCTCACTCATGCAAGAGTATTTCATCAACATTGCGAAAATCTTGCGGCGTGCACCATTTCCAGGGTTCGGTCACACAGGTTTTGGTCGCCGACGCCGTAGCGGCAGCAACATGCCGCTCAACGCCAGGGCAGTTCCCGGTGCCGGAATGACATATGTGACCTCCAGCGTCGGTCGGAGCGTCGCGTCAGTGTTCTCACGTGTCGCGAAGCGTTTGGCGCTGCCTGTAATGCTCTCGGCTCCGAGTACGAACCAGCCGTAGTTGCCGCTTGCATCGTTCAGCCACCCCTGAACATCGCTGATCATGCCTGCCGAGGTCCAGGTATATTGCCCATTACCAGATACGGCGGTCGTCGCGCTTGCAGCGGCATCAAAATCACCGCCTGTCGAGGTCCACGCCGTCGCGTCTGAAAAACGGTGGAGCCACGTTGCATCACCAGGTTGGGCCGGCGCACCACGACCACCCTCACCGAGCGCGTTCGACGCGCCCTCGCCCCAAGACACGAGCGAACGGTGGAGCGACACTTCTTCCGCCAGCGAGATCGATCGGGTGCATGTCAGCGTGAGGGTCACACCGGTAATCGTCGATCCAGCGGGAATCGCGGAGAAGTCAAAACGCAGCAGCCCGCGACGCAGTTCCTCGAGCGCGGTTCTACCCGCGAAGAAACTCTCGCCTTGTCCATTGCTCACCAGGCCATTGATGTCCTCGTAAAGTGTGTTGTCCGCGCTCGCCTGCAGCAGCACGCTGCCCGCTTGCGCCGGTAGCGTGCAGCACAGAACGCACCCGGCGCCGGCTGCCAGCGTCATCGTCATTCGCGGTATCAGGCTCTTCATGCGGTGCTTCCTGTCGCCCTCGGCCGTTTGGCGTCTGCGGCCTTCACAAGCCCTCGCTCAACGTTCGTACTCCAAGGGTATTGCGTTGCATCCTTCCGTCACCTTCGTCTGATCGCGGCATCCATAACTCATGCCCTACGTCAATGTCAAGATCACAAACGACGGTGTCACTCGCGAGCAAAAGGCCCAAATCGTCGCCGAAATCACCTCGACGCTACAGCGAGTGCTCAACAAACGGCCAGAGCACACTCACATCGTCATCGATGAAGTCGAAACCGACAACTGGGGGTACTCCGGCATGCTCACTTCCGAGTATCGTCGGCAGAAGTCGTGAGCTTTATCGGTGCTGCAGCCAGACAGGAATCAGCGCGCACACGACCGCCACCAGCGCCGCGATGCCCGCGAAGGGTGCGAGCACGATTTTGTCGGTAAGCACGAACAACGCGACGATCCCCGCAACGCATGCCGCGCCGACCGGAACAAGCACCGTCAATAGCCGTTTTCGTTTCACGGCGTCATTCCCGCGGGTATGCCCTGCGGAAACATCATCCGCAAGCGTTCCTCAATCTTCGAGATGCGATTCCCAGGATCCGGATGTGAACTGGACCACTCAGGTCGGGATGCTCCGCCGCTTGCTTCGCGCAGAATCTCCATGACGCGGATCAACGCGCGCGGGTCATAATTCGCGTCCGCCATGAACTGCAGGCCCAGTGCGTCAGCCTCCAATTCATCGGCGCGACCATACTTGAGCATCATCATGTTGCCCACCGCGCCCGCGATCTGCGTCGCTCCACGCTGCCCCATCACATCGCTGCCCGCCACGCCCGCCGCACCGACAAGCCCACGCGTCAGTTCCGCCTTCGCCATTTGGGCGGCGCTGTGCCGTCCAAGCACATGGCCGATTTCATGCCCGAGCACGCCCGCCAGTTGCCCTTCTGTCTCAAGTCGATTGAACAGCGCCGCAGTGATGAAGATCTGTCCGCCCGGCAGCGCGAATGCGTTGACGGTCTGCGCATCGGCCAGCAAGTGGAAGTCAAACGGATAGTCGGGATACTCCTCAGGCATGGCCGCGAGCAGTTTCGCGCCCACTGCATCCACCAGTGCCTGCGCCCCTGCGTCGCGTACCTCATTCCCGAACTGAGCGGCCATCTGCGGCGCCATCTGTTGCCCCAGATAGATCTCCTGTTCGGTCGTCAGCGCAATCGCCTGCGTTCGACCCGTCACCGAGTTCATCTGCTGACGGCTGCAGTACGTCACGACGCTGATCAACGCGATGATGATCGCAATGAACAGCCGAGGAGGAACGCGCAGGCCGACAGCATTGTCACGAGACGCTGTATGTCGATAGATCGCCATCAATTGAAGATAGCCCGTTTGTCAAGACGGGCTTGCGAGCACATACATAGCACAGTCGTGGACTGTCGTTTGGCGCCTTCGGCGGCCGGCGAGCGTTGCGCCCAGCCCCAGCATCCCAGTCGCTGGAACGGGCAGACAAAACACCACGTACGACGGGATATCCCGAGCCGTCTCCCACGTTCCGGTCCGATCACTGCCCCTTCGCGCCTCTCGTCATGCCGGGAATCCCGTCCCAACGTGCAATGCCGTTCGCCCCGACGATCTGCGGAGCTCCAAAGCCGCTGTTGGCCAGCGCGAAGCTGACGAGCCCAGTCACTTCTGCCGCCGTGGGATGGGGCGAACCATCAGCACGCCCTGTGCCAGTGTCTTACACGCGCCAGTTCGCATTGCGAGTGCTGCAATCAACCTCGCCAATGCTCACGTTGCCCAGCAGGCCTCGAGTGGTTGAGTCGTCGCTCCATGCCGCGACGTAAAGGGCGGGTGTCGCCGTGAAACTCCAATGCTCGGGCAGCGACCAGTTGAACTGCCCCGGGTTGCCGTCGCGACCCAGCTCGTTGCCACCGATATACGTGAGCACGCCACCGTTGTCGGCGTAGATTGCGTAGTGGTTGTCGGCTGTCGTCGTCACTTCGATGACTTCAGCCTGCGCCGCTCCCGTACTGGCCGCCATCGCGGCCAACAAAACCACTCCAGCGCGTGGCATGTCGTGCGTCTTCTCAGCGTCGAGACACGCCGCCGCACGGGCGAACGCATCCCCACTCTGCTCATGAAACAGAACACCGACTTGCATGCGCAAGGAACAGGGTGGATATGTCAAATATCCACCCTAAGTGAAGACGTTGTAAATGTTTGCGGCGTTGTGGGCCGTGTTGGGTCGGTCTCGCATCAACGACGCCGACGAATCGTCAGCAGTCCGCCCACCGCCATCAGAGCCAGTGCGCCAGGCGTGGGCACCGGAATGCAGAAAACGAGGTACTCACCCACGTCAACGCCGCCGATGAGCGGATCCGTGTCGCCCGGTTGTGATGCCCACATCCAGCGAGCGTTGTTCGTGCTCACGCCGGGAATCACGCCCCACGGCTGAATGCCATTCAAGCCGCCAACGTGAGGAACTTCCCACAGGTTGCTCGCGTTTGCGATGCCCAACTGCGTGGTGACTTCCGCCGCCGTCGGGTAATTGACATCGTCATCGCGATCCAGACCAGTGCGGAACACGCGCCACGCAGCGTTGCCCGTGCTGAAGTCCTGACCATCAATGGTCAGGTCACCCAGCAGGCCCTGCGCGAATGCATCATCGCTCCACGCGGCGATATAAATGGCCGTCGTCGCCGTGAAGGACATCGTCTCCGGAAGTGACCAGTTGAAGTTGCCCGGATCCCCGAGCCGACCGAGTTCATTGCCACCGATGAACGTAATGACCCCGCCGTTATCGGCGTAGATCGCATAGTGGTTATCAGCAGTCATCGTGGTCTGCACAAGTGCAGCCTGCGCAACCCCGGACAAAGCCGCGATCGCAACCGCGGCGGCGGACATCTGAACAAGCATGTCTCTCACTCCTGAACCGCTTCAAGTTCCACGCACGTAGAAACCCTCGGCGGCTCTCTCCTCGACGCGGAATATACCGGTTCAGTTGAGAAACCGACGCAAAATTGTCCACGTTTTGCTGGACGAAAGCGCCACTGCTCACCGCTTCGAAAATTACGGGACGACCTGCGGCATTACCGGTGCACGCAACGTCCGATTTCGACTCACACGCTCCGACGACCTACCATCGGCCCCCACGCGACGCGCATGCTGACACGAAGCCGTGCGGCACACGCATTCATACAAGGAATCACGAACCATGGAAACCACACTCATCATCCTCAAGCCCGACGCCGTTCAACGCGGTCTGATGGGCCAGATCATCACCCGTTTCGAGCAGAAGGGCCTGCAGGTCGTCGGCTGTAAGCTGATGCAGATCAGCCAGGAACTCGCCGCGACCCACTACGCCGCTCACAAGGAGCGTCCCTTCTACCCCGGTCTTGTGAAGTTCATGACTTCCAGCCCCGTGCTGGTCCTTGCCATCCGCGGCAACGGCGCCATCACCATCGCCCGCAACATGATGGGCGCCACCTTCGGCAGCAAGGCCAACCCCGGCACCATCCGCGGCGACTTTGGCGTCAGCAACAGCTTCAACCTCATTCACGGCTCCGACAGCCCCGAAGCCGCCGAACGCGAACTGGGCCTCTTCTTCAAGGCTGGCGAAGTCCTTAACTGGTCGCGCAACGGCGACGCGTGGATCTACGACATGGCTGGCGGCAAGCCCGAGTGATCTGATCCGACAGATGCATCCCGTCACACGCGATGCATATCGGGGTGAATCCACGGTGAGAGCGCACACAAACACCGACGCACAAGCGTCGGTGTTTTTCGTTTGGCTGTCTTCTGAGCGCCTGCGACCCGCATCGGCTCAAGCGTTCCGCTCCCTCGCGCGTACGCTGCCTCATGAGCGATTATCTCGTGATCTCTATCTTCGCCGGCTCTGTCGTCGTCGCGCTGCTGCTCGCTGCGATTGCGCTCCACGCACTGAACGCTCTTGGTACACTTGGCAAGAGCCTGCAGAATTGGCTCTGGCACGCACCCGGCCTCGACCTGCTCGTCGCCTTCTTCACCAACTTGCCGTGGGTTGCCGCTGTCGTCGTGTGGTGGTACTACCCATCGCTCCCGTTTGACAGCAAGCCGCTCAACTTCGGCGCGTACTTGCTCGCATCCATTCTCGCCCAGATGCTTGCGCTCACACTCTGGTCGTGGGGCCACGAAATCTGGCACGGCAACGCACGCCGCGGCCCGCGTATCGTGAAGAATCTCAACAGCAAAGTGGGGGCGTTTCGCAACCACGCCGCTGTTTGGTGGACAGCATGGGCCGTGCCGCTCTTCACGCTCATTCGCATTGGCGAGTACTTCATCTATCCGCCGCTCACGTGGCTCATTCGCCTGCCCAAGTACGACGACGCGCAGTGGGTCAACGTCTCCCGGCAGAAGTTCAACGGCCTGGTAGGCTGGGACCTCATCTGGTGCCTCTACTGCGACTGGATGACGGGCATCTGGTCACTCGGCAGTGAAATGCTCCGCAACGTCGAGAGCTTCTGGTGCCCTATCCGCTTCTCATCCACCAACAAGTGCGACAACTGCTCGATCGACTTCCCCGATGTGAACACCCACTGGGCTAAAGCCGACGGCACCATGGCTGACGTCACCGCCATTCTGGACAAGCAGTATCCGGGGCCCAATGGTGATAACCAGTGGTACAGCCACCCCGCGCGCCTCACCATTAACGGCAAGCCGCACGAAGCACCATCCTCCACGCCCAAGTCGTAATCTCACTTGGTCTCAAACCAGTTGCGACCGACAGAAGCATCCGCCTTCAGGGGCACCTTCAGCGTCATGGCGTTCTGCATGCGTTGTTGGACAAAAGCCTTCACTTCGTCCGCTCGAGATTCCGGAGTCTCAAACACGAGTTCGTCATGAATCTGCAGCAGCATGCGAATGTCCTGCGTGTCGTGCAGCGCTGATGTGCCCGCACGCGGGTGCAGCTCACGCTCGATGGTCACCATCGCGAGCTTGATAAGGTCCGCAGCACTGCCTTGCACAACACTGTTGATCGCCAGCCGCTCCGCCAGCGCACGTCTGCTGGGGTTGCTGCTCTCGATATCCGGGATGGGGCGCCGCCGACCCAGAATCGTCGTCACGTAGCCATTGGCCTTCGCCTGTTCGACACACTCCTGCAGGAACGTCGTAATGCCTGCGAATCGCTTTTTGTACCCGTTGATGATCTCCGCCGCGTCGCCCGTCGGAATCTTGAGTCGACGCGCCAGGCCGAACGCAGTGATGCCGTACACGATCCCGAAGTTCACCATCTTCGCGCCGCTGCGCTGTTCGCGCGTCACATCCGCCGGCTTCACGCCGTGAATTTGCGCGGCGACTGCGGTGTGAATGTCCGCATCGTGTTGGAACGCGTCAATCAACGCAGGGTCGTTGCTCAGGTGTGCCAACAGCCGCAGTTCGATCTGCGAGTAGTCCGCCGTCACGAGCACATGACCCGGTGCCGCGACGAATGCCTTGCGGATCTCACGCCCGACATCACTGCGAATGGGAATGTTCTGCAGGTTCGGATCACTGCTCGCCAGCCGCCCGGTCGCCGCGACCGTCTGGTGGAAGCTGCTGTGAATGCGCCTGGTCTGCGGATGAATCGCATCCTTCAGGGCCACCAGATACGTCGAAACCAGCTTGGTCAGCTGGCGATACTCCAAAATCAGCGCAGGAATCGGCGTGCCCAGCGACTCATCCGCAGCGAGATCTTCAAGCACTTCGGCATCCGTACTGAAGCCCGTCTTAGTGCGCTTTGCACCCTTGATGCCGAGTCCCGGTTCGTCATCCTCTGGCTTGTTGAAGAGCGCCGCCGCCAGTTGCTTGGGGCTATCGGGGTCAAACTTGCGACCGATCGCCGAGTGCACCGCCGCGTCGTCGATCAAGCCGCGAATGCGCTCGATCTGGAACTCAAGACGCTTGCGCTGCCGATCCAATTCGCCCGGCTCCACCAGAATGCCGTTCCACTCCAGTTCTGCCAGCACCTCAACCAGCGGCATCTCCACGCGGGAGAACAGATCGACCAGCTCCATCTCCCGAAGCTGCGGCTGCATCGTGTTGTGTAGTTGCAGCGCCACGTCCGCGTCTTCCGCTGCGTATTGCGTCGCAAGATCAAGCGGCACTGTGTCAAACGTCCGCTGGTGCTTGCCCGAACCGATCAACTCCGTGATGGAGATGTTCGTCCGCCCAAGCAGTGCCAGCGCTAGTGCGTCAAGACCATGACTGCTGCGCGACGCATCAATTAAGTACGACGCAACCATCGAATCAAAGCTGCCGAGCGACTCGCCACGCGATGGCGGCAATGTCAGGTGAATGCCATGTGCCCGCAGGACCAGCAAGTCATACTTCAAGTTGTGCCCGCACTTGGCGATGCTGTCGCTCTCTAGAACGGGCCGCAGCGCATTCAGCACCTGCTCCGTCGTCAGGTGTCGCTCAGGCGTGGGGCTCCGCGTGGGGATGTAGTACCCCTCGCCCGCGCTGACCGCGATCGACACGCCGCACAACTTCGCATCACGAGGCGAAAGCGAGGTCGTCTCCGTGTCGATGGCGACTATCGGAGCGGTCTTACATCGCGCGATCAGTTCATCCAACTGCGTCCGCGTGGTGATGCAGTGGTACGTGCCCGTCTGCGCCAAGCGAGGCTCCGCGATCGCCGCCTGTGTCGCGACAGCATCAAACAGGCCGCCCTGCATCGGATCGACGTCTTCCTGCTTGCGCCGAGTGGGCTTCGCTGTCGCAGTGGGGGCCTCGCTGCGAGCGATGCTCGTCGCGGGTGTGCCACTCGTCAGCGGCATCACGCCCATCTTCCCCAGAATCAGCCGCACTTCATCCTGATACCGGTTGAATCCCAGTTCCCTGCAGATGGGAATCAGCTTCTCAAGCTGAATCTTGCGAATATCGGCCGCTGCCAGATTAAGCTCCACAGGCACATCGTGCCGCAGCGTGACAAGCTCCTTCGACAGCGCGAGCTGATCTCGCACGGCGCGAATGTTCTCGCCGCGCTTGCCCTTGATGTTCTCCGCATCCGCCAGCAACGCATCCAGCGAGCCATACTGCGAGATCAATTGAGCTGCGGTCTTGTCACCCACACCGGTCACGCCGGGCACGTTGTCTACCGTGTCGCCCATCACAGCAAGCATGTCAATCACTTGCTGGGGCTTCAGTCCCGTCTCGCTGGCAAGCGTTGCTGCGTTAAACGCTGTGTCCGTGTGAATATCAAACAGCTCCACTTGCGGCGCATCCCCGTCGCTTATCAGCAACTGCTTGAGATCTTTGTCTTTGCTGATCATGCGAATGCGAGCGCCGCGTGGTGCAAGCTGCGAAACCAGCGTCGCCATGACATCGTCGGCCTCAAAGCCTTCCGCACCTAGCACGGGAACACCCAGCGTCTGGAGCATCGCAAGACACCGCTCCACTTGCGGTTCTAGATCTTCCGGCGGAGCCTTCCGAGTTGCCTTGTACGCCGGATAAAGCTGCGTGCGAAATGTGCCATGATCGCCGCCCACATCCAGAGCAACGCACATGTGCGTTGCCGGCAAGCTTCCCAGCGTCGCTCCCTCGTTCTTCAGCAGCTTCAGCAGCATGCCGACAAAGCCGAACGTCATGTTCGTCGGCTCTTTCGTCACCGGACTCGTCATGGGTGTGCGAATGGCGTGATACGCGCGGAAGAATTGTGCATAGCCATCGATGATGTAGAGATTGACGGCCCCGCTCGATGCACCTGCTGGCACACTCACAGCGCACCTGCGATCTTCTTCGCAAGCTCGGCGCCCGCCACATTATCCAGCTTGCCAGCCTTCCAGCCAATGCCGAGCCCCGCATCCCCGATCTTCGGAATGATGTGAAAGTGCACGTGCATCACCGCCTGATGTGCGGCGCTGCCGTTGTTCTGCAGCACGTTGTACGCACTCGCGCCCGTCGCCCGCAAAACCGCCCGCGCAATCCGCGGCATGACGCGTCCGACCGCCGCCGCCGATTCGTCCGAGAGTGCGTCGAGCGTCTCTGCCGGCTCCTTGGGAATCACGAGTGTGTGTCCGGTCACCAATGGAAAGATGTCAAGAAACGCAAGCACATGCGCATCTTCATACACCTTGTGACAGGGAATCTCGCCACGAATGATCTTCGCGAAAATCGTTTCAGCCATACGACAGGATACGTGCATGCGTCCGCCGTCGAGCGCACTCGATCCTGCCGGCAAGACCCATCAGTGTGTTGCCTTACCCACACGCTTCATGCAGGTACCTTGCGCTATCAACCAAGATCGCCGCGCTGAATCGATCTGGCTTCTCTCGGCCTGCCGTCGCATTCAGCAGCAGCGTCTGCGCGTACATGTCTGCCTCAATGTCGCCTTCTGCGGCAAGCTCCGCAAATGCATGGATCGCCCAAGGCCGCTGTGTCGCGTTGTCTGGCTGGAGTTCGGCGATGAGCCAACTTGCCGCCGATCGGGCTCGCTTCTGCAGCGATGGATCGCGTCGGGCCAGCCACCACAGTGCATGCAGACCGACCAGTTCGCCCTCAGTCCAGACTTCAATCGCCCTCGCATGCAGTTGGCGAAAGAGGGGCCCCTCGCCCTGGTGCCATACGGAAGTATCCAGTTCAGCGTCATGCACACACGCCCACAGCGTCAACCAGGGCTCTTCGCTGCCCGCCGCAGCGTCCATGCGCAACCCGCTTGCATCCAGTGCAAACGCATGTGCCAGGAGCCACGGGTCCACGCGACGCCGATGCCCGGCCCCATCGCGAAAGCCGGTCAATTCGCCGGCGTCCACATGCACATCCCCTGCCGCATGCAGCAGTCGTCGTTCCCACAGTTTCATGGTGTCAGTGTCAGGCATAAGTTCCCGCCATGATTGTTGTCACGACCGCCCGCGATCTCGCCCGCGTCATCGCTTCTGGTGGCAGATTGTGTAGTTTTGTTCCCACCATGGGTGCACTGCACGAGGGCCACGCCAGCCTTATCAAGCACGCCGCGGAGATCGCCCGCGAGCAGAAGCTCACCGACGGCTGTGTCGTCAGCATTTTTGTCAATCCGACCCAGTTTAACGAAACGAGCGACTTCGAGCGTTACCCCCGCACGCTTGAGGCGGACCTCGCGCTGTGTGAAGCCGCTGGCGCAAGCATCGTGTACGCCCCGCGCGTCGCTGACATCTATCCGCCAAGCCAGCCGGTGTCCGTTCCGTCCGTGCCCGCCGTCGCTACCCAGCCCAAGCTTGAAGACGCACAAAGGCCCGGCCACTTTGCCGGTGTGTGCCAGGTTGTCAAGCGTCTCTTCGACATCGTCCATCCGCAGGTCGCCGTCTTTGGCGAGAAAGACTGGCAGCAGTTGCAGGTCATTCGCGCGATGACGCAACAGCTGCGATATCCCATCGAGATCACGGGTGCACCCACTGTCCGCGAATCGGGCGGCCTCGCCATGAGCAGTCGCAATCGGTTCCTTACGCCGCAAGATCGTGAGCGGGCGCTGGCTATCAGCGAAGCACTCTGCGAATCCTGGAACGCCGTAACGCCCGCCGATGCGGAAGCGGTGATGTGCCGCGTCCTCGCCTCCCGAGGCATCGAGCCCGAGTACGCCGTCGTTCGAGATGCTACCTCGCTCGATCGCACGACCGATGGCCCCAAGCGAGCACTCATAGCCGCGCGCGTTGGCTCGGTCAGGCTGATCGATAACGTCGAATGGCGATCCCACCGTCCCGCCTGAAGCATCGACACCTGACTGCAAGAACGGCCGTGGCGTTGTGCACATGTTCGGCTTTCGGGACCTGTGCCCCCTTCCGACGCTCCATAACGCGGGGTCGGAGGTGCTTCGGTACCCGATCTTTGTCCATCTATCGCATGGACGGACCATTGTCATTGGTTTCTTGCCATTTCCGGGTTATATTCATGCGTCTGAGGGGTCAGATTGCATCCGTCCCGAACGGACTGCGGAGAGAGCCAGCATGACCGGTCGTTCAACTCTTCTCGTTGCCCGCGGCGCATCCGCGGCATTGGTTCTGCTCACCTCGTGCGGCCTCGCTCACGGTCAGGTTCGCATCGCCGCGTGGAACATCAGCAACTGGTCCGGCACCAATCGTCAAGCCGACGTGCAAACTGCGGTCTATGGCGTGGTCCCGACGGGTCTGGCTCTGGCGGGCCAACGCCTCGCGCCAGACGTCATCGCTGTGCAGGAAATGAACAACGCGAGCGCGCTGGCTTCGCTGGTCACCGTACTCAACACCGCTTCAGGAAGCCCCGGTGACTGGGCATCCGCTCCTTACATCGACAGCCCCTCGTACAGCGACAGCGAGAACAGCCTCGTCTATCGCACCGGTCGGTTCCAACTGCTGGCCACGACCACCGTCGCACTGGGTGGCACATCGCTCACCAACCAGCCGCGCAACACCTATCGCTACGACCTGCGCCCGATTGGCTACACCGCACCGCAGTCGGTCATCGCGGTGTACAGCATTCACATGAAGGCCGGCAGCACGGCCGACGACAATTCCCGCCGCCTCGTTGAGTCGCAGCGCATTCGCGACAACGCCGAGGGAGTGAACACCAACGGAACAGGGACCGCTCTCCCCGCTGGCTACAACTTCCTCGTTGCGGGCGACATGAACATGCAGAGCTCGGCCCAGACGAGCTATGTGGAACTTGTTGGTAGCCAGACCAACAACGCCGGGCGATTCTTCGATCCCATCAATACGCCCGGCAGTTGGAACAACTCCTCTGCCTTCCGCTTCATCCACACCCAAGACCCCGCTGCAGCAGGTGGCGGCGGCATGGACGATCGCCACGATCAGATTCTCATCAGTAGCAGTCTGCGCGACACGGTTGGTTGGCACTACATCGGATCCAACTCGCTGAGCTTTAGCACGAGCACCTGGAACGATCCCAACCACAGCTATCGCTGCTGGGGCAATGACGGCAGTACGTACAACGCCGCACTCGCGACCACCGGCAACGCCATGGTCGGCCCTGCCATCGCGCAGGCACTCATCAACTGCGCAACGACCTCAGGCGGACACTTGCCGGTCTACGCCGACTTCCGCGTCCCCGCGAAGGCCGGCGTCAACGGCACCACGCTCAACTTCGGCTCCGTTACGCAGGGCAGCGCGGCCCCACAGCTCACCCTCATCGTGAGCAACACTGGCGACATCGCGTTGTTTGGCGCCAATGGCGTTGCGACGCTCAACTACAACCTCCCGGCAGGCACCGGTTTCTCGATTCCCACGGGTAACTACAACGACGCCCCAGGCGGCACCGGTCGTTCCCACGTCATCACCATGCCCACCGCAACGGTCGGCACAAAAAACGCCACGCTCGTTCTCGCGACCGACTCGCCCGAGCAACCCACGCTCGTCGTGAATCTCACGGGCATCGTCACCGCGCCCAACCAAGCGCCGGTCGCCAACGCTGGCAACAACATCACCGTGACCGACACCGACAACTCCGGTGCCGAACTGGTCGCCCTCGATGGCACCTCTAGCACCGACGACGGCACCATCACGCTCTACGAATGGCTGAACGGCCCGACCCTGCTGGGCACCGGCTCCACGCTCAACGTCAGCCTGCCCGTCGGCACGACCACCGTCACCCTCCGCGTTACCGACAACGGCAACCTCACCGGTACCGATACTGTCCTCGTCACCGTGAATCCGGGCGGCCTCGTTTGCGACAGCATCGACTTCAACAACAACGGCGTCTTCCCCGAAGACCAGGACATCGCCGACTTCTTCGAAACCCTCGCCGGCGGCAACCCCGTCACCTGTGACGCTCTGCTGGGCTGCAACGACATCGACTTCAACAACAACGGCGTCTTCCCCGAGGACGAAGACATCATCGCCTTCTTCCGCATCCTCGCTGGCGGCACCTGCGAGTAACCGCTGGGCTGGGCCAGATGACAACCCCATCCCACGGAGGTATAATCACCTCCACAACTTGGCATTCACGGGCGATTGGCGCAGTTGGCTAGCGCGCTTCCTTGACATGGAAGAGGTCATTGGTTCAAGTCCAATATCGCTCACTTCAGCACCCGCGGTCTCCGCGGGTGTTTTCTTTGATGATCCCAACTTCTGCGTGTCCGAGCACTTAAGTTCATCCGCTCACACCCCCGGCTCAGGGCCACCCAGCTCGGTACAGTGACCGGTGAGCAGCCTCCACCCCCGCCGATCGTCTAGCCGCCGATTCAGCATCCTCGCGTCCTTTGTGCTCGCGGGAGCCTTCGGATCGATGCCAACCTACACCGCTGCATTGCCCGCCCAAGATGCTCCACAAGCATCCATCGACCGTGCAGCGTCATCGCCTGACCTTACAGGTGTGGCCTCGTTGCCGCTCACCGGCGCACCCGGACCCGTGCTCGCCTTGGGCTCCGCACGATCGCTGATTGACGCCCCCGATGGCTCCGGCTCAGTCCTCGTGCAATCCGACGTTGGCAAAGGCACCGTGCTTGCCTTCGCCCATGGCGGCTACCTCAGTCGCGACAGTATCAAGAACGATCCGGACTTGCGCGAATGCATGCGCCGCATCGTCGCGTGGGCGCATGCTCGCGATAACGCAGCTCCGTTTGTGCTCGATGGCGCCGGGACGGCAGTGCTCGATGCGGTCGGTGCAGATCCCGCGTGGCCCACCGTCAAGAAGTCCTGGCGCGACGCGCTCGACGAGAAGGCCATCCTCATCGTGGATTCGCATCAATTCACCAAAGCTACTGATGCAGCCCAGTTGCGAAGTTTCGTCGAACGCGGCGGGACCCTCATCACATCCGGTTTGGCATGGGGCTGGCTGCAACTCAACGAAGGCAAGACTATCAGCGATCATCCCGGCAATCGCGCGTTGATCGATCTCAACATCGCCTTCGCCGACGGCACAATCGATGGCGATCGCAACAACCGCTATCCCGTCTCAAGCCGCGAGCATCCGACCGGCGCCGATGACATCGATGCCATCATGCGCATTACGCGAGGTGAAAAGGGCATCAACTCCGAACGCATCAACGGAGCCCTCGAACGCACTCGCCTTGCACTTCGCACGCTTACGCCCGAGCAGTCTCGCCGCATCCTCAACCTCGAAGAGCTCATGGCTGGCTCCGCCGACGCCATTAACGCCAGCTTCGCCCGCATGAAGGAGAGCGGCCTGCGCCCAGGCCGCGATCCGCTTGCCATGCTCGCCTGTGAGCAGTTTGCAAGTGCGTCATTCGAGCTTCCACCTCGCGAAGTGACGGCTCACCCCAGTGCCGCTGCATTCCCAGGCATTGTCGCCGCCGATGCTGACCGCAGCGAACGCGCCGTGGAGATCGACACGACCCTGCCCGGCTGGCGTGCAACGGGTCTCTTCGTCCCGGCCGGCGAGCTGGTGCGAGTCACTTTGAGTCAAGAACTCGTCGCATCCGGCCTGCGCCTGCAAATCGGCGCGCATCTTGATCCCGCGCTGCGCCCGCCGCTGCGCCGCCTCCCCAAAGTCACGCGCGAGTTCACCGTTGATGCAGTGACTACGGAAGTCGCGAGTGCAGTAGGGGGGTTGCTCTATCTCGTCGTTCCCGCCGAGTTCGCGCCGGACTCGGTTCGCCTCACCGTCACGGGTGCGGTGCAGACGCCGCATTTCGTGCTTGGAAAGACCAGTGTGCAGGCATGGCGCGACAGCATTCGCAACGCGCCGGGAACCTGGGGTGAACTCGAATCTCGCGAGATCGCGCTCACCGTGCCCAGCGACTTGCTGCGCACACTCGATGATCCGCAGCAACTGCTTGAACTGTGGGACCGCATCGTGCACGCACAAGGCTCGCTCGAGCCCCGTCGGCTAAACGGGCTGGGTGATCGCCAAGCTCGCTACGTGCCCGATCCGCATGTTTCATGGGGCTACATGTACGCGCCCGCGCACCGCCCGCTCACCATTCCCATGTCCGCCGCCAAGAACTTCATCGACGCGAAGATGCTCGCAACCAACGCCGACGGCGACGCATGGGGCCTCTTTCACGAACTGGGTCACTGGCACCAGAATGACATGTGGACGTTCGATGGCACCGGCGAAGTGACGGTCAACATCTTCACCCTCTACACGATCGACAAAATCTGCGGCTTGCCCTCCGCCAAAGCACGCGAAGATGTCTTCACGCCGGAGAAGATGCTCGACACCATGCGCAAGCACGTGGCACAAGGCTCGCCCTTCGGCAAGTGGAAGTCTGACCCGTTCCTCGCCCTCAAGATGTACGTGCAGATCGAGCAGGCCTTTGGCTGGGAAGCCTACCGCGAAGTGTTCGCCAAGTACCGCGAACTGCCCGAGAACCAACGCCCCAGTCGCGACGAAGACCAGCGCGACATGTGGATGGTCATGATGAGCCGCCAGGTCGGTCGTGACCTGGGCCCCTTCTTCGAAGCGTGGGGTGTCCCCGTCACATCCGAGGCTCGGGCGAGTATCGCCGACCTGCCCGACTGGATGCCCGACAACTGGAGCGACCCGCGCGTCGCCCCTCCGGCTCCACCCGGCAGTCAGCCCAAGTGACTAAGCCAACTTGCCCGGCTACCGTTTCGTAGCCGCCGCTGTAGCTCAGTGGTAGAGCAATGCTTTTGTAAAGCATGGGTCGTGGGTTCAACTCCCTCCAGCGGCTTTCGAGGTCCACCTTCCCGCGGCGATTTCGCCGCTTTCGCGCAACGGGCGGGCCACTTTCCCTTCACGTGCACGGTCGTACGGCCTCGCCAGTTGTCTCGTGGTGCCAGCCGCCGTATATTTCCCTCCCGTTCCGCGACCCCCAAAGCCGCGACGCGGGACATGTTCCCGGGCGAGTGCCGGAGTGGCCAATCGGGGCAGACTGTAAATCTGCTGACTTACGTCTTCGGGGGTTCGAATCCCTCCTCGCCCATTCCAGTTTTCCGCGTTCTTCCGGCGGAAAACGCAAGTTCTCAAACGACAAGCCCTTCCAGTTGGAGGGGCTTGCTCGTTTTTGGTCGAGACGCTTTCCCAAACCCACCTTTGTGCGCCCGATTCTGCATCATGTCCAGACTGCCGACTAGCAACAGCCCGCCCATAGCCGCTGCGACACCCCAAAGCGCAACAAACAAGCCCCCTCATCTGAAGGAGCCTGTCACCTGCGGCGTCATCGAATCACGCAAGCGGTGCCATCTTCACCACGGCAACGCACGCAACATGCGCGCTCGGCTTAGCTCTTGAGCTCAAACCCAGCGATGCTCTTGCTGCCGGACTCAAGCTCCACCTCCACCCACAGTTTGCTCCCGGCAGGCAGCGGGTCAGGCACTTCCGCATGCGTGTGCCAATTGTCCTTTTCAAGCTCCGCCTTCGCCTTCATTGAGCCCTTCGCATCTTGCGTCCCGATCCAAAAGCGCACTGCCGCCACCTTGCCCGTGCCACCAGTCACCCACACATCGATCGCAGCATCCTTGCCCGCCGTGATCGCGCCATCGCGAGATGCCTTGACGGTCATGCCATCGACCGTCTGCTCGCCGAGCTGCACGGTTTCGCCGTGCCCGTGTCCGTCATCATGCGAGTGCCCGTCGTGCGAGTCGGCGGTCTTGCCCGATGCCGACATGCCGTGATCATGTCCATCACCTTCGCTATGCGTGTGCCCGTCACCCGCCGGCGCCTGTGCCTTCTTTTCGCAGCCAGCCAGGCCGACAAGAAGCGTCAGCAGCGAAGCGGAAACAAACAGATTGATCGTGCGCGTAGTCATCATCATGGAATCTCCTTCAGTTGGATGCAGCCGAAGCTTTGGACAAACGATGAGCAAGGCGACGCAGCACACCCGGACCGTCCGCAGCGTGCGACTTCACCCCGAATGCGAGCGCATAGCCCGCGGGAACGACAAACAAGTTGAGAAACGTCGACGAAATGAGCCCGCCCAGCACCACAATCGCCAGCGGTGCAAGCAGTTCGCTTCCGGGCTTTCCCTTCGCAAGCGCCAGCGGCACCAAACCCAGCAGTGCTGTCAGCGCAGTCATCAGAATCGGCACCAGCCGCTCCATCGACCCTTGCATGATCGAGTCGCCGATGGCCTTGCCCTCATGCCGCTGCAAGTAGTCGTAGTGATTCACCAGCAAAATGCCATTGCGCACTGCAATGCCAAACAGCGTGACAAAGCCCACCATACTTGCGATCGAGATGACGGGTGCGACGTAGCGATCACCCGAAAGCCCGAAGAGCGCAAGCGTGTTGCCGACCAATGACGGGCTCTCCGTCAGATAGATAGCCGCCACACCGCCGATCAGCGCAAGCGGCAGATTGAGCATCACCAGCAACGCAACACGACTCTTGCCCGTCGAGAGTTGCAGCAGCAGAAACATGAAAACCGCAACACCCGCGCCCATCACAAGGATCGTGCGACTTGCCGACTGCTGGGCCTCAAACTGCCCGCCGTAGTGCACGGTGTATCCCGCCTTCTGCACGATCGGGTCCACCTTGGCCTGCACTTGGGCGACCAGTTGTCCAAGGTTGTAACCCTCCGCGACATTACTCGAGATGACAGCCTTGCGTTGTGCGTTCTCCCGTGCAATCAAGTTGCTCGTGCGCTCAGGACCGATGTCCGCGACATCGCGCAAACGCACAGTCGCTCCGCCCGCGCCGAGCAGTTGCAGCTCCATGATCTGATCAATGCGCTCACGTTCACTCTCCGCAAGACGCACAACCATTTCATACCGGCGGACTCCGTTGTTCACTTCCGCCACCGTCTCACCATACAACGCTTGCTGCACCTGTGTCGCCGCGGCAGCCGGCGTGAGCCCCGCCGCCGCCAAGTCCTGTGCCCGGTATCGAATGGGAAGCGACACGATCATCACTTCACGGTTGGCCGCAACATCACGCGTACCCGGAACAGACTTGAGCGCTCCTTCGATCTCCTTCGCAAGTGATCGCAGGACGTTCAGATCTTCCCCATACACATTGATCGCGATCGCCGCTGGCGTGCCAGAGAGCACGTGGCTCAATCGGTGCTCGATCGGCTGTCCCACCATCGTTGTGATGCCCGGAATATTCGCGATGATGCGATCAATACCCGCTCGGACCTTCTCTTGATCAACACCTGGCTTCAGCGTCACCTCAATCTCGCTGCTGCTCACCGGCTCGGCATGCTCATCACGCTCCGCCCGTCCGGTGCGCCGCGTCACGCTCTGCACGCCTTCCAGTTGCACAAACTGCGACTCCACGCCAACCGCAAGTCGATTGCTCTCCGCGAGCGACGTGCCCGGCGGCGCAAGCAGAAAGACTGTGAAGGTCCCTTCCTTGAATGCAGGCAGAAACGACGTGCCGAACGTGGACATGAGCGCCAGTGAAGCAACAGTCAGCACCGCCGCGATGCTCAGAACCCATCGGCCATGCTGCACGCTGCTCCGCAGGGCCGGCTCGTAGCGTCGCTTCAGCCAGCGCACAAGCCAGCCGTCATGCTCGCGATGTGCACCCGCTGCCGCTTTGCCAAATGACCGCGCAAAGAGCAGTTTGCACATCGCAGGCGTCACCGTCAGGGCCACGATGAGGGACGCCATGATGGAGATGATGTACGCCGTCCCCAGCGGCTGAAAAAACCGCCCTTCCAGCCCCTGCAGGAATAGCAGAGGCACGAACACCATGCAAATGATGATGGTTGCGAACACCACTGATGAGCGAATCTCATTGCTCGCGTCATAGATCACATCAACCAGCGATTTCCTTGCAGCTTCCGGCAGCCCCGCGTTCTCCTTCAGCCGCCTCAGCACGTTTTCCACGTCGATGATCGCATCATCGACCAACTCGCCAATAGCCACCGCCAGTCCGCCAAGCGTCATCACGTTGATCGAAAGTCCCCACGCCCACAGCAGCAGCAGCGCAACAGCCAGCGAGAGCGGCAGCGCCGTCAGCGTGACGATCGTCGCACGAACGTTGAGCAGGAACAGAATCAAAATGACCGCGACAATGATGCTCGCCTCCACCAAGACGCGAACAACGTTGTTGATGCTGCGCTCAATGAACCGCGACGCCCGAAACGGATCACGATTTAGCGTCATGCCCTTGGGCATGGACTTCTCAAGCTGGTCCAGCACCCGGTCAATCTGAGGCGTCAAGTTCAACGTGTTCGTGCCCGGGCTCTTCTGCACGCTGATGACAACCGCCGGCAACGCGCGATCCGCCGCCGTTCCGCGTTTGGGCGACGCACCCAATTGAACATCCGCCACCTGCCCGATTGTGACCGCCGCCCCGTTGTGATATCGCACGAGCGTGTTCTTGATGTCATCGGCACTCGTCACGCGAGCCATTTGACGAATCGGCAACTCCTGATTCTCCCAGTTTGGAACATAACCGGCGCTCGCGGTCGAGTGCGCCCCCTTGGCAGCCTCGACCACTTCCGAGATCGTGAGCCCGTACAGCGCAAGCTGGTCCTGACGCACGTTGATCTGATACTGCGGCAGTTCGCCGCCAATCGCCACGACCTGCGCCACACCCGGTACCGCAAGGACCTTGTTGCGCAGCTCAAACTCCGCAAACGATCGCATCTCCAACGGACTCACTGACCCATCAGGCGACGACAACGCCATGAGCATGATCTCGCCCGTGATGCTCGTGACAGGCGTTATCTCCGCGTGAGCGCCTTCAGGCAGACTCTCGCGAACCGCCGAAAGCCGCTCGCTGACAAGCTGCCGCGCGCGATAGATATCCGTTCCCCAGTCAAACTCCACCCACACGATGGAAAGACTCGTCGCTGACGCACTGCGAACGCGCCGCGTTCCCGGCAGTCCGTTTACCGCCGCCTCAATCGGCGCGGTGACGTTCAACTCCACCTCATCCGCCGCCAGTCCGCCCGCTTCCGTCATGACCACAACTGTCGGTGCGTTGAGTTCCGGAAAGACATCAACCGGCATGTCCTTCACCTTGAAGCCCGTAAACACGAGCAAGAGCCCCGCAAGCACGATGACAAGCGACGATTGTCGCAGCGAGAATGCAATCAACTTTGCGAGCATGGCTTAGTGGCTCCCTTCGTGAAAAGTGCCGTCGGAGTGGAAGTGCCCCGCCTTCTCCGAGCTTCCACTCGTTGCAAGCATCAGTTGGAAGTTGCCGCCCATCACGATCTCATCGCCTTGGCGAACGCCGCTCTGCACCACCACCCACCGACCGTCCGAAATGCCAAGATCCGCGTCCATTCGAATCACTTTGTCCGCGTTCTTCGGATCGCGCCTGAAGATGATCGCACGCGTGCCATCACGCACCACCGCCGATTGCGGAATTGCCAGTTCCTCACTGCCACCCGCCAGCACCACTTCGAGATACGCCGATACGCCCGCCTTCGCCCAAGGCGCCAGCGACGATGGCATCGCGATCAGATCGATCGTCCGGCTGTCGCCGTCAGCAGCGAGTCCCAGTTGCAGCGTGCCGCTCATCGCATCGTCCAGCTTCAAGCTGCCACCCGGGGGCGGCGCAATCGAAACCGCGAGTCCGTCACGCAAACGCCCAAGATCCGACTGAAGCCCCCTCGCACGGAAGCGAATCTGATCTGGCTGCACCACCGTCACGACATGCCCATTCTCTTCCGCCAACGCACCCGGTGTGATGCCGATCGTCTCGACAACACCACTCGCCACCGCGCACACCGTGAAGCCACCTTCGTACTCCGTTGTCTGGCCTGCATCACTACATCGGCTGTTGCGAATCAGCATCGTTCGCCGCGATATCAGCGACCGCAGTTGTGCCTCCGCTTGCTTCTCTTCCGCTTGCAGCTCCGCGTCCTTTTCCATCACATCCGCAAGTTCCGCCTGCGTCGCGTTCAGCGTGGCCCGCGCTTCCGTGAACTGCGAAGCACTGCCCCCGCCCGCGACTCGCAGCTCATCCAACTGCGTCAACCGCTGCTGCCACAAGGCAACCTTCTCTGCAAGGCTCTGCTCATGCTGGCGATGAGCCTCACGCAAGGGCCCCATGGAATCCACCCGTGCCTGCACCGCCGTGATCTGCTCCTGCAAGTCGCGCCACGCCGCCGAATCCACGCGGTACAGCGGCGCGCCAGGCTCCACAACCTGATACTGCGTCACCAGCAGCTCAATCCGCCCCCCAAGCGGCGTGCGATACTCACGCCGCGCCGTCGGCAGCAGTTCAAACTGTCCCGGCACGCGCAGTGTGTGAGCGACGTTCCGCAACTCCACCTTCGCAAACGTAATCCCGAGGTTCTGCCGAACCGACGCCGGAATATCGACACGGTTCGTCGGCTGAGCCGACATGTCGGTCGCCGCATTGGCTCCGTTGTCAGTTACGCTGGCTTTATGCTCATCATCCGCCGAATGCGTGTGGGGCGTGCGATCGCAGCCCGCAGTCGCACCACCAAGGCCCAGCAGAATCATGAGCGTCAAGCTGATGAATGTGTTTCGATGTGTGTTGTTCATGGCATTGTCTTTTGATGGCTTCAGCGAGCGGCATCGCTGGTGTGTGTCATGACAGTGGGGGCGTGTACAGACGAAGGAGTGTGGGATATCGCAGGGCCGATCAACTCCTCCAGATCGATCGCAGCCAACGCTTCATCACGAGCCGCTTCGATCAGCCCGACTTTCGCCTCGTGCTGTCGAGCAAGGCTCTCGAGCAGCACAAGCGAGTTCACTTCGCCCAGTCGAGCGACTTCTCTCGCATCGGTGTACTGCGCGTCGACCAGCGGCACAATCTCGTCCCGCAACATCGCGCGTCGGCGCACCGTCGCCGCAAGTCGAATCTCCGCAGACCGCACCGCCGTCACCGTGCGTTCCAGCGTTGCTTCAACATGTGCCCGCGCAACCTCGCGCTTCGCCCGTGCCTCAGCTATCCCTCGTTTGTTTGCGTTCAGCAGCGGAATCGGCAGCGATACCGCAAGCAGCGCCTGATCCTGCCCGTCGTCACGTCCGTACCCAGGCCCAATCTGCAGATCCGGATACTGCTTGCGAATCGCAAGCTCCATCGCTTTCTCGGCGGCTTCATACTCCGCCATGGCCACCAACAGCGCCGGACTCCGTTCTGTCAACTCGGAGAGCTCAGTACCCACAGCGGCACGTGCAGCGAGCGGAAAGCCCGTCGAGGCAAACTGCATCGCTGCATCCGGCGAAAGTCCCATCAGTTGCCGCAGCAGGAGATCGCTCTCTCGCGTTCGCGACTCCAGGAAGGCGAGATCCGAGCTCTTTGTCGCTCGCTCGATGCGAAACAAGCGGCCTTCGGTCCTGGCCATCTCGCCTGCCTTCTCCATCTTGTCAACGACAACAAGTATGTGGTCCACCCGCTCAAGAAACGCACGCGTTGCCGCTACTTGGGTTTCCAGCGCAACTCGCGCATGCCACGCTCGCCGCACATCCATGCGCACCGCCCATTCCTGCTGGGCAACCCTCGCGAGTTCCGCGCCATGCTCCGCGTGTGCCCGTTGTTTCTCAATCTCCAATCGTCCTGAGATCGGCAGCGTGATGCCCACACTCGTGAACACCTTCCAAGGCTCCGGCGTGCTCTCGATGATGCGGGCGATATCGACTCCGATTGTCGGATCTTCCCAAAGTCCCGCGTTCGCCGCGTCCGCTTCCGTCACTCCGGCACGCAGCCGCGCAATGCGAAGATCCGCGTTGAACACCAGCGCGATCACTTCCGCCTCGGAACAGTCGATCCCGTTCGTCGGGTCAAATGTCTCGAACGGAACAGAAGCGTGCTCCGCCTCGCGCGCCGCAAGTCTCTCGGCAAAGGCCCGAACCTCTGCATTCTCCGGTGTCCGCTCAAGAAACGCTGCATGATGCTCCGCCAGTTTCACAGGTTTGCGCTCATACGTCTGGCACCCGCCAGCCGTCAGCATCAACAGCCCCGCAAGCGGCACCGCCAAAGCCCGCAGGTCGTTCCCGCCATCTTGAAGAGGGCCAAGAGATCGATACATCGATAGCTCCGATCGTTTCTCGCCGCTGGACTCGTGCACTGCAAAGCCGCCAGGGCATCGCACGAAGTTGCATAAGCACGAAGAAGTTGTGGAAGGGAGAGAACGCCTTAACTCGTTGTCACCGGTGTGACAACACGTTGACAAGACAACACCACCCGCGGCGCGCGACAATCATGTCGCCAGCAGCCGTGCCATGCGTTCGTGCAAAACTAGAGAAGGAGCCGCGTCGTCTTCAGGGCGATCATCTGATCAATCGCCACGATGTCGCGAGGCGGCGGCCTGAACACGCTCGACGCAGGCGGTGCAAGTTCCACCGTCATCACAATCGCGACGATGACCGGCACCAAAAGTGCTCGAACTTCGCCACTGTCCGCCTTCGACTTGCTCGGAACAGATTCGTCGCCCGGCACCTGCACATGCACATGGCAGTCACACTCATCGCTCATCGGCGTGAGAATCGTGCAGGGCACGTGCCCAGTCTCTTCGTCACAATCTGTCGAGGGCTCATCGTGGCATGCCGCGCCTTCGCACTGTTCACAGCTTCCCGTGTGGTCCTGCTCATGCGCGTCGCAGTGCGGCAACGGAATGCACAACACGCGTCCCGACGCCGACGCAATCACGCCCTGCACCACAAGCAGCAACATGGCGACAAGTTTGACGACAGCGGGAGACATCAGCTCGTCGAGTCTAGGCCTTACCCCGCGCAGACTACAAGCGAGACGCCTCCAGCCACTCTGGGGAAACTGCCGTGACTTCGCACAACTCACGCGCACCGCATCCCACATTTGCCCCGCACCCTGCCACCCCATCATTCCCGCGCCGCCAGCCGATACCCCACGCCCGGCTCCGTGATCAGAAACCGCGGCTGCGTCGGATCTGCCTCAAGCTTCTTTCGCAGTTCCCCGGCATACACCCGCAAGTACTGCACATCGCTCACATGCTGCGGTCCCCAGACTTCCTTCAGAATCATCTGGTGTGTCAGCACCTTCCCCGCGTGCTTCACCAGAAACGCAAGCAACTTGAACTCCATGGGCGTCAACCGAACCTCGCGCCGCGACATTGCGGGTTGGCCCGCAGACTCATCGCCCACATACACCAGCCGCGCGTCCAGATCCACACGCAGCGATCGCCCATCAATTGTCCGGTCATACACCTGACCGATCTCTGCCCCTGCTCCAGCACCCGCCGAAGCTGCATGTCGTAACGCCACCCGCAGCCGCGCGAGCAGTTCGCCGACACCAAATGGCTTCGTCAGGTAGTCATCCGCCCCCGCATCAAGCGCCGCGATCTTGTCGCTCTCCTGTCCGCGTGCCGAAAGCACGATGATCGGCGTCCGCGCCTCGCGACGTATCGCTCGCGTCACCTGCAGACCATCGCCATCAGGCAGCCCGAGATCAAGCAGAATCAAGTCCGGATACGTCGTCACCGCTTGCAGCGTGCCGTCGCGAGCAGTCGCCGCATCCTTCGCGCGATAGCTGTTTGCCTCCAGCGTTGCCCGCAAAAAACGACGAATCGGCTCCTCATCCTCAATGATCAATACCAGCGGCATGTGTGCCGGCTGTCCCGCACCCAGCGGCTGCGCTCGTCCGGTGTTGGCACATGGACTCTCACCGCGGGCATCTCGCAGTTGTTCCTGGGCGACAACACCCGCGCCTTCAACCGAGGCGACGACACGCTAACCATCGCCGTCATCGGTCTGCAAGCATCCTTCTAGTCCGCTCGCAATCCGCCCAATTCTGTTAGGTATGCCATGCCCATCTCTTCGCAGAGGTTTATTGGCGGTAATCCTAATTCAGGCATAAACACCTGCAAAATATAGCTTTGCAAGTGATATTGTGCTGCATTCGCGAAATTAGCTTGAACAAGCCGCTCCATATGGTATCCTAACAAAATGCTCTCGCAATGCGTACAAAAACGCTCCGAGCCCCTTCGCCTCGCCCAGCTCAAATCACAGTTGGACGGTCTCGCCACACACCCCCAGCAGTCCGCTCGCCGCGTTCCACTTGCCTGGCCGCAGACCGACGCCTGGCTGGGGGGCGGCTTGTGTTGTGGAGCAATCCACGAATGGATCGGCCTCGTGGGCGTTCCCCCCATCAGCCTCTTGGTGCACGCTGCCGCTCAGGCCGCGGTTGGCACGGACGCAGGCAGTCCCGCTGCGTGGCTCGTCTGTATCGGTCGTGAAGTCTGGCCCACGCCCAGTGCCATCTTCAGCGCCGGTGGTGGCGACCTGCTGCGTCACATGCTGCTCATCGATCCGCCCACGGAGTCCGATCGACACTGGGCCATCGAACTCGCTTTGCGCTCCGAGAGCCTCATCGTCATAGCCGACGCGAGCGGCGTCGACATGGCAACCTCCCGCAGATTGCAACTCGCCGCTGAAAGTGGCCAGTCGCTCGGTCTGCTCGCTCGTCCGCCACGGGATGCGCAAGCCATGTCCGTCGCAACAACCCGCTGGCTCGTCCAACCGGTGCCCACGCTCGCATCAAGCCCGCGCTGGCGCGTCACTCTTGCCCGCTGCAAGGGCTTGCAGAGTTCTCAGTCGCACAGCACGCAGGATGGCGTGCCTGGTATTGCACTCGCGCACGTCGCGCGAGGCTTCGTCACGGATGATCGCTCACTGCTGGTGGAGGTGAACGATGCGGGCCGTCTTGTCCCTGTACATGCCGACATTCGCGAGCGACGTGATCCGACTGCAGCGGCGTCTTGACGCTCGCATGCCCATCATCCTCTGGACGCTTGATCGCCAGCGCGAGATCGTCACCTCCTGCTGCGTCACATCGTTGCGTGCGGGCGTCAGAGCCGGCATGACTGTCGCCCACGCCCGCGCTTTGCTGCCCAAAGGCGTCATGCACGCCCAGCAGCACGACGCCGCAGTCACGCGCCGCGCGCTGCGAAGACTCGCCCTCCGCATGCACGCATTCGTGCCCACTGTCGCACTCGACCAGCGAGATGGTCTCTTGCTCGACGCTTCGGGCTGCGTGCACCTCTACGGCACCATGGAGCAACTCATCGCCCGCATCATGCGAAAGCTGGCCAAAATCGGCATCGCAGCCCGCATCGCCGCCGCACCCACGTGTACCGCCGCCTGCGCAATCGCTCGCTGCGGCCCAGTTGGCACCGTCGTGAGAGAACTCGCTGATATTCCATCAGTAACCGCCAACCTGCCACTTATCTCGCTGCGTCTGCCCTCAGGTGTCCTGCACGCGTTGTACGAGGTTGGCATCGAACAAGTCGGCCAGTTGCGCGCCATGCCCCGCGCATCACTGGCCGATCGTTTCGGTTCAGCCGTCCTGCACGTGCTCGATCAACTCACCGGCCGCGCCCCCGAACGCCTCACGCCCGTCATCGCACGTGGCGTGTTGCAGGCTTCGCACGAACTCGCCGGTCCAACAACCCGCATCGAAGCGATCCACCTTATCGCCCAGCGCGTGCTCGAATCACTTTGCAGCATACTTCGCTGCAAACAACTCGGTTGCCGCAAAGTCGTCGTCACGCTCGACCGCTCCGACATCGATCCCCTCGCCCTCACTTTGCAAGTGGCCAAAGCCACGAGCGATCCGCAGCACATGTTCAGCATGCTGCGTCACCTGCTCGACAACGCTCAACTTGGCTACGGCGTCCAGGCAGTGCACGCACGCGCACACATTGTCAGCCGCGTGCAGCACGAACAGATGGAGGCATGGCGCACCGCAAGTGCCAGCACGCCGACCGATGGTCTGGGCCGTTTCGTGGATGCGTGCGTCGCTCGCATGGGTCCCGCGAGCGTCACCTGGGTTACGCCCGTTGCGTCACATCTCCCCGAGAACGCGCTCGTGCGTCAGATAGTGGGGGACCTCGCTCACTGCCCAACCGAACCTGCAAATATGACGCACGCCGCTCGCCCCGCTCGCCTGCTCACCCAGCCCGCCCCCGCAGGCGTGCTCGCCGTCGTACCCGACGGCCCGCTCGCACGCATCTCAGTCTGGGGCGAGGCTATGGACATCACGCAAACCCACGGCCCCGAACGCATCGCTGGCGAATGGTGGCGTGAGGATCTCCGCACGCGCGATGCCTCCTCACTCTCGCGCGACTACTTCCGCGTGCAGACCGCCCAAGGTCGCTGGCTCTGGGTCTTCCGCTGCACCGATGGCCGCTGGTTCGTCCACGGAGAGTGGGCATGACGCACGCCGCCGCAACATCAATCAAGCCCCAAGAGCACATTGGATAGCACATGCCCGAAGAACCACTGCCAAAAGTCAAACAGCACCCGCTGCGTGCCGCCAGCCCGCTTACACCACCGCCGTGCGAGACGCTCCGCCCCGCCGCTCCACCCGTGCAATACGCCGAGCTTGCCGTCACCAGCAACTTCACTTTTCTCAGCGGCGCCAGCCACCCCGACGAACTCGTCACCCGTGCCGCCGAACTGGGCTATGCCGCCATCGCCATCACCGATACGCACTCACTCGCAGGAATCGTGCGAGCCCATGTCGCCGCCAAGCAAGCCGGCATGCAACTCGTCGTCGGTGCTCGCATCCAGTTGCAGCAGCCCACCCCCTGCAGCCTGCTACTGCACGTCATGCACCGCGACGGCTACGCCAACCTCTGCAAGCTGCTCACCTTGGGCAAGCGACGCGCTCCCAAAGCCCACTGCCACCTTTCGCTGCACGACGTGCTCACACACCACAGCGGCCTCATGGCCACACTCCTGCCGCCGGCCACGCTCGACGAAACCTGCGTGCACTTGCTCACAGGCTTGCAGAGCGTCTTCACTCAAGATCGCCTCTCCCTCGCTCTCTCCCGCGCGTACCACGCGACCGACGCAACACGCATCCAGCAAGTCGCAGCGCTCGCGCAGCTCACAAAAGTGCCGCTCGTCGTGACCAACGATGTGCACTACCACACGCCCCAGCGTCGCGCCTTGCAAGATGTGCTCACCTGCATCCGCGAGGGCTGCACGATCGATGAAGCTGGGTACAGGCTGCACGCCAACGCCGAGCGTCATCTCAAGCCCGCCGAAGAAATGGCCCGTCTCTTCGCGTCCTATCCCAACGCCATCACGCGCACTCTCACCATTGCCCAGCGCTGTGTCGGCTTCACCCTCGATCAGCTCCGCTACGAGTATCCAGACGAAGTCGTGCCCCTGGGCGCCACGCCCATGAACCACCTGCGCCAGCTCACCTTCGCCGGCGCAGCCAAACGCTATCCCCAAGGCATCCCCGCCAGTGTGCACGCGCAGCTCGAGCACGAACTGCGTCTCATCGACGATCTCCGCTACGCGCCCTACTTCCTCACCGTCCACGATCTTGTCTCCTTTGCTAGCGCACGCGGCATCCTCTGCCAGGGCCGCGGCGCAGCCGCCAATTCCGCCGTCTGTTTCTGCCTTGGCGTCACCGCGGTCGATCCCGCTCGCGTCAGCATGCTCTTCGAGCGATTCATCAGCAAAGAGCGCGACGAGCCGCCCGATATCGACATCGACTTCGAACACGAACGTCGTGAAGAAGTCATCCAGTACATCTACCAGAAGTACGGCCGCGACCACGCCGCCCTTACCGCAGAAGTCATCTCCTACCGCGGCCGCAGCGCAATCCGCGAAGTCGGCAAAGTCATGGGCCTGTCGCGAGACTGCGTCGACCGCCTCGCCAAAGACCTCACCTGGTGGGAAGACAAACCCGCCACGCCCCGCCGCATGCGCGAACTGGGCCTCAATCCCGGCGATCCGCATCTCTCGCGCGTGGTCGCGCTCGCACAGGAACTCATGGGCTTTCCCCGTCACCTGGGCCAGCATGTGGGCGGCTTCGTCATCACGCGCGGCCCGCTCTGCGAAAGCGTGCCCATCGAGAACGCCGCGATGCCCGATCGCACGATCATCGAGTGGGACAAAGACGACATCGAAGCCCTGGGCATGCTCAAAGTGGACTGCCTGGGCCTGGGCATGCTCACCTGCATCCGCAAAGCTATCGCCCTCATCAACCGACATCAACTCACCGCACCGAACCAGCCGCTCCCGCTCGATCTTGCGACCATCCCGCCCGAAGACCCCGCGACGTACGACATGATCTGCGATGCCGACACCATCGGCGTCTTCCAGATCGAAAGCCGCGCCCAGATGTCCATGCTGCCGCGTCTCAAGCCGCGCTGCTACTACGACCTCGTCATCGAAGTCGCCATCGTCCGCCCCGGCCCCATCCAAGGCAAGATGGTGCACCCGTACCTCAAACGCCGCGACGGCATCGAGCCCGTCATCTACGCCTCTCCCGAAATCGAACGCGTCTTGAGCCGCACGCTCGGCGTCCCGCTCTTTCAGGAACAAGCCATGTCCCTCGCTGTTGTCGCCGCAGGCTTCACCCCGGGCGAGGCCGACCAGCTCCGCCGTGCCATGGCCGCATGGAAGCGCTCAGGCAGCGCGATCCTCAAATTCGAGAAGAAACTCATCGAAGGCATGCTCGCACGCGGCCACTCCATCGACTTCGCCCGCGGCGTCTTCCAGCAGATCAGCGGCTTCTCCGGCTACGGCTTCCCCGAATCCCACGCCGCAAGTTTCGCCCTGCTCGTCTACGCATCCTGCTGGCTCAAGAAGCATCACCCCGCCGCCTTCGCCTGCGCTCTGCTCAACAGCCAGCCCATGGGCTTCTACCAGCCTTCGCAAATCGTGCAGGACGCAGTGCGTCATGCCGTCACCGTACGTCCCCTCGACATCAATCACAGCGATTGGGATTGCACGCTCGAAGAAACGCCCGATGGTCCCGCCCTTCGCCTGGGCATGCGACTCGCCCAAGGCATGCGTGCCGACATCGCCCACACAATCGCACAGGAACGCACCGCCCGCGGCATCTACCGCTCGCTCGACAATCTCCGCCGCCGCGTGCACATTCCCGTCAGCCAACTCCGCACGCTCGCCCAGGCCGACGCCTTCGGCTCGTTCCAGCTCCCCCGCCAGCAAGCCCTCTGGAACATGCGCCGCATGAGCGATGTCGAAGCGCCGCTCTTCGAGCAAGCAGATCTGGCAGCAGCTGACCACTCCAGCTCTCAGCCCCGCATCACGCCAGACGCAACTGATCGCAGCACACACCACGCGCACACGCGCAGCGAGTTCTCCGACCCGCTCCCCACCATCCCCGCTTCCTCCCAAGTCACCGCCGACTACCTCGCCACAGGACTCTCTCTCAAATCCCACCCCCTGCGCTTCATGCGAGAAACCCTCGCCGCCAAACGCGTCATCGAAAACGCCGCGCTGCAAAAACCCGCCCAAACACCCACAGGCTCGCGAGTCTCCGTGGCAGGCATGGTCCTCGTGCGCCAACGCCCCGGCACCGCCAGCGGCATCGTCTTCATCACCATCGAAGACGAAACAGGCGTCGCCAACCTCATCGTCCGTCCTGAAATTTACGAACGCTACCGCCGCGCCGCCCGCCATGCCGGCATCATCATTTGCACCGGCACCGTTGAACGCGCAGGCAAAGTCGTCTACGTGAAAGCCAAATCCATTCGCAGTGCCGACACCCTCGACGACCCCCTCGTCCACTCGCGAGACTTCCACTAGCTCAAAGCATCGGTGCCGCCAGTCTCGCGAGCCGCGCTGCAAAGCGCCGACAAGCGCCGATATCACGCCACCAGTTTGGCTCCAGCGCCTTCGCCCGCCGCAGGTCAGCCTGCAGCATCGTCGCGACACGATCCGCAAATCGTGCATCGTGCACGATACCCGTCAGCTCAAAGTTCAGCGTCATCGACCGATGATCAAGATTCGCACTCCCGATCGATGTCACATCATCGCACAGCACGACTTTCTGATGCGTGAACCCGCGTGTGTAGTGATACACCGCGACCCCCGCCGCAAGCACATCCGCGATGAACGCGTTCGCGGCATGCTCCACCAATATGCTGTCAGGCCGATTCGGCACCAGAATCCGAACATCCACGCCGCGCAGTTTTGCCAGCTCAATCGCCTGCAGAACCGCTTCTTCACACACAAAGTAAGGCGTCGCGATCCACAGTCGCTGCTTCGCTTCCCCTATCAGCTGCAGAAACATCTTCAGTCCCTCTTCCTTGTCATCAATCGGCCCGGAAGGAAACAGCAGCATCGCATCCACCGCATGCTCATCATCCGGTTGCGGCGCATCACTCACTCGCCACACAAACTCACGCGGTATCTGCCGCTGCGCCCAGTGCCAATCTTCCAGAAACGTCATCTGTCCGGCCAGCGCCACCGGTCCCGTCGCTCTCGCATGAGTGTCCCGCCAAAGTCCGATGCTCTCATCCCCCCCGCAATACTCACAACCCACATTCATCCCCCCGAAAAACACCGTCACACCGTCAATCACCACCAGCTTGCGGTGATTCCGAAAGTTCAGTCGCAGTACCCGCCGCTTTGAAGGCACCGTGCGAAAGCCACTCACCGCAATCCCTGCCTCCCGCATCACCTCAAAATAGTCTTCCGGCGTGCCAGCACACCCCAGTTCGTCATACATCAGCCATACCGCGACCCCGCGCTGTTTCGCCCGTATCAGAGCAGCCCGGACGCGTTGACCGATCTCATCATCGCGATATATGTAGAACTGCATCTGCACCGTCGCCCGTGCGTCGTCAATTGCGCTGACCAGCGACTCGTACATGTCGTCTGCGCGATCAAAGTGCCGCACCGTGTTTCCACGCGTCCACGGCAATCTCGCAAGTATGCCCAGCACGCGTAACGACGCGCGATCAGGCGTCATGGTCGCCGCCTTCATTGCCTCAAGCATCTCGCGATAGTGCCGATCCAGCGCACGCAGTCCATGCCGCCGCGCTCGCCGATATCCCTCCAGCCGCCGATCACCCATTAGCAAAAACAGCGGCGCAGCCACCGGCGGCACGAGGAGCAAAGCCAGAATCCAGCATAACGACCCCTGCGACGTGCGTCCCTCAAGTACCACACGCCACGCCAGGTACAGCCCCCATATCCACACCAACGCCCAAAGCCACCACATGTCGCCTCCTGCATGTGATCCACCCGCCCGTCTGAAAATGAAGAAAGTGCCTTGCAAGGCACTTTCCTCTCATGCAGCCGCTGTCTGTGCGCAGCGCCTGCGGGTCAACTCAGGATTTCGTCGCCGCCGTCGTATCGCGCCAGTTGCGCACCGTGTCGTGCGCCGTTTGCACCTGCACGAATTGCGACTGCAACACACGTCGCATCTCAGGCGTCAACTCATCGCTCTCCAGCACCTTGCGATACTTCGCAACCGCCGCATCTTCGCCCCGTTCGCACTCCGACAGAATCGCGTGATCGCCCGACGTCACCACGTTCTTGATGCCGATCCATCCGCGATGCAGCACGCCTCGCACCGTGCCGCCCTTTTCAGGCTTCTCGCCCCGACTCGCAATCAGCGGCTTCAGTTCGCCGATGAACTGCTCACGCTGTTGGCTGAAGCGTCGAAGCCCGTCCTTGAAAGTCTGGTTCTTCGCCGCTTCCGCCGCCTGATCAAACCCCTTCGCACCGTCAAACAGAAACTCAATCAAGTCATTCGTGGTTTCCGCGGACTCACGTTGCTCGCTGCTGGTTGTTTTCTTGGTCCGCTCGGCAAGTCGATCCCACGCATCCTTGCTCGCGTTGCGAACTTCGCTCCAGCCCAGACGCGAACTCTTGCGGTTCGTCGTCCACGTGCGCTGCAGTTCCGGCTCAACGTCTTCAAACGGCTTGCCCCAGTACGAGTCATACATCACCGCCGTGCTGTAGTACGCGGGTTCATAATCTGCCCAGTCCGCGTTCCGTGCGTACGGGCGATTCGTGAACTCACGCTTCCAGTACTCCACTTCACCCGTCGGGTTCACCGCTTCCGCCGTCGTCTTGCCCACCAGTCCGCCCGCCACACCGCCCACCGCAGCGCCGGCTACCACGCCCAGGGGTCCGCCCACAGCACCAACAACACCCCCAACCGTCGCGCCAATCGCGGCGCCAGTCCCCGTGCCCACAGGATGCGAACCCGCAGCTCCCGTGATCGGATCGCGATTCATGTCCGCGCCAGCCGCGTTCTTGTCGTTCTTCTCGTATGCCATCGCTGTCTTCCTTTCGCAGCTTCATCCCGTCCGTCCGCCTCATCGCGCTCGACGTCAAGCGCCGACATGGCCGTCATCCGGCAGGATCACATGTGTCATGGCATAACACCCCGCCTTCAGCATGAATACCACGTGAATCCGACCTCATGCCGGTCTTGTCAACTCCGACATAACGCAAGAAAGCGCTCGATCATCGCTGATCAGGCGCTTTCCAGGGACGAGTCAGATAGTGCCTTCTCGCGTCGCAACCCGCTTGCAAGCGGGGGAGGTTGAACCAGTGTGCACGCGCCTGCATGACAAGCGCGAAGTGCCGAACATCGATCTCATCTCACGACCGATGCGACGCTTCTTGGCTCTGCACGTCAGTCGCATTCACTTTGGCTTCACTTCGTTCGCGGCGTCTTCCAGTTCGTCCTGGGCATCTTCCGCGACGTCCTTCACATCATCCGCCACATCCTCCGCGGCGTCTGTCACGTCATCCGCAGCTTCTTCCGCAGCGTCGCCCGCATAGCCGGACTCATCGCATCCCGCTGTGACCATCGCGCCGGTCAGGAGACCGACTGCCGAAGTGATCGATGGTGCCAGTTCGCGCTTCATGTGTGTACTCCTGTGCCAGAGTGCATCTTGGTATCAACGTGCACGTTGTCACTTCGCTCAGGGCTTCACACCAGGTGAACCTTTCCTAAAGAAGCTCAGCGCGGCGGAGATCAGAAACAGCACGATGAACACGAAAAACAGAATCTTCGCGATGCCCACCGCGGTTCCCGCGATCCCGCCAAATCCCAGAACTGCCGCGATCAACGCGATGATCAGAAAGCCAATTGCCCAGTACAGCATGTGTTAACTCCTTGTTGTGCCTCGCCGTGTACGCTCTGTGAACCCCGTTTCCGTCGTCGTCACTGCCGCGTCAGTCCTTTGCGTCATCCGCCGCGTCCCCAATCGCATCGCCCGCCGCTTCAATATCACGCCCTACGCCCTCAGTCGTGTTGCACCCAGCCAGCCCGACGATCGCTCCGACAAACATCGCCGCCAGCATCGCTTGCATCATCTTCATCGAGCGGTCCTGGCGGCTGCTGTTCATGCTTTCCATATCAAGCTCCTCTGACGCTCTGCCTTACGCAAAGCGCGGTGTCGGCTCATTCCCGGTGGCATCAAAGCACGCGCTTCCTGCCACGCTCTCACTTTCGCGACCATGCCCGTGAGTGCAGTGAATCCAACATGAATCGCGACTCATTTCTTCCAATCACAAAACAACCACCCCGCGCGAAAATGGTCTGTGCCGCTTCGCGCGGGGTGATCCATCTGCCCACTCGCTTGTCAGCCATCGCTCACTCAGCGGCTCACGATCGGGCGCTGCTTGAACATCATGTCCAGCTTCCATGCGTTGTTCAGTGCCGACAAGTTGCCCGGGGCCGCCGGTGCGTTGATGATCATGTCCTTCTCGGCATCCACAAACACCAGATCATCACCCGATGGGCTTGCGACACTCACCGGAATCAGCCGCAGTGTGTCCGCAGCGCCCATGAAGTTCTCGTTCGGATCAACCACGATCGCAACCACCCGGTGTTCGGCCGTGTCAATCACCAGGTTCTGCACCTCGCCGGAGCTTTCTTCCCGGCACTTCACATCGTCACCCAGCAGGCTCGACGCCAAGAGCATCCGCCGCTGCACCGCCACCGCCGAATCGGCCTTGCCATGCTTATACCACACCGGGTTCAGCGCATCGCCCTCGCGCAGCGTCACCATCTTGCCGCCATTGAGCGAAATGCTGGATGCAACCCAGCGTTCTTCGTCACCTTCCAGCGGAGAGACCATGGCCGTCACCCGTTGCCCGCGCATGGGCAGAGCCTTCTCGTCAGCCAGGTACCACGTGGGCCCAAGCACCACCACGCTTGTCGAACCGTCTTCCGCCCGGATCGTCGCGATCGTGCGATAGATGCTGCCTTCTCCTCGCACGCGATCAAGGCTGTCAATCGTCCCGCTCACTTCAGAGCGTTCCGTCGACTTGAGCTTCTCAGGTTCATACATGTCCATGTCGCTGCGAATCTGCTTCTTCGATTCCGACGCGAACCGATTCCACCACGCCATCACCGTGTCCGACTTCGACGCCTTGGTGTCAAACGCATCGTCATCAAACTCCAGTCGTCCCTTCAGCGAGTCATCGGTCAGCGTCGTGCGCAGTTGTACCGCCCCCTTCTCGTCCGTGGTCGCCGTCACCTCGCTCGGGGCGATCACGCGATCGTTCGAGACCACGTACCCAGCGATGTCTCCCGAGTGACGATCAAACACCACGTCCTTGATCTCAAACGCTGTGCTGCCATCGCTCCTCGTCACATTCATGCCGCGCAGATCCTTGAAGTAGCACAGCTTCATCGCAGCTCGCTGGCTGTTCTCTTGCTTCCGAGCTTGCTTCTCGCCCCGCGTGTCTTGCGCCCTGTCCTCAGCCGCATCGCGCGACGATTGTCCCGGCCGGTCTCGACTGGGATTGTTCTGTGTCTGTGCCGCGCTCATGGCGCACCCGCAAATGGTCACAAGCGCCAACGCCGTGACACGGATGGAATTCACTCGATGCATGGACTATCTCCTTTGTGTCGTGCTTCTGGAATGCTCACTCGTTTGTGCGTCATCGGGTGACGCCTGCATGCGGCCACGTTGCGGCGAGCGGAAACGAGTGATGCAACTCATTTGTTATGTGCACCAAGTGCAAACCACGGATAAAGTCAGAATGAGTAGCGATTCATTCTATTTTGAGCCACCGCTCGAAAAGCACGCGCATGTTTGCACGTGAGGGGTCACTCGCGAGGAGATCGCATGCGAGCACTGGTCATAGAAGATAATCCGAAAATGGCGGAGGCCATCCAGCGTGGTCTACGCGAAAACGGTTACGCCGTTGATGTCAGTCATACCGGCTTCGAGGGCGAGGATATCGGCGCGCTCGGCAACTACGACATCATCTTGCTTGATCTCATGCTGCCTGATCGCGACGGCATCGAGGTCTGCCGCAACCTGCGCCGCCGCTGCGTCAAGTCCGCCATTCTCATGCTGACTGCACTGTCCAGCACGCAGGACAAAGTCGCCGGCCTCGACGCCGGCGCCGACGACTACCTCCCCAAGCCCTTCGAGTTTGAAGAACTGCTCGCCCGCATCCGCGCTCTGCTTCGCCGTGGCGAAGCCTCTGAAGGCCGTTTCCTCGAATGCGACGGACTCAAGCTCGACCTCTACACCCGCGCCGTTGACCGCAAGGGCAAAAAGGTCGAACTCTCAAACAAGGAATTCGCCCTTCTCGAGTACCTCATGCGAAATCCCAACCGCGTCCTCAGTCGCGCTCAGATCGCCGAAAAGGTCTGGGACATGAACTTCGATCACAGCAGCAACGTCATTGACGTCTACGTCTCCGGTTTGCGCAAGAAAGTTGATCGCGGATTCGAACGTGAACTCATCCACACCATGAAAGGCGCAGGCTATCGCTTCGGCGTGATGGATTGATTCCAAGACGCTATCGATAGCCGGAGCGACGCGAGCCCATGGGTACGTTGCGAATTCGACTAAGCGTGTGGGTCCTCGCGCTCTTCATCAGCGTGCAGTTGGTGACTGGTTTCATCTTTTGGCTCCATCAGCGCACCGCGCTGAGCGATATGTTCGATGAGTCACTCACCAATCGCGCAACCGCCATAGCTCCCGAGGTCGCCAGAGCCCTTCCTCATATCACGCAAGACCAGCTCGACTTCATCATCATGCGTGCCGGCTTGCGTGTGCAGTTCTCGGCGTTCCGCGCCGGCCTCGTCCGCCCCGACCATCGCATCGCCACCATCAGCCAGGTTGATTGGCCATCTATCGCGTTGGAAGCCGCCCGTGAGGCTGACGCAATCAATCAGCCCATCATCAAATCGATGCAGGTCGATTGGTTTCGCGAGGACGAGGACAATCGCTCTGAAAGCCGCATGATCGCCGTCCCCATCACCTCCCCCACAGGTGAACGTTGGACACTGCTGTTGGCTCGCAGCGATCGCTTCCTGCTCGACCAGCAGCGGCTTTTCGTCCGCGCGCTCCTCATGTCCGGCTGCCTCGGCGTATTCGCCACGTGCGTCAGTGCGTGGTACATTGCAGGTATCGCAGTGAAGCCGCTCACCACGGCTCGTCACATCGCCTCCCAACTCTCGCCCGAGTCGCTCAAAACCGACATCCGCGACGACTCCGCTCCACGCGAAGTGCAGCAACTCGCCGCCGCACTCGACGATGCCCGCGCTCGCATGCGACAGGCGTTCGAAGCGCAGGAACGCTTCCTCTCCAACATCTCCCACGAGCTCAAGACTCCCATCGCCACCCTGCTCGTCGAAGCCCAGACCCTCGACCGCACCGACATGTCCAAACTCGGCGTGCAGTTCGTTCGCAGTGTTGAAGAAGAAATGCGCAAGCTGGGCAAGCTCGTCGAGAGCTTCCTCACGCTCACCCGTGTCAAGGACGGCAAGGGCCTCGCCCGCGCCGAACTCGTCCCCATCAACGAGCTTGTCCTCGATAGCGTGTCTCACTGCTCGCCCATGGCTCGTCAGTATGCCGTCAAGCTCAAGCCCGAGCTCGCCGCAAGCGACGACGACGTCGATGCCGCGATTTCAGGAGATCCAGAACTCCTGCGCACCATGCTCGACAATCTCGTCCGAAACGCCATCCGTTTCTCGCCCGAGAGCGGCACCGTCATCATCATCAGCGCAGTCAGGGGTACCGAAGCTGTCTTCGAAGTGCGCGACCAAGGCTCAGGCCTGCCCCCCGCCATGCTCAACAACGCCTTCGATCGCTTTGTCCAGGCACCTGAAGAGCAAAAGCAAGGTCGTGGTCATGGCCTGGGACTCACCATCGCCCAAGCTGTCGCTGAGCTCCATGGCGGCAAGATCATCGTTCGCAACGTGGCCGAAGGCGGCGCATGCTTCACCCTCCGTTTGCCGCTGCGAGGCCACGATCCCATCACTGACACTGTCTGACAAGCGCCGCCAGCCCAATGCGCAACCGTCGCTCACGTCTTCGGCGGATACACATGCTCCATCATGCGTGATTGCTCAAATGGCACCAGTCCGAACAGCCCGACCATCGTCCGCGGCTGCCCGGATGTCGCAGGCTCCGGCGTCACCGTCAGCCGCAAGTCCCACACACCCGCGTGATCGCGCAGCGCAAACCGCAAGTGCATCATCGACCCCGCTCGCCACGCCGCGTCCGCGTGCTTCTTCAACGTCTCCGCCTGCTCGCTGCCCAGCAGGTTCTCCCACGACGGCTCATCGCTGTACCCGTCAATGTCAACCGCCTTCAGCAGTGGCAGGTACCCGATATCCCACAGAATGCTGTTGGTGTCCACATCCCAGCACACACCCACAGCCCGCGCCGCGACGTTCGCGTCACGCATCCGCCTTTCTCGCAGCGCAAGCTGGGCCGCTCGCGCCTCAAGCTGCTCACGCGCCGCAGCAATGCTCGCCTCAGCCTCCCGTGACTGACCAAGCTGCTCCGTCAACTCGCGGTTCGTCCGCGTCAAGCTCGGAATGCTCACCGCCACGGGCATGACCCGCACCAGTGCAACAACGGTCATGACTGACACCGCCGCCGTAATCGCTTTCAGCACCCCGGTCACCCGATACGCCGGCCACCAGAAGATCACAGCTTCCACCCCATGCGCAATGCCGCACGAAAGAATGAACGCGAAGAACAGCCAGATGATCCGTGGAAACTGAAAGTCGCGGCGCTTGCGCACAAACACCATCAGCGCAATCGGAATCGCGACATACGCCGCGAAAATCGTCGTATCGCTCACGATATGTAGCCAGCCCTCAACCGCTCCCCAGTTGCCACATTGCCACCGAGGTGGAAAGTCCGACGTGTCAAATAGTCTTCCCCAAAATGTCATGAAATCTCCGCTCGACATGGTGCCCCCGCCATCTGCTTCACTTCAAGGGTAACACCAGAATGCGATCCCATCTTCATTATGAGTGGTTTTTAATCACCAACTCATGTCTTTCTTATTTGCGACCTGTAAAAAACATCATGGTCCGAGCGAACCGCCCCGCCACCCGACCTTTATGAACCTTTACGTTCGCCTCACAGAAGCCTTCGCGCAACTTTCGATAGTTCTTCGTCATGAAGCAGCCCCCCTCCAAATCCCTCATCTGGCTCATCGTCGCCGCGGCGGGCTTCGCGATCGCCATCGGCGCCAAGATGAACGCGGCCGCGTCGAGCACGCTGGTTGATGGCGGCCTCTTCATCGGTACCGCGCTCTTTATCGCCGCTCTCATCGCATTCTGGCGCAGTCGGCTCGATGACTTCCGTGCCGATTGATCGTACTGAGCGGTATCCCGCCACACGCATCACGTCACTCGCCGCATCATCTGCCAATTCATCACTCCACGCGAACGTGCGTCTCCACGCACAGCCGAAGTTCGCGATCACCCGACGCTTCGTCTCTGAAAGAAACGGCATGATGAACCTCCTGCCCATGTAGTGGGCAGCCCGGCACACCTCCTCATGAGCCCCAGATGAGCGCGGATTCATCCTGGAATATGAGACCTCATTCACGCCCCTTTCATCACACGCCACTGCTTTGCTGCGAACATGTCAACGTGGATGCCCCCTGGTGATGCATGCCGCTCGTGCGACCCCAGCGTCTCGCACGCACAGCGCAGCAATCGTGACACAACCAGGCAGCACTTCTATCGCACGCAGCTCTATCGCATCAAGAGGAGACCACGATGGATATCCGCTCCAGCGAACACACGACTTCAGACACAACCGCCATCAGTGCCGACGTATCGCATGACACAAGTGACACCAACGCCGGTCGGCGGCCCGACAAGCGCCCTCGCACCACACCCTTCGCCACTCGCGCATCGGCCAAGCCCCCAAAGCGCCAACCAGTCACGGATCTTGTTATGAACAGCATGGGTTTCCAGCACATGTCCCGCGAGTGCGAGCAGCAGCTCGCCCGCGCCTGGCGAAACGACCGCGACCAAGTCGCTCGCGCGCAGCTCATCCAGGCCCACGTGCGTCTGGTCACTTCCATCGCACGCGGACTCACCAATCGCGGCATTCCTCTCGATGAACTCGTCGCCGAAGGCAACATTGGCCTCATCCGCGCCGTAGATCGCTTCGACCCCGATGCCGGCACGCGCCTCAGCACCTTCGCTTTCGGGCACATCCGTCACGCCATGACTTCACTGTTCCGTCGCAACTCCGTCAAGGGCCGGTTGGGACACGCCAGACGCCGCGACGTCTCCCACTTCGAAACCGCAGCCGCACGACTCCTAACTACCCACGGGCGCGAACCTGACGAAGCCGAACTCGCAAAGGAACTCGGCTGGACTCCCGTCCACGTCGCCAAAGTGCGCCGCGTCCGCGACCTCGTCACCAACTGGTCCGAGCGACTCACCCACGAAATGCGTCAAAATGCTGACAACACGGCCCTCTCGCACGAAGGAGCCGCTGATCGTCGGCGCTCTCTCGCAGATCAACTTGAAAGTGTCCTCAGCGTGCTCACCCCGCTCGAGCGCCACGTCATCGAACTCACCTTCGGCCTTCGCACCCGCACCCGTCTCGCAAGTTCCCAAGTCGCCGCAGTCACAGGTCTGCCCCCGCGCGAAGTTACCCGCATCAGAACATTCGCCCAGCTCAAGCTCACGCGTCATCAGGCTGTGCTCCGTCGCATCAACTGATCCGACACAAGTCCACACACCGAGCGGCAACGCTCACCACGGGCACCTTTTCCCACTGAAGGTGCCCGCGGCTTTTTTTGTCTTCGCCACGACTTGTGATTTTGTATTCACGCCCGATTCACACCCACCTTCGCTTGGCCATCCATCTTGTTGCAGCAGGCAATGTCGCTTGCACCTCACAGTCCCTCATCTCGCAAAAGGAGATTGCAATGACGAATGGAAACAAGAACAACGCTGGTAACACCGGCAACACCGGTGGTTCGGCACAAACCCCCAGCCGCGGCAATCAGCAGGGCAACCAAGGCAATCAGGCCAGCCAGGCCACGCATGCGAATCAAGCCAGCCAAGGTGCGCAAGGCGCCAACGCTGGCAAGACGCAGGGCCAGTCCGGTACGACCGGCCAAGGCGGCATGGGCCAAGCTGGCAATCGCCCCGGCCAGGGCGACGCCACCAGCACGCAGCATGGCATCACGGGTCAAGGCACGGGCCGCGACACGCAGGGTGCAGGCCGTGATGCTCAAGGCGGTCAACGTGGCAGCTCGGGCGGCGACAAGATCGAAACGCCCGACCGGCCGACCACCGCTCCCTCCGATCCCAACAACCCGCGTCCCACCGCTGGTCAGCGCGACCCGATGCGTTCCGGCAGCCAGTCCGACATGGACAAGCAAGGCCGCAAGGGCATCGACGATGCCGTGACCGCCGGTTTTGACGACGAAGACAAGACCGACACCGAAGCTCGCCCCGCTCACGACCTCGGTCGTGACACGACGGCTCGCTAAGTTGCAGCCGCGTCTTCTTGCAGATTGACAATTCATTGCGAGAGCAACGCCCGGACTTCCACATCGTCCGGGCGTTGTCTTTTTCCGACGCGCCCACTTTCCCCGTGCAACTTCCTACGCTGCACGGCCATGGCCAAAAAAGCCCGTTCTTCTTCCGCCGTTCCCGTCGCCTACTCGCAGTTCGCCAGCGTCGAAGCTGTCGCCGCCAACCGCGCCAAGCAGCTCGCTCTCGCCGAGCAGGCCGGCAAGCAAGGCGCCAAGATCTTCTGCACGCAGGAAATGTGCACCACGCAGTACTTCTGTCAGAGCGAAGATCACCGCTTCTTCAGCCTCGCCGAAAGCATCCCGGGTCCAAGCACCGACGCCTTCTCGAAGATCGCCAAGAAGTACAACATGGCCATCGTCGCCGCACTCTTCGAGAAGCGCGCCGCGGGCCTCTACCACAACACCGCAGCCATCATCGACGCCGACGGCTCCCTCATGGGCATCTACCGCAAGATGCACATCCCCGACGACCCGCTCTTCTACGAGAAGTTCTACTTCACTCCCGGCGACATGGGCTTCAAAGCATGGAAGACCAAGCACGCCACCATCGGCGTCCTCATCTGCTGGGATCAGTGGTACCCCGAAGGCGCCCGCCTCACCGCCATGCAAGGCGCCGAGATTCTCTTCTATCCCACCGCCATCGGCTGGCACCCCAGTGAGAAGAAGGAATACGGCGCAGCCCAGCACGACAGTTGGGAACTCAGCATGCGCGCCCACGCCGTCGCCAACGGCTGTTACGTGTGCGCCCCCAACCGCGTCGGGCATGAACACATCACCGATGCCAAGGGCAAGCGCGTGAGCGAAGACGGCCTGCAATTCTGGGGCCAAGGCTTCGTCGCCCAGCCCAACGGCCAAGTCATCCACCGCGCCAGCATCGACAAGGAAGAAGTCTGCATCGTCGATTGCGATCTCGACAAAGTCGAATTCGCCCGCACGCACTGGCCCTTCCTCCGCGACCGCCGCATCGATGCCTACGGCGATCTCACCAAGCGCTTCCTGGTCTGATGTCTTCGGTCTGATGTCTTCGGGTGGCCCGCCACTCCGTGGCGGCTACTTCTTCTACTACTTCTACCAACTCTCCAAGCTTCACAAGCCGCCTACCTCACTCCACCCGCACACCCACAAACTCCCCTGAAGCCTTCGGAAACTCCGGCTTGATCGCCTCCAGCGTCTCCCGCACCACGCGCGCAATCGCCCACCGCGCATACCACTTCCTGTCCGCCGGAATCACATACCACGGCGCGTGCTCCGTGCTGCACGTGCTGACCGCATCTTCGTACGCCGTCTGGTACTTCTCCCACACCTTGCGCTCCGCCAAGTCACCCGGCTGAAACTTCCACCGCTTCTCCGGGTCATCAATCCGCGCCTGCAAGCGCTCGCGCTGCTCGTCTTTGCTGATGTGCAGCATGAACTTCAGCACGACCACGTGGTTGAGCGTCAGATACCGCTCAAACTCATTGATCTGCGCATACCGCTCCCGCCACTGCGCCTCAGGGACGTATCCATGCACCCGCACAATCAGCACATCCTCATAGTGCGCTCGATTGAAAATCCCGATCTCCCCCTTCGCCGGCACGGCGGCATGAATGCGCCACAAGTAGTCCCTGTCCGCCTCCGCCTCGCTGGGCTTCTTGAAGCTCGTGACATGGCACCCCTGCGGATTCACGCCTGAGAACACGTGGCGAATCACCCCGTCCTTGCCGCTCGTATCTATCCCTTGCAGCACCACCAGCAGCGCAGTCTTGCTCTCGGCGTACAGCACATCTTGCAGCTTCGCGATCCGCTTCACCTCCGCCGCAAGCTCGCTCTCCGCCCGCGCCTTCGCATCCCCGTTCTTTTCACCTTTCACTGTCGGGAATCCACTCGTCCCCGCCGGATCAATCCGCGCCAGCGTCACCCGCGTCCCCGGCTCAATGCGATGCAGATTTGGCAATTTCACATGGTGCATGTCCAATTCTTGTGCCGTCGCGACCCCACGCCGGTACAAACCTCACATGCCTGTGCACCTCGCCCCGCACCGCACACGGCCCTACCCTCATGGTTCGACTGATTCCTCGCCTCATGCACACTTGCAGGAGTTCGCCTTGGCGTTTTTCTTCGGCAAAAAAAAGGATGAACCCGCCGCACCCGCTCCCGCTGGCACGCCCGGCGCACCCGCGCCGGTCCCCGCCAAGTCCGGCGAGAAGCCCAAGTCCAACGCCATCGTCTTCGACGAAGGCAAGGCTTCCAAGTTCTTCCAGCACGCCAAAACCGTGCAGGAAACCGGCAACTACGAATACGCCATGCAGCTCTGGCTCAGCGGCGTGCGCCTCCATCCCAATGGCATTCCAGGCATCGAGAGTTTCTTCGCCGCCGCCGCCCAGTTCCTGAACGATCCCGCCAGCAAAAAGGGACCCGGCAAAGACCTCGTCAAATCAGTCTCAGGCAGCACCGACGTTGACAAGTACCTCCGCGCCCTGCTCGACTGGGCCATGAAGCCCGCCGAAGCCTTCCTCGCTCTCAAAGCCATGGAAAGCGCCACGAGCTTGGGCCTGCGCGAGTCCGCCGTGTGGGTGGGCGAGCGAGCCTTCGCTCTCTGTCTGCGCGAGAAGAACGATAAGCGCCGCAAAGAACTGCTCATGAAGGTCGCCCAGGCCTACGTGAAGGTGGAAGCCGCCGATCGCGCCGTCCAAGCCGCCGAAGCCGCGCTCAAGGCCGACCCCAGCGACGGCGAACTCTCCGCCTGGGTGCGCGACCTTGCCGCTACCGCAACGATGAGCCGCGGCGGCTACGGCAACTCCGGCAAAGAAGGCGGCTTCCGCGACAACATCCGCGACGCCACCAAGCAGCGCCAACTCGAAGAGTCCGATCGCATCGTCAAGACTGAAGAGACCAGCGATCGTCTCGTCAGCAACGCAGAAGACGAATTCATCAAGCGTCCCAACGACCTGCCCACGATGGAAGTGCTCGCCAAGCGCCTGCTCGAACGCGCCAAGCCCCAGGACGAGGCTCGCGCCTTCGAGCTGTACATGCAGATGTACACGCAGTTCAACACCTTCCGCTTCCGCGAACTCGCGGGCGACATCAAGATTCGCCAGCAGGCCCGCAAAGTGCGCGAGCTCGAGCGCATGGTCGAGAAAGCCAGCGAAGCCGAAAAGGGCCTCGTGCAGAGCATGCTGCAGAACGAAGCGGAGGCCCTGCTCAAGCTGGAAACCACCGAGTTCAAGCAGCGCGTTTCCGAGTATCCGACCGACCTGGGCAAGAAGTACGAGCTGGGCAAGCGCTACTACCAGATGGGCAACTACGACGAAGCCATCGCGCTCTTCCAGCAAAGCCAGGCTGATGCGAAGCTCCGCGTCATGAGCCTCGCATATCTCGCCCGCAGCTTCCAGAAGATCAGCTACTTCGACGAAGCCGTCCAAACCTACCGCGGCGCACTCGCCGCAGGCGACATGGCCCCAGAGATGAATCTCGAACTGCAGTACGACCTCATGACCGCGCTGATGGATCAAGGCAAGGCGTCAAAGAACCCCGAGTCCATCCGCGAGTCCGACAAGATCGCAAGCGCCATCGCGATGAAGCAGTTCAACTACCGCGACGTCAAACACAAGCGCGACGAGATCAAGAAGCTCCTCACCGAAATCCCCTGATTTCACGCAGCAAGCGAACATTGCGTCACCCTACGCCATGATGCCCCCATGCCTTATGTCTCGATGCTGCACGCCTTGATGCCTTGATGCCAACTGCCTTGATGCCTACCCGATTCTCCCCGCCGACCTCGCTGCAACCCTGCCTTCCCACGAATGCCGAATCACGAATGCCGAATGCCGCGACCCACCAAGGGCCGTCGCACTTACGTCGCGTTCACA
>JBKDAN010000058.1:0-2385 GCA_046316615.1 Phycisphaerae bacterium
AGCAGGCAATCTTCACTTACATCGAAGTCTTCTACAATCGCCAGCGACTGCACAGCACACTCGGCTACCAAAGCCCCGAACAGTTTGAGGCCAGCCGACGTTGACAGGAAATGAGTGTCCACTGTTTGTGGGCAAGGTCACTGCCGGCTCTGCGGCTGCCTGTGCGTCTCGTCAACGTCGCGCGGTTCATGACCAACCAAAACGATCCGCAGTGACGAGTAACCGACAAGCACTCGCCTACCCACGCCGCGACCATGTTGTCGCGGCGTTTTTCATCTCGCCATAGCACTCTCAACACCACCTACACCCACAACCCACTCACATCCACATCTGTGCGCGCGCCACCGCACCAAATCACCTCCCCGCAGCCCCGATTTTCAAAATTTTCTTCTCCAGTCCCCCCAGCCACTTGCGCACCGCACCACCCCGCGCACGACACGCTTTGTGCGCGCGCAGCGCGGTGCGCGGGGGGGTATATAGAGGGACGCATCACGCGTCGCTCAGCACATCGCCTCGCCGCTCACTCCACGCACCGACCAAGTCGCTGCCAGGAGAAGTGGTGGGGCGAGTACAAGTGGGGCACGTGCAAGTCGGGCAAGGGCAAGCAGTGCAAGTAGGGAAAGGGGCCGTCATGATCTCCGAAGTCGAATCACTCAACTGCATCACCATCGATCATCCGCTCGCCGGCGCGGTGTTGCCGGTGTACGCACAGCCCGATGTGCCCTACCTCACCGAAGCCCGCGCCTGCGCGCAGCCGTACGTCGATCCGCACGTGGAGTTCGTCCCCACCACGCACGAGCATCTGCGCGCCATGTGCGATCGCCATGATTACCACAAGGTCTTCGACCGCATCACGCCCGCGCGGCTGGTCGACTTGGACATGCTCGACATCCGTCGCATCTTCTGGCTCGTCGAGCTCCGCGGCGACCTGCGCGAGCTCTGCCGCGTCGATCGCACCGCGACCTACGACGAACTGGTCCACTGGTCGCAGTCACCGCGCATCTGGGTGCTGCTGCCCATCCTCCGCCTGCATCGCGACTGCTACCTGCCCGCCCCCCAGCCGGCCCGCAGCTCCGCGCCGGCCAACAGCCAACCCCCCGCCACGCCACCCACACCGCCAACACCCTGACCTGACCCACGTTTCGTTGACCCACTTTCAGCCAACTTTACTCGCTTCAAACTGCTCGGGGCTCTGGTAGTTCAGGCTGGCGTGCAGACGCTTGCGGTTGTAGAAGCTTTCGATGTAGTCGAAGACCGCGGCCCGGGCCTGGCTCTTGGTGGCGAAGTCTTCGTGGTGCACCAGTTCGGTCTTCAGCTTGCCCCAGAAGCTCTCGACCATCGCGTTGTCGTAGCAATTGCCGGCGCGGCTCATGCTCGATTCGATGCCGTGCGTTGCCAGCAGTTCACGATACCGCGCGCTCGTGTACTGCACGCCGCGGTCGGAGTGATGAAGAAGACCAAAGGCAGGCTTGCGGGAAGAAAGCGCGGCGTGCATCGCGTGTGCAACCAGGTCCGTCGTCATCGAGTCGCCCATGCTCCAGCCGATGATCCTGCGGCTGCACAGGTCCATCACGCCCGCCAGAAAGAGAAAGCCCTCGCGTGTCGTGATGTACGTGATGTCCACGCCCCACACTTTGTCCAGCGCGTCGGCACGCGCGAAGTCCTGGTCGAGCACATTGGGCGCGATGGCGTTGGCGTGGTTGCTGTCGGTGGTTTGCACGCGGAAGCGTTTGTGCGTCTTCGAGCGGATGCCGGCCTGTTTCATGAGCTTGGCGACAGTCTTGCGATTGACGATCGTCTTGCGATGCCGCAGCTCCCTGGTGATCTTGAGGCTGCCGTAGATGCCATGGGCGTCGGCGTGCACGGCCTTGATCTGCGCTTGCAGTTCACACACGCGCGCCGCCCGCGCGCTCGGCGGCCGTGTGAGCCACGCATAGAAACCGGCGGGCGTGACCCCCAGCACCGCGCACATCACATCGACATCAAAGCGTGAGCGATGATCCCTGACGAAGGCGAACTTCATGACCGCTCCTCGCTTTCCAGTTTCGCGAAGTAGGCCGTCGCTTTTTTGAGAATGTCCCGCTCCATGCGCAGCCGCGCGTTCTCCTTCTCCAGCTCACGCACACGCTGATCGAGCGGAAGATCGGCAGAGACGGTGGACGCTGGCGCGGCGGACCTGGCCGCCTGCACCCACTCACGCAGCGTGTGGTAGTTGACGCCCAGCCGCTTGGCGACCGAGCCGATGGTGTGGCGCTGCCCGATCACCTGCTCGACCGCAGCGTCCTTGAACTCTCGCGAATAGACCTGCTTTCCCATCGTGACACTCCTTGCTCCAGGCTGTTGTAGCCAAGACGCGATTGTGTCAACGGAACGTGGGATGGGTCA
>JBKDAN010000059.1:0-14454 GCA_046316615.1 Phycisphaerae bacterium
AAGGGCGCGCCCGAAGTCATTCTCAAACGCTGCACCGGCGTCGATGAAAAGACTGTGCTCGCCGAAGTCGAGAAGTTCGCAGGTGAAGGCATGCGCGTGCTCGGCTTTGCCAGCAAGCCCTTGCCCAAGATGGGCGTTGAGATGTCCGACGTCGCCGGTGGCTGCACCTTCCTGGGCCTGCAGGCGATGATCGATCCGCCCCGCCCCGAAGCCATCGAGGCGATCCGCCAGTGCCACGGCGCCGGCATCACCGTCAAAATGATCACGGGCGACCACAAGGCCACCGCCGCCGCGATCGGCCGCCAACTCAACATTCTGAAGCCCGACCAGAAAGCCATCACCGGCGCGCAACTCGCCGAGATGAATCAGGAGCAGATCAAGCAAGCCGTTGCGACCACCAACGTCTTCGCTCGCGTTGCCCCCGAACACAAGCTCCGCCTTGTTCGCGCGCTGCAAGAGCGCAATGAAGTCGCCGCCATGACTGGCGACGGCGTGAACGATGCGCCCGCGCTCAAACAGGCCAACATCGGCGTCGCCATGGGCATCACAGGCACCAGCGTCAGCAAAGAAGCCGCCGCGATCGTTCTCACCGACGACAACTTCGCTTCCATCGCCGCCGCGGTGGAAGAAGGTCGCCGCGTCTACGACAATCTCGTCAAGAGCCTCGCCTTCGTGCTGCCCACCAACCTGGGCCTCGCGCTCATCCTCATGTGGGCCGTCTTCTTCTTCCCCTTCAACGAAGTCACCGCCGTGGTTGACGGCGTCACCAAGACCACGCGCGAACTGCTCGTCCCCATGCTGCCCACGCAGTTGCTCTGGATCAACCTCGTCGCGACCGTCGCCCTCGCGCTGCCGCTCGCTTTCGAAGCCAAGGAGCCCAACGTCATGAAACGCCCGCCGCGCAGTCCCAGCGCGCCGGTCCTCAGCGGCTTCGTCATCTTCCGCACCTTCCTCGCCGCCATCCTCATGACTGTCGGCTGCATCGGCCTCTTCATGTGGGAGTACAACACCGCCATCAAGAACGGCATCGACGCCTCCGTCGCGCTCGCCAAAGCGCAAACGATGGGCGTCACCACCGTGATCATGTTCCAGATCTTCTACATGCTCAACTGCCGCAGCCTCAAGGACAGCATCTTCAAGATCGGTCTGCTCAGCAACAAGGCCGTCTTCATAGGCGTCGCCGCCCTGCTCGTGCTGCAAGCCGTCTTCATCTACCTGCCGCTCATGAACACCGTCTTCGGCTCCGCGCCGCTGGCTGTGGGCGACGTGATCCGTGCTGTGCTTGCAGGCATGATCATTCTCCCGGTCATCAGTCTTGAGAAGTTCATCCGCAATCGCCGTTCGCCCGCCGCCGCGTAAAAACACCGCGGACAAACGTATCTCGGTATCGACAATTCCTGCCCCACACCTGGGCGCCGCAATCTCTCGGTGAGATGCGGCGTCTTTTTCTTTCTGCCGTCTAATATCAGCCCCCGAGTGCGTCGCTTTCTTTGCGATGATCGAAACTCTGGCTTCCCATTGCTGACTGCCGACACGGTCAGCACGCACAAGTTCACAAGGACATCGCATGTTCGAGTTGTTCACTCTCGCCCAAGCTGCCACGTCGCAAACTGACCCCGCGACGCTGCGCATTTGGGCCTATGTCATCTTCATCGGCATCGTCCTGGGCTTCCTCGCCCTCGACCTTGGCGTCTTCCACCGTGACGCACACGAAGTCACCATCAAGGAAGCCACCATCTGGAGCGTGATCTGGCTCACGTGCGGCGTCGCCTTCTCCGCCCTTGTCTACTTCTCATACAACAACCACTGGCTGGGCCTTGGCGTTGACACGCCCATGTACACCGACAAAGGCATCGAGCCCGGCCTCGTCGACGGCGCAACTGCCGCCAAGCAGTACCTCACCGGCTACATCGTCGAGAAGTCGCTCGCGATGGACAACATCTTCGTCATCGCCATCATCTTCACCTACTTCGCCATTCCCAACAAGTACCAGCACCGCGTGCTCTTCTGGGGCATCATCGGCGCCCTCGTCATGCGCGGCGCCATGATCGCCGTCGCCGGCGCGCTCGTCAGCAAGTACATGTGGGTGCTCATCATCTTCGGCCTGTTCCTGCTCGTTACCGCCGCCAAGATGGCCCTCGTTGAAGGCGACAACGACCCAGGCAAGAACCCCGTCGTCAAACTCGTCCGCAAGTTCTTCCCCGTCGTCACCTTCTTCGACGGCCAGAAGTTCTTCACCAAGCGCACCCTCGCCCCCACCTACAGCATCGACCCCGCGACCGGCAAGCAAGTGCAAGACGCGCCGCCGGCAGGCACGCTCAGCCTCAAGTGGGCCATTACACCCCTCTTCCTCGCGCTGATCATGGTCGAGATCACCGACCTGGTCTTCGCCGTCGACAGCATCCCTGCCATCTTCGCCATTACGCCCGACCCATTCATCGTCTTCACCAGCAATATCTTCGCCATTCTGGGCCTGCGCAGCCTCTACTTCTGCCTCGCCGCCCTCATCGCCAAGTTCCGCTTCCTCAAGCCCGCGCTCATCCTCATCCTCGCGTTCGTCGGTGTGAAACTGCTGCTCCTCAGCGTGCCACCTTACCTAGACGTCCTTGGCAAGTGGATCGGCCAGACCTGGGAAGCTCAGAAGTCCATCAAGATCGACACCACCATCTCCCTCGGTGCCGTGCTCGTCACGCTCGCGCTCGCCGTTGTCCTCAGCATTGCGATCCCCGCGAAGAAAAAAGATGACGCGAATATCGAAAGCAAGCCCACCTGACACATCCGCAGCCGCTCCGTCCGCGAGCTATTTCCAACAAATTGCCCTTCTCCTTCTGGCTCTGCACTCGTGCGGGGCCTTTTTTTCTTGGGGCTTCCCACCGCACTAACCTCCGCCGATTCACATCCGAATCTCCGGAGTTCCCCGCTTGGACATGTCGCATTCCATTGTCTGGGTCGTTTTCATCGTGCTCGTCCTGAGCATGCTCTTCCTCGACCTCTTCGTCCTCAACCGCAAAGCCCACGACGTTTCCCTCAAGCGCGCCCTCATCCAGACCGGCTGCTTTGTGGCCATCGGCGCCCTCTTCGCCGGCGCGATCTACGCCATCTATCTCCACGACATTGGCGACCGCGGCACCATGTTCGCCCACCGCTTCAGCAATGAAGCCATGAAGGCCGCCGCTGACGCCAAAGCTGCCGGCATCGAGCTCCCGCCCATCGATCAACGTCCCGCCGTCGCCGACCTGCACCCCGCCGCCCGCGACGCCGCCCTCCAGTACATCTCCGGCTGGATCACCGAGTACGCCCTCAGCGTCGACAACATCTTCGTCATCGCCCTCATCTTCACCTACTTCCGCATCCCCAACAAGTATCAGCACCGCGTCCTCTTCTGGGGCATCATGGGCGCACTCATCCTCCGCGGCCTCATGATCGGCATCGGCGCCGCCGCCGTCGAACGCTTCCAGTGGATCCTCTACATCTTCGGCGCATTTCTCATCTTCACCGCCATCAAGATGGTCCTCGCCAAGGAAGACGAAGAAGCCAACCCCGAGAAGACGCTCGTCTACCGCTGCGTCACCAAAGTCGTCCGCGTCACACCCGCCCTCGACGGCGAAAAGTTCTTCACGCACGTGCCCGAAAGCGAAGGCAGCACCACACTCGTCCGTGCCGCCACGCCCCTCTTCCTCGTCCTCGTACTCGTTGAATTCACCGACGTTATCTTCGCCGTCGACAGCATCCCCGCCATCTTCGGCATCACCCGCGACCCCTTCATTGTCTTCACCAGCAACGTCTTCGCCATCCTGGGCCTGCGCAGCCTCTACTTCGCCCTCGCCGGAGCCATGGGCCTGTTCACGTACCTCAAGCCCGCCCTCGCCTTCGTCCTGGCCTTCATCGGCGTCACCATGATCCTCCACATGTGGCACATTGACTTGCCCACCTGGGTCAAGCTCGCCACCATCGCCGGCGCACTGACCATCGGCATCGTCGCCTCACTCATCCACGCCAGCAAACAGAAACGCTCCGCGCCAGCTGACACGTAAGGCATCGCCCCGCCACCCGCTACGCTTGCCCGCCCCACCCCTATGGCCCTCCTCTGGCTCAGCTTCATCGTCTTCATCATCGCGCTGGTCATGCTCGACCTCTTCGTGCTGCGCGCGTTGCGAAAGAACACCGACCTCGACAAACCCGAACCCATCGGCACGCACGTCGCCTTCGCCACGCTCTGGCTCGTGCTGGGCATGCTCTTCACCTTCGCCGTCTTCTTCCTCTACAAAGAGCAGATCTTCAGCGCGGGCGTGAAGGACAACTACACCGAAGCCCTCAAAGGCACCGACGCCACGCTCCAGTATCTCTCCGCCTTCATCCTCGAACTCGTCCTTTCGATCGACAGCGTCTTCGTCATCGCCGCCGTCTTCGCGGCCTTTGGCGTGCGCACCGCCTACCAGCACCGCTTGCTCTTCTGGGGCATGCTGCTCGCCCTCGCCATTCGCGCGTTGGTCATTCTGGGCGTCGGTGAACTTCTCCACGCCCTGGACTGGGTCCGCTTCATCCTCGCCGCCGCGCTGGGCATCGCCGCCTTGCGCATGATCGTCGTCCGCAAGGAAAATCTGGACCCGCAAAAGAACATCGCCTACCGCCTCATCAACAAGTTCTTCCCCTTCAAGCGCAGCGACACCAGCGACCTGCTCATCGTCCAGAACGGCAAGCCCGCCATCACGCCGCTGCTCATCCCGCTCATCCTCATCGAAACCGCCGATGTCTTCCTCGCCATCGACAGCATCCCCGCCAGCTTCGCCTTCTCGCGCGAACCCTTCCTCATCTTCGCCGGTTCCTGCTTCGCCATGCTCGTCGTGCGCAGTCTCATCCCCGTCCTCTCGCGCATCGTCGACCGTCTGCGTTACTTCAAGCTCGGCCTGGCCGCCATCCTCGTCTACAGCGCGGTCGTCATCGCCATGCCCGCCAGCCGCACGCTCGCCGGCTACGCATCGCCAGACTGGAAACTCACCGCGCCGCAAAAGCTCGCGTTTCTGGGCTTCGCCATTCTCTTTGGCCTCGTCATCGCCTTCATCGTCGATCCGCGTCAGACCCGCGCCGAGGTCAGCCCGCTGGGTGAAGACGCCGACCGCGTCGTGCGCAGCACCTTGTCCAACGTTCGCAAGGCCATCATCTTCACCGTCGGCATCATCGGCCTTGTCGGCGGAGCCATCATGGCCATCGGCCCCGGCCCCGGCATTCCTGTTTTGTTCATCGCCGCGCTGCTGCTGGCCAGCGAATTCGTCTGGGCCCGCCGCATCGTCAACAAGTACCGCCAGCCCGCCGAAAAAGCGACACTCGCCGCCGCGCAGCAAGCCCGCAAGCGCGGTCCCTGGCTGCTCATCACACTCATGAGCGGCACGGTCGTCATCGCCACCCTCGTCGCCATCTTCACCAAAGTCCCCGTCGGCCTCGTCATCGCCGCCGCCGTGCCGATGCTCGCCGGCCAGGCCTTCCTGGGCTACCTCGCGTTCTTCTACAAGCCGGCGGAAACGCAAGCGAGCGAGCGAACGAGCGAACGAGCGAACGAGGGGGAAAGCAAGGCGAGGCAGGTCGCGGAAGATGGCGGCGAGTGAGCGGAGAAGCGCGGAGGGGAAGGAGAGGTTGCGCCCGCATGCGCGATGCCTTTGCCCCAATGCCCAATCCCCAATGCCCAATGCCTTCCTGATCCCCACACGATGCACTGCCGCGTGCCCACACCATCGTCCATCGCATACACGACTTGCGTGAAGGTGCACGGAATCATGCAGATCGCGAGCACGCACGCGCGATTGCCCGCCGCGCGAGCAATCGCTGCGCTCGCGGACGCTGCGAACCTCTCGCCGGAGACGATCTGCGCTTCGCCGGAGATGATCTCCGGCGAACCGGAAGCAGTTTTCATGCCAGCGAAAGTCATGTTCGTGCCAACGAAGGTGATCTTCGTGCCGCCGGAGATGATCTCCGTGCCCACGAAAACGATCTCCGGCCCAGCGAAAAGTGCTCCCGTCCCCCCGCGCACCCCTCGCCCGCCCCCACGCACACCCAACCTCCGCGCAACAACCACCGCCCCGCCCCCACACACAACGCAAACCTCCGCGCCCCTCCGCGTATCCTCCCTCTTCCTCCGCGACCCTGTCTTTCTTCGTGTTCTTCGTGTCTTTGTGGTGAACCGCTTCTCCCAACTCCCCCGCGCCCTCGCCGAGCGATCCAAAGTCATGCGCTTCGGCGACATTCCCGTGCTGCTTGCCCATCCCGATTGGTCGCGCCCCGCGCCCGTCGTCCTCTGGCTGCACGGCCGCACCGTCAACAAAGAATTGGACCCAGGCCGCTACCTCCGCTGGATCCGCGCTGGCATCGCCGCCTGTGCCATCGATCTGCCCGGCCACGGCGAGCGCGCTCTCGAAGGCTGGGACACGCCCGCCAAGACGCTCGACGTGCTTGACCACGGCGTCCGCGACATCGACCGCGTGATCGAAGCACTCGCCGACCCAACCTTCCACAACGTCTTCGATCTCACACGCACCGCCATCGGCGGCATGAGTCTGGGCGGCATGACCACGCTGCGAAGATTGTGCGACCCGCACGAGTTCGTGTGCGCCGCGGTCGAAAGCACGACGGGCTGGCTCGAAGGTCTGTACTTCCCCAGCAGTTGGAACGCCCCCGCCCACATCCCCCACTGGCCCGTGCAGCACGACACACGCCGCGTCGCGAAAAGCGATGCGAGCCAGCACCTCATGGGCTTTCGCCCGCTGCCATTGCTCGTGCTGCACAGCGAAGCCGATGCCGTCGTCGCATGGGAAGTCCAGCGCCGATTCATCGACATGCTGCGGCACCATTACACGATCAACAACGCCGACCCTTCACTCATCGCCGTGCGCACGTGGGAAACGACCGGCGCACCACAAGAACACAGCGGCTTCGGCCGTGTTGCGAACGATGCCAAGAACGTTCAGGTCGAGTTCTTCACCACGTGGCTCAAGCCCACGCCGCCCAGCGAAGCGTTCTAACACCGCCCGCGCGCGAGCCAATCTCAGCATCCATCGTTCTGCGCCGGGTACCGCACGCGCACCATCGCGATGCGCTCCGCCGACACCTGCGTGCGCTCCAGCGTCAATCCGCCCAGCTCCTTGAGGCCCCCATGCGGCGCAACGATCGCGACAACGCTCGCATCCGTCACGCGCGTGCCCGACAGTCGCAGCACCTGCAGCCACGAAAGCCCCGTGTATTCGCTCGCGATAAGCATCACGCCCGCGTCCGTCACGTTCGTGCCCTCCAGCCCGAGTGAAAGCAGCGATGCCACGCCGCTGTCGCGCAGCGCAAGCAGCCCCACGCCCGCGTCGGTCACCTTCGTCTCACTCAAATCGAGATGACTCAGATGGGCAACGCACGATCCCGGCCGCGCCAGCATCGCCACGCCCGCATCCGTGATCGCCGTGCGCCGCAGTTGCAGCCGCTTGAGCCCCGCAAGGGCGGAATCATCCCGCGTCATCGCCGTGATCGCCGCGTCCGTCACCGCCGTGCTAAAGAGATCAAGCTCCGTGACGCTTCGCAGCGCCGACTCCCGCGCCGCCAGCCCCGCCACCGCCGCATCCGTCATCTGCGTGCGCGAAAGATCAAGCACCTGCACGCCGCTGAGCGAACTGCCCGGCCCAATGATCGACCCGATCCCCGCATCCGTCACCGGCATGCCCGACAGATACAAGTGCGTGATCGTCTTGACCGGCGACGCCGCATCACCCAGTGTCGCCAGCGTCGTGTTCACATCGCCCACGAACGCGCGAAACCGAATCACGCGCACCGCAGGCAACCGGCTCATGTACACCAGCGCATCCGCCGTCGGCTCACGCGTCAGCACGACCGCGTCACTTTCCATGTCATACACGCCGCACGCCGCAAAGGCCTTGGCTTCCGCCGAGTCGCTCGCCGGCAACTTCGCAAACGCCGCCAGCTTCTGCGAGATGCGTCCAAACTGCAGCGACGACGCATCGCCCTGCGCACACGCCGCCCCGCTCATCATCACGACGACACAGACCGCCGACACGTTGCGCATGCGCATCTTCCATCTCCTGACGCCAACAACGTCGCAGGCAGTTCGCCCGCGCGTCGATCGCGTATGGTGTGGAAAGTCGTTGCCCCGCCCCGCCGCTGCGCTCCAAGGAAACTGCCAGATGTCTGCATCCCCATGAAAAAACCACCCGACTGGCGGGTGGCTGAGAGATCAAACTTGCCCGTCGAACGCCTTAACGCTTGTTCGCAACGTTCAGGCTACGACCAGCCGCGCGCTTGCGGTTCATCAGCTTGCGGCCGTTCTTGGTCTTCATGCGGGCGCGGAAGCCGATGGCTCGGACGCGCTTGATGCGGCTGGTACGGTGTGGGTAGTGCATAAAAAGTACCTCAATCCTGTCACCGCCCCGGCTGCTCGCCGTGCGGGGCCTTGATACTAGGGCGGCCCCCCGCCGCTGGCAAGCCATACCCCCGCCGCGCCCGCATCCACCCCCATCCTCACGCCGCCAAACTCCGCCCACCGCACGTGAAATGATCGTTTTCGTATTCCATACGGTATTGAATTTCGACGCTGCGCGGTACACTGCCCACTCGTCCGAGCGGATTCGTTCGCTCAAGCACTGGTCCCAGGCCCAGCTCGGGCCGATGACAAGATAATGAGTCCGTAGGCGGGGCTGGGGTAAGGGGACACGTCGCGTTGTGCGGCGTGTATCGAGAACGTTTCGTTGGTCTCTCGCATGCTCGACCCCGCCGTCAAGTCCGCCGCTGAACAAGCCATCGGTCACGTCTTCACCGACGACGCCGTCCTCGAAACGGCATTGACCCACGCCTCCACCGCCGAAAGCAATCTCAAGAACAACGAGCGCCTCGAGTTCCTGGGCGATGCCGTGCTGGGCCTGGTCGTCGTCCACCTGCTCTTCCGCAAATACCCCAAGATGCGCGAAGGCGACATGACCAAGATCAAGAGTCACGCCGTCAGCCGCGAGACGTGCGCCGCCATCGCCAAGGAACTGGGCCTCGAGAAGCACCTCATCCTCGGCAAAGGAATGCAAGGCACGCGCTCACTGCCCCCCTCACTCGCCGCCGCCGCGCTCGAGTCCATCATCGGCGCCATTTACCTCGATGGCGGCTACCCCGCCGCCGAAAAGTTCATCCTCCCGCTCGTCGAAGACGTCGTGAGCAAAGCCGCCGCAAGCGGCCACCAGCAGAACTTCAAAAGCGTCCTCCAGCAATACGCCCAGCAGGAGTTCGACGCCACCCCCAGCTACCGCATCCTCGATGAGCAAGGCCCCGACCACGCCAAGTGCTTCAAGATCGGCGTCGAAATCGCCGGCCGCAAGTTCGAACCTTGCTGGGGTGCCACAAAGAAGAAAGCCGAACAAGACGCCGCCCTCTCCGCACTCCGCGAACTCGGCCTCGTCGAAGAAGAAGACGGCGAACTTCGCGTCGTGGTCTGATCAACAAACGCTTCCACTGCGGCAGTTGGCTCAACCTGAAGAACGAACTGACACCGTGCCACGGCTGCCCGTCTTTGCGGGCTGCCTGTGCAGAGTCCGCAACGCACTCTACAAGCGCGATGACAGCGAGCGCACCCCGCGCACCCACTTCACGACAGCCAACACGCACACCAGACCTCCCCGCCGCAGAGCGGCGAGCGTCTGTTGCCAGACGCGCCAGCGTCTGGACGAGCACAATCAAACGCGTTCGCCCTGGCAAGGGCGAGCGAACGTCACTCACCACCAACGAGCATCCCCACTCGGCCTCATGCCTTGATGCCCAATGCCTTGATGCCTACCCGATTCTCACCACCGACCTCGCTGCAACGCTGCCTACCCACGAATGCCGAATCACGAATGCCGAATGCCGCGCCCCACCAAGCGCCCGCAACACCACGCGCGCTGATTTGATGTGGAAAACTCCCCCGCACGGCGCGTTGCGCGCGCACATTTCTCGAAATCTGCACGCGCGGACCACGCTTGTGCGCGCAATGCATGCCCTCGGCGGATTTCTTCCTTGCATCACACCGCACATTCTGCGAAAATGCGCATCTGGTGGACCGTCACGGACTCACCAAGTCCCTCTGTCAGCGCAAGCGGCGGCAGTCAGTGAGCCAAGTCGAGAGCGACAAAGCAGCAGACGCGCCCGATGATCTCGCCGACACGGACTTGGAGAAAACCAAACCATCCACCAGCGGTCTTGGAATCTCTCGGTGGAACGGGCTTTTAGCCCGTTCCTAAAAGAGAAGTGCTGAATGGCACAGGCATCCCGCCTCTGCCCCTCTCGTGGACCACGCCACGATGTCGAGCGCAAGCTCGACAAGCCCAAGCCCGCCGATTCCGGTGCGCCAGCCGCTTGCACGCCTTGCGAAAGCAAAGCGTGCCGATCATCCCACGCACGCGGAAAACGACAGCCTGCTCCAACCCACAAAAAGCACCGAAGCCGTCACCGCGGCCACGGTCTTGCCTTCTCAATTCGAGATCGGCCTGCTCGCCGCGCCCACCTGCAGCAGCGGCTGCTCCTGCCGCAGGCACCGTGCGATATCAGCCAGAAACACGGGGTTATGGACGGTCGTGAAGTGACTCATGCACGCCGTTCCCGCAGACCAGAACGGTTCCATGCCGGGCGGCGCGGTGTTCGTGGCTCCCACCACTGCGTCACGCAATTGCGTGTAGCAGCGCAGCTGCGGATGCACATACTGATTGAGTTCCGCCAACATCGCGCTGCCCGGCATCATGTCGCGCCCCGCCGCGTCGATGTGAATGCGTTGCGCTCGCGTCGCGCCGCGATGCGGTGACGCCAGTGTAAAGATCCGCCGCACCCGCGCATGCCGCGTGTCGCCTCGCCACTCGCGTGCAATCAGCCGTGCCACCAACCCGCCCATCGATATGCCCACCACATCAATCTCGCGTTCCAGCCCGTGCACCCGCTCGATTTCATCTAGCACATATCGCCGCACGCGATGAATGCACGTCATGAGCCCGTACGACACATCAAAGAAATCCGTCTCGCGCTGCGACACCAGCCCCACCAGCGAGTGCTGCAAACTCGCCACAAGCCCGTGCCACGCGTGATAGCCATTGAGCACCACCACAGGTCGCGTGACCGCAACCGGCCGACGCCGCATGCGGGCCATGTCCTCTCGCGCGAATGCCGCCAGACCAGTGAGCGCGGGATTGCGTTCGGGCAGCCGCAGCGGAAACAGCATCGCGCGAGTGAAATCAACCGCGAGCCGTTCGACGGCCCGCGGCACAAGTTCGATAAACGCATGTTGTTGCTTGGAAACAGCGGTGCCCACGCTGCGGAGCGTATCGCGTCCAGACCACGCTGGCCCTACAACTATGCATGCGTATCTCTCTGTACGGAGCGGCGGGCGAGGTCACGGGGTCCACCTATCTCATCGAAACAGGCCGCGCTCGCGTGCTGGTGGACTTCGGTCTGCACCAGGGCGACCGCGACAGCGACGATCGCAACCGCCGCATGCCGCCCATCGACGCGGAATCGCTCGATGCCGTCATCGTCACGCACGGTCACATCGACCACATCGGCCGCCTGCCGCTGCTGCATGATGCGGGCTTCAAGGGCCAGATCTACGCAACGCCCGCCACGTGCAAGCTCATGCCAATCATGCTCGAGGACTCCGCGAACTTGCAGGAGAACGATGCTCGGCGTGAAAGCATGCGCCGCGCTCGCCAAGGTCGCCCGCCGGTCCAACCGCTCTACTCGGCGGAGGACGTGAAGCCGATTCTTGCGCGAGTGCAGCCGATTGAACTCAATCGCCCGCGCGAAGTTGCCAAGGGTGTCACGGTGCGTTTCACCGAGAGTGGCCACATTCTGGGCAGCGCGAGCATTGAGATGACACTCGTCGACGCGAGCGGCGCCAAACGCGTCATCGCGTTCTCAGGTGACCTTGGCCCCAAGAAGCAAGTGCTGATGCGCGACTTTGAAGCGCCGGTGAGCGAAACGCCCGCGGACCTGGTCATCTGCGAAACCACGTACGGCGATCGCGATCACCGCGACATCGAGCAAACCGTGGAAGAGTTCGCCGGCGTGCTGCGCGAAGCGCTGTGGGACAAAGAGAAGGTGCTCATTCCGGCGTTCGCCATCGGTCGCACGCAGACGCTGCTGTACTACATCGGCGAACTGGCACGCAGCGGCCGCGTGCCCGCGTTCCCCACATACGTCGATAGCCCGATGGGCGTGAAGGCGACCAAGCTGTATCAGGAGTTCTGGCGCACGCTCGATGCGGAGGCGCAGCAGTTGCACCGCGAATGCGGCGAAGCGTTGTGCCTGGATCGACTCAACTTCCTTGAGACGGGTGACCAGTCGCGCCAACTGAATGAGCAGCACGGCGCGATGGTCATCATCGCGGGCAGCGGCATGTGTAATGGCGGGCGCATCGTGCACCATCTGCGGCACAACATTTACAAGCGTGGCGTGCGTGTGCTCATCGCGGGGTATCAGGCGCAAGGCACGCTGGGCCGCCGACTGGTTGACGGCGCAGATCGCGTGCGCATCTTTGGGGAAGAGATCGTTGTGCGCGCCAAGGTGCACACGCTGGGCGGCTTCTCGGCGCACGCGGGTCAGAGCGATCTGCTGGCGTGGATGAACGCCTTCAAGCCCAAGAATGGCAAGCCGTGGCCCAAGGTGATGCTGACACACGGCGAAGATGGCCCGCGCCGAGCGTTTGCGCAGAAGCTGGAACAGATGGGCGCGAAGCCCACGCTGCCGAGCTGGGGCGCGCAGGTTGAATTGACCTAAGCGATCACTTCAAGTCCGAGAGGAACTGGGCGAAGCGGTCCATGCCTTTGTTGATCTGATCTTCGCTGCACGCGAAGCTGATGCGCACGTGGTTCTTGCCGCAGCCGCCGAAGTCTTCGCCGGGGACGAAGGCGAGCAGGTTCTCTTCGAGCAGGGCTTCGCTCATGCTCATGGCGCTGTCGATCTTGCGGCCGCCTTTGCTGGTCTTGCCGAAGTGGGCTGAGACATCGGGGAAGGCGTAGAACGCGCCGGTGGCTTTGGCGTTCTTGATGCCCGGCAGCTTGGCAAGGCGAGCGTTGATGAGTTCGGCGCGCTTCGCGAACGCAAGACGCATCATCTCCACTTCACCTGCGCACTGCGTGAGAGCGGCGCGGATGCTGGGATAGGTGAAGCTGGTGATGTTGGTGCTCATCTGGCCTTGCAGGGTGGCCATGGCGCTGGTGAACTTTTTGCCGAATTCGCCGCTGCTGCCGGTGTAGCCGATGCGCCAGCCGGTCATGCCGTAAGCCTTCGAGAGGCCGTTGAGCGTGATGACGCGTTCGGCGATAGTGGGCATGCTGCCGATGGAGAAGTGCGGGATGCCGCCGTAGACGATCTTTTCGTAGAGTTCGTCGCTGAGCACGGTGATGTCAGGTGCGATGGTGCGAGCGGCTTCTTCGACGACGTTACCGATCGCGCGGAGTTCGTCGGGCGTGTACATGGTGCCGCACGGGTTGCTGGGGCTGTTCAAGATCAGCATGCGTGTGCGGGGCGTGATGGCTTTCTTGATCTGCTCGGCGGTTGCCTTGAAGCCCGTGTCAACGGTCGTGGGCACTTCGATGACTTTGCCGCCCGCGAGTTCGACGATGGGCGCGTAGCTGACCCACGCGGGCACGGGCAGGATGACTTCCTGCTGCGGCTCGCCGGGCTTTGCTTCATCGACGAGCACATGCGTGAGCACGAAGAGGCTGTGCTTGCCGCCTGCACCGATCGTGATGTGATCGGGCGTGCAGTTGGGGATGCCGTTTTCTTCGGTGAGTTTCTTGGCGATACATGCACGCGTGGCAGGGTCGCCCAGCGTGGGCATGTACTTGGTCTGGCCTTTGGTCAGCGCGTTGATCGCGGCGTACTTCACGATGTCGGGCGTATCGAAGTCGGGCTCGCCGGCGGCGAAGGAGAGCACGTCTTTTCCCTGCGCCTGCATGGTCTTGGCGCGATTCATGAACGCGACGGTGACACTGGGCTTGAGGCTCTGAACGCGGCGTGAAACGGTGAGGCTGGCCATGATGAACCGAATGTAGGAGGCGGAAAGTGCCCGAGTGCGGAGTGCCTGAGTGCGGAGGCGCGGTGAGTGGCTGCGCGCTCACGGGATGATGCTCGCGACGCCATCTTCATGTGTGATCTCCACACGCAGGCCGCCGCGCGTGAGCGGACTTTTGGGGCGTGTTGCTCGCCGCTTCTACGCTCTGGTATGAGTGACTACTTGCAACTGGTGCCCCTGTGGCACACGGGACCGGCGAAGACGATTGCACATGCGCGAGTATTCACGCTCAAGAGCCGGTGGTGCGCATCGCCCGTGACGCCGACCAAGGCAGGTACTTACTACTTTCTTGACACGACGGACTGGATCAACGTCGTTGCGCTGACGCGCGATCGCAAGGTGGTGATGATCGAGCAGTATCGCGCGGGGTTGCACGCGGTGACGCT
>JBKDAN010000060.1:0-24068 GCA_046316615.1 Phycisphaerae bacterium
CCCAACGCCGCAACCACAAACGCTTCCCGCTCCGACATGGCACAAGTCTCCTTCCACGGCATGGCAACCTCCTGCCATACCTGTAAGCCCTGTCACCCATGTGCCCAGCATCCTCTGTTACCCATGTGCCCGGTTCGGACACGGGGGTGCGGTCAGTGCGAAGGGGCGGCGCAGACCCAGCACTCTGGCGATTGTCGTTTTGGTGGTGTTCGCGCTGCTGGCGATCAACATCGCAGTTGTGCCGATGATTCGGGGATTCATCGCTGAGCGCAGGGTCGCTCAAGAGATCATTGCGAACTTGTACAGCACACCCGCGGGAACGCCTCCCACCCACGAGCGATATGGCGCGAGCATTCGACCGGCGGACGGTTCGTGGATCGTCGTTGACTACCGCGACACGCACGACGGGACAGCGCCGTATGACATCGCATATGCATTGTGCAGCGATGGCACGTGGCTGGTGAGCGATGAGCATCATTGCGGGAAATTTGGATCGATTCACGCGAGCATCGCGCAGTTGGCACAACTGAACGCGGACGCCGTCAATCCTGACTATGCGCATTGGCGAGACCAGTTCGTGGCCGAGTGTCGGGCGCGGGGCGAGCATGATCTGGTCTTTCCCGCGACACTTGAGGACGCCAAGCGAGCGCTCAAAAGCTTGGAGAAGCGATTTGTGGAGATTCCACCGCCGGAACGGCCGTGAGGGTCGTTTTCGCAGTCTCGCGAGGCTTGTTTGCACCCCGTTTGGAGTGTTGAAACCGGCGATTTGAGTATCCTAATGAAGTACTGAGCGGATCGCTCACGCGGAGATTCCCTATGCCGGACAATGTGGAAACGTGGCAGTTGATTGTGGGACTGGTGAGCGGTGTCGGTATTGCCGCGGCCACCGGCTTCCGCGTTTTTCTGCCGCTCTTGGCGATGGCGCTGGCAGCTCGCTTCGGCGGGTTGCAGTTGTCGGGTGGCTTTGAGTGGGTGACAAGCAACGGCGCGCTCATCTCGCTGGCGACGGCGACGGTGCTGGAGATTGGCGCGTTTTACGTCCCTTGGATTGATAACGCGCTGGATCATGTGGCGGCGCCGGCCTCGGTGCTTGCGGGCACGCTCGCGGTTGCGAGCCAGGCGGGCACGAATGAGCCTTGGCTCAACTGGGTGCTGGGCCTGGTCGCGGGCGGCGGCACGGCAGGTGTGATCCAACTGGGCACGATGGCGATTCGTGGCATGTCGCTGGTGGCGACGGGCGGCTTGGCGAACCCGATCGTTGCGACGGTCGAGAACACGCTTGCGGTGGTGCTCTCGCTGCTGGCGATTCTTGTGCCGATCCTCGCGGTGTTGGCGATCGGTGTGCTTGCCTTCCTCATCGTGCGAAAGCTGCGGCAGCGCAAGCAAGCCAAGCAGGCGCAGGTGATGTTGGCGGCGGCATGACTGGTCGTGACGGGCGAGCTCAGAGCCAGCCGAGTTTCTTCAGATCTTCGACCGGCTCTTCGAACGAGCAACTGCCGAAGCTGAGAGCGAAGGTTTCGCGAGCTTTGGCGACGGCACCGGTTTCGACCAGGTACTGATTCCAACCAAGGACTTGTTCGGAGACCCGGAAGTTTGCCGGGTCTTCTTCTTTGAGGATCTGGACGGTGGTGCGGGCGTCGATCTTGCCAAAGCGCACGAGGCAGGCGGCGATGAAGAGGTTGAGGAAGCCGTGCATAGTGTGGCACGCGCTGTCCTTCTCGTAGGTGAGGCGGAAGGAGCCGCGCACGGGATGGTGCAAGCCGGCGGTGGCTTTGAAGGGGACTTCGCTGGCGACGCAGGCGTGGAGGAATGCCGTCACTTCGTCAGAGGTCGGGAAGGCGTTACCCACGACGCCCCCAGTGCGGATCTTTGCGCCAGCGGGACTGCCTGAGAGAGATGCGACGAAGCCGCGGCAGTCCTGCGTGATGGGGAACTCGAAGAACGGGAAGAGGTCTTCGATCATCTGATCCATGATGCGATCAACCATGGCGGGATCGGTGACCTTGATTTCGCACATGTCGATGGCGGCGAGACCTTCGCCTTCGCGCGCATGTTTCTCGTTGAAGGCTTCGATCAGGTCGAGCGACTTGGTGATGTCGCCGTCGGCTTCGGGCTCGAGGAGCACGCTGAGTTGCCAAGGCTGGCCTGCGTCGGCCATCTCGCGGTAGCCGCTGGTGGCGAAGGAACCGGGCATGAGGGGGCTGGCGGCCTTTTCGAACTCGGCGAGGCGTGCGAGGGGCAGCACGAAGCGGCCCAGCATCCACTCGTGTTCGCTCATTTTGCATCGGTTGTAGGTCTCGACGGCGGGGGCCATGTCGAGCTTGGCCGGCGGAAAGAGTCCGGCGTAATCGATGAGATCGGCGAGGAGGCTTCGCATGCTGGCTGCTGGCATGCGGCATGGTAGCGGAAGTTTGGCGTGGGCTACTTCTTGAGGGCTTCTTCGCTCATTCGGATGATGCCGGCAAAGTTGCCCTTGGCCTGCTTAAGTTCATCCAGCGTTGCACGCAAGGCAGCGTCCGCGCCTTGGTCACCTCGCTTGAGCTTGGCGATGGCGATGTTGGCGCGGGTGGCGATTTTCTGCGGGGCATCGGCGCGAAGATTGTCGTTCTGCCAGGCGACGGTCTTATCGAACGCGACGATTGCGTCGTCGTAGCGGCCAAGTTCGCGGTAGGCCTGGCCCAGACTGGTCCATGCGGCGGCGTTGCCTGGGTGCTTGCTGCCGAACGCGGCCTGATAGTGCTCGGCAGCGAGTTCGAGGTGCTCCACGGCAGCAGCGGCGTTGCCTGAGCGTACCAGCGCGAGGCCAAGACTGGCGCGCGAGGCGAGAACGAGGGGGTGCGTCGGGCGCAACTGCTTTGCGCGCATGGTGACTGCCTGCGAAAACGACTCGACTGCGAGGTCATACTTCTGCTGACGCAGGTACACATCGCCCATGTTGTGGTAGGAGTACGACGCGGGGAGGAAGTCGTCGGTGTAGACCTTGTTCTTGATGGCGAGGGCTTCGCGGTGGGTTGCGAGCGATGCGTCGACGTCTCCGAGCGCCTTCTGCACGGCGCCAATGTCGTTGAGCAACGACGCTTCGAATGCGGTGGGCGTGCCTGCGCTGCGGGTGCGTTCGCGCGTGAGGACATCGCGCAGGGCCTTGAGGGCGGCGTCGTTCTCGCCCGTGAAGAACAGGACCTGAGCGCTGTCGGCGTCGGCTTCGAGACGCGACTCGTCGGTCGCGGGCATCGTGCCAAAGAACTGCTGGGCGGCGGCGAGCAGGGGCTGGGCTTCGTCGGTCATTCCCAGGGCGAGCATGGAGCGGCCGATGGCCTGCTGGGTGGCAGCGCGGGTTGCGGCGTCGCTGATGGGGTGCTCTTCCATCGCGTCGCGTGCAGCGAGCAGTGCTTCGCCCAGTGTGGTTTCAGGGCCGCTGTTGCCGATGTCGGCGGCGGTGATGGTGTCAATGAGGAAGTGCTTGGTTTCGCGCAGCTGCGCGTTGGTAATGACGAGCGTGTCGCGCTGCGTGCGAATCTGCTCGCGCTGGCGATACAGCGTGACGGTTGCAACGCTGAGTAACGCGATGACTGCCGCAGTTGTGACAACTCCCACAGCGTGACGGCGGACGAACTTGCTGACACGGTAACTCAACGTGTCGCGACGGGCCTGCACAGGGAGGCCCTCGAGGTAGCGTTGCACTTCGGCGGCAAGTTGTTCGGCGCTCACGTAGCGGCGCTGCGGCTCCTTTCGCAGAGCCATCATGATGATGTTGTCGAGATCGCCTCGCAACTGGCCGCGGAGGCGGGTGCTGGAGACACCGCGGGTTTTGGCGGTGTCGACTGGCACGCGGCGCTCGGTTGGCACATTTGCGGAAGCGACGGGAGTCGCGGGAGTGGCGGGCGCGGTGCTGCGGATGCGTGTGGCTTTGATGGTGACCGCTTCACTGGGGACGGGCGGCACCTGCAGACAGACGAGGCGCTTGACCTCTTCCGTCGTGCGCGGACCAAAGTAGTACGGGCGGGCGCCGGTGAGCAGTTCGTAGAGCACAACTCCCAGCGAGTAGACATCGCTCGCGGTGGTGATGGATGAGCCGTCGACCTGCTCGGGACTCGCGTACTCGGGGGTCAGGCGGCGATCGGTTTCGGCGGTGACATTGCGGACATCGCTCTTGAGCCACTTGGCGATGCCAAAGTCGAGCAGCTTCACCTGGCCTGCGGGCGTGACGAGGATGTTGCTGGGCTTGATGTCACGGTGGATGACGAGCGACTGGTGGGCGGCGTGCACCGCGTGACAGGCCTGCATGAAGAGTCGCAGACGTTCGCGAACGCTTAAGCGATTCTCGTCGCAGTAGGTATCAATGGGCTTGCCATCGACAAACTCCATGGCGAAGTAGGGACGGCCGTCGGCGGTGACGCCTGCGTCGATAAGACGCGCGATCGCTGGATTGTCGAGACTTGCAAGAGTCTGTTTTTCGTCGGCAAAGCGTTTGAGCACTTCTTCGCTGTCGAGGCCTCGTTTGACAACCTTGATGGCGACGACCTGCGCGAACTGGTTGTCGCTGCGCTGGGCTTTATAGACGGTGCCCATACCGCCGCTGGCGATGCGCGACGTGACGGTGAACTGACCGACACGAGCGCCGATAAGGGTGTCGTGGGTGTCGCTCTCGCGCGTGAGCTGCTCGACGCCTTTGCCAAGTGCTGGGGCATCGAGGAAGCCTCCCACTGCCGCCGCGCTGCTGACGAGAGAACGGACTTCCTGCTCGAGAGCTTTGTCACCTGCACAGAGTCGCACGATGACATCTTCGCGGTCGGCCTGCGCCATGCCTGCGACGTCGAAGTAGATGGACTCGGCGCGGCGGAAGCGAGACTGGCCGCCTTGTGTGGGCGTGTTACCCGCGGGGTTATCGATGGGATCGCTCATGGCGTGTTCGCGAGCTCCCGGTGCAACCAGACGCGGGCGAACTGCCAATCTCTTGCGACGGTGCTGGGCGAGACGCCCAGAGCGAGGGCGGTCTGTTCGACGGTAAGTCCGGCGAAGAAACGCAGCTCGACGACGCGGGCTTTTTGCTCATCGAGCGCGGTGAGACGAACGAGCGCAGCGTCGAGGCCGACGAAATCGAAGGTCCCTGCGTCGGGTGCCACGATGAGGGCTTCATCGAGAGCGACAGCGGCGACGCCACCACCACGCTTCAGGCGATTTCGCTCACGGGCGTGATCGGTCAGGATGCGGCGGATGGCGCGTGCGGCGGCTCCGAAGAAGTGAGCGCGGTTCTCCCACGGCGTTTGGTTGGGGCCCACCAGACGCATGTACGCCTCGTGCACCAGCGCGGTGGCCTGCATGGTTTTGGCTTTGCTCTCGTCGCGCATGAAGCGTTCGGCGAGCTCGCGCAGTTCGTCGTAGACGATGGGGAAGAGTTCGTCGGTCGCCTGCTGATCGCCGCCTTGGGCACGAGCGAGGAGCATCGTGACTTCGGGCTTGGGAGTGCTATTGTGCGGCTGGTTGGACGACACCGACGAGACCTCCGTGTTTGGGACCGTACCCAACATGCGACAAACACGCGGGTGGACTGTCAGATCGTTGTCAGAAATCATGCGGGCGGTAGAGTTGCACGTCTTTCGGCCCGGTAACGGGTCACAGAACGCCACGCCTCAACGACGAAGATGATCGCGAGAGCGGCAAGGGCGATCGCGACGACCGCGTTGATGACGCTGGGGTTGAGGTCGCTGCCAATACGGAACTTACCCGCGACGACATCGCGCAGACCGATCCAGATCTGGAGCGACAGCGCGATGGTGGTGATGGTGAAGACGATGACACAGGGAACGAAGGTGTACCAGCAGCGTTTGCCTTGGCGAATGAGCCAGACGGTGACACCCAGCAATGTGAGTGAGGCGAGCAACTGGTTGCTGGTGCCGAAGAGTGTCCAGTATGCGCGGTAGGCGGTGGGATCGGCGAGTGCGAGTGCGGCAAGAGGAATGGTGACCGTCGCGAGTGCCGCAGCCCACTTCGCCAGCGGCTGGCTCATGCCCAGCAACTCGCAGAGGAGGTAGCGACCAAGGCGCGTCGAGACATCGAGGGTGTCGAAGACGAAAGTGGAGAAGGCCATGGCGCCGAAGGTGGCGGCGAAGAAGAAGGCGTCTTTGCCCAGGAAGACGCTGAGGAAGCTGGCGAGACCATCGCCATAGACGCGCGCGGCGGGAAGGTTCTTGGATTCTGCAGGTGAGAGCATCATGACGGTGGCGAGGGCGATGATGGCGACGAAGCCCTCAAGCAGCATGGCACCAAAGGCGACTGGCGTGCAGTGACTTTCCTTCGAGACCTGACGACTGGTGGTGCCGCCACAGATGAGGCCGTGGAAGCCGCTGCATGCGCCGCACGCGATGGTGACAAAGAGGAAGGGGAAGATGAACGTGGTAAGGCCCGGCGCACCGGCATCGCCTCGCAGTGTGGGCAACGGGTTGAGCAGGTTGGAGACGTTGTCGCCCCACATGGGCTGCTTGATGTCAAAGTTGCCGAAAAGGATGCCTGCGACGCCCACGGCGATGGCGACGTAGAGGACGAAGCCGCCCAGGAAACCGCGCGGCTGCTGCAGGAGCCACATGGGCAGCATGCTCGTGATGAGGCAGTAACCAAGGATGACGGCGACCCACGTGCCCGCGCCGAAACTGAGGACATCATCGAACTTGGTCCCGGCCCAGACGCAGGCGAAGGTTGCGGGCACGAAGATGAGGGTGACGAGCCAGACTGGCGGCTTCAGGAAACGTTGGATAACGCCAAGCAGCAGGGCGAGAAGCATGTAGAGCGTGCTGCTCATGGCGACCGCGCCGCCTTTGTTGAACGTGGTGGCGAGGCCCTCGAACTCTTCGTTCTTGCCGACGAAGGAGTCGGCGGTGATCTGCGTGAAAGCGATGATGACGTAGAGCAGTGCGAGCCAGATGAACCAGAGGAGCGCGAGGCCGGCTCGCTTGCCGAGATTCTGTTTGGCGATTTCTGCGATGCTGTGAGCGCCGTGGCGCACGCTGGCAACGAGCGCGGAAAAGTCGTGTACGGCACCGATGAAGATGACGCCCAGCAGGATCCAGAGGACGCAGGGCCCCCAGCCGAAGGCGGTGCACGCGAGGATGGGGCCGGCAATGGGACCGGCTGCGGCGATGGCGGAGAAGTGCTGGCTGAGCAGATAGAAGGGCTTTTCGGGCACGAAGTCGACACCGTCGTTCTTTGCGACAGCGGGAGTTGTGCGGGCATCGTCGAGGTTGTACTGGCGGGCGATAAAGCGGCCGTACGTGAAGTAGCCGACGATGAGGATCGCGAGAACGCCAAGCGCCAGCAACGTCAGACTCATATGCGAGGTGTACCACAAGCAACGTGGCGCGTCAAGGGCACAGGCTCATGCGACAAGAAAAACGCTCAACGAAGGTCGAGCGTAGAACGTTGACACGGTTGGAGACCGGATCGCCTATGAGCAGGGCCCCCCCGCGAGAACGCTGAAGTAATCGACGATGTCCTGGTCTTCGGGGAACACACCGTTGTTATTGAAGTCGATGTCGGAGCAGGTGTCGGTACTGCACTGACCACCAGCGAGCACGACGAAGTAATCGATGATGTCCTGATCTTCCGGAAAGACACCGTTGCCGTTGAAATCGATGGAATCGCAGCCACGCTGCCTGAGTTCAGCGACGAAGTTAGCGACGCCCGTCACGGGATCGGGACCGAAGGAGAAGAGACTCCAGGAGTTGCCGTTGAAGAACGAGGCGTTGTTGGTGTAGAAACCAAGCGACTGTCCAAGCGTGCTGGAACACATGAAGCCGAACTGCCCGTCGCTATCGAAGTTGCTCACACCAATGGCCCAGCCGAAGTTCTGGAAGCCTCCGCGGGTGCGGGTGGGGACGATCGGCACCACCACTTCGATAGTGCTCAGACCGCCGCTTTCGGACGCATTCGGCAGCGTGACATCCTCGATCGTCACTTGGTAAAGCAGATCGCCCGAACCGAAGACCAGCCCACTGGGGTCGCCGTCGTGCAACGTGAAGTTAATGTCGGTCGAACCGGCGCGAGTGCTGTTGAAGACCGCTAGCGTCAGGCGAAGTTCACAGATATCCACGGCCTGGTCAGAGCCTGAGCCGAACCAGCCGCTATCGCCATAGCGCACGTTGGCGGGCGTGGAACTGGAGAACGGCACGAAGAAGCCGTTGTTGATTGTGTTGAAAAAGACCGCCGGACCGCACGCGAAGGACGTACCAGCGGCGGCGCAAACACAGAAAGCTGCAAGTAGACGCATAATGAGCCTCCCTTTGTCTTTCCCACCACGACAAGCATGGAGTGTATGCGAGAGCATTGCTGGAATGAGAGCATCCGACCTTGCGCGGATGGCGACTCTGGCTCCGCTAACCTCGTCCATGCAAGTTCACGTTCGCGTTCCCAAGGGCCATGCCGTCGCACTTGAAACCACGTTGCTGCTGCACGGTGTGCCTGCGAGTTCATCGCTCTCGCTTGCGCACGATCTCGCGGCGGATGTGCGCAGCGCTGGGGCCCAGCCTGCGCTTGTGGGCGTCGTGCAAGGTGAAGCGATTGCCGGCCTGACCGATGGTGAACTACAGACCCTTCTCGCTGCGCCCAAGGTGCCGAAGGCCAACACATCGAATCTGGGTGTTCTCCTGGCGCGACGATCGCATGCCGCAACAACGGTGAGCACGACGATGGAAATTGCGGCGGCCGCTGGCGTTCGCGTCTTCGCGACCGGTGGTCTGGGCGGCGTACACCAGGGCTGGACGCAGCACCTGGATGTCAGTGCGGATCTGATGGCCTTTACGCGGTTTGCAGTGGCGGTTGTGACGAGTGGCTGCAAGAGCATTCTTGATGTGGTTGCCACCCGCGAACTGCTGGAGACGCTGGGCGTGCCCGTGGCGGGCTTTCGGACGGATCGATTCCCGGCGTTCTACACGCGTGAGAGCGCCGCTGGCGTTGATGTGCGATTTGACGACATGCAGGAGCTTGCGAAGTTTGTGAGAATGGAACTCGCGCGGACCGGGAGGGGGGTGGTCGTCGCAAATCCGATTCCGCATGAAGATGAGATTCCTGCGGAGCAATTTGCACAATGGCTTGTGCAAGCGCAGGAGAGTGCAGCACGAAGCGGGGCATCGGGTCGCGATGCGACCCCCGTCGTGCTGGGACAGTTGCACACACTTTCCGCCGGCGCGACGCTACGGGCCAACATCGCGCTGGTACGAAACAACGCTCGAGTTGCGGGGCAACTGGCAGCCGCCATGCACGCACTCGATTGATGGGCGAGAGGGACGACTTTCCCGGACTTTCCCCCAACAGCACGGAAATTCCGCATCTACAAACGGGGAGATGCAATAAACACTCCGGTGCGGCGTATAGGCTTCCGATACCATAACGTCGGATGCGTGATCATCCGCGGAGGCATGTGCATGACGGTTCGCTCGCTTGGTGTTGTCGCTTTGGTCGCAATGGCTGGTTCGGCGCTTGCGCAGGACTCGGTGTCGCGCAACGCGAACGGCGGCAGCGGATTGCCCGGTGACGCCCTGAGCCCTTGGGCAACCGGCGTGGGTCAACGTGCGGCGTATGTGGTCGATCTGCGCATGTTCAAGACCTCGGGCGGGACGACATTGGGCATCGCGCCGCTCGTGAAGAGCCCTCGCGTGAATCCAGGGCGTTTCAACATGGTCAACGGCCCCACTGCCATTAGCGGGGCTCTGCAAACCGGCATCAGCATCCCGGCGGGCCCGTATGCGGTGTGGTCGCAGGCCGGCGGTGGACTGAACGTGGCGGAGAATGATGCATCGCTCAACACGAACATGACACCCGGCCCAACCGGCAGCGGCTTTGGTGTCGCTGTTCTGGACTTCGATGATCAGACTGTGGCGCAGAACTCGGTCTTCACTAACGTCATTCACGCCTCGCGCGTGGCGTTTGACCCGGGCACGCCGGATCGGCTGTACGTCACGCGCGTGACAGCGGCGGTCAATGCGGCGCAGGGGCAGCCGGACCGATCGCAGTTTGGGCTCGGTGCCGTGGATGCGCAGGGGAATGTGGTCTTTCGTGCGGACGGGTTTGCTGCGAGCGGACCTGCGACCTCGATTATCCAGGGTGACAACTACTTCCGCGTTGTCTCGTCGGCGCGGAGCAGCGGGTCGATCAATGTGATTGACAACGCCGGGGCCACCAATGGAGCGGCGACAAACTGGCTGCTGCAACGCAGCACGACACTGCATGCCGTGCCCAATGCGCTTGGTGACCGCTTGGTGGGCGCGAACTTTGTTGGTGCGCTGGCAGTGGAATCGACCCCGGGCAGCGGTTTGACAACGACGACTTCGCACCGGCCTGGCACGGTGGATCATCGTGGCGCGGTTGCCACCAATGTGCTGCCAATCTGGACGGGCACGGCGGGATCGGGCGCGATCGTGGCGCGCAGCTCGGGTGGCGGCGGCAAGGCTGACACGATCAGCGTCTTTGGCTTTGATGGATCGCTCAATGTTGTCGCGGTGCGGTCACTCACTTTGCCCGCGAACATCAGTGACGCGTGTGACGGCTTCAACTGGCCTCTGACGGGCGGTGACTTCAGGCAGTATGACAGCCAGCAGGTCTTCCGCGGTGGCGCGAGCGCCGCGGCGGTGGGTCGCGATCTTGCCGGGAACGGGCTGGTCGCTGCTACGTTGTACAACGGTTCGCAGAGCGCAAGCAACAACCCGATCAATGCGATCGCCGTCGCGAAGTTTGATCCTGCAACCAGCACGCCGGCGGCATGGACGGTCGCGGCCTGGGTTGCGACGACGGGAAGCGACGGCAAGGACCTGATTGGCGACAACGGCGCGGATGGCGCGCCGAACACAAACGATGCGGGCGAGGGCGACGGCGTCGTAAACAACCTGGACGCGCCCATCGGTCGACTGGCGAGCTTGAGCGAAGCGGGCAATGGCCTCGTGGGACCCAGCATCTCGGCACCGGCATTTGACGCAGCGGGCAATGTGTACTTCATCGCATCGGTCGCGCTCAAGAAGCGCCCCGGTGTGGTCGTGGTTGATGACTACCAGACTGCGCTGGTGCGCGGCGTGCTGAATGGGGCGACGAACTGCTACACGCTGGAAGTCGTCGTTGCCACGGGCGATACTTTTGCCGGTCGCAATAGCAACCGGCCCTACCGGGTGACGTACTTGGGACTGGCGGACGGAGACTCGATCGCGAGCTCATCGCTGTGGTCGAGCAGTGTGGTGAACCAGCCTTGGAACAACGTGGCGAACGCAGCCCTCGCGCAAGACGCGCCGCAGCATGTGGGCGGCATCGCTCTGTCGGCCCGCGTGGTGTACGACACGGATCAGAACGGACAATTCCAAGATCCGACTGCGGTAGGCGGCGTGCAGACCAGCGCTGATGAGGCGTACAACGTCGCCCTGTACGTCGGAAACATCACGCCTTTGGCGGGTTGTGATTCCATTGACTTCAACAACAATGGCGTCTTCCCGGAAGACCAGGATGTGATCGACTTTTTCAGTGTTCTGTCGGGTGCTGCGTGCGCAACGTGCAACGACATTGACTTCAACAACAATGACGTGTTCCCCGAAGACCAGGACGTGATTGACTTCTTCAACGTGCTGGCGGGCGGCGAATGCTCGTAAATTGAGGGTAACGAGATCCGTTGCCGTGCGAAAGTGTCTGCATGAAGACGCAAGCTTCACGAGCGGGTTTGGCGGCAGCAGGCGGCATTGTGCTTGGCTTTGTGGTGCTGCTGGTCGTCGGCATCTGGACTGACAGCATTTCCCGCAGTGATACGGCCATCTTCGCTGCGCTCTTTGGCGCGGTGATCGCATCAACGGTGCCACTGCTGGCACAGTCAAGCCGGCGGAGCAAGTGCACGCGGCCGTGATGCAATCGACAGGCCAACAAGCGTGTTGAGAGCATCGTCTGCGAGAGCGGCAGCGAATCTCATGCTTCGGAGCGGCATCAAAGCCGTGTCAGAGGCAGATATTCATGGAAGCCGACGCAGCAGATTCTCGTTCTCCCTTGTCGCCTCAGCCGGGCGGACTTGTCCACAGCTATCAGAAGTACGACCCCAAGAACTTCCCCTCGCCTACGGCTGAGCCGCCTGATCTTGCATCGGCGGCGATGAATCAGATGCTGATGTACGGCGACATGCGTGAGTTGACGGAGGAAGAACTCGCGCGAGCGGTGCGACTGGATCCAAGCATGTTTCCGCGGCTGGGCCCGAGCCTTGACGCCCTGCGGGCAATGCTTGAGGAACGCAAGCGCAAGATTCTGGAGAAATACGAAACGTCTGCGGCGCAGCAACAAGCAGCTCGCGGCTTTGTGCAATCGGCACGTGAAACGCAGCCGCCGGGCAACATGCGGCGAGCTTTCGAACAGGCGGTGCGCGAGGAACAGATCGGCGATCTGGAAGACCTGTACTACAAGCAGAAGGACGACCAGAGCGAATTCTCGCAACAACTCGTGCAACTGATCAATGCGCTTGGCGCCAAGTACGAGATTGATGAGCTTTCAGGCAAGTACAGCTTCACCGGGCGTGAGGGCATGAGCGTTGAGCAGGCCCTTGAAGTGAAGAACGAGCTGCAGACGATTGACAAGCTCCTGGAGCAGCTCAAGCAGGCGAAGGAGAATGCGCAGCTTGCGATCATCGATATGGAGTCGATGCAGGAACTCGCTGAGAACGCGGGGATTGATCAGGAGCAGATCAACGAGCTGAACGAGATTCAGCGGCAGATTGAAGACTACTTGCGGAATGAAGCAGCTCGCCAGGGGCTTGATCGGACGAGCCAGGGATTTCGGCTTTCGCCCAAGGCTCTGCGGCTGTTTCAGCGGCACCTGCTGACGGAGATCTTCAGCGATCTGCAGGCGGCGCGGTCGGGCCGGCACACGGGGACTGTGACGGGCGAAGGTGTTGTTGAGATTGAGAAGACCAAGCCGTATGAGTTTGGCGATAGCGCGACGAATGTGGATGTGGTGGGCAGCGTGCTGAATGCATCGGCTCGACTGGCAAGTGCAGGCCCTCGCAGCGGCGATGAGCCGTGGCGGGCATCGCTGGATGATCTGCAGATTCATCTGACGCGCAACAACCCCAAGTGCGCGACGATGGTGCTGATGGACATGTCCGGGAGCATGCGCTATGACGGGCAGTACATCCACTGTAAGCGCATGGCTCTTGCACTGGACGGCCTCATTCGCACGGAGTATCCGGGTGATTATGTGGGCTTTGTGGAGATGTACAGCCTCGCGAAAATTCGGCGTGTGAGCGAAGTGCCCATGATGTTGCCAAAGCCCGTGAGCATTCATGCGCCTCGCGTGAGGCTGAAGGCGGACATGAGCAATCCGCGCATGAGCGAGATGCAGTTGCCCCAGCACTTCACGAATATTCAGCACACGCTGCAACTGGCACGGCAGGCACTGACCGCACAGGACACGCCCAATCGTCAGATCATGCTGATAACGGATGGATTGCCCACAGCGCACTTTGAGGGCAAGGATCTGTACTTCCTGTACCCACCAGACCCGCTGACGGAGCAGGCCACGATGCGGGAAGCGATGCTGTGCAAGCGAGCAGGCATCACGATCAACATCTTCCTGCTGCCGAGCTGGAGCCAATCAAGCGAAGATATTCAGTTCGCGCATCGCCTGGCGGAAACGACACAAGGGCGGGTCTTCTTTACGGGCGGGCGCGACCTGGACCGGTATGTGGTGTGGGACTACGTGAAGCAGCGGCGACGTGTGATCGGCTAACGCGCTCAGGCCACGCCCCACTGCTCGCGCATCTTGCGAAGGCGGGCAAGGACATCTTCAGTGCTTAACTTGGCTGCTTCACGCTCAACCACCAAGGGGAACGAAAGCGGAGTGAACCTCTGCGTCTCGACCATAACAATCTTGGCTTGGGCGAGGCGACTCATGCAGCGCCCCAGACGTGAGCCTTCAAAATGGCGGTCGAGGACTTCTCGTCGGGCTTGTTCGAGCAGCATGTTCTGCGGGTCAAACTGTGCCAGCACATCAAAGATGAGTGTGCTGCTGGCCTGCACGTGCTTGCCCGTCTTCTTTGCGCCAGGAATGTTCTGAAGCACCAGGCCGGCGACACGGGCAATCTCGCGGAAAGCGACTTTGGCGAGTTGGCTCATGTTGACGCTGGCAGCCGCGTCGTCAGTGAGTGACTCGCTGCTGAAGAGCGAGGGACCAAAGAGCTCCTTAAACGGATATGACTCGGCGCTGAGGATCTCCAGGCCGTAGTCGTTGACGGAGATGGAAAAGCTGCCCTGCACGCGGCGCGCGAGCCGAAGGGCGAGAATCGCGGCGAGCCCGGCGTGGACGAGGCGGCCCTCGAAGGGAAAGACGAACAGATGCGAGCCTTCGCGCGACTGAGCCGTTTCGATGAGCAGTTCGTCGTGGGCGGGTATGCGAGAGAAACGCAACTGCGTCTGGGCGAGTTGGCGGGCGGCGAGCAGTTCGGCGGGAGCGCTGTCGGCGACACCCGCGCACAGTTGCTCAAGCGCATCACGCATGCCGGCGGCGAGGCTTTCACTGATGGGAAGTTTCGTTCCCGCCCAAATGGGCGTCGTCGCGACGTTACCTGTGGCGGGCTTGACGAAGACCACGCAGTCGCGAATCTCGATGAATTGCAGCGTTTTGCCTGCGAAGACGAATCGCTGTCCGGCTCTCAGATTGGTGATGAAGTTCTCGTCGATGGTGCCCAGTCGGCGACCGGTGTTGTAAACGATATCGAGTGTGCCATCCGCCACGATTGTGCCGACGTTCATGCGGTGCGTCTGGGCGATGCGTTTGTTGAGGACGCGGCAGACGCCATCTTCGCACCGGGTGATACGACGAAACTGCGGATAGGCGTGCAGGACGCCGCCCTCACAGACTAGATGCATGGCCCAACCAAACTCTTCACGCTTCAGGTGGCGATAGCTCCATGCGCGGCGCACGTGATCGAACAACTGATCTTCGCGAAAGCCGCCGCCTAACGCGCACGTGACCAGGTGCTGCGCGAGCACGTCGAGCGGAGCAGACATTGCGTGGCGCGCCTCTACCTCACCCGCTGCGATGGATTGACGCGCGGCGGCGATCTCGACCAACTCAAGATGGTGTGTGGGGACACAGGCGATTTCACAATCCGCGTTGGGACGGTGGCTGGCGCGTCCGGCTCGCTGAATGACGCGTGCGATGCCCTTGGGTGAGCCGATTTGAACGACCTTCTCGATAGGTGAGAAGTCGACGCCAAGGTCAAGACTGCTGGTAGCGACCACGATGCGAATGTCACCGGTTTTCAGGCCTGCTTCGACACGTTCTCGCTCTTCACGGTCAAGACTGCCGTGATGCAGGGCCATGCGGTCAACCCAGTCGGGACGTTGAAACGAGATGGCGGCAAACCAGCGTTCAGACTGCGAACGTGTATTGACAAAGACAATCGTGGGTACATCGAGCGAAAGCTCCTTGAGCACGTCGGGCAGCATGTTGAGGCCCAGATGCCCCGCCCACGGGAGTCGCGAGAGATCATCCGGAATGATGGCGCGAACGTTGATGGCACGCGACATGTCGCCACGGACGACGACGGCGTTCTGGTCTTGCGTACCCACGAGGGTGCGGAGGGCATCGTCGCTATTGGGAAGTGTGGCGGACATGCCCCACGTGCGCATGGACGGCGCGAACTCGCGAAGTCGCGTGAGACTGAGTTCAAGCAGCGTGCCACGCTTGCTTACGAGCAGTTCGTGCCATTCATCCACGATGATGCAAGCAAGCTGCGAGAACTGATCCGCTGCGTCTTCACGCGTGAGGAGCAGCGCGAGACTTTCGGGCGTGGTGACGAGCACTTCGGGCATGCGCGTGCGCTGCTTTGCTCGTGTCGCGCTGCTTGTGTCGCCTGTGCGACTTTCGACTCGAAAGGGCAACTTCAGATCGTCTACCGGTCGCTTGAGCGCAAGTTCGATGTCTCGCGTGACCGCGCGAAGCGGTGTGACGTAGAGAATGCGAAGACGCGATGCGTCGAGCGGCGTGCGCCGGTCTTCGGCCATGAGCTGCATGAGCGGGCTGAGAAAGGCGGCATAGGTCTTGCCGCTTCCCGTTGGCACCTGCACAAGTCCGCTCTTGCCGTCGGCATATGCGGACCACGCGTCACGCTGGAACTGCCAAGGCGTCCAGCGATTGTGCGCGAACCATGCCTCAATCCGGGCGAGAGGCGTCGGCATCGGGCCGACGTCGGTCGGCGGCGACACGGACTTTGGGGACCTTCGCGGCATGGGGGATGATTGGATAGCTGGAGCGTGACAGTACGGCTTGGGTGCGAGCGAGCATCTGCCAAGGGTTGGGAGGCGAAGAGTGGACGTGGCGAATCCCGCGATGATCATGATGATCGCTCTAGTCCATGCGGCAGCGGCGTGTGCGATGGCTGGGGTGCTGTGGATTGTGCAGCTTGTGGTGTATCCAGCGTTTCATCTTGTTCGCCCGGATGATTTGCCGTCCTATGCCGCGAGACATGCGACACGCATAACGCCTGTCGTCGCGCCGCTCATGCTGGTTGAAGCTGCTGCATTTATCGCGCTGATCGTGCTGCGTGCACCGTTGCCGACGTGGCTTGTCATCGCAGGCGGCGTGACGCTGGTTGTGAACTGGCTTTCAACGTTTCTCTGGCAGGTGCCCCTGCATGGACGCCTGCAAGCGGGTGACGCGGCGGCGATCGCGCGTCTGGTCGAGAGCAACTGGCTGCGGACAGTCTGCTGGTCAAGCCGTGCTGTGCTGGGCTGCGTGATTGTATGGTCGCTCACGCAGGACGGAACTTTCGCAACATGACGACTCGCCAACGAATCAATCGCTCCGTCCGCAACATGATTGTCGTTCTGGGCGATCAGTTGAGTCATCAGTCCGCCGCGCTGCGTGACATGGACGTGAAGCAGGACGTGGTGGTGATGATGGAGGTGTGCGAGGAAAGCACGCACGTGCCAAGCCACATCGCGCGCACGGTGCTGTTCCTGTCAGCCATGCGGCACTTTGCGGCGGAACTGCGTGAGCGCGGCGTGCGTGTGTGGTATGGCGAATTGGACGATGCGACGAACACGCAGAACTTCTCGCATGAAGTGGAGCGAGCGGCTGCCGAGATGTCACCCCAGCGCGTTGTACTGATGCAGCCGGGAGAGCATCGAGTTGCAGCGATGGTGCAGCAGTGGAACAAGACACTCGGCGTGCCGGTGGAGGTGCGGGCAGATGATCACTTCCTGACCACGCATGAGCAGTTTGCGGCGTGGGCGAAGGGACGCAAAGAGCTCACGATGGAGTACTTCTATCGTGAACAGCGAAAGCGCCTGTCCGTGCTCATGGAAGATGACGGCAGGACGCCTTTGTCGGGCACGTGGAACTATGACCATGAGAATCGCCTTTCCTTTGGCAAGACCGGGCCGAGCCCACGTCCCAAGCGGCCGGTGCGATTTGAACCAGATGCCATCACGCGTGATGTGATTCGCGTGGTACAGGCGAAGCTGCCCGGGCTGCCGGGCAATGTTGCGCAGTTCGCGTGGCCCGTGACGCGTGCGGACGCGCTCGTTGCGCTGAAGGACTTCGTGAAGCATCGCCTCGCGGGCTTTGGACCTTATGAGGATGCGATGTGGACGGGCGAACCCGTGCTGTATCACAGCGGGCTTTCAGCAGCGCTCAACCTGAAGCTGCTTGATCCGCGCGAGTGCGTAGAGGCCGCGCTGGCGGCGCATGCCAAGGGGCAGGCTCCGCTGCAGAGCGTGGAAGCGTTCATTCGACAGATCATCGGTTGGCGCGAGTTCATTCGCGGGGTGTACTGGCTTGAGGGGGAAACGTACAACCAGCGCAACTACCTGCAGCAGCACGGAGCGTTGCCCAGTTTCTACTGGACGGGCGATACGCCCATGCGATGTTTGCGTGAAACTGTGTCGCAGGTCGTGGACAGCGGATTCGCGCATCACATTCAGCGTCTCATGGTCATGGGTAACTTCGCACTGACGAGCGGCGTGCACCCGCGCGCGGTAAGCGACTGGTTTCTGGCGATGTACGTCGACGCGATTGACTGGGTGACGCTGCCAAACACGCTGGGCATGGTGATGCACGCAGATGGCACGGCGAGCAAGAAACCTGTCGTGGGGACAAAGCCCTACTGCAGCAGCGGACAGTACATCAAAAAGATGAGCAACTACTGCACGGGCTGCAAGCTTGACCCGTCCAAGCGAACGGGCGACGACGCGTGTCCGTTTACGGTGTTCTACTGGGACTTCCTGCATCGGCACCGCGATAGGTTCGCGAAGAACCCGCGCATGGCGCAGATTCTTGGAAACCTCGACCGGTTCGGTGAAACCAACGTGCAGCAGATCACTGTTTCGGCCAAGAAATTGCGGGAGAAGTTCGGGATTGGCGCTATTGATCGGCCTCGCTCGGACAGCGAAGCCAGCGGGCGCACATACGTCGCCAGTAGGGCACCGGGCACACCGACTCCGCGTGGGTTGTTTGCCTGAAAATTGCTGTTTGTGGGCTGTTTGTCGCATGCCGTGGTAAATCCCGAAAGTCCGCCGGTACGAAACCACACCAACGCGTGCGGCTCGTCCGCTCGCACTCACGACGAGGTACCGCATGCGCGCTTTGGTATGGTTCCGTTCCGATCTTCGCACACTTGATAACGCTGCGCTGTTTCATGCCGCGAAGGCAAGCGATGGTGGTGTCGTTGCGCTCTTTGTCGTCAGCCCGGGCCAGTGGAAGCAGCACGATTATGCGCCAGCCAAGGTTGATCTGATGCTCCGGACGCTTGCGGAGCTGTCGCATGCGCTTGGACAGTACAACATAGCACTGAAAGTGCGAGTGGCGGACCGAATTGCAGATGTACCGGGCGTTGTAGCTCAGACCATGAAGGAGCTTGGATGCGACACGCTGCACTACAACAAGGAGTACGAGCTGGATGAGGTGCGTCGCGATGAGAAGACCGCGGCGCTCATTCAGAAGGCGGGCGGCAAGGTGTTCGCCCATAGCGACCAGTGCCTGATCGAACCGGGTGATGTACGCACAGGCGAAGGCAAGTTCTTTACGGTTTATAGCCCGTTCAAGCGGGCGTCGTACAAGCTGCTTTCGTCGCAGGGCGGCGTGAAGGAGTTTCCCGTGCCCCGCAAGCAGCACGGCATGGTGAGTACGCCTGATGCAGTACCTGCAGTTGTTGAAGGCTTTGAGAGCTCAGTTGATCCCAAGTTCTGGCCCGGTGGCGAGAAGCACGCTCTGTCGCAACTACGGACCTTTGCTGAGAAGCACGTCGAACCGTACAAGGCGCAGCGCGACTTTCCCGGCATTCGCGGTACCAGCATGCTGAGCCCGTACCTGACGATCGGGGCCATCTCGCCTCGCCAGTGCATTGTGGCGGCGGTGCAAGCGAACACACATGCCCGCAAGAACAACACAAGCCCGTTTGACAGCGGGCCCGAAGGCATCACACATTGGATCAGTGAAGTATTGTGGCGAGACTTTTACATCCACATTCTGGTCGGCTTCCCGCGGGTGTGCATGCACCGCGCGTTTCAGCCGGCGACGGAAGCGATTGCGTGGAACGAAAATCCCAAGCACTTGGATGCGTGGAAGCACGGTCGGACCGGTGTGCCCATCGTGGACGCCGGCATGCGGCAACTGCAGCAAATGGGGTGGATGCACAATCGCGTGCGCATGATCGTCGCGATGTACTTTACGAAGAACCTGTTCCTCGACTGGCACGTCGGCGAGAAGTTCTTCATGCAGCACCTGGTTGATGGCTTCCTTGCGAGCAACAACGGCGGTTGGCAGTGGAGTGCCAGTACGGGCACGGATGCGGCCCCCTACTTCCGCATCTTCAACCCGATCAGCCAGAGCCAGAAGTTTGACGCAGATGGCACGTACATCAAACACTTTGTGCCTGAACTGCGAGAGGTTGAAGGTGACGCGATCCACGAACCGTGGACCATTCCAGGCTTGCTTCGGTCGCGCCTTGACTATCCGCAGCCGCTGGTTGATCTCAGCAAGACACGGGAACGCGCGATCGAGGCGTTTCGGGAGATCAAGGGTGTGTCGGCGTCTTGAACGCTCGCAGGCGCTTGTAGACGTCGACGTGGCGATGTCTTAAAGCAGGTGGCTTGATGACGCAAGATCGCGTGCCACCACGAGTTACTTCTGCATGGCAGCGAGCTTGTCCCACGCGAGGAAGAGCGTGATGATGTAGCCAAGCACGAGGCCCGCGTAGCCACCTTTGATGCGGGGGTCCTCTGTCTTGAAGAAGATGTAGTAAAGGATGTAGAACGCCGGCACGATCAAGCATGAAAGCAGCCAGCAGACGATGATCGCCAGACCCTGCGCCATGCTTTCGCGGAATGCAACAACGAGCATGAAGATGGCGAGCACCAGACTGGCCAAGCTGAAAATGCCAGCCGCGACGTAGCCGAACTGCTCCGTTGATTCGTTCATGAGCAGGACGCCCGGCGCGATACCGAGTACCAGATACACGATGAAGAACACCCACGGCGTTTCCGCCGTGAGAGGGTTCTCGAAGTTGCTCGCGGCAGACGGCGACTTGGCGGCCTTTGGAGCTTTCTCACGGACGACCTGCGTGCCCATGGTCTTGCCGGTTTGCAGGTTGTAGCCGCAGGTTGTGCAGATAACGGCGTTGGGCTGGAGGAAGGCTTTGCACTGCTGGCACGTCTTTGACGTGGCCTGCGCGCTGCTCTTCACCAGTTCAGCCATGACCGGGTCAATGCCCATTTCGCCACTCTGACGAGGGGACGCGGGCTTGGGCTGCTGGGGCTTGTTGGGCGTCGGGTCCGGCATCTCACATCTCCGCGAAGAAGCGAACAACCCGTTCGCGCGTGGGACAAGCCTACCACGACGCCCCCCAAAGAGCAACTGCGAGGCCTCCGGCAACTGTTCAATCGGCTCCGACCTGCGACCAGAGTTCCGCTGCTTCCCACGCTGGCTCCGAGAATGGGGCAAGTTGCATGACTTGCGCTAATGCTGCTCGCTGGACGGCGATTGCTTCCACATCGGTCGGCTTTGCGATTCGCAGGCCAGTCATCAGTTCCGACGCCCGCGCGACCGCCTGCTCTCGTTTGGTGCGTGCTGGCTCATCCACCCAACTAAGGGAGTCTGCGAAGCGTTCGGGCGTCGCCATCTGGTGGCCCATGCCTTCGAGGTCGTCCAGACGAACGGTCAGCCCGTCACCCTTCATGATCGCAAGGGCTCGGCGGATGTAGTCTTGGTTAGCGTCTTCGCTGCCGGTGATCGCGGCGAGTCGACCGAGCTTGAGCTGACGAAACTGCGCCCCAAGCGGTTTCTCGAAGTCGCCGCGCCAGTACTTGCCGTCGCTGCGCTTCATGTTTTCATAACTGCCCACGCCCACGATCGCCACGACGCCATCGATTATGTCGGGAGCGCATGCCCATGTATGGGATGCGATCTTGCCGCCGCCTGAGACGCCTGTGACGTAAATGCGGTCGAGATCGATCACGTAACGACCGCACGCGGTTGCGATGGCATCGAGCGTGAGCTGCATGCGATCGACGCGATGACGATCGTTGGGCACGTTTTCTGGAGCGACGGCTATGAAGCCAAGTTCATCCAGCGCGGGGAACATCGCTTCGGGAATGACGGCCTGCGGACCGGGGTGTACGTAGACGACAAGACCGCGTGCGATCTTCGGATCCATCTTTGCTGGCAGGCGCACGATCACGGCTTCGTCTTGCATCTTGCGTGTGGTCGCATCGAGCGCGACTCCGGCGTGCGTGAAGCGGGCTTTGAGCGTTGGGCCGTCCAGCAACACGAGTGAGGGCGTCAGCGCAGGGCCGGCAAGTCGTGTCGTGTGACCGGGCTGCGGGTCGTCGTTATGCGAAGTGAGCGAACCCGCGAAGCCCATGATGGGAATCATGGCCTGCGCGAATGCGTCATCGTTCAGCACCATGGCGTGCGTTTGCGTGGGTCCATCCGCAGCGATGAGGAACTGGCCCTTACCGTCGCGAAGGACATCGATCGCTTTGGAGACACCAGCGGCGAAGATGCGCAGTCGCAAGCAGACGCTTGCATCCGCCGGCATCGTGATGCGTTTGGTTGTGCCAACACGACCGAGCAAGCGCACGTGTTCACCCGTGAGCACTGCTCGAACACCGTGCTCACGAAGCACCATGGCGGGGTGTGCGGGGTTGGTTCCGGCGGCATCGCTGCCCGGTGCAAGCACGAGCGCCGTGTCGGGTTTGGCGCCTTCGATATCGAAAGGTCCCGCCAAAGTCGTTGTGGCTGTCACGATCGCTATCGCGGTTGCCCAGAATCGCATGGCAATCTCCGGCATCGAATATCGAGCGGCTGACGAACACAAGTCGTCAGCACTTCTCCACCGTCAGCATAGCGGATTCCCCCTTCACGCCATGTCAAACATGCCCACTGTGTCCACCACGCCCCCCACCGTCTCCACACTGGCTCAACTCCGCTCGTCCGGCTGGAGCAGCCGAAGCGTGAAAGCGGAGCTTCGTGCCAACGTCATCGGCGCGATGCGTGCGGGTGACAGTCTGTTCCCGGGGATCGTCGGGTACGAAGACACTGTGATTCCAGAAATCACGAATGCTGTGCTCGCGGGGCATGACATGCTCTTCCTTGGCGAGAAGGGACAAGCCAAAAGCAAGATCATGCGGCTGCTCGCACGTTTTCTGGATGAGTGGACACCCTACATCGACACAGCGACCGCACACGCGAAGGCTGGCACGGGTGTTTCACCTGTGCATGAGGACCCGTTTGCACCCATCACGCGACAAGGCAAGGACGCGATTGCGAAGCTTGGGGATCAGACGCCGATCGCGTGGTGGCATCGCAGCGATCGCTATGTGGAACGACTGGCACCGGGTACCAAATTCGCTGACATCATCGGCGAGATTGATCCGGCGAAGCTCCTCAGCGGCACAAGCATGGGCACCGAGGAAGCTCTGCACTTCGGCCTCATTCCGCGGATGCATCGCGGCATCTTCGCGATGAACGAACTGCCTGATCTCGATGATCTCGTACAGGTGGGTCTGTTCAACATTCTCGAAGAACGTGATGTGCAGATTCGCGGCTACCCGATCAAGTTCGACATCGACGTGCTTGTACTGTTCAGCGCCAATCCCAGCACGTACAACCGCAGCGGCAAGGTCATTCCGCAGCTCAAAGACCGCATCGGAGCGACGATCCAGACGCACTATCCCAGGCAGCGCGACCTTGGGATTGAGATCATGGAAGCTGCGGCGGGCGATACGTCACGAGATGTGATCGTGCCACGATTCATGAAGGAACTTGTCGAGCAGCTTTCGATCGCGGCCCGCGCAAGCAAGTACGTGGACCATGCCAGTGGCGTGTCGGCGCGATTCTCGATCGCAAACTACAAGACGATGATCGCCAATGCACAGCGACGCGCGATTGTGCTGAAGGAAAGTCCCGCAGTGCCGCGCATCAGCGACCTGGCCCACTTCCACAGCAGCGCGACAGGCAAGCTTGAACTGGATTTGATGGGCAGCCATCAGCTGAGTGAGAAGCAAGCCCTCGATGCGATCTTCGCGGAAGCGGTGAAGACCGTCTTTGCCGAATACGTCAGCAAGCACGGACTGGCGGACATTGGCGATGTGTTCGCGAAAGGCGTGAAGATTGAAGTGGGCGACATGCTACCCAGCGAGCACTATGGCAAGGTGCTGCAACGCGTGCCCAAAGTCTGGGAGAAGGCCTTTGAAGTGAATGCCAGCGATAACGCCGCGGTGCGTGCAAGCTGCGTGGAGTTTGTGCTGGCTGGCCTGTGGGCGAGCGACGTGATCAGCCGAGCCGAAAAGCACGGGCGGCTGAACTACGACATTCGCTGAGTGCCTGGACTCAAAGCTCGTCTGGACTGAGTGGCCCGACGGCACCAACGCGGCCGTGAGTCGTTCTCCGAAGTCGATTTGGCGGGTCAATTTGTCAGCGGGGACCCACGCCGCTATACTCTCGACCCATCGGGCGCATAGCTCAGCTGGCTAGAGCGCGGCTGTCACATAGCCGAGGTCACAGGTTCGAATCCTGTTGCGCCCATTCGTGTTTGCAAGCCGCCCACAAGGCGGCTTGTTGCA